>NZ_JAKZBV010000001.1:2400000-3088094 GCF_022539255.1 Sinomonas terrae
TCCTGCTGTGACGGGGAGTTCGAAGCTCCCGGGGACGCGAACCACGGTGGGGCTGTCGATGCCGGCTTCCTTGGCCGCGCGCAGGGCGCCTTCAAGGAGCCCGTCCATGATCTGGGTGTGCCAGCTCGCCGCGACGATGGCGAGGCGCAGTTCGGCGAGCTGTGGGTCGTCAAGGGCAAGGGTGGGGGCGCCGTGTCCGCTCACGAGGGAGAAATCCTGTCTGTTGGTGGGCGCGCTCTCCGCGCGTCCGCAAGTTCTTGGGGTCAGCCGTTGTCGGGGTGGGTCGTAGGCAGCGCGGCCTGGACGTCGAGGGTCAGAAGGTGCGCCATGCGCTCCTTCTTCGTCTGCAGGTAGCGAAGGTTCTCGGCGCGCGAGGGAACCTCGGTGCGCACCATCTCGACCACATGCACGCCCGCCTGCGCGAGCCTGTTCTGCTTGTCAGGGTTGTTGCTCAGGAGCCGGATGTGGGTGAGGCCCATCTCCGAGAGGATCTGCGCTGCCGCGTGGTAAGAGCGGGCGTCCACCGGGAGGCCCAACTGCTCGTTCGCCTCGACCGTGTCGAAGCCGGCCTCCTGGAGGGAATAGGCCCGGATCTTGTTCGCGAGACCGATTCCGCGCCCCTCGTGACCCCGCAGGTAGAGGAGCGTCCCGCCCTGCTCTCGGATGAGCCCAAGCGCGTACGCGAGCTGTTCCCCGCAATCGCAGCGGTACGAGCCGAAGATGTCTCCCGTAAGGCATTCGGAGTGGAGGCGCACAAGCGGCGCGACTCCCGGGTCGGGAGGCTCGGGCGAGCTCACCGCGAGATGCTCGGCCCCGGTTTCCTCGTCGATCCAGGCCTGGGCGATGAACTCTCCGAAGGCGGTGGGCAGCTTCACCACTGGACCGCTCGTCACTGGGTGGCTGGGCCGTCTGGCTCCGTTGGCCGGGACCGTACTGGTCGTCATGTCATTCCTCCCCGGCGCCCCGGCGGGCCGCCACGAACTCGGCGAGATCCTCGATGGAGATGAGCGGGCATCCATGCTCGTCCGCGAACTCCCGCAATGCGGGGAGGCGCATCATCTCTCCATCGTCGTGGACCACTTCTGCGATCACTCCTACTGGAGCCAAGCCTGCCAGACGGCACAGGTCAACCGCCGCCTCGGTATGTCCCCTGCGCGCCAGCACACCTCCGTCAACCGCCCGCAACGGGAAAATATGCCCCGGGCGGGTGAAATCTGCGGCCGTCGAGCGGGCGTCCGCGAGGGCAACAACGGCCTTTGAACGGTCGGTCGCGCTGATCCCCGTCGAGATGCCGGACCGCAGATCGCACGAGACGGTGTAGGCGGTGCCCTTGGCGTCCTGGTTGTCCACCACCATGGGCGGGAGCTCGAGGCGGTCTGCGATCTCTCCGGAGAGCGGAGCGCAGACGACGCCGGACGTATGCCGGATCGTCCAGCCCATGAGGGCGGGAGTGGAGAACTGCGCAGCGAAGATGATGTCGCCTTCGTTCTCCCGGTTCTCGTCGTCCACGACGACGACGGCGCGGCCTGCGCGGAGCGCGTCAAGGGCCGCTTTGACTGGCTCGAGCCGGATGGCTTGGACCTGCGCGCTCATGCGGATGCCCCCTTCCCCGCGAGGTTCTCCTGGCCCACGAGTCCGCGGCCCCGATCCTCGAACGAGAGCAGCCTCGCGGTGTACTTCGCGAGGACGTCGACCTCGAGGTTGACTGCGGCGCCGACCGGCTTCGACCCCAGCCCCGTTTCCGCGAGGGTGGCCGGGATGAGGCCCACCTCGAACCATTGCTCGCTCTCCCCCGCCCTGCTCACGGCCGTCACGGTGAGCGAGACGCCGTCGACCGCGATCGATCCCTTCTCCGCAATGTAGGGCGCGAGCGCATCCGGAACGGAGAAGCGGAGACGATGCCAGTTCTCGAGCGGCTCACGTTCTGCAAGAACGCCCACGCCGTCCACGTGGCCCTGGACCACGTGCCCGTCGAGCCGTCCCCCTGCAGGGACGCAGCGTTCGAGGTTGACGGTGTCCCCCGCCTCGAGCCCGCCGATGGTTGTCCGAGCGAGCGACTCGCCCATGACGTCGACGGCGAAGGTGTGCCCGTCATTCCGGGTTGCCGTCAGGCAGCAGCCGTCGACGGCGATCGAGCCCCCGAGTGGCAGATCGGTGGCGAGGGTAGGCGCCGAGAGGGTGATGACGGCGCTCTCGCCCGTCGAATCGACAGCGACGACGGTGCCGCGTTCGGCGATGATCCCGGTGAACATCAGTTGCTTCCTTCTGAGATGGGACGAGTCGGGTCAAGGGGTAGTGCACGTTCGGACGCGCTGGCGGGGCGCAGGTGGAGGCGGAGGTCGGCGCCGAGGCGGCGAACCGCTCCCCCGCTGCTCTCGTCCCAGTCCCAGTGCTGGGCGTCGGCCAGTGTGCGGATCCCCAGGTCTGCTACGGAGGTCTTCCCTGCCCCGAGGAGGAGCGGGGCCTGATAGACGATGAGCTCGTCGACGAGGCCCGCGGAGAGGAACGCAGCAATGATCCTCGAGCCGCCTTCGACCATCACGTGGCGCGCCCCGAGATCGAAGAGCAAGGCGAGCGCCGCCGCGGGATCCTGGGTGCGGAGGTGGTGGAATCGGCCGTCGGCGCCGCGCACGGCTGCCTCTTCGGGCACATCGCGAAGCCCCATGACGGCGCGCAGCGGCTGGTGCTCGAGAAGGCCCCCGTCCTCTGCCCGCGCGGTGAGACGTGGATTGTCGACGGCGACAGTCTGGCTGCCTACGAGAATCGCGTCGATCCGGGCGCGGAGCGCATGATTGTCCATCAAGGACGGCGGGCACGTGATCCACTGGCTCGTGCCGTCCTCCGCCGCGATGCGCGCATCGAGAGTCTGGGCGATGTGCAGGGTCACGAACGGTCGCCTCTCCCGCACGGCAGCGAGCCAACGCTCGTTGAGGCGCTCCGCCTCACCGGCGAGGAGTCCGGCGTCGACTGCGATCCCTGCGTCCCGCAGGGTCCGCGCGCCGCCCGAGGCCACGTCATGGGGATCGTCGATCGCGTACACGACCCGCCCAACACCGGCGCGGATGAGGGCCTGCGCACAGGGGCCCGTCCTGCCGGTGTGGTTGCAGGGTTCCAGTGTGACGTACATCGTCGCCCCCGCAAGGTCGACCCCATCGCGCTCGGCGTTCCGAATCGCGTCCGCTTCCGCATGGGCGGTTCCGGCGCCGCGATGGAATCCGGTCGCGAGGATCTTGCCGTCTGATCCGACGGCGATCGCGCCCACGAGCGGGTTTGCACCGCGCACACCCTGCGCGGCGAGTTCAAGGGCCTCGCCCATATACCCCATGTCCTCCGCCGTCCAAGCGGGCGTCGAGGCTGGGGCGCTCATCCCGCCGCCTCCGACTGCCATGAAGGCAGACTCGAGGGCCGACATGCGAAGAGCCACTGCTTGATGTCCATCGCAACCTTCCTTTCCGGACCGCAGCGGCTCCGGGGTTGCGACAGACGCGGCGCGCCAGCGTGGCGCACCGCAAACTGCACGTGCTTCTCCCATCCAGACTCTGACTGTCGGTACCGGAATTCCACCGGTTCAACCGAAAGGATCACTCGATTCCGAGCAGGCCATCGGGTCGCGGACTGTCACCGCCGGTTCGGACTTTCACCGACCCCGGAGCACGTTCATTGCTGTGGCCGAACACCTTCCTGCGAGGGCAAGATCGGCTAACGGCCACTCACATTGTGGCACACGACGTAGCTACCCCCGTGACGGAGCGTCATCTGCGCACTGTTCGCTCTGAGCGAATGGCTGCTTTAGAAGCTGGCGCTGTCCTGGGCGGCCGCCCGGAGTGCCTCAACTGCGGCGGCAGGATCCTCTGCGCCATAGACGGCGGACCCGGCGACGAACACATCTGCTCCCGCCTCGGCGGCCCGCTCGATGGTGGACGAGGAGATGCCTCCGTCAACCTGAATCGCCACCTTGGCCCCGCTGCCGTCGACGGCAGCCCTTGCCTTCCGGATCTTCGGAAGCGTCACGTCGAGGAACGCCTGGCCGCCGAAGCCCGGCTCGACCGTCATGACGAGCAGCATGTCGATCTCGGCCAACATCTCGAGATAGGGCTCGACGGCGGTCGCAGGCCTGAGCGCCATGCCTGCCTTCGACCCTCGGGCTCGGAGCTCCCGTGCCAGCTTGATGGGCGCGATGGCAGCCTCGGCGTGGAAGGTCACCGATGCGAGGCCCAAGTCGGCGTACAGGGGGGCCCACCGATCGGCGTCGGCAATCATGAGGTGCGCGTCGAGGGGAAGCGGGCTCACGGCCTGGAGCCGCTCGACGACCGGCAGCCCCAAAGTGAGGTTCGGCACGAAGTGGTTGTCCATGACGTCGACATGGACTGCGTCGGCGGTGCTGATGCGCGCAAGCTCCGCCTGAAGGTTGGCAAAGTCGGCGGACAGGATGCTCGGGTGGATGCTGCAGCAGCTCACTCAGGACTCCTTGCTGGGTGCGTCGGTCGGTCCGCCGAGGGCGGGGCGCTTGCGGAAGAGGGCGAGGAACATCGCGTCCGTGCCATGGACGTGGGGCCAGAGCTGCGCGGTCCGCTCGTGGCCCGCGCCAAGCGGGCGGAGGGCGACGGTGTCGAGGGCCTCAGCGGCGTCGAGCTCCTCGATGTCCGTGCGACGGCGCAGGGCGTCCTCGACGACGGCGACGGTCTCGGCCGGATGTGGGGAGCACGTCACGTAGCCGACGACGCCCCCGGGCGCGGCGGCATCGATCGCCGCGTCGAGCAGCTCCCGCTGGAGTGGCCCGAGTTCGGCGATGTCCTCCGGGGTTCTGCGCCAACGGGACTCGGGTCGACGGCGCAGTGCGCCGAGTCCGCTGCACGGCACGTCCACGATGACGCGAGAGAAGGTGCCCTGGAGCTCGGGAGCGAGGGTCCGGCCGTCACCTGTGCGAACGGACCACGCCTCGCCCGGCACAGGCCTGAGGGCCTGCCGCACGAGGTCCGCGCGGTGCTCCGCCGGTTCGTTGGCAAGCAGGAAGGCCCCCCGCTCCTCGGCGAGGGCGCCTAGGAGCGCGGCTTTTCCACCGGGGCCGGCGCACAGATCAAGCCAGCGCTCGTTGGCGCTGGCCGCAACCCCCTGTTGCGTGACGGGCACGGCCGCGACGGCGCGGGCAACCAACTGCGAGCCCACGTCCTGCACGCGTAGGGTGCCGTTCCGCACGGAGGACCATCGTCCCAGGTCGCCACCAGACGAGAGCGCAGAATCCTCGACGAGCTCTCCGAGCGTGGCACCTTCCTCGAGTGCCTCTTCAAGGCTGCCGATCCCTGGGAGGGCCACGAGGTTGACGACGGGGGCCGCGTTGTCGGCCTCGAGCAGGGCCTCGATCTCGGCGGAGGGGCGCCCGTGGGCGACGAGCGACTGGCGCAGTGCCCGAACGATCCATGAGGGGTGGGCGTGGCGGATAGCAGCCGCCTCCGTCTCGTCCGCGCCCGCAGTCAGCCCATCGAGCCATTCCCCGAGGCTCTGCCCGCTGGCGCGCCGCAGCACGGCGTTCACGAGGGACCCGGGCCCGGCACCCACGACGGCGCGGGCGAGGGCGACCGTCTGGTTGAGCGCGGCATGTGGAGGAACCCGCATCGCAAGGAGCTGGTGTGCTCCCAGTCGCAGGACGTCAAGCACGGCCGGGTCGAGCCGGTCGAGCGGGCGGTCTACGCAGCGGGCGAGAATCGCGTCATACATCCCCTGACCGCGAAGCGCCCCGTAGGCAAGCTCGGTCGCGAACGCTGCGTCCCGGCGATCGAGGTGATGGTGGCGGATCCGGGCAGGCAGCACGAGGTTCGCGTACGCGTCATCCCGGGAGACCGCGCGCAGCACCTCGAAGGCGACGAGCCTGCTGGAGTCTGCCGTCCGGGACCGCTGGCTCGGAGCCTGCTGGCTGAAGCGACGGGGGGCCGAGCCTCCCCTGTTCCGCTCGCGGCCCTGCTCGTTCCGGCGTTGGCCGTGCTCTCGGCCGCCTCGCCCCTGTCCGTGGTCGCCCTGGCCGCCGTCGCGCTGACCCGAATTGCCGCGACGTCCGCCTACCGGGCCGGATCCACCCGCCATCATCCGAACCTCAATCCGTCGGGGTTCCCGGCGCCGCGAGCCCAGTCAGCCGCGGCCATCATCTTCTTCCCTGCCGGCTGCACCCGAACGAGTTCGAGGGCGTGCGTCGCCGTCCCGACGAGCAGCACCTTGCCGTCCCACGAGAGGACTCCTCGCTCGAGGCCCTCGACGTCGGGGCGAAGCTTCGGAGGCTCAAGCTTGATCCGCTGCCCATCGAGCAGGGTCCAGGCGCCCGGCTCCGGGGTGACGCCGCGGGCGCGGCGCTCGAGGGCGAGAGCTGGCTGGCCCCAGTCGAGGCGGCCGTCGTCGAGGGAGAGCTTGGGTGCGTAGGTCGGCTGGCCGTCCTGCGGCCGGGGAACGAGGCTTCCCTCCTCGATCCCCTCGAGCGTCCGTGCCAGAAGGCCGGCGCCGCTCTCGGCAAGCTCTGCCAGCAGGTCGCCGGCCGTCGCATCCGGGCGAGGCGTCACAGCCATCGTCCCGTAGACGGGACCGGTGTCGAGGCCCTCCTCAAGCCGGAAGGTCGAAGCACCGACGACGTCGTCGCCGTGGATGACCGCATGCTGCACGGGAGCCGCACCGCGCCACTCGGGGAGCAGGGAAAAATGCAGGTTGACCCAGCCGTAGCGCGGCACCGCGAGCGCAGAGCGGGGCACGAGGCCCCCGTAGGCCACAATCGCGGCCACGTCGGGTGCGAGCGAGGCGAGCTCTGAAGTGACTTCCGGCGTTATCCGCGCGGCCTTGATGACTGGCAGACCAAGCTCCGCGGCACGGCCCGCGACCGGCGACGGCGTGAGGACCCGCTTGCGGCCTATGGGAGCGTCTGGGCGAGTCAAGACTCCAACGAGCTCGAAGCTCCTGTCTCCGGCCTCGTCCGTGCGCGCCAGGCGGTCGAGGGACGGGATCGCGACTGCCGGGGTCCCCGCGAAGAGAACCCTCACGCGGTGGCCCCCGCGCCCTGTGACGACGGACCGCTGAAAGAGCTGCCTCCGAACGACGTGCCCGTGCCGAACGCAGAGCCGACGTGTCCGGCCCGCTTCGTGACGGTCTCGCTTGCGACGCTCGAATAGTCGAGTGCACGGATCGAGCGCTGGGCCGCACGTCGGTCATCCCCCTCGAGCCGATCGACGAACAGGACACCGTCGAGGTGATCTGTCTCGTGCTGGAAGGCTCTCGCCAGCATCCCTTCGGCCGCGACCTCCACCGGATTGCCGTGGAGGTCGTAGCCTCGCGCCTGGACAGCACGGCGGCGTCGGACAGGGAACGCCACGCCGGGAATGCTCAGGCATCCCTCGACGACGTCGTCCTGAAAGTCGTCGGACAGCGTGAGAACAGGGTTCACGAGGTGCCCCCGCTGACCATCGATCTGATAGGTGAAGACTCGCTGCCCCACCCCGACCTGGGGTGCGGCAAGACCCGCACCGTCGACGTCCTCCATGGTCTCCATCATGTCCGCGACGAGACGCTCGAGTTCCGGCCCGAAAACGGTCACGGGGTCCGCGGGCGTGCGCAGCACGGGGTCGCCGATGATCCGGATGGGCAGGATTGCCATGGCAGAAGCAGCCTTTCGATAAGGGTGGAGGACTGGGGAAAGTCTAGTCGCCGACGGTCTCCACAGAAGGCGGAGGTGTGGTGGGCAGCGGCTCACTCGTCAGCTGGACACGCGGTGGTGGTGGAGGAGGCAGTGGCAGAAGAGTCCGGCCCGCAGCGGCAACCTCGACTCGCGCCTCCCATACACGGCGCAGTCCGCAGAACGTGACCCAGTGGTGGCGGCGAACCTCGGGGTTGACTCGGACGGCAGCGAACTCGGTCTCGCCTACGGCGACCGCGATGAGCAGAGGGTCCTCGCCGTACTTCCACGGCTCCCACTCCCCTGCGGCCGGGTCGAGGACACTCTCTTCGGCCTTCATCCCGGCGACGAGCTGCATCGCGACCTTCTCGTCCGGTGGTTTCACGCGACCATCCCTGGTCGTTCCCTTCGTCTTGTAGTCGACGAGGCAGATTCTTCCATTGATCCGCGCCACGAGGTCCAGGGTGCCCGCGTAGCCTAGCGACGTATTCCAGACCGTCTGCTCCGCAGCGATGGGCTCGACGCCGAAGCTCTCCCACCACCGCTCGACGCTGACCGCGAAGCCCTCCTCGCCATGCGATCGAAGGAGATCGCGCGCCTCAGCGAGTTGGTGCGCACGCCCGAGCTCCCGGAGTGCCAGCTGCTCGGCGAACGCGTGGACGCGGTCCCCGCGCTGGGCAGCAGCACGGGCGTATTCCTCCGAGGCGTCGACGGCCGTGCGCACCAGCTGTCGGATCCGGGCAGGACTGTCGAGCGCTGTCCGGAGCTCGGGATGGTCGGCAAGATGGCGAGCGGCCATGTAGCTGCGCCATCCGTCCAAGTCCAGCGGTTGCTGGGCGATGACGGTGGTGATGGAGGGAACGCTCGGATCGGCTGAAAGGGAGCGCCGGTACATCCTGCCGAGGCCGTTCGGAGATTCTGCGGCAAGGCCGGGAACTGTCATAGGGGCACCTTTTCACACCGGTCCGACATTAAGGATCCGCACTGGAGATCCGCACTAAAGATCCGCCGAAAGACAAGGACCCCCGGACAGCGTCCAGGGGTCCATACGTGGGCGATACTGGGTTCGAACCAGTGACCTCTTCGGTGTGAACGAAGCGCGCTACCACTGCGCCAATCGCCCGTTTCGCCCGTCGCCGAGCGCTCTACGACTCTAGCCCACCGCCCCGGCCGATCTCAAATCCCCGCTTCATGCACACACGGCCCTTGAGCCAATCCTTGGGAACCGAATTGCATGCATGTGGTTCCGGTGCCACCCGCGGCATCCATGTGCCGGTCGCGATTTGTGCATCGACCCCGGTTCCTATAGAGTCTTTACTCGTTGAAGCGCGGCCTGAGGCCCAACCAACGACCCGACAGTTCAGCTGATCGCATCGGGTTCTGAGGACAGGGCGGCCAAGCGAAAACCCTGCGGACGTAGCTCAGTTGGTAGAGCACCACCTTGCCAAGGTGGATGTCGCGAGTTCGAATCTCGTCGTCCGCTCGCAGGACACTGTCGGAAGCATCTTGACGGATGCCAACACGGTGGGGTGGCCGAGAGGCGAGGCAGCGGCCTGCAAAGCCGTATACGCGGGTTCGAATCCCGTCCCCACCTCGGTGCAATCCTGGTTCCCGGCCGACGGGATTCGGGCGATTGGCGCAGCGGTAGCGCGCTTCCCTGACACGGAAGAGGTCACTGGTTCGATCCCAGTATCGCCCACGGAGAAGCTTCACGGCTTCCCCTGCGGACGTAGCTCAGTTGGTAGAGCACCACCTTGCCAAGGTGGATGTCGCGAGTTCGAATCTCGTCGTCCGCTCTCTTCTTCTCAACGAAGGGCTCTTGCCGGAGGCCGGTCGCGGGAAGAGGGGCTTGGGCGATTGGCGCAGCGGTAGCGCGCTTCCCTGACACGGAAGAGGTCACTGGTTCGATCCCAGTATCGCCCACACCCTTGGCGCCCTTGAGGCGCCTTTTTCATTGCCTCTCTGATTCCTCGCGTCACGAAACGGGCGCTGCCCGCTCTCAGTCAGCACGTAGCCACGTGTCCGCCGCGCCCAGCACCCCCTCGGAAACCCCGACGCCGAAGGGGTGTTGGATTGGGCGCGACACGTGGCTACCATCGTTCGTGGTGGAGCACAGTGGCTCCCTGAGTGAAAGGAGGTGGCCGTGTCTTCAAGCGACGCCATCATGGACGGGGCCGGTATCAGCGTCAGGAAGCTCGATCGGATCGAGGTTCTCTCCCGAATGCTCGGGGGCCAGTCCTAGAGACACAGTCCTAGGGACTTAGCCGGCGCAACGCCGGACCGACCCACGATACGTCACAGGGATGCCGGTACCGCTGAGAGGCGGGACCGGCATTTCTGCGTCTGGATTTCTGCATCTGGGGAGCGTGCGCCCAGGCTCAGGAAAGCTCGCTCGTCTGCGCTTCCCGGGCGAGGGCGGTGAGACGGGAGACGGCGCGGAAATACTTCTTCAGGTACCCGCCCGCCATCATCTCCTCGCTGAAGAGCTGGTCGAAGGGGACGCCGGAAGCGAGGATCGGAACGTCCTTGTCGTAGAGGCGATCCGCAAGGACGACGAACCGAAGCGCCACGGCCTGCTCCTCGATGGTGTGCACGTCCTTCCAGACGACGCCGTCGATCCCGTCGATGAGCTGCCGGTAACGGCTCGGGTGGACGCCCGCGAGGTGCTTCATGAGGGCACCGAAGTCGTCGACGGCGACGAGTCCGCCGTCGAACTCGGCGTTGATCCGCGAGTCAAGCTCATCCGGGCGAACGGGCGCAGGCGCTGCGGGAAGGCCGCGGTGCCGATAGTCCTCGCCATCGATCCGCACGACGTCGAACTGGTCCGCGAGGACCTGGATCTCGCGCTGGAAGTCGACGGCCGCAAACCGGCCTTCGCCGAGGGCGCCGGGAAGCGTATTCGAGGTGGCCGCAAGCTTGACGCCCGCGTCCGCCAGTTCCCGCATCAGCCGGGACATGAGCACGGTGTCGCCCGGATCGTCGAGTTCGAATTCGTCGATGCACACAAGCCGGTACGAGCTCAGCGCGTCGACGGTCTTGCGGAACGACAGCGCCCCGACGAGATTCGTGTATTCGACGAACGTTCCGAACGCCTTGGGGCCGGGCGAAGTGTGCCAGAGCGACGCGAGGAGGTGGGTCTTCCCCACCCCGAAGCCACCGTCGAGGTAGACGCCGGCGCGGGTCTTGACCTTGCTTCCGTTTCCCCCGAAGAGCCGGGAGAAGAGCCCTCCGCTGCTTCGGGCGCCGTCGATCGATGCGCCGAAGTCCTGAAGCGACCTGACGGCTGCCGCCTGCGAGGGCTGGGCAGGGTCTGGCCGATAGCTCTCGAAGGAGACTTCGCCGAAGCGCGGTGAGGGGTGAAAGCCAGCCAAGAGTTCGTCCACGGACACTTTGGGCGTGCGGGTGGTCAGGTGTGTGACAGTCGCCAAGGAATCCGTCCGTCTCGGGCCCGAAAGGGGCATTACATCGGTCTGAGGGCCAGTGGCAAGGATATCGCGCGGCCGAACGTCATGTTGCGCCTCATGACAGCGGGCGACGACGGCCCTCACTCTTGGGGCGCGTGCTGGCTACGCTGGAAGGGACATTTCAGGGGCGTCGTCCATGGCGCACGCCCCTGGCTCAGCCGAGCGAAAGGCCATGCCATGAGCTACCCTCTCGACACGAACGAGAAGTTCGCTGCCTACGCCCACCCCGAGCGCCTCGTCTCGACGGAGTGGCTCGCTGCCCAGCTCGCCGATGGCGCGCTCGAGGGCGGCAAGCTTGCGGTCGTCGAGTCCGACGAGGACGTTCTGCTCTACGAGACGGGCCACATCCCGGGTGCCGTCAAGATCGACTGGCATACCGACCTTAACGATGAGGTTGCCCGCGACTACGTCGACGGCCCTGCGTTCGCGAAGCTCCTCGCATCGAAGGGCATCTCCCGCGACACGACGGTCGTGATCTACGGCGACAAGTCGAACTGGTGGGCGGCCTACGCCCTCTGGGTCTTCACGCTCTTCGGCCACGAGGACGTCCGCCTCCTCGACGGCGGCCGTGACAAGTGGATCGCCGAGGGCCGCGAGCTCACGACCGACGTGCCGACCCCGATCGAGGGTGACTACCCCGTCGTCGAGCGCAACGACGCTCCGATCCGCGCCTTCAAGGACGACGTCCTCGCACACCTCGGCAAGCCGCTCATCGACGTCCGCTCCGCTGACGAGTACACCGGCAAGCGCACCCACATGCCTGCCTACCCTGAGGAAGGCGCGCTGCGTGGCGGTCACATCCCGACCGCGGCATCGATCCCCTGGGGCCGCGCTGCGGCCGAGGACGGCACCTACAGGTCGCGTCAGGAGCTCGAGGACCTGTACCTCGGCGAAGCGGGACTCACCGCTGGAGACGAAGTGGTTGCGTACTGCCGCATCGGCGAGCGCTCGAGCCACACGTGGTTCGCCCTCAAGTACCTCCTCGGCTTCGACAACGTCCGCAACTACGACGGCTCCTGGACGGAGTGGGGAAATGCGGTGCGGGTTCCGATTGTTAAGGGTGAAGAACGAGGCAGCTGGCCGCTCTCCTAGAGCGCTGTGCATAAGTGCCCGCATCAGGGTGGCGGATGGGCAGCGCTGGCCGCTCTCCTAGAGCGCTGTGCATAAGTGCCCGCATCAGGGTGGCGGATGGGCAGCGCTGGCCGCTCTCCTAGGGCGCCGCACCCAAGTGCTCCCATCAGGCGCGGCGGTCTCCTCGCGAGGCCGCCGCGCTCTTGTCTGGCCGGAACGGCCCGAACGGCCCGGAGTAGTCTGGAAGGAATATGACGACGAATACTACGATCCCCGCCCCCCTCGGCGAGATCATCGACGAGTTCCAAGGGCTTGAAGAGCGTGAGCGCCTTCAGCTGCTGCTCGAGTTCGCCCAGTCGCTCCCCGAGCTGCCGGACCGTTACCAGAACCACCCGGAGCGCCTCGAGCAGGTGGTGGAGTGCCAGTCGCCGGTGTTCATCACGATCGAGACCGAGCCTGGAACCGACGGCGCTTCGCAGGTTGTGCGGCTCTTCCTGACCGCTCCCAAGGAGGCTCCGACGACGCGTGGCTTCGCAAGCATCCTCTTCGAGGGCCTGGACGGCCTGACTGCGGGCGAGATCCTCGCAGTTCCTGACGACATCGCCCATGAGCTCGGTCTCGACCGGGCTGTCTCGCCCCTGCGCCTCCGCGGAATGACGGCGATGCTGGTCCGCATCAAGCGCAAGGTGGCGGGCGAGTGCCATCTGGGCCAGACGGCCTGAGAACAGGTGGCCAAACGGCCTCGAGCGGCCAAGCCCTTCTCGGCAGGTGGCCCAGGAACGCTCGCGACGGCGGCCCTGGACGCTGCTGGCGTTCCCTACACTGCGCATCCTTACGAGCATGACCCCTCTGCCTCGAGCTACGGCCTGGAGGCCGCTGATGTCCTCGGCATTGCTCCCGAACGGGTCTTCAAGACGCTCATGGTGGACGTCGCAGGGAAGCTGTGTGTCGCCGTCGTGCCTGTGAGCGGCAGTTTGGACCTCAAGGCGGCGGCCGCGGCATTCGGCGCGAAGAAGGCGTCGATGGCGGATCCCGTGGCCGCGGAGCGGCGGACCGGCTATGTGCTCGGCGGCATCTCGCCGCTCGGCCAACGTCAGGTCTCCCCCACCGCGATCGACGAGTCTGCATTAGACCACGAGACGATTCTCGTCTCCGGCGGTCGTCGCGGCTTCGACATCGAGCTCGCCCCCGCCGACCTCGTCCGGCTCACGAGCGCTTCAGTCGTACAGTTGCGGTGTCACTGACCGAGTTGTCGCCCTTGTCCGGGGGTCAGCCTCGGGGCGAGGGTCTCGGTAAGCCACGTCACGACCGAGCTTTCCCACCGTTCCGGGTCAACGTTCCATTCCTTCGTGTGGCGTGCCTTCCGAAACGTCTCGAGCGTCACCATCTCCGGGTTGCGCCCGGCAAGTAGCGCTGAAGGGCCGAACGGGACGAATTCGTCATCGACGCTGTGCAGGATGAGCGTCGGAGTCCGGAGTTCGACGGCGCGCGTGACCCAGTCCATGGCGCGGAAGTCCACGGGCGCTGCGAGTCCCGTGATCCGCCGCCCCCAAGGGTGCGCGAGGAGGAACTGTCCGAGGCGCCCGACGCCGCGGGGGATCCTGTTCTTCTGTGCCTGGTGGGCCAGGACGTCCACCCAGTCGACGACCGGCGCGTCGAGCACGAGTGCTCTGATGTACTGGCGGAGCGACGAGAGGTCGGCTGCAGCGAGGCTGATCGCTCCGCCCATCGACCAGCCGAACAGGACGATATCGCTTGCGCCGTGCTCGAGCGCGTAGCCGATGGCCGCCTCGACGTCGCGCCACTCAGTCATCCCGAGCCCGTACCGCCCGTCCGCGGTGGCGGGCGCGTCCCCGTCGTTGCGGTAGGAGACGACGAGGCTCGTGAACCCGAGCTGACGGGCTGGGATGAGGCCGCGGAGGGACTCCTGCCTCGTGGCCCCGCGCCCGTGGACCATGATGGCCCAAGTCGTCGTGGCACCGTTCGGCGCAGGCACGAGCCACGCTGGCGCGACCCCGAGTTCGGTCTCGATGAGAACGTCCTCGAAGTCGTAGCCAAGATCTGCCGGCGAACTGTAGACGACGCCGCTCCAGCGCCCCCGGACCGCCCGATCGAGATCGCCGCTGTACTCGGTGACGACCGGCCGCGTCACCGTCCCTTCGCCCGGGACGTAATCCTCAAGCCGTCCAAGTCGGGCGTGACCGGCGCCCGCGTCGAAGAAGAAGCTGTAGTCGCCGTCGACCACCGTCTCAGGGGTCGCCTTGAGGATGATCCGTCGCTGGGCACCGGTTCCCTGGACCGCAAGGACCTCCTGGTCCTCGATGCGCACGCGTTCCGGCGTCACGATGCGCCGAGCGAAGTAGGCGGCAAGGGCGGAACTGGAGGCCGCGACCGCGGAGGCGGTTCCCAGACCGACCCCGGCGCCGAGGAGAGCCCAGAAGCTGCGGGGTAGGGCTTCTTCGGACCCGTGCTGCCGAGGCGCCTTCCGTGCTGGGGACATACGGCCATTCTTACAGTCGGAACCGGCACCGGGGGCAGCGACCCGGCCAGTGGCGCCTGTGGGGAATTCCGGGGCCGCCCGCTAGTCTGAACCCATGACGGCGCCGATCCTCATCCTGACCGAAGTCGCCTTGGGCCCAGCGGAGCGGACCGCGGTGTCCGAGCTCGTCCAGGGCACTGACGCCCCGCTGGAGGTGCTCGTCCCCTCGGGACGGAAGCGCCGCCTCGTCGTGGACTTCCTTGACCATCTCTCGATGCTCGAATTCGGGAAGGCTTTCGAAGAGCTCTCCGCCAAGACAGACCCGGTGACCGAGCGGGCCGTCGCCGAGACGGCCCTCAACGGTTCCCTCGCAGCCCTCGAAGGCCTGGGCGCTGGGACAACGGGAAACCTCGTCGAGGGCGACCCTGTGGCCGCCCTCGCCAACCGCGCAAGCGCATCGGGGGCAACGCAGGCCGTTGTCGTCACCCTCCCCCACGCCGTGGAGGACACCTTCCATACAGACTGGGCCAACCAAGCGCAACGGAAGCTAGGCATCCCCGTCCTCCACCTGTACGCGGGGACGGGATTCATCGGCGACTCCTGAGCGTTGTGCTGGGTATGGAAGCTTCATTCGAGCCATCACAGGCAGCGACCCGCCCAGCAGATCAGAACACGGTTCCCGCGTCTCGGACCGAAGCGGAGTGGCGCGAGCGGCTCACGCCTGAGGAGTACCACGTGCTGCGGGAGGCCGGGACCGAGCGGGCGTTTACGGGTGAGTACTGGGACACGCACACGAAGGGCAGCTATCGGTGCCGCGCGTGCGGTGCGGAACTGTTCACGAGCCGCGAGAAGTTCGACTCCCACTGCGGGTGGCCGTCCTTCTGGGCACCGCTCGCGAATGACGCGGTCGTGTATCTCCACGACCGCAAGTTCGGCATGGACCGCGTCGAGGTCCGGTGTGCGAACTGCAACTCGCATCTGGGCCACGTGTTCGAAGGCGAGGGCTATGACACGCCGACCGACCAGCGCTACTGCATCAATTCGGTCTCGCTGACCCTCGTGCCTGACGAGAACGAATAGCAGGCTCGAGGCGTCAGCGCCGGCTGTTGACGCGCAAGTGGAAGAGGCCCCGAGCAATAGACCTTCTGTTGCTCGGGGCTTTTCAGCTTTAGCGATGCTTTTTCATGGCTACTCTCGGAATCAGCGTTCCACACCTTCAAGCCGAGAGAAAGCGAGTCCGCCGTGACGACCATTGTGCCCGAGATCCACAGCGTGCCCGAGATCCACAGCGTGCCCGAGACCCACAGCGTGCCCGAGACCCACAGCGTGCCCGAGACCCACAACGCCGCCGCTACAGCAGGAGGCATCGAAAGGTGGTCCGCCGCTGAGGATCCGGCTTGGCTCTCCCTCAAGTCGGCGGCAGTGAGCCTGCAGCCCCTTCAGGCTCGCGATGGCTCCATCCCGGAGCAGTCGGACCACGCCCTCGCCTCGGAGCTCGTCGAGCAGCTCGTCGCCGGCGTCGAAGGGCTCGCCCCACGGTTCCCGCATGATGCGGAGTACCTGCACCTCGCCGTCGCCGATTTCCGCCGCTGGGCCGCAAGTGGCTTCGGCGTCCCCGACTTCCTCGACTCGCTCGTTGCGTTCCAGCCGCAGCTGCACCGCGTGGACGGGCTGCAGCACCTCGTCGTCTTCCCGATGTACACGCAGAACGGGAGCCGCGACCGCCTCGTCGAGGCGGTCTTGGTCGAGGTGGTGTGGCCGGACTTCGTCGGAGAGCTCGAAGCCGGCGCCTACAGCAACAGGCTCTTCGTGCCGATCCGGTTCCTGGACTTCACGCCCGGCTATGCGACGAACTCCGCCGTCCTGTTCCCGGAAACCGTCGCAATGCGCGAGGTGCCGACCTTCACCTGGGGCGCGATCTTCGCCGATCGTGAGGCCGCGCGTTTCCGGCGCGTGCTCGACGCCGCTGCGAAGGTCACGAACCTCGAGCTGCCCGCGGACGCTGCCGAGCTCGTGGCGGATCAGAGGCTCGCGCAGGAGACCTTCGTCATGTGGGACCTCATCCACGACCGCACCCACATGCGCGGCGACCTCCCGTTCGACCCGTTCATGATCAAGCAGCGCATGCCGTTCTTCCTGTACTCGCTCGAAGAGCTGCGCTGCGACCTCACCGCGTTCCGCGAGTCTGTGAAGATCGAGCACGACGAGTCCGCGACGCCCGAGGCGCGCCTGCACGCCAAGCTGGTCCAGTACGCGGTGATCTTCGACCGCATCTTCCGCTTCGCGATCACGGGGAGCCGCGTCCGCAACTACGACGGCCTGGGCGGCCAGCTCCTCTTCGCCTGGATGCACCAGCACCGGGTGCTGCACTGGACGGACACCAAGCTCGCGATCGACTGGGCCGAGGTTCCCGCGGTCGTCAGCGCCCTGGGCGACGCGATCGATGAGCTGTACTGGCGTTCCATTGATCGCCCCAAGGTGGCACACTGGCTCGCAGCCTACGAGCTCGTCTCTGGCACGGTGACCCCGAATCCGGCCTCGGTGTGGGCCAAGGGCCCGGACGCCCTTCCCCTCGCCGGGACCCCTCGCGAGATCACCGACCAGGTGCTCGACGACGAGTTCCCCCTGTCGATGTTCTACGAGGCCTTGGAGAAGAAGATGCGCGCTGTCATCGAATCCACAGCCGGGATCACAGGCGAGACGCCCCTTCCCGGGGCTACGGCGTGAACTCGGACGCGCAGGGCGCGCAGGGCGCAGTCGTCGTTGTCGCGGGGGCAAGCTCGGCCTCTGGGATCGCGACGGTGCGCGCCCTGCGGGCCGCTGGCGCGACGGCGATTGCCGTCGGCAGCAGTGCCGCGCGCCTTGAGGCGGCTTTCGGCCCGCGTGGCGGTGCGGACGACGACGCAGTCCCCCAACGCGAGTGCGACCTCACCGACTTCGGTGCCGTCCAAGCACTGGCTTCGGAGCTGGACACGGCCTTCGGCGCGGTCGACGGCGTAGCCCACCTCGTGGGCGGGTGGCGCGGAGGGCATTCGCTTCTGGACCAGTCGGACGAGGACTGGGATTTCCTCGCGCGCAGCGCGATCACGACAGTCCGCAACACGAGCAGGGCCTTCTACGGAACTCTGCTCGCGTCGCCCCGGGGCCGCTTCGCCATGGTGTCGTCGACGCTCATCGAGCATCCGAGGGCGGGTTACGCAAATTATGCAGCGGCCAAAGCCGCGGCCGAGGCATGGACTCGTGCGGTGGCGCGCGGCTTCGCCTCCGACCAGTCGGAACGCGAAGGCGACCCCGCTCCCCTGACGAGTGCCGCCGTCGTGCTCGCCGTCAAGGCGCTCCTCGACAACGGCATGCTGGCCGCCCAGCCGGGGCGCCGGTTCCCCGGGTACACCCATGTGGACGCCCTCGCCGCCCGCTTTGTCGCCCTGTTCTCCGAGAACGCCGCCGCAGTCAACGGCGCGCGTCTCGACCTCACCAGCTGACGATCCAACGATTAGGCAATACTGTGTCAGTGACTTCGATCCATCCTGCCCATTCCCTCGCCTCAGCCAGCACCGTGACCGACGGCCCCACTGGCTGGCCGCTCCACGACACCACAGTGCGCGGCTTCGCCTCCGACAACTACTCGGGCGCCCATCCGGAAGTTCTCGCAGCCCTCGTCGCGGCGAACGGGGGGCATCAGACCTCCTACGGCAGCGACGACTACACCCTTCGCCTCAAGGATGAGATGCGCCGGCTGTTCGGGGACGGCGTCGAGTCCTACCCCGTCTTCAACGGGACTGGCGCCAACGTCCTGTCGCTCCAGTCGCTCATTCCCCGTTGGGGGGCGGTGATCTGCGCCTCCAGCGCGCACATCAACGTAGACGAGAACGGGGCCCCTGAACGGATCGGCGGGATGAAGCTGCTCGCCGTTCCTGCCGAGGACGGCAAGCTGACGCCTGAACTCATCGACCGCGAGGCGTGGGGCTGGGGGGACGAGCATCGGGCCCAGCCGCTTGCTGTCTCCATCACGCAGACCACCGAGCTCGGCACACGCTACTCGATCGAGGAGATTCGCGCCATCACTGACCATGCGCATTCGGTCGGGATGAGGGTCCACATGGACGGAGCACGCCTCGCGAATGCGACCGCGGCACTTGGCGTCCCCGTGCGTGCGTTCACGCGCGACGCCGGAATCGACATCCTCTCCTTCGGGGGGACCAAGAACGGGATGCTCTTCGGCGAGTGCGTGGTCGCCCTCGCGCCCGAGGCAGCCCACGGTCTCGACTACCTCCGCAAGATGGACATGCAGCTCGCGTCGAAGATGCGGTTCGTCTCGGCCCAGTTCCTCGCACTCCTCGAGGACGATCTCTGGCTCCGGTCCGCTGAGCACTCCAACGCGATGGCAGCACGGCTCCGCGCCGCCGTCGAGGGCCTTGAGGGGGTGGAGCTCACGCAGGAAACGCAATCGAACGGGGTGTTCGCGATCCTGCCGGAGGGAGTGGCGGATCGCCTGCGCGAGCGCTTCCGGTTCTACGACTGGGACGCCTCCCGCCGCGAGGTGCGGTGGATGTGCTCGTTCGATACGACAGAGGGCGATGTAGATGCCTTCGCGGCCGCCCTGCGGGAGGAGCTCGAGCGGTAGGCGAACCGACCCGAGAACGGCGAGGAGTTCCGGCGTGCCATAAGGGCCCTGCCGGAGCCCCGCGACGTACGCTGTGATGGTGACCGCATTAGCTCAGTTGCCTGCGGATTTTCTGAGTGCCCTGCGCTCCTTGCGCGCCGCCGTCGGCCGCCCCGAGCTCCGCCTCCAGGAAATCCCGGCGCCGGCCCGGCTCGCGCCGTATGCCGTGGCGCTCGAGGCCGAGGTTCTCGACCCAGCGAGCAAGAGTGTGGGACTGGACGAAAGCGCCGACGCCTCCTCGTCGCCCGAACTCGCGACAGGCCGCTTCATCCTGCTCCACGATCCGGAGCCGCCCACGGTATGGAAGGGCACGTTCCGGGTCGTGACGTATATTCGCGCCCAATTGGAGCCCGAGATGGCGGAGGACTCCCTGCTCGGTTCAGTTGCGTGGACGTGGCTGGTCGAGGCACTCGAGAAGCACGGCGCGGACTACACGGCGGCGGGCGGGACCGCTACCCGGGTCCTCTCGGAGAGCTTCGGGACGCTTGAGGGCCGCCGCGAGTCGATCGACATCGAACTGCGGGCATCGTGGACCCCTCAGAGCCCGGCGGTCAAGAGCCATCTCGAGGCCTGGGCCGACATGGTCTGCACGTTCGCCGGGCTTCCACCCCTTCCCGACGGCGTCTCCCCGCTGCCCCGCCGCCGTGATTGAGGCCCGGCGTAGACTCAGGAAATCATGACCGCACAGTCCCAAGGCTCCACACAGGCCGGTTCGGAACCCGGCCACCGAGCAGCACCGACCGCTTCCCCTGACACGGAGAACGGATCCACCCACGTCCACGTCGAAGGATTCGTCCATCCCGTCCCCGCCGTCATCGGCCTCGATGAGCCGCGCGAGGGCGTCCCTCTTGTCATACAGACCAAGGAAGGCCTCGAGCGGGCAGCCCATGCGATCGCTGCGGGAAGGGGGCCCGCAGGTGTGGATGCCGAACGGGCCTCGGGCTTCCGCTATGGTCAGCGCGCATTCCTCGTGCAGATCCGCCGCGAGGGTGCGGGCACTTGGCTCATCGACCCGGAGCCGTTCGATGACCTCTCCATCCTCGGAGATGCCCTGCACGGAGTGGAGTGGGTCCTGCACGCCTCGACCCAAGACCTCCCGTGTCTCGCCGAAGTAGGCATGTGGCCCGATCGGCTCTTCGACACCGAACTCGCCGCCCGTCTTGCGGGGCTTCCACGGGTGGGCCTTGCAGCCGTCGTCGAGCATCTGCTCGGGTTCGGGCTCGCGAAGGAACACTCGGCGGCAGACTGGTCCACGCGCCCCCTGCCCGAACCGTGGCTGCGCTACGCCGCGCTTGACGTCGAAGTACTCGTCGAGCTCCGCGACGAGCTTGCCGAACTCCTCGCCGCCCAGAGGAAGCTCGAATTCGCCGAGGAAGAGTTCGAAGCGATCCTCCACGCCGGTCTTCCCACGCCAAAGCCGGACCCCTGGCGCCGCACCTCGGGCGTTCACCAGATCCGCGACCGGCGGCAGCTCGCCGCGGTGCGGGAACTGTGGCTGGAACGGGACGCTCTCGCACGGAAGCGGGACATCGCACCGGGGAAGCTCATCCCGGACGCGGCGATCGTCGCCGTCGCCCGCGCCATGCCAACGACGGTCCCCCAGCTGCTCGCAACGAAGGGATTCCACGGCCGCGCGGCCCAGAGGGAGGCGCCTCGCTGGCTGCGCGCGGTCTCGGCCGCGCGGAATCTGGTGCCTGAGCAGCTCCCGCCGCTTCATCTCGCTACGAACGCACCGCCGCCACCGCGCGTCTGGGAGGACCGGGACCCGGAGGCTGCTGCTCGGCTGCAGACCGTTCGGCCCCGCGTCGCCGCCCTCGCGGAATCGATGGGCATGCCAACCGAGAACCTCCTGACGCCGGACCATCTTCGGCGAATCGCGTGGCGACCGCCGGCAACGCTGACCCCCGCATCACTTGCAGATGCCCTGCACGAACTCGGCGCCCGAAACTGGCAGATCGAACGGGTGCTGCCCACGGTTCTCGAGTCGTTCCAGCATCCCGAGCCCCTCAGCACGAGGAAGAAGGCGCAGCCCGCGGGTGAGTGACAGTCCCGACGAGGACAAATGGGGATTGCCCCTCAAGTTACTCGTCGGTAACATTGGCTCGGGGCGCTCGCAGTCCCGCAACAAGCCACCCTCCCCCTAGGAGCCGCCCATGTCATCGAGCAGGCACATCCGAGACGTCGTCTTCGTCGACGGCGTCCGCACACCCTTCGGCAAGGCCGGCGAGAAGGGCATGTACCACGGCACGCGCGCCGACGATCTCGTCGTCAAGACGATCCGCGAACTGCTACGCCGAAACCCGTCGCTTCCGCCCGACCGCGTCGATGAGGTCTCTGTCGCCGCGACAACCCAGACCGGCGATCAAGGCCTCACCATCGGGCGCAGCGCCGCGCTCCTCGCGGGCCTGCCGCGCACAGTGCCGGGATTCGCCGTCGACCGCATGTGCGCCGGGGCTATGACCGCGGTGACGACGACGGCGAGCGGCATCGCCT
Source organism: Sinomonas terrae (assembly GCF_022539255.1). Taxonomy (NCBI): domain Bacteria; kingdom Bacillati; phylum Actinomycetota; class Actinomycetes; order Micrococcales; family Micrococcaceae; genus Sinomonas; species Sinomonas terrae. The sequence continues at coordinate 2,421,816 of NZ_JAKZBV010000001.1, forward strand.
TCGGCGCCTACGACGTCGTGATCGCCGGGGGCGTCGAACACATGGGGAACCACCCCATGGGGCAGGGAACGGACCCCAACCCTCGCTTTATCGCCGAACGCATCGTGGACCCGAGCGCCCTCACGATGGGCAGCACCGCGGAGAATCTCCACGACCGGTTCCCTGCGATCACCAAGGAGCGCGCCGACCGCTACGCCGTCGCATCACAGGCCAAGCTCGCAGCCGCCTACGAGGACGGCAAGATCCAGAGGGACCTGGTTCCCGTCGCAACGCACCGGCCCGGGGAAGGATTTGGACTGGCGACTGCGGACGAGCCCCCGCGCCCTGGGACGACGCTCGAGGACCTCGCAACGCTTCGGACCCCGTTCCGCCCGCATGGACGAGTGACGGCGGGCAATGCGGCCGGCCTCAACGACGGGGCGACGGCCTGCCTGCTCGCCTCGACCGAAGCTTCAGAGGAACTGGGGCTGGCGGCGAGAATGCGACTCGTCTCGTTCGCCTTCGCCGGGGTCGCGCCCGAGGTCATGGGCCTCGGGCCGGTTCCGGCGACTGAAAAGGCGCTTGCAAAGGCCGGGCTGGGGATCGAGGACATCGGTCTCTTCGAGATCAACGAAGCGTTCGCGGTCCAGGTCCTCAGCTTCCTCGACCATTTCGGGATCGCGGACGATGACCCTCGCGTCAACCGCGACGGCGGGGCGATCGCCGTCGGCCACCCCCTCGCATCCTCCGGTGTGCGCCTCATGACCCAGCTCGCGCGGCAGTTCGCCGAGTCCCCCGAGACGCGTTACGGCATAACGACCATGTGCATCGGGTTGGGCATGGGTGGGACCGTCATCTGGGAAAACCCGAACCATCCCGACTACCGGAAGGGCGAGTGAATGACTGCCTCAGCCTTCGACCAGTTCGACGCCCTGGCCTCGCAGGTGGCGAACGAGGTCGTCACGCACTCGCTCGTCAAGGACGTCGTCCTTCCTGCTTCGGTTCCGAGCCGCCACCTCACGGTTGCGCTCATCACCCTCGACAACGGGCTCGACCACACCAAGCCCACCACCCTCGGGCCGAACACTCTTGTGGAGCTCGGCCGAACGCTCGAGGGCCTTCGGGAACGCGCTGCTGGGGGTGAGATCGACGCAGTGGCGGTCACGGGAAAGCCCTACTTCCTCGTAGCGGGGGCAGACCTGACCACCGTCAAGCAGCTCCGGGACCCGGAGCAGGGTGCCCAGATGGCCCGACTCGGTCACACGGCGTACGGGCTGCTCGCCGATCTGGGGGTACCGACGTTCGCGTTCATCAACGGCGTCGCTCTGGGCGGAGGGCTTGAGATCGCGCTCGCCTGCACCTACCGGACCGTCTCCTCAGCAGCGAACGGCATCGGCTTGCCCGAAGCCTTCATCGGCCTCGTGCCCGGATGGGGCGGTGTGTACCGCCTTCCGCGTCTGATCGGCCCAGAGGGGGCGCTCAAGATCATGATCGAGAACCCTCTGAGCAACAACCGGACGATTGGCGGCCGAGAGGCCTTCGAACTGGGCATCGCCGACGCGATCTTCGAACCGGCAGACTTCCTCGAACGCTCGCTCGAGTGGGCCGGGGCGATCCTCTCCGGTGAGCAGACCGCGGCGCGGCCGCGCGCCGTCGACCCTTCAGCCGACGCCGACGCCGCCCAACGCTGGGACGCCGCGGCGAAGGCCGCCCGGACCTTCGTCTCGGCCCGGACCGGGGACGCCGCGCCGGCTCCAAGCAAGGTCTTGGACGTATTCGAGGCAGGCAAGCTCGCAAGTCAGAAGGAGGCCGCGGAACTCGAAGTGGAGGCCCTCACCGAACTGACGCAGACGCCCCAGTTCCGGGATACCGTCTACGCCTTCCTCGATCTTGTGCAGCGCCGGGGGAAACGTCCCGCGGGTGCGCCCGACGCAAAGCTCGCGCGTCCCATCCAGAAGGTGGGGGTGGTGGGCGCAGGCCTTATGGCCAGCCAGCTCGCGCTCCTGTTCGCGCGCCAGCTCAAGGTCCCCGTGGTCATGACGGACATCGACCAGTCGAGGGTCGACAAGGGCGTGGCGTATGTCCGGGGCGAGGTCGACAAGCTGCTCGCCAAGGGACGCATCTCGACCGACGCGGCGAACCGGACCAAGGCGCTCGTCACAGGATCTGTCTCGAAGGCCGCGTTCGGTGATGCGGACTTCGTCATCGAGGCCGTGTTCGAGGAACTCGCCGTCAAGCAGCAGGTGTTCGCCGAACTCGAGAGCGTGGTCACGCCCGAGTGCATCCTCGCGACCAACACCTCCTCCCTCTCGGTCACCGCGATGGCCGAGGGCCTCGAACATCCCGAACGGGTCGTGGGCTTCCATTTCTTCAACCCGGTCGCGGTGATGCCGCTCGTCGAGGTGGTTCGTGCCCCTCTCACGGACGACGCCGTCCTCGCCACGGCCTTCGTCCTCGCGAAGTCGCTCAAGAAGACCGCGGTGCTCGTCAAGGACGCGGCCGCGTTCGTGGTGAACCGGGTCCTTCTGCGCCTGATGGGCGAGGTCACGGCTGCGTTCGACGAGGGCACCCCGGCCGAGGTCGCCGACTCCGCGCTCAAACCCCTGGGCCTGCCCATGTCCCCGTTCACCCTCGCCTCGATGGTGGGGCTTCCCGTTGCCCAGCACGTGGCGGAATCGCTGCACGCTTCGTTCGGAAACCGCTTCCACGTCTCGGCGAACCAGCAGGCCCTCATCGACGCGGGGGTCAAGGGCCTGTGGGCGCAGACCGACGAGCGAAGCCAAGAAATCCCGGCGTCCACGCTCGCGCTCCTTCGCTTCGGCAACCACCCTTCGACGAGCGACCAGGTGCTGAGGCGCTGCGAGGATGCCTTGGCCGAGGAGATCGGGCTGCTGCTCGCCGAGGGAGTCGTTGCCGGGCCAGAGGACGTTGATCTGTGCATGATCCTCGGTGCAGGGTGGCCCATGCATCTGGGCGGCATTACACCGTACCTAGACAGGGTCGGAGCGTCCGAGCGGGTCAACGGCAGGAAGTTCCACGCGGAATCCTGACAGCTCGAAGAAGTGGCCACTCGTCGCACTAAAGGTGGCCACTCGTCACCCGAGAAGTGGCCACTCGTCGGGGAGAGTTGACGAGTGGCCACCTTTTCACCGTCGAGTGGCCACTTTTACACCGTCGAGTGGCCACTTCTCGACCGGGGAGTGGTCAGGTCTTTCCGAAGCCCCCGCGGAGGAAATCGCTCAGCGGCTGGTCGAGCCCCTCGAGGGCGGTCGCCTCGGGGCAGGCAAACGTGAGCGCGCCGCCGGACGCGCCCCGGACGAGTTCGCCGTCGTGCGCCCACCACGCACCTACCCGCACCCCGCCGGCGACCACCTCCCACCGCTCAGCACGGAGGCTGCGTCCTTGGGGAAGGTCGATCGTTTCGACACGGCGGCGGTGCACCTCCGCGGGCGCTGCGGGCGCGGCGGGATTGGCCTCATCGACGCGTCGGAAGGTTCCTGTCTCCCGCCCGCTGCGCACAAGGCGCTCGACGAGGAGGTACTCGCCGCTCGCAGGCAGGGTGTCGACCCCGTGCTCGGAATCGTCCCGCCACGCACCGCTCCGCAGACCGCCCGGCTCCTGCCCGTACCGGAATCCGCTCCAAGTATCACCGTTGCGGCTCAGCCGCACGATGGACTCGCAGGTGAAAGGCGAGCCGACGCCGTCGTCGAACGCTACGCGCGTGATGAGGAGGGTGCCATCGAAGCACCGGAAGACGGCGCCCCGCCGCGTTCCGCCAACCCAGAAGCTCTCCCACCGCTCCCACGCCGACTGCACCCTGCCTCCTCCGGCCCTCTAGGCCACAGCCTCCGAGACTACCGGACGTCCGGCCTTGCAGCTCACACTTCATGGAAGCGGCCCGCGGTCAGGACGAGACCGCGGTCAGCTTGCCGGCGCGCCCAGGTGAGGGCGTGAGTCGAGAGCACGACGGCGGCTCCTCCTTCCGCTGCGCGCCGCACCGCGGCTTCGAGCCGCGCGAGCCCGAAGCGGTCAAGGCCAACGGTCGGTTCGTCGAGGAGCAGGACGCGCGGACGCCGCGCAAGCACCGTTGCGAGGGCGAGGAGCCGTTGCTCGGACATCGAGAGCTCGTAAGGGTGTGCGTCCGCGTGACGAATGAGGCCGACGGACTCGAGCGCGGCGAGCGCTCGAGTCCGAGCCTCGCCTCGGGAAGCTCCAAGGAAACCTCTTCGCCCGGAGAGCCCGAACGCAACCTCACGGACGGCGGTGCGCTCGAAGAGCTGGTCGCGCGGTTCTTGGAACAGGGTGCCGACGGTTCCCGCAACGCGGCCTGCGGGCTCGGCAAGGATGTCAACGCCCTCGATGCGGACCACGCCTCGCTGGGGCCTGAGGAGGCCCGCGAGATGCCTCAGGGACGTGGACTTGCCAGCTCCGTTCGGTCCGGTGAGAGCAACCACCTCGCCCGGGAGGACTGCCAAGCTGGCCTCATCGAGCACCCGTGTGCCGGGCGCGAACGCATGACGGCGCCGACCGGCGCGCCCCGCCTCGGGGTACGCGAACGTCACGCGGTCAAGTTCGGCGAGCGGTGTGGAAGCCGCGAGGCCCTCGCCCACGGACCGCGGGTTTTCCGCAGTGCCGGAATCGTCGCGCAGCACTCCAGAGGCGGCGAATGCGGCATCGGCTTCCACCTCGGCCCGTGGCCCTTCCGCGGCCACGGCGCCTCCTTCGAGCAGCAACCAACGCTCGGCCGCTCGCGCAATCGGGTCCGCCGCCGCTGTGAAGACAACCACTGCCGCCCCGGAGGCCCGAAGCGCGCCAATGAGCCGCGACAGGGCAGCGAAGCCCTCGGCGTCAAGGGAAGCACTTGGCTCATCGAGCAATACGACGCCCGGTCGCCCGACGAGCGCGCACGCGATGGCGAGGCGCCTTTGCTCTCCCCCAGAGAGCCGGCCGGGGTCCCGCTGCAGGAACTCGCCGAGTCCGACGGCGCGCGCTGCCGAGTCGACCTGCTCGAGCATCTCGGCCCGGGGCGTGCCGCGCTGCTCGAGCGCAAACGCGAGTTCCTCCCCCACCGTGGCGGCCGCCCCCGTCAAGAGGTCCGCCGCGCGCTGCGGCACGTATGCCACGTGCTGTCCCCATGCCCCGAGTCGCAGCCGCGGATCTTCCGGTGAGCCGTGGAAGTCGAGCCGCTCGGCCGCTCCGCCACGGGCCAACTCGAGCGTGCCGTTGAGCCGGCCGTGGCCACCCGCGAGTGCCCAGCCCGCGAGCACCTTCGCAAGCATCGACTTGCCGCTGCCCGAGGCGCCGAGGACGGCTGTCAGCGAGCCGGGGACGAGCTCAAGTCGCACGTCTCGCAACAGGGGCTTGCCGCCGTCGTCGTACGTGAAGCTGCGGACGTGAGCCGCCAAGACGAAGCCGCTCACCGCGCTGCCCCGGTCAGGACGCCGGCGACGGCGGGAACGACGACGGACGCCACAAGGACGACGCTCGCGCTGGCCAGAGTCCAACGAAGGACCCGCTGCGTGCGCGAGTCTGGCTCATCCACGTACGAGGTGCGTCGGCCAGGAAGCGCGTATCCCCTTGCCTCCAGGGCGGCAGCGCGCTCCCCCGCCTCGTCGACTAGTTGCAGGACAAGAGGCACGACCTGCATGCGTGCGGCGAGCAATCGCCCCGCGGGGCCATTCCGTACGACCAATCCCCGGGCTTCCTGGGCCTCTCGGATCCGCTGAAGCCGCTCGGCGACGGTCGCTGCGAGTCCGAGCGCAGAAGCGAGAACGTAGCCGAGCTGCGCTGGCGCGCCTCTGCGGACGAGGGCGGCACGCAGGGTGGGGACGCTGACCCACAGCGAGAAGGCCAGCATGACGACGACGAGCGATGCCGTGCGGAGGACGAAGGCCCCTGCGTAGGTGAGCCCCTCCGACGTCACGCGCGCGGGACCGAACGCGAGGAGGACGGTGCGGCCTTCGGGGAAGAACAGCCCATGGATTACGAGCGCCCAGAGGGCAAAAGGGACGACGACGATCGAAGCCGCCGCGACGACCCGCCGCAGGATTCCGCCCATCGCGGCAGCCAAGAGAGCCGCGGCGAGCACGGCGGCCCATACGCCCCACGAGGCCCACGCGAGGCACGCGACCGCCCCTGACCCGGCGAGCACGAGCCCGGTGAGGGGATTGAGGCGGCCCGTTCTCGCGCTCGTGGTGAATGCGTGGTCAGCCAGGCCGGTTTCGGGGCGGCTCACCTCATGCGGCCGGGGCAGCCTCGCCGTCCGCGTGCCGGGCGGCGGTCTGCTTGGCTCCCGCGAGCACCCGGTGGCGCCTCACGAACTCGAAGCGCTGGGTGCTGCGGCGCGGCAGGGCGTAGGCGAGCGCGGCGGCGACCGAGAAAGTCACGAGCTTGTCCGGGAGATCGGAGGTGAAGGCTCCCGTCGTCACCGACTGGACGAGGTTCTGGCCCGCCGCGCGGAAGAGCGCGATGACGGCACCCGTGGCGCCCGTAGCGGTTCCGCCGAAGACGATGACGGCGATAGGGGCCGCGATGGCCGCCGCGACAAAGCCCGTGATGAGCCCCGCGACCGGCACGAGGTAGAAGCGTCGAACGACGCCGAGCCGCGCCGCGAGGCCGGCGAGGGCGCCGATCGCGGCCGCTCCCGCGGCGAACGGGAGCACGGTGGGATTGAAGAACGACCAGACGAGCGTGCTCAGCAGCCCCGTTGCGGCGCCCGCAGCCGAACCCGCGAGGAAGCCGACGAGCACCGTTCCGATCGAGTCGAGGTAGATCGGGATGAGGGTGCTGCCGACGAACTGGCCGAGCACGATGTTGAGCACGAGCGCGACGGGGATGAGCGCAAGCGTGGTGGTCGGCAGGGACGGGAGGATGCCGGCGAAGAGCAGCACCATGGCGATGCCGAAGCCGGTGAGCGCGACAAGTGCCCCTGCCGCCGTCGGGCCGTTGGCGACGTCGGCGGGCTGGGACACGATGAGGAAGGCGTAGGTCGCGGCGACGGCCACGGCGCCGAGGACGGTGAGCGTGGTCCTCAGGGGCGAGCGGCGTGGCGCCTCGACCGTCAGGGGATGCGACATGGGGGCGCGTTCCTTCGGTTGGGAGTTGCTGGATGATTGATTCGCCTATGTCACCTCGGCGATCCCGCCTGCACGGGAACCCTCAAAAGTCTAGCCCAGCCGCGAGCCCAGCCACCGCCGTCACGAGCTCCTCGAACGCCTCGTCCGGCTGGTTGCCCCACACGATCCGCGCGTTCGGTGGCTCGCCCCACAGGCCCCTGTAGTCCGCGATGGTCGTGCCGAGGAGCCGTGGGGCGCTGGTCTCGACATGGACCGTGGCCGTCCGGGTCGAGAAATTGGCAGTCCCAGCCGCGACGCTCGCTGCGAAGTAGTCGTGGACGTGGGCAACGTAGCCCTGGTCGTAGTCCCGATGGAACTCGAAGTAGAACCGGAGCATGTCGCTCAGATGGCGCACGAGCGGATTCGAGGCCCGGCTTCGCAGTCCCAAGGCGTGCCCCGGATCCACCAGTTCGGGCTCCGCGCATCCAGCAGCCCTCGCCAGCGCTGCAACATGCTCCGGCCGCATCTCGATGCGCTCGGTCGTCTCGAGAGCGCACACGATCGGCAATCGCTCCTCAGGCTGCCCGGCGAAGGCCCTGAACACTTCGGCGGCGGCCTCGGGGTCGACGTGGGTGTTCCACTCGGCTGTGGGCGTCGTGTTGCCTTGGTAGTAGTAGGCGCCGCCCATGATGACGACGCCGCGCAGGAGTTCCGGGAGCTTGGGCTCGGCGCGAAGGGCGAGAGCGAAGTTCGTCAGGGGCGCCGTCAGGAGCGCTGTGAGCTCTCCTGGACGGGCGCGAGCAGCTTCTACCCATAGCTCGACGGCGTCGCGTTGCTCGGTGCCGCGGCTCGGCACCGGTAGCTCCGCGTAGCCGATGCCTTGGGGACCGTGCGTTTCAGGGGTCGTGACGAGGGGGATGCCCAGAGGCGCTCGCGCGCCGATGGCAACCGGAACGTCCGACCGCCCGCAGAGGTCGAGTAGCGCGAGGTTGTTCCGTGCCACCTGCTCAGCGTCGACATTCCCCGGGGTGCTGGTCAAGCCGACGAGTTCGACGTGTGGCTGGCTGCACAGGTAGACGAGCGCTAGCGCGTCGTCGATGCCCGTGTCGCAGTCCATGAGGATGGACACGGGCTCCCGACGCGCATCGTGCATCACGGGGCGGGATGCGTCATGCATTGGTGCTTGGGTGCCTGCCGCCCTTAGAAGAGCGCGACCTTCGGCGTGCGCGGGAAGATCTCGTCGAGTTCCGCGAGGTCCTCGGCACTCGGCTGCCAGGAGGCGGCCTCGGCGTTCTCGCGGATCTGATCGGGCTTGGTCGCGCCGGCGATCACGCTCGCGACCGACGGCTGGGCTGCGAGCCAGGAGAACGCGACCTGGAGTTCAGTGAGCCCTCGTTCCTCGGCAAACGCGGAGAACCTGTCGAGCTGGTCCCAGTCCGCGTCGTGGACGAGATTGGTCCGAGTGTGCGAGAGCCGCGAGCCCTCGGGCGCGCTGCCGCGTGAGTACTTGCCCGTAAGCAGGCCGTTCGCGAGCGGGAAGTAGGGCAGCACCCCGAGGCCATAGGCCTCCGCCGCCTGCGTCACCTCGAGCTCAGCGCGGCGGTCAAGGAGGTTGTAGTGGTTCTGGCTGGACACGAAGGGGGTGTAGCCGCCGATGCGAGCGGCGAACTCGGCCTCGGCGATCTGCCAGCCGGCGCGGTTCGAGTGGCCGATGTACCGGACCTTCCCCTCGTGCACGAGGTCGTCGAGCGCCGAGAGCGTCTCCTCGATCGGCGTCTCCGGGTCCGGGGTGTGGAACTGGTAAAGGTCGATCCAGTCCGTGTCGAGCCGTCGAAGGGACGCCTCGACAGCCTGCTTGATGTAGCGCCGCGAGCCACGGGCCCCGAAGTCCTTGCCGTTCGCACCGTGCATGTCCATGCCGAACTTGGTGGCGACGACGACGTCGTCCCGCTTTCCCTTGAGCGCCCGACCGAGCATCTCCTCGCTCAGCCCAGGCGTCTTGCCATACACGTCAGCGACGTCGAACAGCGTGATGCCAGCGTCGACGGCAGCGTGAACCACCGCGTCGGTGCCCTCCTGCGTCTCGGTCGGAGTGTTGGCACGGCCCAGGTTGTTGCAACCCAGACCGACGGTAGAGACGGTGAGGCCCGAACGGCCAAGACGGCGGTAGTCAGTCATAGCGCCAGCCTACTCGTGCCGGGTCACACGACCGCCAGCTGGGAAGACGCCGTCCGGAGCTTGCGAGACGGCATTTGAGCTAGAGCGAGAAGCTGCGGATTCCGGCGGGAGCGTGCTTGAGCTTGAACTCCTCGGGGGCATCCGCCTTCGCAACGGCGATCGAGAGCTTGGTGAAGTCGCTCGTGTTCTCACGCAGGCAGGTCTTGATGGCCGCCACGGCCTTCCCAGCGTCGACCGTGCGCATGAAAATCGTCAGGCGTCCCGACTCGATCGCGCTCTCCTCGACCGTCCCGAGTCCCCGCCACGCAAGGTGCCCGGTGAGCGCGCGCACCGCCTGCCGCTCAAGGAAGCGGTCGCGTTCCGTCCCCGCCTGGCTCTTGAGGGCGAACTGAGCCGCGACGCGGTCCTGCTCCGCCTCGGGGACCTCCGCGAAGCCGTCTTCCTCGCACTGGGTCGCGAAGGCGGCGAGAAGACTCTCGGCCGCGGCAGCGTCGACGTCGTTCGTTTCCTGGGTCGTCGAGACGTGACCCACGACGCCGTGGTTCACGACGAACTGGGCGGCCTCGTCGTCGTGCCATGCCTCCCGGAATTCGAGCGTGCCGTCGTCCCGGGTGCGGTAGACGCGCAGGAAACTCATGTGAAGTCCTTTCTTCCTTGGGCGAGCCATACGTCGGCGATTCCGCTGAACGGTCCCAGACGATCGTGCACGAGCTCGACAAGCTGCGCACACTGGGCTCTCACTGCCCGGACGAGCTCGTCCGGGTAGGCCATGCTCGCACGGTGCTCCTCGAACTCGTCCTCGTCGTCGACGAACACGCCCCGGCCGGCGGCACGGATCACGTCGAGGTCCATGTCGATCATGTGAAACTCAACGGTCCCGTCGGGGTCCTGTCGGATCCGCCGCCAGGAGAGGTCCCACGCGAGATCCACGTAGACGCGGAACTCGCCGGGGTTGAAGTCGTCGTAGAACGTCGCGGCGTAGCCTCCGTCGCGCGGTACAAGCAGCACGGCGTCTGTGAGCGTGTAGAGCGCCATGCCCGGCCGCGAGATGAATTCCCCGCGCCCCTGGTACATCCACCAGCCGTGTTCGTCCTCGCCGAGGTGGACTCCGGGAACAACCCAGTGCGCCCCGCCGTCCCACTTGCGGTTGCGGGCGACGACGAGATCACCCGGGCGCGGAAGGTCCGCTGGGCTGTGGTCCGCGAAGGGGGCGGCTGACCCGAGGGTCACAGCTTGGGAAGGCTGCCGGTTGCTGGCGCCGGCTGCCCCGGCAGGGGGCGTGCGAACGGCACCTTCATGCCGAGAACCTGGGCGACGACGTCGTGCGCGATCTGCTGGGCAGTCAGGCCGACCTGGGCGAGGACCTCGGATCGTGTTCCGTGGTCGAGGAACTCGACGGGCAGGCCGACCTCGTTGAGCGCTGTGTCGACGCCGACGGCCCTCATCTCCTGCCGGATCCGCGATCCGACTCCGCCGGCCCGCACGCCGTCCTCGAGGCACACGACGATCCGGTGCTGCGCAGCCAAGCGGATGACGCTCTTCGGCACCGGCAGGACCCACCGCGGGTCCACGACCGTCGAACTGATCCCCTGGTGGTCGAGCCGCTCGGCGACGTCGAGCGCGAGATCGCTCATGGCGCCGACCGCGACGAGGAGCACATCGCCGCCCTTGCCTCGCTTGGTCCCGGTGCGGCGCAGCACGTCGACGCCGTCAGCGAGGCGCTCGACGGCTTCGGTCTCCGGCCCGACGCTCCCCTTCGAGAACCGCACGACGGTCGGCGCGTCGGAGACGGCGATCGCTTCCCGCAACTCCTCCCGAAGCCTCGTGGCGTCCCGCGGCGCAGCGAGGTGAAGGCCGGGGACGCTCTGGACGAGAGCCATATCCCACTGGCCGTGATGGCTGGCGCCGTCTGGGCCGGTGACCCCTGCGCGATCCAGCACGATGGTCACTCCCGCCTTGTGGAGGGCGACGTCCATGAGCAGTTGGTCGAACGCCCGGTTGAGGAAGGTCGAGTACACGGCCACGACCGGGTGGAGGCCGCCGAAGGCCATGCCCGCAGCGCTCGTCATGGCGTGCTGCTCGGCGATGCCGACGTCAAACACGCGGTCGGGGTGCCGCTCGGCGAACTTGTGCAGGCCCACCGGGATGAGCATTGCCCCGGTGATGCCGACGACGTCGGGCCGCTCGTCCGCGATCGCGGCGATCTCGTCAGCGAACACGCTCGTCCAGGACGCGGCGCCGGCTGACGCCAGGGGCACGCCCGTCAGAGGATCGATGACGCCGACCGCGTGGAACTGGTCCGCCTCGTCCGCCCGCGCGGGCGCATAGCCGCGGCCCTTCTCGGTCATAGCGTGGACGATCACGGGCCCGGCGAAGTGCTTCGCCGCAGTGAGGGCATTCTCGAGGGCCCTCTCGTCATGCCCGTCGACCGGGCCGAGATACTTGAGGCCGAGGTCTTCGAACATGCCCTGCGGTGCCCACCAGTCCTTGACGCCCTTCTTGGCGGCGTGCAGGCCCTTGTAGGTGAAGCGGCCCATGGGGCCGCCCTCTTGCAGGCGCTTCTTCCAGAAGGCGAGGGTGCCCTCGTACGCGGGGGCTGCCCGGACGGCGTCGATGGCGGGGCGAAGGGACGCGAGGTAGTCGGCGAAGCCACCCACGGTGGGCGCGTACGAGCGTCCGTTGTCATTGACGACGATCACGAGCCGGCGGTCCTTGTCGGCCGCGATGTTGTTGAGCGCCTCCCAGGCCATGCCGCCCGTGAGGGCGCCGTCGCCCACGACGACGACCGTGTGGCGGTCGCCATGGCCGGTCAGCTTGTGGGCTTTGGAGATGCCGTCCGCCCAAGAGAGGGACGACGACGCATGCGAGGACTCGACGATGTCGTGTTCACTCTCGGCTCGCGACGGGTAGCCGGAGAGGCCCCCCTGCTGGCGGAGCGACGAGAAGTCCTGCCTGCCGGTGATGAGCTTGTGGACATAGGACTGGTGCCCCGTGTCGAAGATGATGCTGTCCCGCGGCGAATCGAAGACCCGGTGGAGCGCGAGCGTGAGCTCGACCACCCCCAGATTCGGACCCAGATGTCCCCCGGTCTGTGCAACATTGCGGATGAGGAAGCGACGGATCTCGTCGGCCAAATCCGTCAGCTCCTGGGAGGTGAGGCGGTCGAGGTCTTTCGGTCCGCGGATGCTCTCCAGAATGCCCAAGGGCTACTCCTTGCTCGAAAACTGCTCAACCCACTGTAGCCCCTTCCCCAGCGGGACCCCGGTTCACTCCGAAACGCCCGAGGGCCCCCACAGCCGTGGGGGCCCTCGGGGTCATGCGGAGGCTGGAGCCTCAACAGTGATGTGTCGAGTGCGTCAGTTCGCGGAGATCTGGCGCAGCACGTACTGCAGGATCCCGCCGTTGCGGTAGTAGTCAGCCTCGCCTGGCGTGTCGATGCGCACGACGGCGTCGAAGGACTTGGTGCCGCCGTCCTCGGCCGTAGCAGTCACCTTGACGGTCTGCGGCGTCGTGCCTTCGTTGAGTCCGGTGATGCCCTCGATGGAGTACACCTCGTTGCCCGTGAGGCCGAGGGTCGCCGCGGACTCGCCCTCAGGGAACTGGAGCGGAAGGACGCCCATACCGATGAGGTTCGAGCGGTGGATCCGCTCGTAGCTCTCGGCGATGACGGCCTTGACTCCGAGGAGCGCGGTGCCCTTCGCCGCCCAGTCGCGCGACGAGCCCGAGCCGTACTCCTTGCCAGCAAGGACGACAAGCGGGGTGCCGGCCTTCTCGTAGTTCACCGCGGCGTCGTAGACGTAGGCCTGCGGGGCGCCGTCCTGCGTGAAGTCCTTCGTGAAGCCGCCCTCGACGCCATCGAGGAGCTGGTTCTTGATGCGGATGTTCGCGAAGGTGCCACGGATCATGACCTCGTGGTTTCCACGACGCGAGCCGTAGGAGTTGAAGTCCTTCCGTTCCACGCCATGCGAGAGCAGGTACTGGCCCGCGGGGGTGTCCGACTTGAACGAGCCGGCCGGCGAGATGTGGTCGGTCGTGACCGAGTCGCCGAGCTTGAGGAGCACCCGAGCGCCCTCAATATCCGAGACCGGCTCCGGCTGCGCCTTCATGCCCTCGAAGTACGGGGGCTTCCGAACGTAGGTCGAATCGTCGCTCCACTCGAACGTCGAGCCCGTCGGCGTCGGCAGGGACTGCCACCGCTCGTCGCCGTCGAAGATCGTCGCGTAGGACTTCGTGAACATGTCCTGGTCGATCGAGGCGTCCATGACCTGCTGGACCTCGGTCGGGTTCGGCCAGATGTCCTTGAGGAAGACATCGTTTCCGTCTTGGTCCTGGCCGAGGGGCTCCGACTCGAAGTCGAAGTCCATCGTGCCGGCGAGGGCGTAGGCGATGACGAGCGGCGGCGACGCGAGGTAGTTCATCTTGACGTCGGGGTTGATACGGCCCTCGAAGTTGCGGTTGCCCGAGAGCACCGACGTCACGGAGAGATCGTTGGCCTGCACGGCCTCCGAGATCTCGGTCTCGAGGGGGCCCGAGTTGCCGATGCAGGTCGTGCAGCCGTAGCCGACCGTGAAGAAGCCCAGCTTCTCGAGGTAGGGCACGAGTCCCGACTTCTCGTAGTAGTCGGTGACAACCTTCGAGCCGGGCGCCACAGAGGTCTTGACCCAGGGCTTGGAGGTGAGGCCCTTCTCGACCGCGTTGCGCGCGAGAATGGCGGCGGCGAGCATGACCGAGGGGTTCGACGTGTTGGTGCAGGATGTGATCGAGGCGATCGAGACCGCACCGTGGTCGAGCTCGAACTCCCGGCCGTCGTCCATCTTCACGTGCACGGGCTGCGAGGGGCGGCCGAAGGCACCGCTCGCCGCAGACTCCACCGGGTTGGCGAGCCGGGCAGTGTCCTGCACGTGGCTGTCGGCCTGAGTGGTCGACGGGGAGTCCGACGCTGGGAAGGACTCGTCGATTGTCTCGTCGACGGTGCCGTCCACCGGGTGGCCATTCCCGACCTCGACGTAGTTGTGCAGGTCCTTGCGGAACTGCTCCTTCGCATCCGAGAGTTCGATGCGGTCCTGAGGCCGCTTCGGTCCGGAGATCGACGGGACGACAGTCGAGAGGTCGAGCTCGAGGTACTCGGAGAAGCGGGGCTCGCGCGAGGGATCGTGCCAGAGGCCCTGCTCCTTCGCGTACGCCTCGACGAGCGCGATGTTCTCCTCCGGCCGGCCGGTCAGGCGCAGGTAGTCGAGCGTGACCTGGTCGATCGGGAAGATCGCGGCGGTCGAGCCGAACTCGGGGCTCATGTTGCCGATCGTCGCACGGTTGGCGAGCGGAACCTCGGCCACGCCCTCGCCGTAGAACTCTACGAACTTGCCGACAACGCCGTGCTTGCGGAGCATCTCCGTGATCGTGAGAACGACGTCCGTCGCCGTCGCGCCCGCGGGGATCGAGCCCGAGAGCTTGAAGCCGACGACGCGCGGGATGAGCATCGAGACGGGCTGGCCGAGCATGGCCGCCTCAGCCTCGATGCCGCCGACGCCCCAGCCGAGGACGCCGAGGCCGTTGACCATGGTGGTGTGCGAGTCGGTGCCCACGAGGGTGTCGGGGTAGGCGCGGAGGACCTTGCCCTCGGGCGTCTCGACCTCGCGGGTCATGACGGTACGGGCGAGGTACTCGATGTTGACCTGGTGCACGATGCCCATGCCAGGCGGAACGACCTTGAAGTCTTCGAAGGCAGTCTGGCCCCAGCGGAGGAACTGGTACCGCTCGCCGTTGCGCTGGTACTCGATCTCCATATTCCGCTCGATCGCGCCCGCGTTGCCGAAGACGTCGATCTGGACGGAGTGGTCGATGACGAGCTCGGCCGGAGCGAGCGGGTTGACGCGCTCGGGGTCACCGCCGAGGTCCTTGACCGCCTCGCGCATGGTCGCGAGGTCGACGACGCAGGGCACGCCCGTGAAGTCCTGCATGATCACTCGGGCCGGGGTGAACTGGATTTCCGTGCTCGGCTGGGCATTCTGATCCCAGCCGGCCAGGGCGCGAACGTGGTCCGCGGTGATGTTGGCACCGTCCTCGGTGCGGAGAAGGTTCTCGAGCAGAACCTTGAGGCTGAACGGGAGGGACTCCGAGCCCTCAACCGCACTCAGCCGATAAATTTCATATTCAGTGCCACCGACGTTCAGTACGCCTTTGGATCCGAAGCTGTCCACAGTGCTCAATGCACCACTCCTCTCGCAACATTGCCATCTTTGCCGCGCGCAGGGACGGTTGCTAGTTAGGCAAGCCTAAGCTAGCTTGCGTCCGACGCGGACGGGCTTTCGGCGCCAAGGCCATCCTAGTTCCGGGACCTGCGCCAAGCGACGGGAGCTGCGGGGGCGCTTACGAGCGGGCTTCAACAGCGCGACCGTCTGCCCTCTCCCCCACCCTGATCAGATTGGCTACGAGCCGGGCTTCAACAGGGCGACCATTTCAACGTGGTGCGTCTGCGGATACAAATCCAACCCCCGCACCCACTCGAGGCTCCAGCCCGCCTCGAGGAGCCAGCCGAGGTCGCGGGCGAAGGAAGCCGGATCGCATGCCACGTAGGCGACGGCCCGGGGCGCGGCTGCCACGAGCTGTCGCACCACCTCGCGACCCGCGCCAGCACGGGGCGGGTCCAGGACCACGGCGTCCAGCCGCTGTCCCGCGCGCTGGCGCAGCACTCGCTCAACCCGGCCTTGGACGACGTCGACCTGCCGCTGTCGCTTGAACGTGCGCCGCGCGTCGCGGCTCGTCCCAGGAGAGCCCTCGACGGAGAGGACGGAACCCGATGCGCCGACACGCGCCGCTAGTGGTGCCGTGAAGAGGCCAGCACCGGCATAGAGATCGGCGACGGCCGCGCCCTCGACGAGTTCCGGTCCCACGGCGTCGAGCACCGCGGCCATGAGGGTCTCGGGTGCGCGACGGTGGATCTGCCAGAAGCCCTCGCCCGTGACCGTGTAGTGGTAGCCGTCGGCTTGCTCTGCAACCGAGCCCCGGCCTCGGAGCGTGAGCGGGGCGCCGCCGTTGGCCGAAACGACGCTCACAGAGGCTGCGTCGCCCACGGCCTCGGCGAGCGCGCTCAAGCGCGCCGACCCGAGGTCCTCGGCGAGGGTGAAGACAACGAGCGGGGTCTCGCCCGACGCCGGAGCCGCGACCTCGACGCGCTCGACTCCGGCGAGGTCCACGTCCCACAGGCCCAGGCGCTCGATCTCCTCGACGGCGAGCGGCATGTCCCTGATGGGTACGACAGTGTCCGAACGGTGGGCATGCATCGCGAGGCGGCCCCCGGCGTCGACCGCGAAGCTGCAGCGGGTGCGCCAGTGGAGCCCATCTCTGGGGGACACCGCGCCGTCGGCCGTCCGCTGCGTGGGAACCTCCTCGACCTCGACGTCGAGCGTGATGTGCGCGATCCGTGACAGCTGCTCGCTTACGACGGCGGCCTTGAGCCGCCGCTGCTCGGCGAGGCTGATATGCCCGAATTCGGCACCGCCGACCGGGACGCTCCCCTTGGCATACGCGGCGAGGGAGTCCGCCGGCGCCCACACGTGCGGACGGCGTTCGGGTGAGCCTTCGAGGACTTCGACGACGTCGCCGCGCCAGAACCTCCGCTCGGGCTCGGTGTCGGTCAGCCGTACGCGCACGAGCTCGCCCGGGAGCCCGTGGCGTACGAAGACAACGCGCCCCTCGTGACGCGCGACCGTGTGCCCGCCGTGTGCGATCGGGCCGAGCCGAAGTTCGAGATCGTTCACAGTTCCTGCAGCCTCCGCGCCGTCTCGGACGACTTGAGCTGCCACGGGACGCTCGCGACCATGACGCCGGGTTCGAAGTGGAGCCTCGCCTTGATGCGAAGCGCTGTCTGATTGTGCACGAGCTGCTCCCACCACTTCCCGACGACGTATTCGGGGATGTAGACGACGATGAGGTCCCGCGGCGATTCCCGCCGCATGCTGTCGATGTACTCGAGCAGCGGTGTCACCGTCTCGCGGTACGGACTCGCGAGGACCGTCAGCGGCACCGGGATGTCGAGCTTCTCCCAGTCCGCGACAGTCTGCGCTGTCTCCTCGGGGCTGATATCCACCGTGACTGCATCGAGGCGGGACGGACGCGACGCGCGGGCGTAGGCGAGGGCGCGCAGCACGGGCTTGCGGACGTGCGAGACGAGAAGGACGGCGTGGACACGGCTCGGCAGGGCACGAGCGGACGAATCATCACCGACGGCGAGTTCCCGGGCCACCTTGTCGTAATGCGCGCGGATGCTCCACATGACGAGGAACAGGACGATCATCGCGAGGATCGCGATCCAGGCGCCATGCTCGAACTTCGTGATGAGCACGATGATGAGGACGGTCGCCGTCATGCCGAAGCCGATCGAGTTGACGACGCGGGAACGCCGCATGCCCAGGCGCACCGATCGGTCCTTGACCCGCCTGAGCTCCCGCGTCCAATGTCGGATCATTCCGAACTGGCTCGCGGTGAAGGACACGAAGACGCCCACGATGTACAGCTGGATGAGGCGCGTGACGTCTGCGTTGAACGAGACGATGAGGACAAGAGCCCCCGTTGCGAGCAGGATGACGCCGTTGCTGAACGCGAGCCGGTCGCCCCGTGTGCGGAGCTGGCGGGGCAGGTAGCCGTCCTGAGCGAGGATCGAGGCGAGGATCGGGAAGCCGTTGAAGGCCGTGTTCGACGCGAACACGAGGATCACGCCCGTCGCAGCAACGACGATGTAGAACGCGATGCTCCCATTTCCGAACACCGCGTCCGCGATCTGGCTGATCACGGGTGACTGCACGTAGCTCGAAGGAAGGAGCTGCCCATTGAGGGTGAGCTCGCTCGAGGGGTCCTGCGCCATGTGGACGTGGGTCGCGCTGGCGAGGAAGAGGATGCCTGCGAGCATGCTCGCGGCGACGATGCCAAGGAGCAGGAGGGTGCGAGCAGCGTTCGCACTCTTCGGCGGCCTGAAGTTCGGGACGCCGTTGCTGATCGCCTCGACGCCGGTGAGCGCCGCGGCGCCCGAGGAGAACGCACGGAGCAGGAGGAATCCGCCTGCCAGCCCGACGAGGCCCTGGCTGAACTCGGCGCTCGGAACGATCGCGAAGGCAGCACTGACGGACTGGTGCAGGTTGCCCGTGAGGAACTGGACGAGGCCCACGAGAGTCATGCCGATGATCGAGAGCATGAAGATGTACGTCGGGGCCGCGAAGACCGTGCCGGCCTCCTTGACGCCGCGCAGATTGACGAGCGCGAGGACGAGGACGCCGACGACGGCGATGAGCGCCTGCTGCCCTTGGAAGAACGGCACAGCGGTCGTCAGATAGTTCGCCGCGGAGGAGATCGACACGGCGACAGTGAGGACGTAGTCGACCAGGAGGGCGGACGCGACGGTGAGCCCCGCGAATCGGCCGAGGTTCGTCGTCGCGATCTCGTAGTCCCCGCCGCCCGAAGGGTAGGCGTGCACGTTCTGACGGTAGGAAGCGACCACGGTGAGCAGCACGAGCATGACGGCGATCCCCACCCACGGGGAGAGCGCGACCGAGCCGACGCCAGCCAAGGCCAACGTGAGGAGGATCTCGTCCGGCGCGTAGGCGACCGAGGAGAGGGCGTCGGAAGCGAAGATCGGCAGGGCGATCCGCTTCGGCAGGAGCGTATGGCTCAACCTGTCGTTGCGGAACGGACGCCCAACCAGCACCCGTTTCACGGCGTTGAATATCTGCAGCACGAAGACACGGTATGCGCTGGGCGCGGCAAGTCATAGTCCGTGGCCCCGCGGCGGGATAGGGATTCGATACATTGGGTGTCGAACCTCCCGTCGGCGGAGGCGGCGTTGGCCTTCGTCTGGCCAGAGGGAGCAAGGAGCGCGGGTGGCGCATTACGTGATCATGGGGTGCGGGCGTGTGGGCGTCTCCCTCGCGCACACGCTCGAGGACTCGGGCCATTCGGTGGCCATCATCGATCAGGACGATCGGGCTTTCCGCCGTCTTCGGCGCACGTTCGGCGGACGCAAGGTCACGGGTATCGGCTTCGATCGGGACACCATGCGTCAGGCGGGGATTGAGGATGCGTACGCCTTCGCGGCCGTTTCGAGCGGCGACAACTCCAACATCCTCGCGACGCGCGTTGCTCGCGAGACGTTCCATGTGCCTCACGTTGTCGCGAGGATTTACGATCCCGGCCGTGCCGAGATCTATCAGCGGCTGGGAATCCCCACCGTCGCAGCGGTGAGGTGGAGCGCCGACCAGGTCCTGCGGCGCATCCTTCCGGAAGCTGGGATCGCGGGTGACTTCCGCGACGCGTCGGGTCGGCTCGTCCTGACGGAAGTAGACCTCGATCCCGCGTGGCTCGGGCAGCCGCTCTCCGCTATCGAGAAGGCGGCTCCCGTCCGCGTCGCCTATGTGACGCGCTTCGGCGAAGGCATGCTCCCCAACCCCAGCACGAGCTATCAGGAGGGGGACACCGTCCACGTCATGATGCGCCTGGACGACACGGGCGATGTCTCCCGCATTCTCGCGGCGCCGCCCGCCAAGGAGGGACTGTGAAGGTCATCATCGCGGGCGCCGGAAGCGTCGGCTCGTCGATCGCACGGGAACTGCTCGCGCACCGTCACGACGTATTGCTCATCGACCCCAAACCTGAGGTCATCGGCCGCAGCGGCCTCAGGGGCGCAAAGTGGCTCGTCGGCGACGCGTGCGAGATCTCGACGCTGAAGGAGGCGCGCGTCGAGGACGCCGACGTTGTCGTCGCCGCGACGGGAGACGACAAGGTCAATCTCGTCGTCTCTCTGCTCGCCAAGACCGAGTTCGGTGTCGGGCGCACGGTGGGGCGCGTCAACAACCCCAAGAACGATTGGATGTTCGACGGCTCGTGGGGCGTCGACGTAGCCGTCAACACTCCTCGTCTCATGACGGCACTCGTGGAAGAGGCGGTCGAGATCGGGGACGTCGTGCGGCTCCTGACGCTCCAGACCGGCGTTGCCTCGCTCGTCGAATTCACCGTCCCGGCGAACTCGGACCTCATCGGACGCACGGTCGGCCAAGTCGAATGGCCCAATGACGCGGCCCTCGTCGCGATCCTTCGCGACCAGTCCCCCATCACGCCCAGCATCGACGACGTGATCGACCACCGGGACGAGCTGTTCTTCGTGACCACCATCGCCGCTGAGGATGCGCTGCGCGCCTTGCTCTCGCCCGGGAACGGGGAGGAAGCGGAAGAACTCCCGAGCGAGGAAGGCGAAGACGACCTCTTCGACGGCTGATCCGCCAGCGGCTGAAAACTAGTCCCCTGCGGTCGCCTGCGACTGGGCCGCAGGGCGGGTGACGAGCCATGCAAGCCAGATGCCGAGCGCGTAGAGGGGGACGCCGAGGAGCAGGCGCATCGCTCCGAGGGCCACGAGGCCCGCGTCGCCCATGAGGTACAGCGGCACCTCGACGACCAGCCTCAGGGCCAGCACTGCGACCATGATCCAGGTTCCAAGCCGGTACTGCCGAGCGCGCTGCGCGTCGCCGCGCCAGTGGACGCCCTCATTGCGAAGGAAGCCGAAGACCACTCCCATGAGCGGCCACTTCACGACCACAGAGATGGCGAGCGCGAGAATGTAGGCCGCGTTCGTCAGGAAGCCCGAGACGTAGAAGTTCTCCGCCTTCCCCGTGAAGAGGGCGAGGGCTGCCGAGACCGCGATGCCCACGATTCCCGCGAACGCCTGGGTCAGAGAAGTCCGGGTGAGAAGGCGGACGACGACGAACACGGCCGCCACGGCGAGCGAGAGCACGGCGGAGAGCACGAGGTCGCGCACCGCCGTGAACGCCACGAGGAAGACGAGGCCAGGCAGGATGCTCTCGAGCACACCACGGACTCCGCCCGCGCTGCGGAGGACGTCAATACGCCCGTCGGCGTGCCGGTGGAGCCCTGCCCTCGCCGCGTAGGCAGCCGCCAACTCGGCGGCTCCGGGTTCCTTCGACGGCTGTCCCTCGGACTCCATCTCACTCCTCCTTCGCGAGGATCTCGTAGCGCGGGTTGTAGATGGTGGGTTCGCCCTGCACGGCGGAGAGCATTCCCGAGAATCGGACGGAAGTGCCCGCGTCGATCCCCCGGATGCGTCGTCGGCCGAGCCAGACCAGACGTATCGCCGGCCCCCGCCCGGGCCGTTCTGCCTCGGCGTCTTCGATCCTCGCGCTGAAGCGTGGTGCCTCGGACGGGGCGACGAAGGTCACGGAGCGGATGATGCCCTCGCCCGCGACCACGCCGCGCTCGGGAAGGCGGGAGAAATCAAGTGGGGCCGGTGTGGATCGCTCAGCCAAGATGCGTGATCTCCGGGCCGCGCTCGGGCGCAGCGAACCCGGGGGCGCCGGCCTGCTCCTGCGGGGGCTGGTCGACAGGGAGACGCAGAGGGAGGAGCTCGCTCGGCGGCAGAGGCGATTCGCCACGGTCGACGACGACGGAGCGGAACAGTTCCTCGAGCTCCTCCGCCGCGGCCCGGTCCATGACGGCATTGCCGGACATGACGCCGCGCAGGAACCAACGGGGGCCGTCGACTCCCATGAAGTGGGCCACGCGGTAGCCCCGCCGACCATCGGCCGTGGACGTTGGGAGCTTGGCGACGAGCTCGGGCCCGAAGCTTCCCTCGATCTCCTCGACGGTGCCGCCCTGACTCGCAACCGACTGGGCGATCTGCGCCCGGATCTCACCCCAGAGGCCCGCCGACCTGGGGGCAGCAAAGGCTTGGAGCTGAAGGCTCGAGCCGTTGAGGTCAAGGGTCACCGCGACGACGCGTCGGGTTGCCTCCTCGACTTCGAGGCGGATCTGCAGCCCTTCGATAGGACGGATGAGGATCGCGCCGAGGTCAACGTAGCCGACGGCGGTATCCCTCTCGCTCGCGTCGAACGGCCCCTTGGAAGAGCGCCCGAAGCCGCTCTTGTCCGGCTCGGCCTCTCGCTGGGGCGTGCCGAGCACCGAGGGGTCCTCGGCAGTCAGCTTGGCATTCTTGCCACGTCCGAACAGCACGTCAACTTCTCCTTCAGTCAGCCGTCCGCGAAGCCGCCCTCGCGCGCCTCCCGTCCGTGCAGGCGCTACCGCGCCGAGAATCCTCCGGTGGAGCCGAAGCCGCCGGTCCCCCGCGCCGACTCGGCAAGCGAGTCGACGGGGACGAAGCGCGCGTACTCGACGCGCTGGATCACCATCTGCGCAATTCTATCGCCGCGGCGCAGGCTCAGTGGTTCACGCGCGTCCGTGTTCAGGAGAGTCACCGCGATCTCTCCCCGGTAGCCAGCATCCACTGTGCCTGGAGCGTTCACGACCGTGAGGCCGTGGCGGGTCGCGAGCCCCGACCTCGGGTGAATGAGCGCGACATAGCCGAAGGGCAGGGCGATGCTGACTCCGGTCGGGACCAGAAGCCGCTCCCCCGGCTCGAGCGTGAAGTCGATCCGCGAGCACAGGTCGGCGCCGGCGTCGCCGGGGTGGGCGTACGACGGGGCGGGGAGGCCGTCGTCGAGCATGACCACCTCGATGTCGAGGGTGGGCTCCCATTCAAGGGCAGTGCGGGCGGTGGCGTCGTCAGTCGTCTCGGCTGCGGTCACCACACCACTCTATCGGTTGGCTTTGGTGCTCGCGTGCACGAGGTGAAAAGCTGGAGCCATGCCTGATTCGCCCTCCTCTGGTCCCGTGCCCCGCGACAGCGCGACGACCATCTACAGTGAAAAGCTCTGGCCCTCGTGGTGGGTCTGGATCGTCGTCATCGGCATTGCGGGTGCATGTATCCTCGTGCTCGCGCCGATCAGCATCGCGGCCGGTTACACGGGCGCGATTCTGGTCTTCCTCGTCCTGTGCGGAATCCTCATTGCGACGACTCCCGCCGTGGTCGTGACGCCGGGCGACTTCCGGGCCGGACGCGCAGTCCTCCCACGCCAGTTCGTGGCGTCCGTCGAGGCGTTCCTCGGCGACGAGGCCACAGCTGAGCGCGGGACGCGTCTTGATGGGCGCGCCTACCTCTGCATGCGCGGCTGGATCTCCCCGGTTGTGCGCGTAGAGCTCGATGACCCGGAGGACCCGACTCCGTACTGGCTCGTCTCGACGCGGCGGCCTGCGAAGCTCCTGGAAGCACTCGCCGGCAGCCAAGCCTGAAGCCGGAAAGAACCGGGAACGTGGAAGGGGCCGAGCATTTGCTCGGCCCCTTCCACGTTCCATCGTGCGGGAGGCTTAGCCCTCGCACTCCTTGCAGTAGTACAGCCCGTTCTTCTCGCGGGCGATCTGGGACCGGTGGCGCACCAAGAAGCAGGACGCGCACGTGAATTCGTCTGCCTGAGCAGGCAGGACGCGCACGAGCAGCTCCTCGCCGGAGAGATCCGCGCCGGGCAGCTCATAGCTGTCAGCGGCCTCGGCCTCATCCTCGTCCACCGAGGCGGACTGCTTGTCCGTGCGCCGCGTCTTCAGCTCTTCGATTGAATCCTCGTTGAGCTCTTCCTCGTTCTTGCGCGGCGCATCGTAGTCGGTCGCCATAGTTATTCGTTCACGCTCCGGTTACTCGCATCAGTCACGTGGCCACTCCACGTAGTCCACTCTCTAACGCACTCGGCCCCCATTTTGTGCCCAGTGACGGGGAGATTGTTCCCGATCGGCGCCAGTTTCGCCACTCGGCCCCCGATTGTGGCCGGAGAAGTCGCGGCACACCGAGCGATGAGGCTGCAAACCAGGCCGGAGAATGGCAGAGTTTCCGTCAAGACTAGGCAACGCTGGAGGCTTCAATGCGGGAGCAACCGCAGGACAATCTGCAGGAACTTCGCCTCGTCGGCGTTCACGACGACGGTCAGCACCTGCTGCTGAGCGCTGCCTCGGGCGAGCTCTTCCGCCTCCGCGTCGACGAGGCTCTGCGTCGTGCGGTTGCACGGCCAGCCCCGCAGCGCCCCGCGCCCTCCGGGGACGTGAATCTGTCGCCCCGCCAGATTCAGGCCGAAATCCGGGCCGGCGCGACTGCCGAGAGCATCTCGGAGTCCTCTGGCATCCCCATCGACCGCATCCGCCGCTATGAGAGCCCCGTCCTCGCGGAGCGCGAACACATCTCGCTGCTCGCCCAGGCAACCGAGGTCGGCCCTCCGCCTCCTGCCCACTCCGCGTTCGCTGCCGAGTTCGGTCACGGCCCCGCTCGCCTCGGCGACGTCGTAGCGCACCGTCTCGGCGTGCACGGCGTCAATCCGTCCTCCGTCGAATGGGATTCATGGCGGCGGCGCGACGGCCTGTGGACCGTCGTTGCCCGCTTCTCGCTGCCGGAGGGTGCGCCAGCGGCAATTGGCGAGGAGCCTCCCGCGATCTGGACCTTCAATCCCGTGCGTCGCAGCGTGGCCAACGCCAATCGGTGGGCTCAGCAGCTGAGTGAGCTTGAGCCGCTCGAAGGTCCGACGTCGCCGAGGCGGCTCTCCGTCGTCGACCGCCCCTTCGATGTGGAAGCCCCCGAGGCGGCCCGTCCCGAGACTCCGCTCCCCGAGCGGAGGGATCCCGAGTCGGACCTCCTCGACATGCTGCGTGCCCGCCGTGGGCAGCGCTTGGGCATCGACGAGGACGCAGAGGACGCCCTCGCTCTCCTGCTCACCCAGGGGATTCCGGCGGCCCATCCGAGGCCCGGAGAGACGAACGAGCGGACCGAGCCGGAGCGCGCGCCGGCCGGATCAGAGGATCGCGGGCAGCGAGAACGGCGCGGCCGAGGTGACGAGCGCGAGAACGAGCAGCGGCCTCGTCGACTCGAGCCAGTGCGGGATAGCGTGGCTCCGTTCTTCCCGCGCCTGCCTCGAGAGGACGATCCCAGCCGCCCACAGGAGGATCCGCACCTCCGGCTGGCCTCCGGCCTGAGCACCTCGACTTGCGAAGTCACGATCGTCCCCGCGCCCCGGACGAATGAGCCCAGCACGAATGAGCCCAGCTCAAATGAAGCAGGGGCCAACGTGCCCAGCGCCGACGGCCCGGTGGAGGATGGGCCCGTGGAGGATGGGCCCGAGACGGACGAATCTGCCGCTCACGCCACCGATCATCCCTCTGGGGGCACCGAGCAAGCTGGTGGCCCGGAGCGAACCGAGTCAGGCAAAGCCTCGGAGACGCCCTCGGACGAGACAGAGAGCATCCCGGAGCCAGCACGCCGTGCGTCCCGATCAAAGCGCTCCTCCATCCCGACCTGGGACGAGATCGTGTTCGGGACCAAGAGCGAATAACAGCTCTCTGGCCTAGGTGCCTGCCCGTGCTTCTGCCGTGAGCGGCGAGCGGGCAAGGCCGTCGAGATGCCGGTCGGCGAGGCCGGTCAGAACAGGAAGCGCGGCAACAAGCGCTGCCCGCTCCTTCGGCGAGAGCAGAGCGACTTCCTCCGCGAGCCGGCTCGTGCCTTCGCGGCGGACATCGTTGATCGTCGCGGTCCCCTCCTCGGTGAGAGCCAGCAGGAAGGCCCGCTTGTCGGCCGCGTCGGGCGTTCTGCGGACCCATCCGCCTCCCTCGAGCGCCTCCGTGAGCCGCGACATGCTCGCCGCGCTGATGCCGAGGCTCGCCGCGAGGTCGCCGGGCCGCTGGGGGCCGCCACGCTCGAGCGCCGCAAGGGCGGCGAGCCTGGACGGGGTCAGATCCCGTTTCCCAGCGTCCCTCCGGAGGTAGAACGCGAGCCGGTTGACAGCGGTGCGCAGCTCCGCGGCGAGGGCCGTAGTCTCGGCGTCACCGCGGGCCGGGCCCCCTGTCATCGCCGCCTTCCCTCTGGAGCGGAGGCTTCCGCGTCCTCCGAGGGAGAGTTTTCCATCCCCTGAGCTCCTGCTGTCTCTGCCGCCCCCGCTTCTTCCGCCCCTGACTCTCGTGGGCTCCCGGCTGTTCCTGCGGTCCCGGAACCGACCGCTGCCCCGGTACCGGGGTCCACATACCTCTCGCCGCGGAGGGCGGAGGCGATGGCCGCGATGAGGCACGCGGCTACGGCGAAGGCGAACGCTACTTCGAGACCGGATGCGAAAGGACCGGAGATGAGCGACGGGAAGAAGCCTCGGCCCGTCAGGTATTGCACGTTGGCCGGCGGCAGCGAACCGAGCACCTGCGGCCCGAGCAGCGTCTGAACGGGGTTGTAGCCGAGGAGCGAAGCGAACAGCACGCCCACGGGTGGCAGCGCAGCGATGCGGTCGGCCGCGGCCGCAGGGACTCCCTGTGCGGTGAGCCCAGCACTCAGCGTGTGCGGAAGAGACCCCGCGAGGCCTGCGATCATGAGCGAGAAGAAGATGCCGATCGAGAGCACCATCGAAGAGTTCTGGAACGTCGTGCTCATCCCCGCGCCGACGCCTCTCTGCCCCGGCGGCAGGCTGTTCATGATGCCGGCACGGTTCGGTGCGGCGAACAGGCCCATGCCGATGCCGTTCGCGAGGAGCGCCAGGGCAAACACCCAGTAGTCGAAGTTCACCGGAAGCACGAGCAGCCAGAGGAAGCTCGCCGCCGCGACCACCATGCCGCCCGTCGCGAGGAAGCGGGCGCCGAAGCGGTCTGAGAGCCAGCCAGAGGTCGGTCCGGCCACGAGGAAGCCGATGGTGAGCGGAAGCATGTAGATGCCGGCCCAGAGCGGCGTCGATTCGAAGCTGTAGCCGTGCCGGGGCAGCCAGATGCCCTGCAGCCAGATGATGAGGATGAACATGAGCCCGCCACGGCCGAGCCCTGAGAGAAGGCTTGCGAGGTTGCCGGCCGAGAACGCCCGGATGCGGAACAGGTCCAGGCGGAACATCGGGTCCGGCGTACGGAGCTCGATGATGCAGAACACGACGAGGACGGCTACGCCGCCGAGGATCGCGACGAGGACCGCCGGGTTGGCCCAGCCCATCGGGCTCGATCCGTACGGCTGGATGCCGTACGTGATGCCGACGAGCACCGCGATGAGGCCGATCGCGAAGGTCAGGTTCCCCCACCAGTCCATGCGCGAGCGCGGCCGCGTGCCGGACTCGTGGAGACGGAGGGAGGCCCAGATCGTCCCGAAAAGGCCCACGGGGACGGAGACGAGGAAGACGAGGTGCCACTCGAGCGGGCCCAGAAGACCGCCGATGATCAGGCCGAGGAATGAGCCTGCGATGCCCGCCACCTGGTTGAGGCCCAGTCCCAGGCCGCGCTGGTTGACGGGGAAGGCGTCGGTGATGATCGCGCTTGAATTCGCCATGAGGAGCGCTCCCCCGATGCCTTGGAGGATGCGCATCGCGATGAGCCAGATAGCCCCAGCCGTGCCGTGGAGCCATGTGACCGAGAGCAGGATGGAGAAAAAGGTGAAGATGGCGAAGCCCGCGTTGTACATCCGTACGCGCCCGTACATGTCCCCCAAGCGGCCGAAACTCACGACGAGGACCGCAGTCACCACCAGATAGCCCATGATGAGCCAGAGCAGGAGGCCCGTATTGCTGGGTTCGAGGGGGTTGATGCCGATCCCGCGGAAGATGTCCGGCAGGGCGATGAGCAGGATCGAGGAGTTGATCGTCGCCATGAGGACGCCGAGCGTCGTGTTGGACAGGACGATCCATTTGTAGTGGGGGCTCGCGAGGTCGCGCTCGGCGTGCGCTGCCCTCCGCGCGCGGTATGCGGTCAAGGCATTCGAGCTCATGGAAGCCTCCGAGTCGACGTGCAGCCGGTCTTGGAAAACGCCGGAGTTAGTTGACGTGTACTAACTACCGTACGCCGGTGGGCTCAGAAGCGGGAGGCCCCTCAAGAAGCGGGAGGCCCTCAAGGGACGGGAGGCCCCTCAAGGGAAAGGCGGCCTCAGCTGCGGCGCCGCCGCTTGGAATGCGCTGGGCCGGACGCACGGAACGCGACGAGTGGGACGAGCCGCTCGGCCTTCGTGAGCGAGCCGTGCTGTCCGACCATGGTGAAGGCGGCAGGCCGGACGCGGCGCCCGTCGTACAGCGCCAGCTCGCCATGCGGGGCCACGAGAAGGTCGCCGATGCGCTCCTGGACTTCCGGGCGCACCTCGCCGAAGAGCCCCTGCTCGATCGCCTGCCCCTTCGTAAAGACCCACGCCTGCTTGCCGAAGCGCGCGTGCCACCTCTCAAGCAAGCGCCGCAGCGCGCCGTCGTCCGAGGGATCCTCGAGATGGAGGTGGACCATGCGAGGCTCACCCGCTGTGAATCTGGTCCCCTCGACGAGCTCCGGCTCCAGGCCGAAGTCGACTCGGTGCGCCTCACGGACATCGACCATGCCGTGGTCGCCGGTGACGAGGATGAGCGTATTGGCTGGAAGCTGCGCGTCGAGCCTGCGGATCGACGCGTCGACCTCCTCGAGTGCCTCCTCCCACGCCCGTGATTCGCAGCCGGCGACGTGCCCCGCCTTGTCGAGCTCGTTGAGGTAGAAGTACAGGAGCATGCGCGGCGCCGCGGCGAGCGTCGAGGCGGCCGCCGTCGTCCTTGCGTGCAGCGTCTCGGCGCCGATGAAGCGGCCCCCGCGCAGCGCAGCGCGCGTCATCGGGGAGCCCTCGAACTGCGGAAGGCTCACGGTCGCGACCGGGATCGCAGGATCGAGGCGCTCGAACACCGTCGGGAACGGCTGCCACCTGTCGGGGTCGACGGCGGGGTCCCAGCCGTTGAGCTGGTTGACGACGCGTCCCAAGTGCGGAGCGAGCACGTCGTAGCCGACCATTCCGTGCTGCCCGGGGGGAAGCCCGGTGCCGAAGCTCGCGAGCGACGCGGCAGTCGTGCTGGGAAACGCGGCGTCGAGCGTCGCCGGGATACTCCCCTGCCCGGCCTGCAGCTTTCCGCGGAGGAAGGGCGTGTGGGCAGCACGCTGGGTCAGCAGGGATCGGCCGAGCCCGTCGACCATGACGACGCAGACGCGCGGGGCGTCCGGCAGCCCGAGGGGGTTCTCGAAGCCCTCTGCGCCAAGCGCTGCCGCGCAGCTCGGCAGGAGGTCGGCGATGCTCCGGCGGCCATACGCAGGAGCGGCAGGAAGGGATTCGACGGCCGTCGGAACGGGCGATCCCGTCACTCGCGTCCCCCGTGCCCACGCGAGGGACGCCCGCCCAGGCCTGCGAGCCGCGGACGGGAGGCGGGCGGAGGGGGCGCGGACGGGCTCTGCACCACTCGGGTGGGGCTTGCGACGTTCGCCGCGCGAAGCAGCCGCGCGAAGTGCTTGGCGGTGTTGACCGCCTCAGGCCCATCGGCCTCTGAGCTGATCCGCAGGACGATGTCCTCCTGCGCGATGCTGCCCGTGTAGCCGTGGTCGGCCTCGCAGTTCGGGTCCCCGCACGAGGCCGGCAGGAGGTCGAGGCGCTGGCCCCCCGACCACGCGATGGAGAGGGTTACCTCGCGGACCGGATCCCCCGGTTCATACGAGGCGGGCTCCGTGAACACATAGCTCAGAACGACGGTCCTGACCTGGGAGAGCGGGATGGATTCCGTGGACACCTGGGCTGTCGTGCGCTGCGGGTCCGCCTCGAGCGGGGCCTCGTCAACATGCGTGATGACAAGGAGCTCCTCGGTGAGCGCAAGGACGGTGATGTGACGCCGGACCTCGGCGCGCTCGAAGTGGGTCTCGAGGTGGACGAGGTGCGCGTGCGGCGAAGCGCCGTCGAGGGCATCGTGGACGACGTCGGCTACGAGCCGGGGGTAGAAGCCCGTGCGCTCGAGGTCTGCGCTCAAGGACCGCGCGGCCGGCTCATGGCCCGGCACATGGGAGGACGGCGTGTGGCTCATACGACCATTCTCCCAGACTGACGCATGGACCCTTCAAATGGGTCATCTGTGTGATAGGGGCATGCGAGGCTACTGATCCGACATCGCCCGGCGCGCACTGTCGGTCCGGTGAGCCGCGTTGCCGAGCCAGACCTCCGCGTGCAGGACGGTGAGACCGTGCTCGCTCACCACCACCGGCTTGAGTTCGAGCACGGAGACCTCGGGATGCCGGTCTTTGAGCAGCGACACCCGCCCGACGAGGCTTTCGAGCGCAGCCACGTCGAGGGCAGGAAGCCCTTCGTACCCGAAGAGCTTCTCGGATGCCCGCGGTCCGCGCACGAGGTCGCGGACGTCCAGCATCGTGAGCGGTGGGACCCGGTGCGCCCAGTCGTCGAGGAGAGCGACCGCATCCCCCGCGAGACCGAACGAAATGACCGGTCCGAGCAGCGGATCCTCGATCGCCCGCACGACGCACGCCTGCCCGAGCGGCGCCATGCTCTGTACTTCGAGCCGCGGCTCCGCGCTCGGGCCGGCCGCGAGCTCACCGTAGGCGGACAGGGACTGCTCCATGAAGTGGAATGCCGATCGGAGCGACGGCTCGTCCCGGATATCCAAGCGGACCGTGCCGAGGTCCAGACGGTGCCGAAGGCTCGACGACGTCGACTTGAGCGCGACCGGCCAGCCCAGGGCCTCTGCTGCCGCGACGGCCTCGTCCGCCGAGGCGACGGGCCGCGACGGGAGCAGGCTGATCCCATAGCACGAAAGGAGGTCGGCGGCCTGCCGAGGCCCGAGCCGTACGAGGTCCGGCCCGGTGACGCCTGCGAGCGCCGTGTCGATGAGGTCCTCGGCGCCGTCGTCGTCATGGGTCGCCTCGAAGGGCTCGCTCGCCTCGTGCGAGAGCCACTCGGTGTAGCGGACGACGGCGGCAAGGGCCGCCACAGCATCGCCTGCGCTCGTGAAGGCGGGGACCGTCGGCGAGCCGAGGCCCTCGGTGCCCCGGTCGGGGATCAGGCCCTCCGCTCGCTCGGGATGCCCGAGGATTCCGGTGAACGCGGC
Organism: Sinomonas terrae; assembly: GCF_022539255.1. Taxonomy (NCBI): domain Bacteria; kingdom Bacillati; phylum Actinomycetota; class Actinomycetes; order Micrococcales; family Micrococcaceae; genus Sinomonas; species Sinomonas terrae. The sequence continues at coordinate 2,452,726 of NZ_JAKZBV010000001.1, forward strand.
CACGATCGTCGTCGAGCGCGCCTCGGCGCATTCGGCCAGGATCTCCGCGATGCCGTCAGGTTTCACCCCGGCCGTGGGGACGAGGGCGACGACGATCGAGTCGGCAGCCCCTGCGTCGATGAGATCGAGGATGCGGGCCCTGAGGGCCGGAAGTGCTGTCGAACGGCCCGAGAGGTCGAGGTCGGTCACGGTATCGGTCACGGTGAGGTCGTATCCCTCGGCCCCGTCCGCCACGACGCGTCCGAGCGAGGCCGCATTCGAGACGACGGCGATCCGCGGGCCGCGCGGCTGTGGCCCTGAGAGGATCTGGGCGACGTCGACGAGTTCCTCGAGTGTCGAGACACGGATGACGCCGGCCTGCCGCAGCATCGCGTCGAGCGCCTCGGGCGGGGCCTGCGACGTCCGGACGGCGTGCCCGGGCGGCAGGCGCAGGCCGAGGATCTCGCTCTTGGCCACGATGACCGGCTTGCTACGGGCGAGCCGGCGTGCGATCCGGGAGAACTTGCGGGGATTGCCGAAGGACTCGAGATAGAGACCGACTGCGCTCGTTGCGACATCGTCTTCCCAGTACTGCATGACGTCGTTCCCTGACACGTCGGCCCGATTGCCTGCCGAGAAGAGCGAGGAGAAGCCGAGCTTCCGGCGGTCTGCGGCCGCGTAGAGGGCGATGCCTATCGCGGCCGACTGGCTGAAGAGGCCGAGGCTGCCCTGACGGGGCATCGCCGGGGCCATAGAGGCGTTGAGACGCACGTCGGGATCTGTGTTCGCTATCCCGAGCGAGCCCGGCCCGACGAGGCGCATCCCGCGGGAGCGCGCGTGCCGGACGAGTTCACGCTGGAGTGCGAGGCCGCGCTCGCCGTCCTCGGCGAACCCGGAGGAGGCAATCACGACACCCCGTACGCCCGCCGCCGCGCACTCGGCAACGACGGCCGCGACGTCGTCGTAGGGCACCGCGACGAGGGCGAGGTCGACCCTTCCGGGGGTGTCGCCGATCCGCGCGTAGGTGAGCATACCTCCGAGCTCAAGCGCCTCGGGATTGATGGCGCACACGCTTCCTGTGAAGCCCCCGTCGACGACGTGGGCGAGCAGCTGCTGGCCGATCGTCCCCCACCGGCGGCTCGCCCCGATCACGGCGACAGACCGCGGCGCGAGCAGCCCCTGGATCGATAGGGCCTCGGCGCGGTGTTCGCGGGCTTCCATCACCGCACGGGACTTCTCCGTCGGATCGATCTCGAACTCGACGCTCACCACGCCGTCGTCGAAGCGACGGTCGAGCGCGTACCCCGCCTCTGCGAAGACAGCCAGCATCTTGCGGTTCTCGGGAAGGACCTCGGCGGTGAAGCGGCGGATGCCGCACTCCCTCGCGGCGGCGGCCAAGTGCTCGAGCAGGATCGAACCGATACCGCGGCCCTGATGCCGGTCTGAGATGTTGAATGCCACCTCGGCTTCGCTAGGGTCCGCCAGCCTGTCGTACCGGCCGACGCCGATGAGCTCGTCCCCGACCGTGATCACGAGCGCGACACGGTCCCGGTAGTCCACCTCCGTGAACCGTTTGAGCTCGGCGTCCGTGAGCCGGGCCTTGTAGCTGAAGAAGCGGAGGTAGATCGAGCTCTCCGACTGGCTCACGTGAAACGTCTGGAGCGCTGGAGCGTCGCTTGGACGGATAGGCCTGAGGTGCGCGGTGCCCCCATCGCGGAGTACGACATCAGCTTCCCAGTGCTGGGGATATGCGCTGACCGTGCCCTCATCCGCCATAGGCTTAGCCTAGTTCAGGCCCTGTTCTCCCAGACCTCTTCGCATACGTAAGGACTCAGCAAGCGTTGGCACGTCGATCCACCCCGTCCGGGAAGTCCTCCGATCTGCTCCCTCTCGGCGAGGTTCCGGCCGAGAACATCACGGACATCGACGTCGCGTCGGAGATGGAGACGTCCTTCCTCGAGTACGCGTATTCGGTCATCTACTCCCGCGCCCTCCCGGACGCCCGGGACGGCCTCAAGCCGGTCCAGCGCCGCATTCTCTACATGATGAGCGACATGGGGCTGCGGCCCGACCGCGGCCACGTGAAGAGTGCCCGTGTCGTCGGCGAGGTGATGGGCAAGCTCCATCCCCACGGCGACGCTGCGATCTACGACGCCATGGTCCGCATGGCGCAGGACTTCGCCCTCCGCCTCCCGCTCATCGACGGGCACGGCAACTTCGGCTCCCTCGACGACGGACCGGCGGCGCCGCGCTACACCGAGGCGCGCATGGCAGCTGCGGCCCTCGCGCTCACGGACGACCTCGACGAGGACGTCGTCGACTTCGTGCCGAACTACGACAACCAGATCATGCAGCCGGAGGTCCTCCCGGCGGCGTTCCCCAACCTGCTCGTCAACGGCGCCTCGGGGATCGCCGTCGGCATGGCGACCAACATGGCGCCGCACAACCTCACGGAGGTCGTCTCCGCGGCGCAGCTCGTGATCTCCAACCCGGACGCGACGCTAGAGGAAGTCATGGAGCTCGTCCCGGGACCGGACCTGCCCTCGGGCGGCCGCATTGTCGGCCTGGACGGCATCCGGGACGCATACCGCACCGGCCGCGGTTCATTCCGCACCCGCGCGACGGTCGCGGTCGAGCAGCTCACCGCCCGCCGGACGGGGCTTGTCGTGACGGAGCTGCCCTACATGGTCGGACCCGAGAAGGTGATCGAGAAGATCAAGGACGCGGTGGGCTCGAAGAAGCTCCAGGGCATCAGCGACGTCATCGACCTCACGGACCGCAATCACGGCCTGCGCCTCGTCATCGAGCTCAAGAACGGGTTCAATCCGCACGCCGTCTTGGAGCAGCTCTACCGCTACACCCCGCTCGAGGATTCGTTCGGCATCAACAACGTGGCGCTTGTCGACGGCCAGCCGCAGACGCTCGGGCTGCTTCCGCTACTTCGGGTCTATGCGGACCACCGGATCTCGGTCGTGCGGCGCCGGACGGCCTTCCGGCTCGGCAAGCGCAAGGACCGGCTCCACCTCGTCGAGGGCCTCCTCGTGGCCATCATGGACATCGACGAGGTCATCCAGATCATCAGGACCTCCGACGAAGCGGCTGCGGCGCGCACGCGGCTCATGGCGGTCTACGACCTCACGGAGATCCAGGCCAACTACATCCTCGAACTGCGCCTTCGACAGCTGACGAAGTACTCCCGGATCGAGCTCGAGAAGGAACAGGACGAGCTGCGGCGCGAGATCGAGGAGCTCGAGGCGATCCTCGGCTCCGACACGCTCCTTCGCCAACTCGTCGCGGGTGAGCTCGGTGAGATCGCGGCGAAGTACGGCACCCCCCGACGCACCCTGCTGCTCGACGCTGAGGAACAGGCGCCCGCAACGGCACGCGCCCTCGCTGCCGCGGACAGCGCGAAGGACGGCGGGAAGAAGGCGTCCGGGAAGGCGCCCGCCCTAGCTCTGGAGATCGCGGACGAACCGTGCTGGGCGATCCTGACGGCTTCCGGCAACATCGCCCGCACGGCGAACGCCGACCCCCTCGTCGAAGGTGGACCGCGGGTGCGGCACGACGTCTTCCGCTCAGTTGTGCGGACGACGGCGCGGGGCGAGCTGGGTGCGGTGACCTCGACGGGACGCATGGTCCGGCTTCAGGCGGTCGACCTCCCGGTGCTCGCGCCAGCCGCGGGCCTTCCCAACCTCGCGGGAGGCGTCCCCGCGAAAGACTTCGTCTCCCTCGGGAAGGGCGAAACCCTCGTCGCGCTCGTGCCGCTCGACGCGGTCGTCGCGCTCGGAACGGAGCAGGGGATCGTCAAACGCCTGAGCCCCGACTACCCGCTCAACCGAGAGGACTGGGAGGCCATCACGCTCAAGTCCGGCGACCGCGTGATCGGCGCGGCTCCCGCTGGCGACGAGGACGCCCTCGTGTTCATCTCCGAGCAGGCACAGCTCCTGCACTACCCCGCCTCCGGCGTTCGTCCCCAAGGGCGCACGGCCGGTGGGATGGCCGGCATTCGGCTCGCCGACGGGGACAAGGCTCTGCACTTCGGTGTCGTCGCGTCGGGCGACGAGGGCGCCGTCGTCGTGACAATCGCCGGAAGCCGAGATGCCCTTCCCGGGACCGCGCCCGGCACCGCGAAGATCACACCGTTCTCGGAGTACCCCGCGAAGGGCCGCGGAACCGGTGGAGTGCGGGCCCACCGCTACCTCAAAGGTGAGGATGTCCTGCTCGTCGCCTGGGCGGGGCATGGACCGGCGAAGGCGTCCTCGAGCGCGGGCGTCGCGCGCTCCTTGCCGACTGAGCCCGGCCGCAGGGACGGCTCAGGGGTCCCGCTGTCGCAGACCGTGGAGGAGGTCGGCCCGAGCTTCGGCTGATTCCCGAAACTCGGACCGACCTCCTGTCCCTCCGGCAGGAGGGTGATAGAACTCGTCCGTCTAGGCCGACGTGCCCGAGGCGACCGGCTCCTCGCCCGAGACCTGCGCCTCCAATGCGGTCGCTTCGAGGTCGATGCCTGCCTGCTCCGCGGCGGCAATTGCAGCCGGGTGATCGAGCGGAAGCTGGACGGCCTCGCCGTCGGGCGCGACCGCAACCGGCACCTCGGCGAGCGGCATGTGCGCGAGGTCGATGAGGGGATCCTCCTCCTGGTTCTCGACGACGTCGATTGCCTCGGCGTCCGACTCGACGCTCGGCATCGACCCGGGAAGAGGCCGCCCCGCTGACTCCTGGAGGAAGAAGATCGCCACGGCGCCCACGAGCGAGGTGGCCATGAGGTAGTACGCGGGCATCATGTCGTTGTGCGTGGCCTTGATGAGGGCGTCGACGATGAACGGTGTGGTTCCCCCGAAGATCGCGACGGCGAAGTTGTACGCGATGCCCATCGCGCCGTAGCGGCTCGCGGTGGGGAACTGGGCGGGCAGCGTCGATGCGAGGTTCGCGACGTAGAACGTCACGGGGAAAGCGACAAGCGCAAGGCCCGCGAGCGTTGCCGGGACACTGCCGATGCCGATCAGGAGGAACGCAGGGATCGACAGGACGATCGTGCTCACTGCGCCGATCCACAGGACGGGGCGCCTGCCGATGCGGTCGGAGAGCTTGCCCGTCAGCGGGATGCATAGGCTCATGACGACGAGCACCGGGATTGTGAGGAGGGTGCCGTGGAGCTCGTCGTAGCCCTTCGACTCGGTGAGGTACGTCGGCATGTAGGACGTCAGGGCGTAGCCGACGGTGTTGGCCGCGGCGACGACGACCATCGCGACGAGAATCGGGCGCCAATAGGAGCGGACGATGCCGATGGGGCCCTTGGTCGCGCCCTCGTCGTTGGCTGCCAATTCGTGCACGGACCGTTCCTGCGCCTCGAGGGCGGCCTGGAAGGTCGGGCTCTCCTCGATGCGGAGGCGGAAGTAGATGGCGATCGCCCCGAGCGGCCCGGCGGCGAGGAACGGGATCCTCCAGCCGTACTCGCCCATGGCGGCAGAACCAAGGGTCATCTGCAGGACCGATACGAGCGCGGCTCCGACCGCGAAGCCGAGGTAGCTGCCCATGTCGAGGAAGCTCGCGAAGAAGCCGCGGCGGCGGTCTGCGGCATACTCGCTCACGAAGGTGGTGGCCCCCGCGTACTCTCCACCGGTCGAGAACCCCTGGACGAGCTTCACGATTACGAGCAGGACCGCGGCCCAGACTCCGATCTGGTCGTAGCCCGGCAGGAGACCGAGGGCGAAGGTGGACGCCGCCATCATGATGAGCGTCGCCGCGAGGACGCGCTGCCGGCCGATCTTGTCGCCGAGCCAGCCGAAGAAGACCCCGCCGGCAGGGCGGGCAACGAAGGTGGCCGCGAAGGTGCCGAGCAGGAAGAGCGTCTGCACGGACGCATCGGCCTCGGGGAGGAAGACCGGGCCCATCGTCGTGATGAGGTAGCCGAACACGCCGACGTCGTACCACTCCATCGTGTTGCCCACGATGGTGCCGCCGATGGCGCGGTGAAGCATCGAGCGGTCGACGACGTTGACGTCGTCGACCCTCAGCCGGCGTTTGCGGAACGAAATGCGGCGCCGCGGGGCGGTGCGCTGCACCCTCCCGTTGGAGCTTGGCTTGTCGGTTCCCGGCTCGCTTGCTGCGGATTCAGAGGCGGTTTGGTCGAGGTCTCTCGGCATTCTCTCTTCTCTCGAGGCTGTTTCCATGAGCTGTCTTGAAGTGGCTCTTTGCTACCCGGCTGGCGGGCGGTCATCCAGTTTAGTAAGCGGAATTGGGCCGGCGCTCTCGGATGGGCGGCCGGCGGGATGAGCAGAATCACACTCGGGGCGACGCCGCGTCACCGCGGAGGAGGCAGCGCTGACGCGTGCTCGCGCGGCAGATCCGCGCGGTGCAAGGGATCGAGGACGGGGTGCCGAGTGCTCGAACAGTACTGTCCGCCTTGCAAGGCGGCGCCCGTCCAACGTTATCGTTTCGTAATCAATCCTGGAGAAGCTGAGACCTCTTGGGAGCAGATTGTGATCCCGCACACTCGCCGGTCGAGGCGGCTAGACTCCGGACATGGCGATCATTCCCGACACGAAAGACTGGACGTGGGTGTTGGACCGCGTGTGCCCCGAGTGCGGCTTCGATGCTGACAGCCTCACGCCTCAGGATGTCGCTCGCCGGCTCGACACGGCCCTGCCTCGATGGGACGGCGTGCTGCTCCGCGACGACGTGCTCGAGCGCCCGGACCCTTCGACCTGGTCGCCCCTCGAGTACTCGTACCACGTACGGGACGTCTTCGAGGTGTTCCGTCGGCGCCTCGGCCTCATGCTCGACGAGGACGGTGCCCGTTTCGAGGACTGGGACCAGGACGCGGCCGCGGTCGAAAAGGCGTACGCCGACGCCGACCCGGCCGTGGTCCGTGAGGAACTGGCCGAGCAGGGCGCGCTCACCCGCGACGCCTTCGCGCACGTTCCGGAGGATGCCTTTGAGCGCCGGGGACTCCGGAGCAACGGCTCGGAGTTCACGGTTCTGACCCTTGGCCGGTACTTCCTGCACGACGTCGAACATCACCTGCACGACGTGCGCGGCTAGCCTGCGAGCGCAAGCCTCCGCACGCCGTCGTCCAGTGCATCGAGCCGCACGAGCAGGTCCCCGTCCCTGAGCTCGGATGCGCGGTGGGTCACCATGACGACGCTGCGATCCGCGAGCGCCGTGTGCAGGACCGAGACGAGCTCTTGGGCCGACGCCGGGTCGAGGTGCGCCGTGGGCTCGTCGAGGAGCACGACGGCGGCGTCCGCCACGAGCGTGCGGGCGACGGCGAGGCGTTGGCGCTGACCGCCCGAGAGCTGTGAGCCCCTGCTTCCGATGCGCGAGTCGAGCCCGTCGGGGAGCGCCCGGACATGGTCGCCCAATCCCACGCGGTCCAGCGCTTCCCACAGCTGGGCCTCGCTTGGCACCTCGGTGCGGTCTCGCGCGATCGCGAGATTTCCGCGCACGGTCGAATCGAACAGGTGCGATTCCTGGGGGCACCAAGCGATCCTGCCGCTGGACTGCACGCTCCCGGTCCGCTGGGGCAGGAAGCCGAGGAGGACGGCGAGGAGGGTTGTCTTGCCGCTTCCCGAGGGACCGGCGACCACGAGCCACTCCCCCGGTGCCGCCCGGGCCGAAAGGTCCACGAAGACGTCCGGCTGGCCTGGCCATCCGGCCGAGAGTCGGTCGATCGACAGGCCGGGGCCTGTCGCACGAAGTGCGGCGGCGCCTGCGTCTGTGCCGGTGCCCGTGCCCGCGGCGCTGCCTCCGTCTTGGCGGGGCGTGGCTTCGTCGTCGGAGTCCACGCCGACCCGGGCCAGGGCTGAGCCGAGCGCCGGGATCCGTTGGACAGCGCTGCTCGCGGCGGCGAGTGGGTCCGCGAGCGCGAGCTGCAGGAGCACGACGGCAGCGGCCGTGCTCGCGGCAGTGCCCGCGGTGGCTGGCGTCGCGAGCGTCGCGGCCGCGGCGAGGCCGGTCGCGAGGATCACGATGGCCCGGCCGAGTCCCTCCGCCGCGACGCCGCGCCGCTCGAGTGCGGTCAACCGCTGGTCTTCTGCCCGCAGGCGGGCCAAGACTGGTTGGGCGAGGCGGTTCGCGGCAAGGTCAGGGGCCGCTGCGAGAGCTTGGCCGATTGCTTCGAGGAGGCGCGCGGTGCCCCGTTGGACGGCTCGGGCAGCGCGCCGGTCGGCCCAGGCGGCCGCCAGTGGGGCAGCGACGACCGAGACCACGGCGGCGAGCGCGAGAACGGGAAGCTGCGCCGGGAGGAGAATGCCGACGGGGATGAGCGCGCCCGCGGCGAGGAGCACGGCGGTTGCGATCGGCTGGAGAATCCGTGGCAGCTCGTCGCGGACGGACTCGGCGTCGGCGACGAGGCTCTCGAGCGCGGCTCCGGGGACGAGCAGGCGACGCGCGCTCAGGCCTTGGCTCGTCAGAGCCTTCCAGAGTCGGTCGCGGAGCCGGGTGAGCGTCGAGAACACGGCGGAGTGGGTGGCCAGACGCTCGGCGTAGCGGAGGACGGCGCGCGCGATGCCGAAGAAGCGGACCCCGACCATTGCCGCCAGCAGATAGAGGATGGGCGGCTGCTCGGCGGCGCGGACGATGAGCCAGCCGGAGAGGCCGGCAAGGGCGGCGGCCGCCGCTGCAGCTCCCACGCCGGAGAGGGCAGCGACGGCGTAGCGGGTGAGATCCGGACGGATGAGCCTCCAAAGGCCAACGAGCCACCGACCGTCTTGGGACGCCGTTGCCTCGCCTCTCCTGGCCGGCGCGGCGTCCGCCGCGCGGTCTGCGACTGCGAACCTGCTTGAAGCCGAAGCCGCGTTGAGATTCTCGGTCGGTTCGGTCGGAACCAGCTCGATGCGGGTCCGGGCGAGCGCTGCCGTCTGCGGATCGTGCGCCACAAGCACCACCGTCGCGCGGCCGCTGAGCCCCGCGATGGCCGCCTCGACGGCGCTCGCGGAGCGGGCGTCGAGGTGCGCCGTCGGCTCGTCGAGGAGGAGGAGCGTGGCGCCGGCGTCGACCCTGAGGAGTCCGCGGGCGACGGCGATGCGCCGCTGCTGTCCGGGGCTCAGCTCAGCAGGGTTCGCCTGGGCGAGGTCGGCGCACAGTACCGTCTCGAGCGCACGGCACACCGCGGCTCCGACGCCCTCGGCAGGTAGCCCATCGGCGGCGAGCTCGAGTTCCGCCGCAACGGTGGGTTCCGTGAACTGCGGGTGCTGCGGGACGTACGCGACGCGACGTGGGTCGGCGCCCGACACCCGGCCCGTGAGCGTCGCCCCGGCGCCGTCGCGCACGAGGCCCGCGAGAGCCAGCAGGACGGTCGTCTTGCCCGCGCCGCTCGGGCCCGCGAGCAGCGTGGCCTCCCCCGCCGGCGCGGTGAACGACAACCCGTCCACGGCCGCGCGTGTTCGGCCGTCGTAGCGGACCGTGAGTCGATCGATGCAGAGCTCGACGGGACCGGGCGGGGACGGTTCGTCCTCATCCACGGCCACGCCGCCCAGGGCGGAGAGACGGGTCCCGGCAGGAGCCGCGATCGCGTCTTCCGCGCGGCGGAGCGCCTCGGCCCCGTCTTCGCTTGCGTGGTGGGCCGCCCCGAGATCGCGCACGGGCTGGAAGCACTCGGGGGCAAGCACGAGGGCAAGCAGCCCCGCCTCAAGGGGCATCTCTCCGCTCACAAGACGGATACCTATGAACACGGCGACGACGGCGACCGAGATGGTCGAGAGCAGTTCGAGGGCGAGGGACGACATGAACGCGACCCTCAGAGTTCCCATCGTCCGGTTCGAGAAGTCCTCGGACAGCGCGCGAAGAGCCTTGCGCTGCTCCGCTGCGCGCCCGAGGCCGACGAGGACGGGGAGGCCTTGGGCGAGTTCCACGAGGTGGGATCCGAGGCGGGCAAGCGCCTGCTGGGCCACGGAGACACGGTCCTCCGTGTGCTTGCCGATCAGGATCATGAAGATCGGGACCAGCGGGAGGGTGAGCGCGATGATGAGCGCGCTCACCCAGTCCGCGCCGAGGATCCGCAGGCCCACGAGGAGCGGTACGGCGGCGCACTGGACGAGGGCCGGGAGGTAGGCGGTATAGAACGAATCGAGGCCGTCGAGTCCCCGGACGGCGAGGACCGCGGTCGCGGCGGCCGACGACGCGACGCGCCGGTCGGCGTCGTCCGCCCCGTCGCCGGTGCTCCCGCCACGCTCGAGCGCAGCGCCGACAAGACGCGCCCGGAGCTCTTCCCGGACTCCCACGGCCGCCCATCGGCCGGCCTGCAGCGATCCCCATTCGGCGAGGGCCCGGAGCAGCACACCCGCCGCCGCGGTCAGGGCCGCCCCTCGCCAGTCGGTGTGTCCGGCGAAGGCCCCTGCGAGACCCGAGGCGACTCCTTGGGCGATGAGGATCAATGCGCCCGCCTTCACGACGGCGAGGACGCTCAGGAGCGTGACCGCGGCCTTGGTCGCGCTGCCGTTGGGAATGCTCGGGCGCACGCTCAAGCCCCCACTGGCGGTTCTGGTGCCTCACGGCCGGTCACGAGCCGGGTGAGGAACGCGGGGACCACGTTGTGGGCTGGCGGGATGCTCCCCAGAGTGATCCGTTTGCGGAACACCCAGTAGGTCCAGCCCTGGTAGACGAGCACGAGCGGAAGCCCGATGAGGGCCACGATCGACATGAGGCCCAGCGTGTATGCCGAGGACGATGCAGTCGAGACGGTGAGATTGTTCGCCGGGTCCAAGGTGGAGGGAAGCACGACGGGGTAGACGGCGCTGAAGATGGCAGCTGCCCCCGCGGCCAGGAACAGAGCCATGAGGAGGAAGGCGCGGCCCTCGGAACCGCGCTGTGCGAGCATCCACGAGCCAGCGGCGGCCACGGCCGCCACAGAGGTGAGGGCCCAGCTCCACCATTCCCCGCTCCGGAGCTGGATCGCGATCACCCACGCGACGAGCGGGACGACGCCGAGAGGCATCCAGCGGCGGAAGGCAAGATGCGCGCGCAGGCGGATCTCGCCGTCGGTCTTGAGGGCGAGGAACGCGAGCGCGTGGACGAGCGAGAATCCGACGACAGCCGCGCCGCCCAGCACTGCGTAGCCGCTGAACCACGCGAAGGGTCCCCCGACACGATCGCCGTTCGCGTCGAGGGGCAGGCCCGTCGTCGTCAGAGCGAGCATGGCGCCGACGCAGAAGGCGGCGAAGAACGAGCCGAGGGCTATTGCCCAGTCCCAGCGCGCCGCCCAGCGAGCCGAGGCTATCTTGCCCCGGTACTCGAAGGCGACAGCGCGGAGGATCAGCGCGACGAGCGCGAGCGTCAGAGGAAGGTACAGGCCTGAGAACAATGACGCATACCACCGCGGGAACGCCGCGAACGTGGCGCCTCCCGCGGTGATGAGCCACACCTCGTTGCCGTCCCATACCGGCCCGACGGTGTTGAGCAGGACACGGCGCTCGTCGTCGTTGCGGGCGAAGAGCTTCATGAGCATGCCGACGCCGAGGTCGAAGCCTTCGAGGAAGAGGTAGCCGATCCAGAGGACGGCGATAGCGCAAAACCATGTAGTGGACAGTGGGGTGGGAAGAGTCTCCATCAGTGCGCTCCTAGTAGGCGAAGGCCAGGACGTCGTCGGACTGCTTGTGCTCGCCGTCGTCGTCGTGCTTCTGGGCGAGCTCCGGCATCGCGGCCGCGACGCCGCCGCGCGTGTAGCGCCACAGCAGCCGTACCTCGACGACCATGAGTGCCGCGTAGAGGACGCAGAAGACGATGAGGGAGGTGAGGAGCTCCCCCGCGCTCACGCCGGGTGAGACTGCGGCCGCGGTGAACATGAAGACCTGGTCGAAGCTGCCGGCCATCGAGGGATTCGGGGCGACCACGAAGGGCTGCCGGCCCATCTCGGTGAAGATCCACCCTGCTGCGTTCGCGCCGAACGGAGCGAGGATGCCCACGACGGCGAGCCGCATGAGCCACCGCGCTTGGGGAACGGTCCCCTTGCGGGTGAGGTAGAGGGCGACGGCGGCGGCAAGCGCGGCGAGGCCACCGAACCCGATCATCATCCGGAAGCCCCAGTAGGTGACTTCCATGACCGGGACGTACTGGATCGGCTCGCCAGCGCGGTCACCGTAGACCGGGTTGTTGGGCAGGTTGGTCCCGTACGCGGCCTGATATTGCGGGATGAGGCTGTTGACGCCCTTGACGTCGGTGTTGAAGTCGCCGTGGGCGAGGAACGAGAGCAGGCCCGGGATCTCGATGACCGCGGCGACGTTGGAGCAGTCCTTGGAGCCGACGTCGCCCACGGAGAGCACCGAGAAGCTCGTGCCGTCGTGGCATGCGGCCTCGGCTGCCGCCATCTTCATGGGCTGCTGGACGAACATGAGCTTTCCCTGGATGTCACCCGTGATCGCGGTCCCGGCGAAGGAGATCATGGCGACGACGGCGCCGATGCGGAGGCTCCGCAGCCAGACCCGGTGATCGATGCGATCGCGTGCCGGCAGGTCCGGGTTCTCGCCGGGGATGACGCGCCCGTCTTCTCCCACAGTGTCGATTCCATCCTTGCGGCGCTGCCACAGGTGGTACCAGGAGATGCCCAGCAGGAACGCGCCGGCCACGCCGAGGGAGCCCAAGAGAGTGTGCGGCACAGCGACGAGTGCCGTGTTGTTCGTGAACACCGCCCATGCGTCGGTCATGACTGGGCGTCCGTCGACGACCTTGACGCCCACAGGGTGCTGCATCCAGCTGTTGGCGACGATGATGAAGTACGCCGAGATGGCGGAGCCGACGACGGCGCACCACAGTGTGGCGAGGTGCAGGCCCGGCCGGAGGAGCTTCCAGCCGAAGATCCAGAGGCCGAGGAACGTCGACTCGACGAAGAACGCGAGCAGTGCCTCCATGGCCAGGGGTGCGCCGAAGACGTCCCCGACGAAGCGGCTGTACTCGCTCCACGCCATGCCGAACTGGAACTCCTGAACGAGGCCGGTCGCCACCCCCATGATGAAGTTGATGAGGAAGAGCTTTCCCCAGAACTTCGTCATGCGGAGGTATTCGGGTTTGCGGGTCCGGAACCACACGGTCTGCATGACGGCGACGACGAGGCCGAGGCCGATCGTGAGCGGGACCATCATGAAGTGGTAGACGGTCGTGATGCCGAACTGCCAGCGGGCGATTTCCAAGGCGTCCATATGCGCTCCTGTCGGGGGCAGAAACCCGTCTTCTACAAACCGTAGAAGACTGACTTCTACAGAGTGTAGAACACTTGGGAGCCACGTACGAATGGATACGGGCCGCTTTCTCCGTGACGCGCGCACGACGCGCGTCTGTTGACCACTTTTTCTTCTACCTCGCGTAGAATGGGTTATGGGCCTCACAGGACGCTAGTGGTGGACATCACCTCGGGAGTCATCCAAGTGAGACCCGCATCGGAATCATGGAAGGACACAACGATGGCAAGCCTGGGGGAGCTCGAGCGCTCGGTCATGGACCAGCTCTGGTCGACAGCGGAAGCGGCAACGGCCAACGAGCTCCGGGATCGTCTCGCACAGAGCGAAGTGCAGAGCAAGGACCTCGCCGTCACGACCGTCCTCACTGTTCTCTCGCGTCTCGAGAAGAAGGGCCTCGTGGAGCGTGAGCGCGGCACCCGGCCCCACCGCTACCGTGCCATCTCGACGCGCGAAGACCACACGGCCCGGCTCATGCATGAGGCGCTCGGCACAGCCCCGGACCGCGAGGCAGTCCTCGCACGTTTCATCGGGAGCGTGTCCGAGGCCGAGGCCGCCACTCTCCGCAAACTGCTCACCCGGGGCTGACTCACAAGCCGCTCGTCGCCGAGGACGTCCGTGCTCGCAGCCTCGTATCTCCTCGCACTGCTGGCAATCCTGCTCGCATGGCCGGTGCCAGTGGCACTCTCCCACGCCCGGTGGACGTCGCGCTCGCCGTTTGCCGCGATGGTCCTGTGGCAGTCGATAGCCCTCGCGGGCGGGCTATCGATGATCGGAGCAATGCTCGTGTATGGCCTCCAGCCGCTCGGGGACAATCTACTGCAGGCCATCGGCCGAGCCGCATCCCTCGTCCTGGAGAACAAATCCTCCGACGAACTGCAGTTCTGGCACCTCTTTGCCCTCTGCGCCGCGGCGCTGCTCGGAACACACCTCGTGTTCACGCTTGGGCTCACCTACGCCCGCATCACAAACCAGCGTCGGAGGCATAGGGAACTCCTCGAGGTGCTCAGCCTGCCTTCAGGCGCTATCGAACGAACCCTCGTCATCAACCATCCGGCTCCGGTTGCCTACTGCCTCCCGGGCGGTTCGAGATCCGTCACGGTCCTCTCGGACGGACTCGTCGAGGCGCTCTCCCCCGGTGAGCTGGCCGCCGTCGTCGAACACGAACGCGCTCACCTCACGCAGCGGCACCATCTTCTGCTCTGGGCCTTCGAGGCCTGGCGCCAGGCGCTCCCGTGGCTTCCGACCTCACGGCTCTCGCGCGAAGCAGTGTCCTCGCTCGTCGAGATGCTCGCGGACGACGTCGCCCGAAGGACCGCACCCGACGACGTCCTCGTCCGGGCCATCGCCCTCGTAGCTGTAGGAAGTGCCGGGGCCGCAACGGATCCAGCCGAGGCTTCGCTCGAAAGCTCGAGAGTGACCGGAACCCCCGGGACTCCCGGCGACGGCGAGGCCTCGGTGGCCGCGCGTCTTAGCAGGCTCCTCACCCCCCAGCCTCAGCTCACGGCGGCGCAGACGACGGCGGTGCTCGCCGCGTCGGGGCTCATGCTCGCGGTGCCCACGGTGCTCCTGCTGGCTCCCGGCCTGCTCAGCTGAGCCCCGCAGGCCCCCCGAGCGAACCGCCGGCCCCCACCCGCTGCGGGACGTCCCGTCAGGCGTCGATGCGCTCGCGATCGAGGTTCGCGCTCCCCGAGACAATGAAGTCCTTGCGCGGGGCGACCTCGGATCCCATGAGGAGCTCGAACACCTCCTCGGCGCGCTGGGCGCTCTCGATGGTGACCCGGCGAAGGCTCCGGTGGCGCGGGTCCATCGTCGTCTCCGCCAGCTGGTCGGCGTCCATCTCGCCGAGCCCCTTGTAGCGCTGGATCGGCTCCTTGTAGCGCCGCCCGTCGCCCTCGAGGCGCTTCAGCAGAGTGTGCAGCTCGCCTTCCGAATAGGTGTAGACCATCTCGTTCGCCTTGCTCCCCGGGTTGATCACCTCGACCCGGTGAAGCGGGGGCACCGCGGCATACACTCGGCCCTCCTCGATCATGGGGCGCATGTACCGGAAGAAGAGCGTGAGGAGGAGCGTGCGGATGTGGGCGCCGTCGACGTCCGCATCGGTCATGAGGATGACCCGGCCATAGCGGGCCGCCTCGATGTCGAAGCTGCGCCCAGACCCGGCTCCGACGACCTGGATGAGCGCCGCGCACTCCGCATTGGAGAGCATGTCTCCGACAGAGGCCTTCTGGACGTTGAGGATCTTGCCGCGGATCGGCAGGAGCGCCTGGAACTCGGAGGAACGGGCGTGCCGTGCGGTGCCGAGCGCGGAGTCGCCCTCGACGATGAAGAGTTCTGACCGGGTGACGTCGTCCGTACGGCAGTCGATGAGCTTTGCGGGCAGAGTCGAGGACTCGAGCGCGGTCTTGCGGCGCTGCGTCTCCTTGTGCAGGCGCGCGGTGACGCGCGACTTCATCTCGTTGACGACTTTCTCCAGCAGGACCGAGGTCTGATTGCGGTCCGCGCGCGCCGTAGAGGTGAGCTTGGCACCGAGTTCCTTCTCGATCACCCTGGAGACGATCTGCCGGACCGGGGCCGTTCCAAGGATCTCCTTTGTCTGGCCCTCGAACTGCGGTTCCGCCAGCCGGACGGTGAGGACCGCCGTGAGGCCGGCCATCACGTCGTCCTTCTCGATCTTGTCGTTGCCGGCCTTGAGCTTGCGGGCGTTTGCTTCGACCGCCTTGCGGAAGACTTTGAGCAGCGCCGCTTCGAAGCCGGCCTGATGCGTTCCGCCCTTGGGCGTGGCGATGATGTTGACGAAGGTCCGCACCGTCGTGTCGTAGCCGACTCCCCAGCGCATTGCCACGTCGACGTCGCAATCGCGCTCGACCTCGGCGATCTGGCTGTGTCCGCGCTCGTCGAGCACAGGGACCGTCTCCTTGAACGTCCCCGAGCCGTGGAGGCGCCAGGTCTCAGTGACCGGCGCATCGATCGCGAGGAAGTCGACGAACTCGGAGATGCCTCCGTCGTGGTGGAACACTTCCTCGTGGGGACCCGACTCCCCCAGGGTGCCCGGCAGCCGCCGCTCGTCTCGGACGGTGATCCGGAGGCCTGGGACCAGGAACGAGGTCTGCCGCGCGCGGCCCACGAGCTCGTCGTAGGAGAACTTCGCATCCGGAGTGAAGATCTGCCGGTCGGCCCAGTAGCGGATGCGTGTTCCCGTCACCCCGCGCTTCGCCTTGCCGACGACGTCGAGAACGGAGTCGTCGACGAATGGTTCGAAGGGCGCTTCCGGGCTCAGCCGTGAGCCGGTGTCGACGAAGCGGCCAGGCTCGCCTCGACGGAAGGACATCTGGTAGGTCTTTCCGCCGCGGTCCACGTGGACGTCAAGCCGCGCCGACAACGCGTTGACGACCGAGGCCCCGACGCCGTGGAGGCCGCCCGAAGCCGTGTACGAGCCACCTCCGAATTTGCCGCCCGCGTGCAGCTTCGTGAACACGACTTCGACGCCCGTCAGGCCCGTCTTGGGTTCGACGTCGACAGGGATGCCGCGCCCGTCGTCGTGCACCTCGACAGAGCCGTCCGGGTGAAGGATCACCTTGATGTCGTGCCCGAATCCCGCAAGCGCCTCATCCACCGAGTTGTCGATGATCTCCCAAAGGCAGTGCATGAGACCGCGGGAGTCGGTCGAACCGATGTACATGCCGGGGCGTTTGCGAACAGCCTCGAGCCCTTCGAGGACAGACAGATGCCTAGCGGTGTATTCAGAGCTCGGGGTCACGCTCGAGGGGCTCCTTCATGGTGCAGGGGAAGGCAGGCGCGCGGTGCACGCACTACCGTTACAGGGTAGTCGCACCCGCGCCGGTTCCCTCTCTCGCCACCCAGGAGGAGTCAGAATCCGGGGTGAAACGCTCCTCGCCAGCTCCGCCCCGTTATCGAACATTGATACGCCGCCAGCGAAAAGCAACCTTTTAATGGAAGGTCCTGTGGGGGCCGGGGTGTTAGATGGGTAAGACCACCGTGGAACCGCCCGGTATCTGTGAAGGAGGCCAAGATGACTTCAGCCCTTGCGGACCGCACCCTGACCGCCGTCGACCGCTGCGACCGCTGCGGCGCCCAGGCCTACGTCCGAGTGGTTCTCGAGACGTCGGGCGGGGAACTCCTGTTCTGCGCCCACCATGCGCGCGCGGTCGAGGGGCGCCTGCGCCCCCTCGCGTCGCACTGGCACGACGAGACGGAGCGGCTGAACGAGCGCGCAGCCGTACCAGAGGACTAAGCTCCAGCTCGAAGAGCTCCAGCTCGAAGTTAAGCGAGGGCCCGGACACCGTTAGGCGTCCGGGCCCTCGCACGTGCTCACTGTATTTGCCGGCTGGTTGGTTTGTCAGCTGGCCCTGCTGGCTGCCGGCCGACCGTGCTGGTTGCCGGCTGACCGTGCTGGGCTCGCCGCAACGAGCCCAGCATCCGGGTTAGTCGAGGTAGTCGCGCAGCACCTGGGAGCGCGACGGGTGACGCAGCTTGGACATCGTCTTCGACTCGATCTGGCGGATGCGCTCACGCGTCACCCCGTAGACCTTGCCGATCTCGTCCAGCGTCTTCGGTTGGCCATCGGTGAGGCCGAAGCGCATCGCAACCACTCCGGCTTCACGCTCGGAGAGCGTGTCGAGGACCGAGTGCAGCTGCTCCTGCAGGAGCGTGAAGCTCACCGCATCGGCCGGAACGACGGCCTCCGAGTCCTCGATGAGGTCGCCGAACTCGGAATCGCCGTCTTCGCCGAGCGGAGTGTGCAGCGAGATCGGCTCGCGTCCGTACTTCTGCACCTCGACGACCTTCTCGGGCGTCATGTCGAGCTCCTTGGCCAGCTCCTCCGGAGTTGGCTCGCGCCCGAGGTCCTGCAGCATCTGCCGCTGCACACGGGCGAGCTTGTTGATGACCTCGACCATGTGCACGGGAATGCGGATGGTGCGGGCCTGGTCCGCCATGGCGCGCGTGATGGCCTGACGGATCCACCACGTAGCGTACGTGGAGAACTTGAAGCCCTTCGTGTAGTCGAACTTTTCGACGGCGCGGATAAGTCCGAGATTGCCTTCCTGGATGAGGTCCAAGAAGAGCATGCCGCGGCCGGTGTACCGCTTGGCGAGGGAGACGACCAGTCGGAGGTTCGCCTCCAGCAGGTGGTTCTTGGCCCGCTCGCCGTCGTGCACGATGCGCTCGAGGTCATGCCGATACTGGGCGTCGTAGGTCGCGCCCTCTTCCTCAAGCTTGTGCTTGGCGAAGAGCCCGGCCTCGATGCGGAGCGCGAGGTCGACCTCCTGCTCTGCGTTCAGCAGAGCAACCTTGCCGATCTGCTTGAGGTAGTCCTTGACCGGGTCCGCCGTCGCGCCGGCGGAGGTCACCTGCTGGACCGGTGCGTCGTCTTCATCGGCGTCGGAGATGACCATGGCGGCGGAGGTTCCGGGGGCGGCCTTCCCTTCGCCGTCTTCCTCGGCGTCGGTCTCGGCCGCGATCTCCTCCTCGCCGGGAGTCACCGCGTCAAGATCAGTCGCTTCCGCTTCGAGATCCTCGGTCGCGGTGGCATCCTGAGGAGCATCTCCCTTTGCGGACGTCTTCGTGGCCGCAGAATCGCTGTCGGCGGACTTCCGCGCACTCGCCTTGGCCTTGGTGGCGGTCGTGCTCTTGGAGCGCGAGCCCGCCGAAGCGCGCCTGGTGGATGCAGCCTTGCGCGCCTCGGTCTCCACCGTGGCCTTCTCAGCTGTTTCCTTCTCCGTGGGGGGCGTCACGATCACCTTCCTGCCGCTGTCCTGGCGCCGCCATGAGGGCAACACCACTATGACCCTGTCAAGTCCGTGCTTCGCGCAGAACGCGTCCCGGACCGAAGGGTCTTATGTATCAACCCCTCGGCTGCCAGATTCGTTCCCGAGAGTTCGAAATTAACGGGAGATTCTGGCTTCCAGTGCTCGGACCCGACCGGGTCTGTCGTCCATTGTCGCATGGCCGCGCCCCTGCAGCCGCATTCGCGCGCTCCAGGACCTAGGCTGCCTCGCTCATACGACGCCACGCCGTCTCCGGACTCCGCGCCCAACCAGCGAGCTCCCCCCTGTCGACGACGCGTGCAAGGAGGTCCGCGAAGCGGTAGCCCGGCACTGCGGACAGCGACCGTCGAAGGAATCCGGACGCCTTCGACCCTCTGCCTCGTGCCCAGAAGATCCACCCGAGGATTGCAAGGGCCGGCGCGCGGACCTCGGGCTCCTCCTTCTCGACAAGCAGTCGCATGATCCGCTCGAGCCGCTCGATCCGCTCCCACTGCGGGCGCTCGCGGGTCTGGCCGAGAATGACCGATCCGAATTCGAGCACCGTGTCAATGTCGATCGAGTCGCTGACCTGCTGCTCCTGCCACGCGCGGACGCGCAGACTCACTTCGTCAGGACTGAGGCCTCCGGCGAGCGCAGGCAGAGCCACAGCGCCGTTCTCAGGCCACGGATCGAGCACACCGATGGCACAGCTTCCTTGCCAGGCCGTAGACGCGCCGAGCGCCGCGGCGACAACAACCGCGTCACGGAGCGCTGGCCGGTCGAGCGATGCGGCGAGAAGCCCCAGCCGTTCATCCGCTGGAGCGCGACCCGTCGAAAGGGTCTCATCCCATACAGCGAGTGCCGCGGCGAACGTAGCGGCATCCCACCACTCCTCAGCAGACTCTCGTCCGGAGCCGACCCCAACTGCCGCATCGATCCGCTCGGCGGGAGTCCCCGATCCGAAGGAGCTCCCCCGATAGACGAGCTCGGCGCCCACCCGACTCGCCGTGATCGTCTCGATGGACCGGCCGGGCCACGGGCAGCAGCTCGCTTGCTCGCACAGGACGCTACGCCACGTGTGCTCACCCACGAGCCAGGCGTCGAGGAGCGGAATCCCGAGCTCCGAGAGGGCGAGCCGCACGGCCGTCACAGCGTGGCCGTGCGGAGGTGCCTGGATGTCACGCCATTCGTCCGCCGTGTAGATGGCCAGAACAGCAGCTTCGACCAGCGGATCGGTCAGGAGATAGTCGGTCACGGTCTTGGCAAAGCCCTCAAGCTCGTCGGGTTCAAGCCGTTCGGGCAGATCGACGCGGACAGACACCCCGAGGGAGCCAGCCCCAAGCGTGACGACCACGAGACTCTCCTGGGGCCACTCACCCAGAGCGTGGGGAATGTAGCCAAGAAGGTCCTCCGGCTCACGCACCGAAAGGGTGTCGCGGCCCGGGTGGGAGGCGGGTAGGAAGTGCTCGTTGCTCTCATCCATGCCGCCAGTCTTGATGCCCTCCGGCGGGTAGCGCAGCCCGACAGGTGGCTATGTGGACAACTTGAGGAAATGACCGCCGAGAGCCGAGTGGGGAGGACCAGTCGAGTGGGCGCCTAGCTTTCGGTCTCCGCCGTGCGCCGGGAACGATAGTCCGCCCAGACCGTGCGGACCACCACGAGCAAGGGAGCAACATGCACCCCATTCGCTGCGAGCTGCCGCCGCACTTTGCGTCGCACACGAAGGATCATGACGACCCCGAATGCCATGACGAGCAGCTGGACGGCGAGCGCCACGCGGAAGGCACTGAGCGAATACAGGCCAGCCGGCGAGAGCCCCATGGCGTGTTGGACGTCGAGGAGCCAGCCGACGAGGAACATCGTGATGAGGGCCGCCACGAATCCGCCTGAATTGACGATGCCCGTCGCCGTGCCGAGACGATGCGATGGGTTGAACGTGCGCGCGAAGTCGAACCCGATCATCGACGACGGGCCACCGACGGCGAGCGCTGCAACGAGGATCACGAGTAGCCACGAGGGAGCTTGGCCGGGGTACACGAGGACGACGGCCCACATGAGGGCTGTGAGCGCCGTGATGAGCAGGACGAACGTCGATCGACGGAGCGGGTGCCTGGAGACGAATCGGCCGACGGGCGGTCCTGCGAAGAGCGCGACGACGACGAAGAAGGACATGAGTCCGGCCGCGGCTCCGGAGCTATACCCTTCCCCTGCCACGAGGAAGGGGAAGCCCCAGGCCAGGGCGAACACGTTGCCGCTGAACTGGACCGTGAAGTGGCTCCACAGTCCGAGACGGGTTCCGGGCTGGCGCCAAGCGGCGGCCAGAACGGCCCGCGTTCCCTCCGGCTGTGTCTGCTGGGCAGGTGCGGCGCCTTCCGGCGCGTTGCGCAGCAGGGAAAGGACAAGAACGACGACGAGTGCCGACATCGAGGCCAGCGTGAGGAAGCCTGCCGTCCAGCCGCGCGCATGCAGAAGCGAGAGGAAGGGGATGACGCTCACCAGCTGGCCGAGCATTCCGAGCATGCCGGTGAGCTGGGTGAGCAGTGGGGAGCGCTTTGCAGGGAACCACAGGGGAACGAGGCGCAGGACCGAGACGAACGTCATGGCATCGCCCATGCCGACGAGCATGCGGCCGATGATCCCAGTCACGACCGAATCGGCGACGGCGATCTGGAGCTGCCCCAGCCCCATGAAGACGGCCCCCGTCGCCACCATGATCCGCGATCCGAACCGGTCGACGAGCAGGCCGACCGGGACCTGGAGCGATGCGTAGACCACGAGCTGGAGTACCGTGAAGGACGAGAGGACAGCGCCGCCGACATGGAAGCGGGCAGAGGCCTCAAGGCCGACGACGCCGAACGAGGTCCGCTGCATCACCGCCACGAGGTACGCGAAGACCCCGATCCCCCATACTGTCCACGCGCGCCAGCTATTCACTCCCCCGATCCTAGTCGGCGGGGGCGCCGCCTCCCTGGGTGTCGTCGCCGTTTGCGCCAGTGTCCTTCGTCTCCTCTTGAGAGGCGAGGTACGCCTCGACGGCCGCTCCGAGCACTTCGGCATCGGGAAGCTCCCCGCTCATCGCGGCGAGGAGCGAGCGCCGCGGAGCATCCGCCGACCGCTCGTCGAAGCGCTCCTCAAGCCCTTCGACAAGCTCGCGGACGTCGTCCGAGCCTGCGACCTGGTCGGCGATCTGCCCCTCGACCTCGCGGCTGGCCTCGCGGAGCCGGTCGGTCGGCAGCATGAGCGACGCCGCGGCACCGAGGTGCTCGAGGCCAGTCACGGCAGAGGCCGGGTATTCGGCCTCGGCCAGATAGTGCGGAGTGTGCACGACGAATCCGACAACTCCGCGGCCGGCCTCGGTGAGACGGAGTTCGAGGAGGTGGCCGATCGCAGCGGGAACGCTGACGATGGGCTTCCATCGGGAAATGCCGTCGACGAGATCAGGCCGATTGCCGTGCACCGTGACACCGAGCGGGCGCGTGTGCGGAACCGGCATCGGGATGGAATGCGTCCAGAGGACGAGGCGGACGTCCAGCTTCTCAACGAGCTCGACGACGGCTCGGGAGAACCGCTCCCACTGGAAGTCCGGCTCGGGCCCGGCGAGGAGGAGGTAGGGCTGTCCGAGGCCGTCGACGAGTGCGTAGAGGGCCAGCCGATGGGGGGTGTAGCCCTCGAGGTGGTCCTCCACGAACGTGATCCTCGGACGCCGAGCCCTGTAGTCGATGAGGGTGTCGACGTCGAATTCGGCGACGGTGCGCGCAGTCCCCTCCCCGAGGAGCTCACCCGTGATCTGTTCGACGGCATGGCCAGCATCGGCAAATCCAGTGAATCCCATGAGCATCGGCAGGCCCCGGAGGTCGGGGTCTCCCAGCAGCTCCTGGGCTGCGGCGTAGAGACCAGCGGGTTCCTGAAGCGGCCCGCTCCGGGCATGGTCCATCTGGCTTTCGCTCCTCTCGTGGTCCTCTAAGTGTCAACCGAACACGGCTGTCCATCATTCCACCACCGGCTACGATCGAAAGTCCGGAAGCGGGACAGCCCTCCCCCCGGAATACTGCCCACCAGAAGCCCAGAAGAATCGAGGCCTCCTTCCGTGTTCATCAATGCCGAAGCATCACTGAGCGCCATCGCCCGGGACCTTCGCAAGAATCCCAGCGACGCGGTCGTCATCGGCGTCGCGCAGGGCGGCGACGGTCCGCTCCTCCTCGACAGCCCCCTGAGCGCAAAGGACGCGGAGGCGATCCAGAGCACCCTCGGGCTGCTCGGGATGAGCGGAGCACCCGATTCCCTGGTCCGGCTCCCAGGCCTTCCGGAGCTCAACACGCAGATCATCGCCCTGGCAGGGGTGGGAAAGCTCACTGGCGATGCGCCCGCTCCCGAGCAGCTTCGCCGGGCGGCAGGCTCGGCTGTGCGTCAGCTTGCAGGGCTTGAAAAGGTGGTTCTCGCCTTCCCTGCCCCCACCGTCGCCGAATTCTCGGCCGTTGCCGAAGGCGCGGCTCTCGGCGCCTACTCCTACACTGAGCACCGCACTCGGACGGGGGAGGCAGCGAAGCCCAACGTGGCGCGCGCCGTCGTCCTCTCCCCCATCGCGGGAAGCGCTGCTGCCGAGGCCGCTCTGCTTCGCGCCGCGGCCGTGGCGAAGGCAGTGAACACGACCCGCACGCTCGTCAACATGCCTCCGAGCCAGCTGTACCCGGCGTCGTTCGCAGACGCAGCGAAGGAACTGGCGAAGGGAACACCGGTCAAGATCACGGTCTGGGATGAGAAGCGCCTAGAGAAGGAGGGCTTCGGCGGCATCCTCGCGGTAGGGCAGGGAAGCGCGCGCCTCCCCCGACTCGTCAAGGCCGAATACGTGCCCGCCCAGGCCTCGAAGGCTCCGTCCGTACATCTCGTGGGCAAGGGAATCACCTTCGACACGGGCGGAATCTCGATCAAGCCCGCAGCCAAGATGGACGAGATGAAGAGCGACATGGCAGGGGCCGCGTCCGTTCTCGCCACTGTCCTCGCCGCCGCGCGCCTCGGAGTCCGCACGAAGGTGACGGCGTGGCTCTGCATCGCGGAGAACATGCCCTCGGGCAGCGCCCAGAGGCCGGCAGACGTGATCACGATCCACGGAGGGACCACGGTCGAGGTCCTCAACACCGATGCAGAAGGCCGACTCGTCATGGCGGACGGCCTCGCGGCGGCAAGCGAGGAGAAGCCCGACGTCATCATCGACATCGCGACGCTCACCGGCGCTGCCCTCATCGCACTCGGCACGCGCACCGCGGGGCTCATGGGCGACGAGGCGGTGACGGGCGCGCTCAAGGACGCCGCCGACGGCGAGGGCGAGGCCGCGTGGGCGATGCCGCTTCCCGACGAACTGCGGGCAGGCCTCGACTCCGCCGTGGCCGACATCGCAAACGTGGGCGACAGGCCCGGCGGAATGCTCACCGCGGGCATCTTCCTGCGCGAATTCGTCGGCAAGAACGGCAACGGCTCAACGATTCCGTGGGCGCACATCGACGTCGCCGGGCCGGCATTCAACACCGGCGGGGCTTGGGGCTACACACCGAAGCAGGGCACGGGCGCAATGGTCCGCACGCTCGTTCGCTACGTCGAGGATCTGGGGAACACGAGCTCCTGACTTCAGTTGCGGGACAGCGAGGAGGGCGTTCGGCTTCCGGCCGGACGCCCTCTCGCTGTCTGTGAGAGGGATCACCAGCCCTAAGGATCGCCCTCCGCTTCCGAGAAGTGAGAAGATAAATCCACCAAGCGAAACCCGGGTTGGTGCGTGACCCTTGCCACAAGGCTGGGACAAACGGCCCTAGGAAGGTGGAGCATAGTCGGTCAGGGCGATAGGGTTGCCCTGATACCGGGCCTGCCAGCGCACCAGCTGGTGGGCAGATTGTCACCCATGACGGCTTATCGCCGTCCTTCATGCGAGGGAGCGTCACGTGGCCGACCAGCCAACTGCGCAGGAATTCGACATCTTGGTCCTCGGTGGCGGCAGTGGCGGCTACGCTGCCGCACTGCGTGCCGTCCAGTTCGGCTACAGCGTCGGGCTCGTCGAGAAGAGCAAGCTCGGCGGGACGTGCCTCCACAATGGCTGCATCCCCACGAAGGCCCTCCTTCACTCCGCAGAACTGG
Organism: Sinomonas terrae; assembly: GCF_022539255.1. Taxonomy (NCBI): domain Bacteria; kingdom Bacillati; phylum Actinomycetota; class Actinomycetes; order Micrococcales; family Micrococcaceae; genus Sinomonas; species Sinomonas terrae. The sequence continues at coordinate 2,477,762 of NZ_JAKZBV010000001.1, forward strand.
CGGACCACGCCCGCGACGCGGCGAAGTACGGCGTGAATGTAACGCTCGAAAGCATCGACATGGACGCGGTGAACGCCTACAAGAACGGCGTCATCGCGGGCAAGTTCAAGGGCCTGTCGGGCCTCATCAAGTCCAAGGGCATCACCGTCATCGAGGGCGAGGGCCGCCTGACCGGCCCGGACACGATCACTGTGAACGGCACCGCCTACAAGGGCAAGAACATCATCCTCGCCACCGGCTCCTACTCGCGGACTCTCCCGGGCCTCGAGCTCGGCGGCCGCGTCATCACCTCGGATCAAGCCCTCGAGCTCGACTACGTTCCGAAGTCGGCAATCGTGCTCGGCGGCGGCGTCATCGGCGTCGAGTTCGCTTCCGTCTGGAAGTCGTTCGGCGTCGACGTCACGATCGTCGAAGGGCTGCCGTCCCTCGTCCCCAATGAGGACGATGCGATCATCAAGCAGCTCGAGCGGGCGTTCAAGAAGCGCGGCATCAAGTTCAACACCGGCACGTTCTTCCAAGGCGTCGAGCAGGACGAGAACGGGGTCAAGGTAACCCTCGTCGACGGCAAGACGTTCGAGGCCGAGCTCCTCCTCGTAGCCGTCGGCCGCGGACCCGTCACCGCGAACCTCGGCTACGAGGAGCAGGGCGTCACGATCGACCGCGGCTTCGTGATCACGAATGAGCGGCTCCACACGGGCGTGGGCAACATCTACGCAGTCGGCGACATCGTGCCGGGCGTCCAGCTCGCGCACCGCGGCTTCCAGCAGGGCATCTTCGTTGCCGAAGAGATCGCTGGCCTCAACCCGGTCGTCGTCGAGGACGTCAACATTCCGAAGGTGACCTTCTGCGATCCCGAGATCGCGACCGTCGGCTACACGGAGAAGGGTGCCAAAGCGAAGTTCGGAGACGATCAGGTCCAGGTGCAGGAATACAACCTGGCCGGAAACGGCAAGAGCTCCATCCTCGGCACGTCCGGGATCGTCAAGGTCGTGCGCCAGAAGGACGGCCCTGTGGTCGGCGTCCACATGATCGGTGCGCGCATGGGCGAGCAGATCGGTGAAGCGCAGCTGATCGTCAACTGGGAGGCCTACCCCGAGGACGTCGCGCAGTTCATCCACGCCCACCCGACGCAGAACGAGTCCCTCGGCGAGGCTAATCTCGCTCTGGCCGGCAAGCCGCTCCACGGCTGAGACGCCTGCGGGCAACGACATCAATCGCACGATTAGAAGCACGAAGGAGCACGGAGACAATGTCTGAATCCGTCAACTTGCCGGCTCTCGGGGAGAGCGTCACCGAAGGTACCGTCACGCGCTGGCTCAAGCAGGTGGGGGACCGCGTCGAGGTTGACGAGCCTCTCGTCGAGGTCTCGACGGACAAGGTCGACACGGAGATTCCCTCGCCTATCGCCGGCGTCCTCGAGGAGATCCTCGTCGCTGAAGATGAGACCGCCGAGGTCGGAGCTCCCCTGGCCCGAATCGGAGACGGCACAGGCGGCGGTTCTGCCCCGGCAGGTGCTGCGCCCGCTGAGGAGTCTGCAGCGGAGGCCGCCCCGGCCCAGCAGGCCGCACCCGCGGCTCCCGCCCAAGCAGCGCCCGCGGAGGAGCCGGCCGAGCCGTCGGTCGATCAGGCGGCTCCCGAGGGGCACGAAGTGACGCTTCCTGCCCTCGGCGAGAGCGTCACCGAAGGCACCGTCACCCGCTGGCTCAAGAGCATCGGCGACGCCGTCGAGGTCGATGAGCCTCTCCTCGAGGTTTCCACCGACAAGGTGGACACCGAGATCCCCTCGCCCGTCGCGGGCACGCTGCAGGAGATCCGGGTCAACGAGGACGAGACGGCCGAGGTCGGCGCTGTCCTCGCAGTCATCGGTTCCGGCGCCGCCGCCCAGGTTGCGCCGGCCCAGCCCGCTCCCGCCGAGGAGTCGGCCCAGACAGCGCCTGCACCCGAGTCCGCCGCGTCGTCGGCCGCGGTCGCCTCCGCGCCTGCCCCCGCCCCCGCGGAGGATGAGGACAAGGCGCTGGCGCAGGCAGCTCCCGCCCCGGCCGCTGCGCAGCAGGCGCCCGCCGCGCCGACGGCACCCGCTCAGACGGCACCCCCTCAGGCAGCCCCCGCCCAACAGGCTCCCGCCGCACCCGCCGCCTCGAACGGCGCGGAAGGCGGCTACGTCACGCCGCTCGTGCGGAAGCTCGCCAATCAGCAGGGCGTCGATCTCTCGACGGTGAAGGGCACCGGCATCGGTGGCCGTATCCGCAAGCAGGATGTCGTCGCTGCCGCGGAAGCGCAGAAGGCCGCCCAGCAGACAGCTGCCCCGGCACCTGCCCAGCCGGCTGCCGCTCCGTCGGCTCCGTCAGCGCCCTCGGCTGCGCCGGTCTCGTCGCTCCGCGGCACGACCGAGAAGGCCCCGCGCATCCGTCAGGTCATCGCCCGCCGGATGCGAGAGTCGCTCGACACGTCGACCCAGCTCACGCAGGTGCATGAGATCGACATGACGAGGATCGCCAAGCTCCGTGATCGGGCCAAGGCGAACTTCCAGGCCCAGAACGGCGTCAAGCTCACGTTCCTCCCGTTCATCGCGAAGGCCGTCGCCGAGGCGCTCAAGCAGCACCCGAAGCTCAACGCGGAGTACAACGAGGAGAAGCAGGAGATCACGTACCACAACGCGGAGCACCTTGCTATCGCCGTGGACACCGAGAAGGGGCTCCTCGTCCCGGTCATCAACGATGCTGGCGATCTGAACCTCGCCGGCCTCGCGAGCCGCATCGCCGACGTCGCGTCGCGGACGCGCAGCGGAAAGATCGGCCCGGACGAGCTTTCGGGCGGGACCTTCAGCATCACGAACATCGGTTCCGTCGGGGCGCTCTTCGACACCCCGATCATCAACCAGCCGCAGGTCGCGATCCTCGGCACCGGTGCCATCGTGAAGCGCCCGTGGGTCACGCAGAACGCTGAGGGCGACGACGTCATCTCGATCCGCTCGATGATGTATCTCTCGCTCACGTACGACCACCGCCTTGTCGACGGTGCGGACGCGGGACGGTTCCTGCAGACGCTCCGTGCCCGCCTCGAGGCTGGCGCGTTCGAGGCCGACCTCGGCCTCTGACCGGCATCGCTCCGGCCGACCTCGGCCTCTGACCGGCATCGCCTCCGGCTGGCTCAAACCGCGGCCCGGATCCCCCTCAGGGATCCGGGCCGCGGCCCTTCCATTCGTTATCCACTTGGAACCCTCGAGGCTCCGGATCGAGCGGGACGGCCACTGGGCCAACACTAGAATCGAGACCATGACTGTCGTCCTGAGCATCTTCGTCTTCCTCCACATCGTCGGTGCAGCGATGATCGTGGGCCCGTGGATCGCGAACATGAAGAAGCCCACCGTGGGCGCTCGGCAGTTCGATGGTGCCATGACCCAGCTCGTCACCGGCATCATCCTTGTCGGCCTCATCACGGTGCTCTCGAAGCAGGCGGACTCGAACGTCTCCTCCCCCGACTACCTGAAGCTCACGATCAAGTTCATCATCGCCGTCGTAGTCGGCGCGCTCGCCTTCGTCGGGAACCGCCGTCGGAAGGCTGGCGAACCGGTCGCACCGGGACTCGCACACGCCGTCGGAGGACTCGCCCTCCTCAACGTCGCCATCGCGACGATCTGGCCCTGACGGCCTCGGCTGGCACCGTAGCCCCGCGAGCTTCATGAGAAGCAAGCGGGGCTTTTTTGTGCCTACGATGGCGGAGCCAGTCCACTCACTCCGGCCCTCTGGCCGGCGAAGCAGTCCACAGGACCCAACGAAGGAGCGAAGCATGGCTACCATCCGCACTGCCCACACCGTCTGGAACGGCACCCTCATGGAGGGCTCGGGAAGGACTACTCTGGACACCTCCGGGCTGGGCACGTACGACGTGACGTGGAAGGCGCGCAGCGCCGAGGCCAATGGCAAGACGAGCCCTGAGGAGCTCATCGCTGCTGCCCACTCCGCGTGCTTCTCGATGGCTTTCAGCAACGGCCTTGCCGAGGCCGGATACACGGCCGACGAGATCAACACCCAGGCCGAGGTCGACTTCATTCCCGGGAAGGGCATCACGACCAGCAAGCTCACCCTCTCGGCGAAGGTGCCGAACCTCGCGCAGGACGAGTTCGAGAAGATCGCCGACGGCGCCAAGCAGGGCTGCCCTGTCAGTAAGGCGCTCGCGGGGATTGAGATCACCCTCGACGCGAAGCTCGAGTCCTAATTCGGAGGGAGGCGCCGAGCCGCCCAGACGGACAGGGCCCCTGCCGCACCATTCGGTGCGGCAGGGGCCCTGTTGTCTGTTCAGCTCGTTCCTCGGTCCAGCCCGGATCAGCCCTCGTAGGCGACCGCTGAGCCCGCCGCTGTCAGCTCTTGGGGACGCGGGGGCAGGGCTGCCGGACGCACGGAACGGTAGCCTGTCCGTGCTGGCGGCCGCTCGGTTGGGATCTCGATGAGCATCTCCTTGAGCACGCCGATTGCCTGCTCGAGCTGGGGGTCAAGACCCGCCGCATAGGCGTGCGGCGGGAAGGCGACCTCGATATCGGGCTCCACCCCGTGATTTTCGACACCCCAGCCGACGCCGCCCCCGAACCAGGTGGCGTACCGCGGCTGCGTCACGCCTGTGCCGTCCGCCAGCCGGAATCGGTTGTCGATACCGATGACTCCACCCCACGTCCGCGTCCCGACGACGGGGCCGATGCCCCGCAGCTTGCCCACCTGGGTGATGATGTCGCCGTCCGAACCCGCGAACTCGTCGGCGAGGATGACAACGGGACCCCGGGGGGCGTGGCGTGGGTACGTGCGGGGCTGTTCGCCACGGGGGATGGTCCAGCCCGTCACCCGGCGTCCGATGAGTTCCGCGACGAGCTGGGAAGTATGCCCGCCACGGTTCCGGCGGATATCGACCACGAGGGCGTCAAGCGCCGTCTCGGTGTCCAGGTCGCGATGCAGCTGAGCCCACCCGCGCGCCCCCATGTCCGGCACGTGGAGATACCCGTACCTGCCCTCCGACGCTTCCCGGACGAGCCGGCGGTTCGCCTGGACCCAGTCCTGATACCGGAGGCGCTCCTCGTCCTTGAGGGGGACGACGGCGATCCGGCGCCGCTGGCCTTCCTGCTCACCGTGCGCAGCCCCGTCGAGCATCGTGAGCTCGACGGTCTTGCCGGCCGCCCCGACGAGGGCCATCGCGGGCCCGAACTGGGAAGTGAGCGGGACGCCGTCGACCGCGAGGATCCGGTCCCCGGGCCTCACATCGGCACCGGGGGCAGCAAGCGGTGAAGTCGCGAGCGGGTCGGACGATTCGCTCGCGAGGACCCGGCGCACAACCCAGCCCTCGTGGTAGTCGAACTCACCGCCGAGACGCCCCTGGCCCCCTGCGTCGGGCTCCGAGGCGAGACTCGGTGTCACGTACGCATGGGAGGTCCCGAGTTCCCCATGGACCTCCCAGAGCAGGTCGACCAGATCGTCGTGGGAGCCGAGGCGCTCGACAAGTGGCTCGTACTGGGAGCGCACCTCGGTCCAGTCCCGTCCCGCCATGTCTGCTGCCCAGAAGAAGTCCCGCTGGAGACGCCATGCCTCGGCGAATGCCTGACGCCACACGGCAATCGGCTCGAGGCGCACGCGGATCCGGTCGAGATCGACCCGGATGTGCTCGGGCGAGCCCTCCTCGACCTTTCCGCTGCTCGGCACCGAGCTGACATGGCGTTCGCTGACGTACACGACCTTCGAGCCGTCCCCGCTCAGGCGGTACGTGTCCAAGGCGCCCACAACGGTGGTGGTGCGAGCATCGGCGAGGTCGAGCCGTTCGAGGCTCGGCTGGGGGTCCTTGTCCCCCGGCTTTGCCTTGCCCTCCCCGGTCGCCCCCGAGAGGTCGTGTGAGAGCCACAGGAGCGCTCCGGGTGCGGCCGTGAGGCGCGAGTAGTTCCCCTGCCGGACCGGGAGGGCCACGACCCGGTGGGCGAGGCCCTCGAGGTCAACCCGCGTCTCCTCGGATTCGGCCTTGTCACCGTCTGCATTCTCTCCGGCCGGAGCTCCGAAGTCCGCGACGCGCGGGCCGAACGGCGCAGCAGTCGTAGCGGCGAGCGGCACGATATAGGGCTTGATGGGGCTCGGGAACGCGAGGTCGAACGAGTGCCCGTCGTAGACGGGGTCGAAACTCCGTCCCGACAGGAACGCCAGGTACTTCCCGTCGGGGGTGAACGCTGGCCACGCGTCCCAGAAGCGTCCATCTGTCACGTCGGCAATCTCACTCGAGAAGACGTTGGCGATGCGCAATTTCGACCGCGTTCCGAAGGCGGTGACGGGCTCGCTCCAGGCCAGCCACTCCGAATCAGGGCTCCAGGCAAGCTGTTCGATGGTGCCCTCTTCCACTGTCGAGAGTGTGCGAACCGCCTTCGATTCGAGGTCGACGAGGTGGACTTCGCCAAAAGCCGTTCCGAGTGCAATTCGGCGGCCGTCCGGGCTCGGGACGAGCTGGGCGACGCGGCCCGGAGTCGGCAGGTCGAAGCGCAGTGGAGCGGCCGCAGGGGTTTCAGCGGTACCGCGCGATCGGCGTTCGCCCTGGACTGTGACGGTAGCGGCAGGGTGTTCCGCGCCGTCGCCAGCGTCATCAGGAACAGCCTGCAGCGCCGAGCTGGACGCCGCGCCGACGGGCACTGGAGCCGGCAGACCACTGTCTGCCTCCGCCGCCTGGACAGCCGTGGGAGCAGCCTCAGCCGAGGGTTCCTCGGCGATGGCGTAGTCCCCTGCATCCCTCAGATCCTTCACGAACAGCGCCTCCTCCCCCGCAGGGTCGGCGATGTAGGCGACGCGGTCGCCTCCGAGGGGACGAGCCAGACGCGCGCGGACGCCGGGCGCCGCCTCGACGACGCGCGACGGGCCATCCCGGTGGGTGAGCCAATGCACCGTCCCGTGGGACTCCACGACGCTCGCGTCGCCGTCGTGCGTCGGTACCGCCTCGCCAAGGTGACGTCCGACGGCGAGTGGGACCGGGCGGCGCGACGTCGACGCCGAGCCGAGGCTCACCTCGAGCCGGCGAGGTTCCGCCTCGAGGCTGTCGAGGAGCCAGAGGCCCCCTGCCGACTCCACGATGATCCTCGAGCCGTCCGAACTCGCGTGGCGCGCGTAGAAGCGGTCGAAGTCGGTGTGACGGCGGAGGTCAGAGCCATCCCGCTCGACCGAATACACGTTGCCGTAGCCCTCATGGTCTGAGAGGAACGCAATGCGGCCGCCGATCCAGACCGGATCGCACAGATTGCCGTCGAGTTCCGGGGCCAGACGCCGGAACTCGCCCCCGCCGTCGACGTCGATCCAGAGCTTGCCGGCGGCACCGCCGCGGTACCGCTTCCACGCGGCGGGCTCGCGGGAGAGGACGCTGCCGACGACAACGGGACGCTCGTCGCCGACGGACGGTCCGAAGGCGACCGAGTCGATGGGCCCGTAGGGCAGTTCCTCGAGCCTGCCTCCCTCTGGAGCGACGGCGTAGCCGTAGGTAAGACGGGAATCGGGCTGATTGTGGGCGCTCGTCACGATCACGCGCCCCCGGGGGTCGATGCCCTTCACCCGGGTGGACTGGTGACCGAAGTGTGTGAGCTGTCGAAAGCCTCCACCCTCAACGTCCGCGGCCACGGCCTCGGGCGCACTGCCCTGCACGACGCTCCAGACCACCTTCCTGCCATCTGGGGTAAAGCGAGGGTTGCGGGCTGGGAGCTGGAGCGCCGAGATACGCCAGGCCCGGCCGCCGTCGACCGGGGCAAGCCACACGTCGTCCTCGGCCACGAACGCAACGAGGTCGCCGTGCACATGGGGGTACCGAAAGTAGCTGGAGGCTGTCATCCTCCGATCATAGGCAGGGCGGCTGGGAGCACTCGTGACACCTGCCAGCCCGGATCGCGCCGCTCGAGGACGATGCGCAACCACTGCTCCTTTGCCTCCGCAGGGCGCTGGAGCTCCGCGCCGTCGCTCCCGCGCACCGAAAACGCGGAAGTCACCACCCGGACGCGGACGACGGCGGTGCTGCCGCGGGCTTCGGCGTTGTCCGCGCCGGGCGCCGCGCCGTCTCCTGAGTCTGTTCCCGCCAGTTCTACAGACAGGACCCTCGAGGTGAATCCTTCGAGCCATCGTCCCGACGCCTTGAGGTCAGCAGCGAGTTTCCGGTCCGCCACGTCCGCCTCCGAACCCGGGACGTTGACCCGCCCGAGGAGCTCGTCATCGGGCCGCGACACCGCCTGCGCCCTGATCTCAGCGAGCGCCTGGACCGCCTGCACCGGATCCTCCGAGTCGGCCGCACGCCTGAGCGGTTCAGGCAGGGCGGACCATCTCGTGCCCGTGGCGGGAGCGCTCGCGGCGCCTCCACGGGAGCGGTCCTCGATTCCCAGGGCGCCAGCTCCGGCAAGCGCCACGGCGGCCGTCCCTGCCGCAGCGGAAGCTGCCCAGACGGCGATGAGGAACTTGGAACGAGGACGCCGCGGAACAGCGAGACCGCGTCGACGTGGTACCGCGGGCCGCCGGCGCCGCGAGCCCTCCTGCAGGCGCGTGACCAGCTCGGGGAGGACCTCGGCCTCGACGGCTGGTGCGAGGTCGACAGGGTCAGCAGAACAGCTCCTCAGGACAGCCCGTGCGAACTCCGCCGCCGTCGGACGCTCGCCGGGCTCCTCGGCGAGGGCGGCCTCGACGGCCGCCGCGAGCTCCGTCGGGATGCCGGGGACGAGCAGGCCAAGCGGCGGTCTGGTCCGCCGTGGGCCCGGGGGTGAACCCACGAGGCAGAACCAGGCAACGGCACCGAGCCCGTAGACGTCGGCCGCAGGGCGGACGGCGCCGGCACCCGCCGTGAAGGGGTCGAAGAACCCGTCCGTACCCCTCGTAGCCCCCGCGCCGTCGCCGACCTGCCGCGCCTCGCCGAGGTCGGCGAGCAAGGGGCGGCCTTCAGAGGTGAAGAGGATGTTGCTCGGCGCGATGTCGAGGTGCGCTGTGCGCTGTACGTGAAGAGAAGCCGCTGCCTGTGCGATGGGGCCTACGGTTGTGACGGTCTCCCCGGCGGTCAGCCGACCTCGCGCCGCCACGAGCCGGGCGAGCGAACCTCCGGCGGCGTACTCGGTCAGCAGCACGGGCGAACCTGTCCGGGCCTCCGTCGCAGACGCGAGGCACGTCAGCAGGTTCGGGTGCGAGCGGACAGTCTGCCTGCGGAGTTCGTGCCGCAGAGGATGCACCGCCGTCGGCTTGCTTCCCACCCCGGCTCGCAAGACCTTCGCGGCGCGGAGGCAGCCGCTCTGCTGCTGGCGGACGAGCCAGACGTCGCCGGTGCTTCCGCGCCCGAGGAGACGGACGACGTCGTACCCCTGGACCGCTGGTTCGGTGGGTTCCATGCCCCTTGTCTACCGCAGATCCCGGACGAGTGCCGGAAGTTATCCACAGGGCGCGATCCGCGGTGTGAGTCATCTCATGGCAGCGCTGGTCCTCCGGGGGATTAAGCTGGTCGGCATGACTCTTGCGTTCACCCGGCTGGGGTTTGCGCCCGACTTCGTCGACTACACGGCCGGTCTCGCGGCCCAGCGTCAGCTCCACGACGAGGTGGCAGCAGGCGAGGCCCCCAGCACTGTCCTTCTCCTCGAGCACGCCGCCGTCTACACGGCTGGCAAACGCACCGAGGACCACGAGCGCCCGCTCGATGGCACTCCCGTCGTCCCCGTCGATCGCGGCGGGAAGCTCACGTGGCACGGACCCGGCCAGCTTGTGGGCTACCCGATCGTGCGGCTCAAGGAGCCGAGAGGCGTGCGCGCGTACGTCGAGCTGCTTGAGGACGTGATGATCACCGTGATCTCGGAGTACGGAATCAAGGCCGAGCACGTCGACGGACGCTCCGGCGTTTGGGTGCGCGCCGACGAACGAGGCGGCGACCGCAAGATCGCAGCCATCGGCATCAGCATCCACGAGGGCATCACGGGGCACGGCTTCGCGATCAACTGCAGCAACAGCCTCGACCCCTACGAGCAGATCATCGCTTGCGGCATCACGGACGCCGGCACAACAACAATTTCCGCTGAGCTGGGCCGCGAGGTCGGCCCGCTGGACATCATCGATCGGATCACCGAGGAACTCAACCGCCGGGCTGGCGAATTCGTCGCCGACGAGGTTTCTTCCTCTTCTGACCACACTGAAGGAGCACTTCTGTGACGCTCGCACCCGAGGGGCGCCGGCTGCTGCGCGTCGAGCAGCGCAATGCTGAGACGCCTGTGGAGCGCAAGCCCGAATGGATCAAGGCCAAGGTCCATATGGGCCCGGAGTTCATCCAGCTTAAGAACCAGGTGAAGAAGGAAGGCCTCCACACCGTGTGCGAGGAGGCCGGCTGCCCGAACATCTTCGAGTGCTGGGAGGACAAGGAGGCCACCTTCCTCATCGGCGGCTCCGAGTGCACCCGGCGGTGCGACTTCTGCCAGATCGACACCGGCAAGCCCTCCCCGCTGGACCGCTTCGAGCCCACCAAGGTCGCCCGCTCCGTGCAGTCCATGGGCCTGCGTTATGCGACCGTCACCGGCGTCGCCCGCGACGACCTCCCCGACGAGGGAACCTGGCTCTACGCCGAGACCATCCGCAAGATCCATGAGCTCAACCCCGGCACGGGCGTCGAGATCCTCATCCCCGACTTCTCCGGCAAGCCCGAGCACATCACCGCGATCTGTGACGCCCAGCCCGAGGTGTTCGCGCACAACGTCGAGACCGTGCCCCGGATCTTCAAGCGGATCCGCCCGGCCTTCCGGTACGAGCGCTCCCTCGACGTCATCACCCAGGGCCGCGACCAGGGCATGGTCACCAAGTCCAACCTGATCCTCGGCATGGGCGAGACCCGCGAGGAGGTCTCCCAGGCCATGCGCGACCTCCACGAGGCCGGCTGCGACCTGCTCACCATCACCCAGTACCTGCGCCCCTCCGAGCGCCACCACCCCGTGGACCGCTGGGTCAAGCCGCAGGAGTTCCTCGAGCTCTCCCAGGAGGCCGAGGAACTCGGGTTCCTCGGCGTCATGAGCGGACCTCTCGTCCGCTCCTCGTACCGTGCCGGTCGCCTCTGGGCGACCGCCATGCGCAAGAAGGGCCGCGAGATCCCACCGCATCTGGCCCACATCGAGTCCTCGGGCACCACCCGCCAGGAGGCAGCAAGCCTTCTGGCCGCTCAGGCTCACTGATACACCCTGCTGGTTCTCACGCCGCCCTTCCGGACGAGGTCTGGGAGGGCGGCGTTTCACTTAGAATTGAAGCACTATGGCGAAGAACACCTCCAACACGCCCTCGGATCGAGCTCCGAAGAAGGCGAAGAAGCCAAACAGCTTCCAGCAGATGCTCCAGGTCTTCCAGATGACCCGACGAGCGGACCCGAACGTCGTCTGGCTCATGGCGCTGGTGTTCCTCGTCGTCGTCGGCCTCGGCGTACTGGTCGGCGCTCTGCTCGAGAACTGGATCACGGGCCTCATCGTCGGCATCCTCCTCGGGGTGCTCGGTGCAATCTTCATCCTGAGCCGCCGGGCCGAGCGGGCTGCGTTCTCTCAGATCGAGGGGCAGCCAGGCGCCGCCGGAGCGGCGCTGAATACGCTGCGGCGCGGCTGGATCATCGAAGAGCAGCCCGTCGCGATGAACCCGCGCACTCAGGACCTCGTCTTCCGCGCCGTAGGGCGCCCCGGCGTCGTCCTGGTCTCGGAGGGACCGACTCAGCGAGTCCGTCCTCTCGTCGAGTCCGAGCGGAAGCGGCTCGCCCGCGTCCTCCCCAACGTTCCGATCACGGTCATCGAGAGCGGGCGTGAGGAGGGCCAGACCTCGATCGACAAGGTCGCGAAGCGCATGCAGAAGCTCAAGCCCGAACTGACCAAGACTGAGGTTCAGGCCATCAACAAGCGGCTCGCCTCCCTCGGCCCGCGCCTGCCCATCCCCAAGGGGATCGACCCAACCCGGATCCGTCCTGACCGCCGTGCGATGCGCGGTCGCTGAGCACAGGTTCTTGAAATCCGAAAAGGGCCCGGACGTCCCCGTCCGGGCCCTTTCGCGTGGGCAGTCCCTGTTCCTCGGCGTCTACAGCCGCACGAGAAGCGTCTTGGCGGCCTTGTCGTGAAGCCCCCGTTGATCCGCGTCGAAGACGACCGCTGGAATCACGAGGCACAGCAGCACGGTCCGCAGGATCGCCGCTGGGATCCCCGCTGGCGCGCCCCCCAGACGGACAACCTTGAGCCCGAGGACTCGGTGTCCGAGGCTGTAGCCGACAGTGCCGACGAGGACGATCTGCTCAAGTGCGAAGATGCCCAGAGTGGCCGATGAGTTGCCGTGGAAGAACGCGCTCGAGATCAGGAGACACGCCGCCCAGTCGATGCAGAGGGCGACGACGCGGCGGCCGGGCCGGGCGATCGAACCTCGGCCCGTGCGCGGTAGCCCGAGGGCCCGTCCCGGGTAGTGGCCGGGTTCTGTAGGGGGCCCACTGATCCAGGAACTGAGGTCTCTGCGGTCGATCACCGATCCAGTCTAGTTGGCTGTCCTGTTCCAATTGGCTGCTCTGTGACGTCCCGCCTTGGTGGTCCCGCCCGTTCCCGCCTAGCGTAGGTCCAGCAGCAATAGGTGCGATGTAACGTCGCTGAAACAATATGGACACTGCCGAGTAACGCCGTCTTCGTAGGCTGAGTCGCGTTGCAGCACGGTGCCGCCCGCGCGGCGATCCTGCCCGCGCGCCGCCGTTTCGCGCCCCGGTGCGTGCCATCCCGATCTGTAAGGAGAACAGATGTTCAAGTCTGCGGAGGAAGTCCTCGCGTTCATCAAGGACGAGGATGTCAAGTTCGTCGACATCCGCTTCACCGACCTCCCCGGCGTCCAGCAGCACTTCAACGTCCCCGCCAAGACGGTGGACGAAGACTTCTTCGTCAACGGACAGCTGTTCGACGGCTCTTCCATCCGCGGCTTCCAGGGCATCGCCGAGTCCGACATGCAGCTCATCCCGGACGTGACCACCGCTTACGTGGACCCGTTCCGAGTGGAGAAGACGCTTGCGCTCAACTTCTCGATCGTCAACCCCCGCACCGGCGAGCCGTACCACCGCGACCCGCGCGGCGTGGCCGAGCGCGCTGAGGCCTACCTCGCATCGACGGGCGTCGCCGACACGGCGTTCTTCGCGCCCGAGGCCGAGTTCTACGTCTTCGACAACGTCCAGTTCGAGTCCTCCCCCCAGGGCTCGTTCTACAAGGTCGACTCGATCGAGGCTCCGTGGAACTCGGGCCGCGAGGAAGAGGGCGGTAACCTGGGCAACAAGACGCCCTTCAAGGGCGGCTACTTCCCCGTCTCGCCGGTGGATCACCAGGCCGACCTCCGCGACGCCATGGTCCTCAACCTGGACGCTGTGGGCCTTGAGGTCGAGCGCTCCCACCACGAGGTCGGCGCGGCCGGCCAGGCGGAGATCAACTACAAGTTCTCGACCCTCGTGCGCGCTGCGGATGACCTGCAGAAGTTCAAGTACGTGATCAAGAACACGGCCACCGAGTGGGGCAAGTCGGTCACGTTCATGCCGAAGCCGATCTTCGGTGACAACGGCTCTGGCATGCACTGCCACCAGTCCCTATGGAACGGCAGCGAGCCGCTCTTCTACGACGAGAAGGGCTACGCGAGCCTCTCGGACCTCGCGCGCTGGTACATCGGCGGCCTCCTCAAGCACTCCTCGGCGGTCCTCGCGTTCACGAACCCGACCGTGAACTCGTACAAGCGCCTGGTCAAGGGCTTCGAGGCCCCCGTCAACATGGTCTACTCGCAGGGCAACCGCTCGGCCGGCATCCGGATCCCGATCACGGGCACCAACCCGAAGGCCAAGCGCATCGAGTTCCGCGCTCCGGACCCCTCGTCGAACCCGTACCTCGCGTTCGCAGCCCAGCTCATGGCCGGCATCGACGGCATCCGCAACCGGATCGAGCCGCCGGCTCCGATCGACAAGGACCTCTACGAACTCCCCGCCGAGGAGGCCAAGGACATCCCCAAGGCTCCGGGCTCGCTCGAGGAGGCCCTCGATGCACTCGAGGCCGACAACGAGTTCCTCCAGGCTGGTGGAGTCTTCACCCAGGACCTCATTGAGACGTGGATCGCGTACAAGCGCGAGAAGGAGATCGCTCCTCTCTCGCTCCGCCCGAACCCCTACGAGTTCGAGCTGTACTTCGGCGTGTAACCCAGTTACTGGGCAGAAGCGGGCATAGTCCGCAACGAGTCCGCACGAGCCGCGAGCACTTTTTGCACAGCGGCCCGTGCGGACTCGTCTTTTTCACACAGGTCTTGCCTGAGCGCTCGCTCACCCGGCGGTCGGTAGTCTTGGTGAGGTATCGGACGAAGGAAGAACGATGAATTTTGCACTCTTCGTGAAGGAGCCCGGCCAGGATTCGGTCCTGCATCTGCGGTTCGAGGCGGAAGACGACGATGACGCCCTGCGGATCGCAGCGAACGAGGTCGAGCAACTCCGGCTCGGCCCAGCCGAGTTGATCCTGGAGGAGGCCGATCTGCGCCGCGACGACCGTCTTGCCGTATGGCAGTTCAACAGCGAGACAGACGAACCCTGAACCTTCCGGGCACCTGCCTCAGCCGAGCGCCCGGACGACGTCCACGAGCATCGGGCAGGGCCATGGCTCCCCGCAAGCCGCGCATGGAGACCCGGTCAGCTCAGAGGTAGGTTGATGCCTTTCAACCACCGGACGCCACATCTCTGCCGTTGCCACGAGATGCTGCGAATCGCTCGAACGGAGCGCGTTCAGCTTGCCCAGAATGCCGAGGTAGATCGGCGCAGCCAGCTCCCCCTTATGCATGCCGAAAGCGTAGCGCAGACAGAGGCCCTGCTACTGCCCCCGTCGCCATGCATCAAACGCGGCTGCGCGGTCACGCTCCCTCATCGCTTCGAGCGTCCGGACGAGCTTTCCCTCGCTGGCGGCAAGTGCAACGGCCGCCTCCTCAAGTCGTTCGACGAGGCCTTCAAGTCGGCCGAGATCGACTGACGGAACTGCTTCTTCGCTCATCGCTCTCCCTCTCGCTGGAACGCCCGATTCTGCGGGCCTTTGGCACCCCCACGTCAACTCTCCCAAGTGAGAAGGGGGTCCGCATCCGTAGCCAGTACTCGAATCTGCGGGCTCCGAGGGAGCGCATCACGTGGGCAGCAGGCCCTGTTGTACTCGCCTTTGTACTCGCCGCGGCGGTCAGCCTGCGATCGTCGAAAGGATCACCACGGCGTCGCCCAGGGCCACGACGTCATGACGGGGCCCCGGCAGTGCGATGAGCTGTCCCTCTTCGACCCTTGTCTCACCCTCGTCGGCACGGACGAGGACAGAACCGGAGAGGACGTGGAGCGTGGCTGCCTCGGGTTTCGTGTGGTCGCCGAGGGCCTGCTCGTCGAGCAGGGCGATGAGGGTGTGCCGGAGCCTTCCGTCGTGGAGAAGAGCCCTCGCGCTGCGTCCGTGTGGGCTCATCCTCGCTCGGTCCAGCTCCAGCTCGGCCGCCGCCGCAACATTGATCAGCTCCGCCATGGTTGCCCTCCTTGATCGCGCCCTCGCCCCTCATCGACCGACGGCATAGAACTTCTCCTCGAACACGTGGCGTGTGCGCCGCGTGAGCTGAAGGTACTGCTGCTCGAGGGCGCTGGCCTGGCCGGGGGAATACCCGCACCATCTCGCAACGGCTTCGAGATCCCTCCGTGACGAGGGAAGCATGTCGGATGCCCGCCCGGTCCACACCACATTCGCACTGCGGATTCGACTCGAAAGCCTCCAGGTCTCGGCGAGCAGGGCGGTCTCCCGCTCGTCGAGGAAACCCAGCTCGGCCGCGGCATGCAGGCCACCGAGCGTCGATGTCGTCCGGAGTTCGGGGTGCTGCGCAGCGTGTTGAAGCTGGATGAACTGGACGAGCCATTCGACGTCGCTGAGCCCACCGCGGCCCAGTTTGAGGTGCCGCGCCGGATCGGCTCCCCGGGGAAGACGCTCCGCCTCCACCCGTGCCTTGATCCGGCGGATCTCCGTGATGTCGGCCTGCGAGAGGTGCTCAGGGTAGCGGACGCTGTCGGCGAGGCGCATGAAGTCTGCCGCCAGTCCGTCGTCGCCCGCCATGGGGCGCGCGCGCAGAAGGGCCTGCCACTCCCAGACGAGCGCCCAACGGCGGTAGTACTCCGCGAACGAATCCAGGGAACGCACGAGCGGCCCGGACTTGCCCTCGGGCCGCAGGTCAGCGTCGAGCTGCAGCACGCGCTCCGCGAGGACTGCCGGGCGAAGTGGCTGGGTCAGGAGCCCCGACATGGCGGTGACGATCTCCTTCGCCTGCCGCTGGGCCTCAGCGGGGTCCACGCCGGGCAAAGGACGGTGCACGTACATGACGTCCGCGTCGGAGCCGTAGCCGATCTCGCGGCCACCCTGCCGGCCCATCGCGACGACGAGCACGCGTGTGAGGAGGGGGCCCCTCGCCGCTGCCTGTTCCTCGGCGACGCGAAGAGCGCCGAGGACGGCGGCCTGGTCCGCGTCCGCGAGGGCATTCCCCACCTCGTCCTGATCGAGCAGGCCGGCGCTGTCGGCGATTGCAGTCCGCAGGATCTCCCGACGCCGGATGAGCCGCACGAGCCGCATGCGCGCCGTCGGATCCTCGTGGCGGGAAATCTTCGACTGGATCTCCTGCCACTGCGCGTCGAGGGGCACGGGCGCGAGGTCCTTTTCGTGGCCCAACCACGCCACGGACTCCGGCGAGACCTCGAGAAGGTCCGCGATGAGCCGGGAGTTGGCGAGAACGTGGCACAGCCGCTCTGCCGCGGCTGCGGAATCCCTCAGCATGCCGAGGTACCAGTGCGTCGTGCCGAGGGCCTCGCTGACGCGACGGAAGGCGAGCAGCCCAGCGTCCGGGTCGACACCTTGGGCGAGCCAGTCGAGCAGGACCGGCAGGAGCTGGCGCTGGAGCGAGGCGCGACGGCTCACCCCTGCGGTGAGGGCCTCGATGTGCCGCATTGCGCCCTGCGGATCACTGTAGCCGAGGGCAGCGAGGCGACCCTGAGCGGCCTCGGGTGAGAGCCTCGCCTCCTCGGGGCTCAGGTTCGCGACCGTGTTGAGCAGCGGCCGGTAGAAGATCCGCTCGTGCAGCTCCCGGACGCTGCGTTTGGTCCGATGCCAGGAGTCGAGCAGGGCTTCGGGCGAGGACTTCCCCGTGTCCATGATGCCCTGCACCGCCCGGGCGAGCGCGCGCAGGGCATCCTCCTTGACGGGCATGAGATGCGTTCGGCGCAGTTGGGCGAGTTGGATACGGTGCTCGAGAAGACGGAGCCGCCGGTAGGAGCCGTCGAACTCGGCTGCGGCGCTGCGCCCGATGTAGCCTCCTGCCGCAAGGGCGGCAATCGCAGACGTCGTGTCCCGGACGCGCAGCGACTCGTCCGCCCTCCCGTGAACGAGCTGGAGGAGCTGCACGGTGAACTCGACATCACGCAGACCGCCTGCCCCGAGCTTGATCTGGCGATCGGCCTCCGCGGGCGGAATATGTTCCGTGACCCGCCGGCGCATCGCCTGCACGGAGTCGACGAAGCCATCGCGGCCTGCCGAGGACCAGACGAACGGTGCCACCGCCTGCTCGTAACGGCTACCGAGCTCCGGATCTCCCGCGATGCAGCGGGCCTTCAGAAGTGCTTGGAACTCCCAGCTCTGGGCCCAGCGCTCGTAGTACGCGACATGCGACTCGAGGGTCCGCACGAGCGGCCCGTCCTTGCCCTCGGGGCGGAGGTTCGCGTCCACCTGCCACAGGCCAGGCTCCCGCGCAGTCCCGGACACGGCGCGCGCCAGACCGGTGGCGAGGCTTGTCCCGATGCTGATGACCGTCGAAGGATCGGCATCCGGGTCCTCGCCATCGACGACATAGATGACATCGACGTCTGAAATGTAGTTGAGCTCGCGCGCCCCGCACTTTCCCATTCCGATGACGGCGAGGGCGACGGCGTCGACGGCCTCAGCGCCGAATGTCGGCGCAGCCTCGGCGCGGGCGACGGCGAGACCCGCCTCGAGCGCTCCGGCCGCCAGATCTGCGAGCTCGGCGGCCGCGGCTGGCAGGAAGTCCGTCGGAGATGCGGCGCCAAGATCACGGATTGCGAGTTCACACAGGTGACGGCGATAGCGGATCCGGAGCGCCTCCCACGCGTCGGCGCCGACCCTGCTCGCGACGGGCCGATGCGCCGCCGGATCGGCGCCCACAGACTGGAGAAGCGAAGCCCTCAGCGCGATGGGGTCGGCGCCCTGCGGCTCCGCCGAAGGCACCACGTCGAAGACGTCGAGGTGTTCGGGGTGCCGGATCAGGAAGTCTCCCAGGGCCTCCGACGCACCGAGAAGCCTGAACATCGGCTCTGAGCGCGTCAAGCCGGCCTCGACGGTCTCCCGGAGACGCGGTTCCTTCTCGAGGAGCCGCACGAGCGAGACGAGCGCGCCGTCCGGGTCCGGCGCCGCTGCCAAGCCCTCGAGCAGCAACTCCTCGTCGATCCCCTCGAGTTCGGGGGCGGCGAGAAATCGCTCGGCCCTGTCTGGGTCGGACGAGCCGAGAGCGATGAGCCGGCGGGTCAGGCTTGGGGCCATGGCTGGCTAGAGGATGCCGAGGTTGCGGTGCAGCTCGTAGGGCGTGACCTCGAGCCGGTACTCGCTCCACTCCTGCCGCTTGTTGCGCAGGAAGTACTCGAAGACTTGCTCCCCGAGGATCTCGGCCATGAGCTCGGAATCCTCCATTGCCCCGATTGCGTCGTAGAGGCTCGCGGGGAGCGGGGAATGGCCGAGGACGCGGCGTTCGGCGGAAGTGAGGGACGAGATGTCGTCCTCCGCCACCGGCGGCAGCTCGTACTCCTCCTCGATCCCCTTGAGCCCCGCCCCGAGAAGGACCGCATAGGAGAGATAGGGATTCGTAGCCGAATCGATGCCCCGGTACTCGACGCGCGCGGACTGGCCCTTGCCCGGCTTGTAGAGCGGGACGCGAACGAGGGCCGAGCGGTTGTTGTGGCCCCAGCTCAGGTAGCTGGGCGCCTCCCCACCGCCCCAGAGGCGCTTGTACGAGTTCACAAACTGGTTGGTCACCGCGGTGAACTCGTTCGCGTGCCGCAGGAGCCCCGCGATGAAGTGGCGCGCCGTCTTCGAGAGCTGGAACTCCGCGCCCGGCTCGTGGAACGCGTTCGAGTCCCCCTCGAACAGCGAGAAGTGAGTGTGCATGCCGCTCCCGGGAAACGCCGTGAACGGCTTCGGCATGAACGTCGCGTAGGCGCCCTGCTGGATGGCGACCTCCTTGACGACAGTGCGGAACGTCATGATGTTGTCCGCCGTCTGCAGGGCGTCGGCGTAGCGGAGGTCGATCTCGTTCTGGCCCGGGCCACCCTCGTGGTGGCTGAACTCGACGGAGATCCCGACCGATTCGAGCATGTTGACCACGGTCCGGCGGAAGTCCTGGGCAACACCGCCGGGGACGTGGTCGAAGTAGCCCCCCTGGTCGATGGGAACCGGCGCGCCGTCAGGGCCGAGCCGGTCGGACTGCAGGAGGTAGAACTCGATTTCAGGATGGGTGTAGCACGTGAACCCCATCTCGGCCGCCTTGGCGAGGGTCCGCTTGAGGACGTTGCGCGGGTCCGCCGGCGACGGCTCGCCGTCGGGCGTCAGGATGTCGCAGAACATCCGCGACGTCGGCTCCGTCTCACCGCGCCATGGGAGGATCTGGAAGGTCGAGGGATCCGGCTGGAGCAGCATGTCGGATTCGGAGACGCGCGCGAGTCCCTCGATCGATGAACCGTCGAACCCGAGCCCCTCGTCGAACGCTCCCTCGACCTCCGCAGGGGCCAGAGCCACCGACTTGAGGGAGCCGACGACGTCGGTGAACCACAGGCGAACGAAGCGGACATCGCGCTCCTCGATGGTCCGGAGCACGAATTCCTGCTGACGGTTCATGGGGGGAGGTCTCCCTTACGTTAACGGGCCTGAGCGCTTCCCCCACTCTACTCAGCTTGGACTACTCTCGTCCGTATGGTCCCCACCACTTCTGACGAGTCTTCTGCGCCTTACGGAACCGGGCCTCAGCGGGTCTCCGGCGGCCTCTCGGCCGGCCGTCCGGCAGCCCGCGTGCGCATCCACCACTTGGCCGCGGCGAAGGAGCGCGGCGAGCACTTCGCGATGCTGACTGCGTACGACCAGTACGCCGCGCAGATCTTCGACGAGGCCGGCATCGAGGTGCTCCTGATCGGCGATTCGGCGGCGAACAACGTCTTCGGGTACGAGACGAGCCTGCCGGTGACTGTCGATGAGCTGCTCCCCCTCTGCCGCGCCGTCGCCCGCTCGGCACGGCACGCCCTCGTCGTGGCAGATCTCCCCTTCGGCAGCTACGAGATGTCTCCGGCCCAAGCAGTCGAGGCCGGCGTCCGCTTCCTCAAGGAGGGCCTCGCCCACGCGGTCAAGATGGAAGGCGGTGCCTACTACGCAGACACCGTGCGCGCGATGGTCCAGGCTGGCATCCCGGTCATGGCCCACATCGGCTTCACGCCGCAGAGCGAACACGCCCTCGGCGGGTACCGCGTCCAGGGAAGGGGCGACGACGCAGCGCGCCTCATCGAGGATGCCAAGGCCCTCGAGGCGGCCGGGGCCTTCTGCGTCCTCATGGAGATGGTGCCCGCGGAGACCGCCGCTGCCGTCGACGCAGCCGTGAGCGTGCCCACCATCGGAATCGGCGCAGGCGCCTCGACGACGGGCCAGGTCCTTGTGTGGCAGGACATGGCCGGACTTCGGGGCGGGGAGGGCACGAGGATTGCCAAGTTCGTGAAGCAGTACGCCGATCTGCGCGGAACGCTGCTCGATGCTGCGCGCCGCTACGGCGACGACGTCCGCTCAGGCGCCTTCCCCGGCCCCGAGCACAGCTTCTAGCCGGGAGCGCCGGCCCTGTCCGGCCGGTGCTGTCTGTCTCCGCCGGTTAGTCCGTCTTCCCGGGTCAGTCCTTGTCCGACCAGCCATCGCCGTTCGCGTCGTCCGGGTCCCAGGAACGGTTGCGCTCCCTGACCTTCTCGAGCGCGCGCTCAGCCTCTTCCCGCGTCTCGTAGGGCCCGAGGAGCTGGGTCCAATCGCTCAACGCGTCCTCTTCGACCTTATGCGTGCGGACGTTGTACCAATACTGCGTCATGCCGCTCGCCCTCCCTTCCCTCACGAGTACACTCAGCCTATGCCTTCACCGTCAGCCACGGCACCCGTGGGCACTCTTGTGCCCGGGACCGTCTCTTCCCTCCGTGCCGTCCCGGGTTCCATCCCCCGGCCGGAGTACGTCGGCAAAGATGGTCCAGAGAGCTACCAGGGCAATGATGTGTACACACCGGACCAGCTCGAGCGCATCCGGGAAGCGGGAAGGATCGCGGCGCAGGCCATCGTCGAGGTCGGGCGGCAGATCCGGCCGGGGGTGACCACCGACGAACTCGACCGAGTCGGACACGAATTCCTCATTGCTCACGACGCGTATCCGTCGACACTGGGCTATCGCGGCTTCCCCAAGTCGCTCTGCACCTCGCTCAACGAGGTGATCTGCCACGGCATCCCCGACACGACGGTCTTGGCCGACGGCGACATCATCAACATCGACATCACTGCCTTCAAGAACGGTGTCCACGGAGACACGAACTACACGTTCCTCGTCGGAGACGTGGACGACGAGTCGAGGCTGCTGGTGGAGCGGACAGAGGAGTCCCTCCGCAGGGCCATCAAAGCCGTCGCCCCGGGACGCGAGATCAATGTGATCGGACGCGCGATCGAGTCGTATGCCAAGAGGTTCGGCTACGGCGTGGTGCGCGACTTCACAGGCCACGGAGTGGGCGAGGCTTTCCACTCAGGGCTGATCATCCCGCATTACGACGCCGCGCCGGCCTACAGCCGAGTGATGGAGCCGGGGATGGTCTTCACGATCGAGCCGATGCTCACCTTGGGCACCATCCAGTGGGAGATGTGGGACGACGGGTGGACCGTCGTCACACGCGACCGGCGGCGGACGGCCCAGTTCGAGCACACCCTCGTGGTCACCGAGACCGGCGCCGAGGTACTCACTCTCCCTTAGCCACAAGACCCGGTCCCGCTGCCGGATCCGCCCGGCCCGCGTCTCGACCAGCCCCATCGAATCCCTCCCCCACCTGCGAGAGGCCCAACGCATGTCCAAAGACGGCAAGAAGAAGTCCATCCACCTCATCGGCGTCGACATCGGCGGCACGGGGATCAAGGGCGGCATCGTCGATCTCAAGAAGGGGAAGCTCGTAGGCGACCGCGTTCGTATCGACACGCCCCAGCCCGCGGCGCCCGAACCCGTGGCCGAGGTGGTCGCACGCGTTGTCGAGGAGCTCTCCGAACGCGACGACGCACCTGACCGGGACACCCCGATCGGCGTCACGTTCCCCGGGATCATCCAGCATGGCGTGGCCTACTCGGCCGCCAACGTGGACAAGTCATGGATCGACTTCGAGATCGACAAGTACTTCAGCGAGCGGCTGGGACGCCCAGTCGAAGTCATCAACGACGCCGACGCTGCCGGCCTTGCAGAGGTGCGCTACGGCGGTGGCGAGGGAGTCGACGGGACGGTCCTCGTCATCACGCTCGGAACCGGTATCGGCTCCGCCTTCGTCTTCGACGGCAAGCTCGTCCCCAATGTCGAACTCGGTCATCTCGAGGTCGACGGCTTCGATGCCGAGACCAAGGCCTCAGCAGTCGCGCGCGAGCGTGACGGCATCGGATGGGAGGACTACAGCGTCCGCCTCCAGCGCTACTTCTCGCACGTCGAGTTCCTGTTCTCGCCTGAACTGTTCATCGTGGGCGGCGGCATCTCGAAGCGCGCCGACGAATATCTTCCCCGGCTCAAGCTTCGGACCCCGATCATCCCCGCCAAGCTGAAGAACGAGGCAGGGATTGTGGGCGCGGCGCTGCAGGTGGCCATCCACCACAAGCTCAAGAAGTAGCCGACAGATTCGGAAGACGCCAGGAGGGGCCCGGTAGACCGGACCCCTCCTGGCACTTCTGGCGTTCGCTCGCGGTCAGTCCGCGTTGACCGTATCGTCCGCTGCCACCTCGGCCTGCTCGGAGCGGAGGAGCTTGATCGCAGACTCGAAGTCTTCGAGCGAGTCAAACGACTGATACACACTTGCGAACCGCAGATACGCCACGTGGTCCAGCTTGCGGAGCGGCCGCAGGATAGCGAGACCCACCTCGTGGGCCTGAATCTCCGCTGCCCCGCTCCCCCGCACCGTCTCCTCGACCTCTTGGGCGAGCATAGCGAGATCGTCTTCCGTGACCGGCCTGCCTTGACACGCCTTCCGGACGCCGTTGATCACCTTGGAACGGCTGAAAGGCTCACCGACGCCCGAGCGCTTGACGACCGTGAGGCTCGTCGTCTCGATTGTCGTGAAGCGCCTCCCGCACTGAGGGCACTGCCGCCGCCGGCGGATCGCTGAGCCGTCGTCTTGGATGCGGCTGTCGACGACGCGCGAGTCCGGGTTGCGGCAGAAGGGGCAGTACATCCCTCAATTCTAGGGTCCATGGCAAGCACCGCCAAGGCGATGACCACTATATGTAGTGGTGGCCCCTACTAGGGGCGGGGGTCGAAGGCGCGTTCCTCGAACCGACGATCGACAGCGTCGCCGTGCCCGGGCAGGTCCTCAGCATCGGAGAGGCTTCGGATGTGGCGGGCGACGGCGTCGAGCGCGGCCTCGCTGTAGTCGATGATCTGGACGGCCTTGAGGAACGTCGCGACGTTCAGTCCGGACGAGAACGCCGCGGTTCCGCTCGTGGGAAGCACATGGTTCGATCCAGCCGTGTAGTCGCCGAGGCTCACGGGGCTATAGTCGCCCACGAAGATCGCCCCCGCGTTCCGAATCCGAGTGGCGACTCCAGCGGCGTCCGCGGTCATGACCTCGAGGTGCTCGGCAGCGTACGCGTCGCATACGGCGACGCCCGCGTCGACGTCGTCCACGAGCACGGCGCCCGACTGCCGCCCGGACAGCGCAGTCAGCACGCGCTCACGGTGCTTCGTGACCTCGGCCTGTTCGAGCAGCTGGGCGCGGACCGCCTCGATGAGCTCGGGTGAGTCGGTGACGAGGACCGAGCCAGCCCGTGTGTCGTGCTCGGCCTGGCTGATCAGATCGGCCGCGACGAACTCGGGACGCGCAGTGCAATCGGCGAGGATAGCGATCTCGGTGGGGCCCGCCTCGGCATCGATGCCCACAATCCCCTTGACGAGGCGCTTCGCAGTCGCGACGAAGATGTTTCCGGGTCCTGTCACGACGTCCGCCGGCTCGATCAACGGGAGCGGCCCCTCGCCGTCCTCCGCGGCAGGAATGCCGTACGCGAACGTGACGACCGCCTGCGCCCCGCCAATCGCGTAGACCTCATCGATCCCGAGCAGGGCAGCCGCGGCGAGGATGGTCGGATGCGGGAGTCCGCCGTTGTCGCGCTGCGGGGGCGAGGCGAGGGCAATCGATCCGACGCCTGCAGCTTGGGCCGGGATCACGTTCATGATGACCGAGGACGGGTAGACGGCCAGGCCGCCTGGCACATAGAGCCCGACCCTTCGCACGGGGACCCAGCGCTGCGTGACCGTGGCTCCGTCGCCCGGCCGGACAGTGACGTCCGCCGGCCGTTGCGCTTCAGCGAACAGACGCGCACGCCGGATCGACTCCTCGAGCGCGGCTCGCACCGATGGATCAACGGATTCGAGTGCGTGGTCGATTGCTTCGGCCGGCACGCGCGGGTGCCGCTGCGCCACGCCGTCGAACTTCTCGGCGAACATCGACAGCGCCGCGAAGCCGCCTGAACGGACATCCGCGATGATGCCCCGCACCGCGTCCTCGACCGCCGCGCCTTGCTCGGCCTCGAGCCGTGGCACGAGGGCCCGGAGTTCGGCGAGGCCGAGGCTCCTGCCCCTGAGGTCAATCGTGCGGAAGTCGAGGGCGGGTTCTGGCGATGTCACCCGCTCAGTCTACGTGCCGAAGCGGTCAGCGGCGTGTGGGAGGGCTCCAGAGGACGGTCACCAGCGCGAGGATGACAATCGCGACGATCGCCGGCCACAGCGCGAGTGCGCTGAGCGTATAGAGCCCGAAGGCCGAGCCCGGAACGCTGGGATCCGTGCGGGACGAACCGGCTGTCTGGCCGAGCCCGGTGCCGGTGAGCCACATCAGCAGGCTGCCGATCCCCGAGCCGACGAACGCGGCGAGGTATCGAGCAGCGAAGCCGAAACGTACGTGGGCACGGACCAGGAAGATCACGACGACGACCGCAGCCACGGCCGCGAGGCCTGTGAACACGAGGTCGCGAGGGAGCCATTCCTGATAGTTCGAGCCATCGCCGTACAGCCGCCCTCCCGGGGCAGCGAGCCACCAGACGACGCCGAGCAGGACTCCCGCTACAAGAGGCGCGAGCAGCCATCGGAGGACGACTGGCCAGCCAGGCCAGAGGCCCGACTCATGCATCGAGGCACGCGGGGCCGAGGAGGACCTTGAGGTCCCCGAAGAGGGCCGGATTCGGATTGACGCGCAGATGGACTCCTAGTCTCATGATCTCGATGCTGCGGGTCCCGTGGAGGCGCAGCTGCACCTCGCTGTGGCCGGGATGCGTCTTGAGCACTTCGCCGAGGCGCGTGACTACCCGCTCAGTAGCCTTGTGGGTCGGCATCGATATGACGACGGGACCGCCGTCGGCCTGGCTCAGGTCAGGGACGGTGAGTTCCATAGCGCTCAGCATGACGGCGCCGTCGTCCCTACGCTGCAGGCGGCCCTTGACGACGACGATGAGGTCCTCGGCGAGAATCGACGAGATCGGCCCGTAGACCTGGCCGAAGAACATGACCTCCATGGAGGCTCCGAGGTCCTCGATTTCGGCGCGGGCGTAGGCGTTGCCGCTCGCCTTCGCAATGCGGCGGCTGAGCGAGGTGATCATGCCCGCAATGGTGACGATCGCGCCGTCTGCCGGTCCCTCGTCTGAGATCAGCTGGGAGATCGCGTGATCCGCGTGACCCTCGAGCACCCCCTCGAGACCTTGCAGCGGGTGATCCGAGACGTACAACCCGAGCATGTCCCGCTCGAACGCGAGCCGGTCCTTCTTCTCCCACTCGGGAAGCTCAGGGATCTCCACGGCGAGTCCCGAGGAGAGCTCCCCGTCGGCGCCGCCGTCGAACGCGCTGAAGAGATCGAACTGGTTGGCCGCCTCGTTGCGCTTGAGCACAATGACGGCGTCGACTGCCTCTTCGTGGATCATCGCGAGGGAACGACGTGGGTGGCCGAGGGAGTCGAACGCTCCGGCCTTGATGAGCGATTCGATGGTGCGCTTGTTGCACACGACAGCCGGCACCTTCTGGAGGAAGTCACCGAAGCCGGTGAACGCTCCCTTCTCCTCGCGTGCCTCGACCATCGAATGCACGACGTTCGCTCCCACGTTGCGGATCGCCCCCATACCGAAGCGGATGTCGCTCCCGACCGGGGTGAAGTTGAGCGCGGACTCGTTGACGTCCGGCGGCAGCACCGTGATGCCCATCCGCCGGCACTCATTGAGGTACATGGCGCACTTGTCCTTGTCATCGCCCACTGACGTCAGGAGCGCCGCCATGTATTCGGCCGGATAGTGAGCCTTGAGGTAGGCCGTCCAGTAAGAGACGACGCCGTAGGCCGCCGAGTGCGCCTTGTTGAAGGCGTAGTCGGAGAAGGGCAGCAGAATGTCCCAGAGGGTTTTGACCGCTTCCGCTGAATAGCCGCGTTCGCGCATGCCAGACGAGAAGCCCTCGAACTGCTTGTCCAGCTCGGACTTCTTCTTCTTGCCCATCGCACGGCGGAGGATGTCGGCTTGGCCGAGCGAGTAGCCGGCGAGCTTCTGAGCGATGGCCATGACCTGCTCCTGGTACACGATCAGGCCATAGGTTCCGCCGAGGATGTCTTCGAGGGGCTCCGCGAGCTCCGGATGGATCGGGGTGATCTCCTGCAGCCCGTTCTTGCGGAGGGCGTAGTTGGTATGGGCGTTCGCGCCCATGGGCCCAGGGCGGTAGAGGGCGAGAACGGCGGAGATGTCCTCGAAGTTGTCGGGGCGCATGAGCTTGAGAAGGGACCGCATAGGTCCTCCATCAAGCTGGAAGACGCCGAGCGTATCGCCGCGCGCGAGGAGCTCATACGACGCCGCGTCGTCGAGCGGGAGGCGTTCGAGGTCAAGGTCCTCGCTCCGATTGAGCTTGATGTTGTCGAGCGCGTCCGTGATGATCGTGAGGTTCCTCAGGCCGAGGAAGTCCATCTTGATGAGGCCGAGGCCCTCACAGGTCGGATAGTCGAACTGCGTGATGACCTGACCATCTTGCTCGCGCCGCATGATCGGGACGATGTCGATGAGCGGATGCGACGACATGATGACGCCAGCCGCGTGGACGCCCCACTGGCGCTTGAGTCCTTCGAGGCCGAGCGCCGTCTCGAAGACGCGCTGCGCGTCGGCGTCGGAGCGCAGGAGCTCCCGCATCTCCTCGGCCTCGCCATAGCGCTTGGCCTCGGGATTGTGGATGTCCACGAGCGGCATGCCCTTGCCCATGACATCGGGCGGCATGGCCTTGGTGAGCCGCTCGCCGACGGAGAAGGGATAGCCGAGGACGCGCGAGGAGTCCTTGAGCGCCTGCTTGGCCTTGATGGTCCCGTAGGTCACGATCATGGCGACGCGGTCGTCACCGTACTTCTCGGTCACGTACTTGATGACTTCAGGACGGCGGCGATCATCGAAGTCGACGTCAAAGTCAGGCATCGAGACGCGGTCGGGGTTGAGGAAGCGCTCGAAGATGAGGCCGTGGTCCAGAGGGTTCAGGTCCGTGATGCGCATGGCGTAGGCAGCCATGGAGCCGGCGCCTGAACCGCGGCCGGGGCCGACTCGGATCCCGTGGTCCTTCGCCCAGTTGATGAAGTCCGCGACCACGAGGAAGTAGCCCGGGAAGCCCATCTGGGTGATGATCCCGATCTCGTACTCCGCCTGCTTGCGGACTGCGTCCGGAATCCCCTCCGGGAAGCGGTAGTGGAGGCCGCGCTCGACCTCCTTGACGAACCACGTCTCCTCGTTCTCCCCTTCAGGACAGGGGTAGCGCGGCATGTAGCTCGCCTTGGTGTTGAACTCGACGTTGCATCGCTCGGCGATGAGCAGGGTGTTGTCGCAGGCCTCGGGGTGATCGCTGAAGATGGCCCGCATCTCGGCTGGCGACTTGAGGTAGAACTCGTCGGCGTCGAACTTGAACCGCTTCGGATCCGCGAGGGTGGAACCAGACTGGACGCACAGGAGCGCGGCGTGGCTCGAGGCGTCCTCGGCGTGGGTGTAGTGGAGGTCGTTGGTCGCGACGAGTGGGAGACCGAGGTCCTTCGCGAGCTTGATGAGGTCCGCCTGAACCCCGCGCTCGATATCAAGGCCGTGGTCCATGACCTCGCAGAAGAAGTTCTCGTGGCCGAAGATCTCGCGGAACTCGGCTGCGGCCTCCCGGGCCTCCTTGTAGAGGCCGAGGCGGAGCTTCGTCTGGACCTCGCCCGAGGGGCAGCCCGTGGTGGCGATGAGACCCTTCCCATAGGTCTGGAGGAGCTCGCGGTCCATACGGGGCTTGTAGAGATAGCCTTCGAGGGAAGCGAGCGAGGACATGCGGAAGAGGTTGTGCATGCCCTGGGTGTTCTCCGCCCACATCGTCATGTGGGTATAGGCACCGGCACCCGAGACGTCGTCGCGGCCGCCGTCTCCCCACCGCACACGCGTCTTGTCCTGACGGGCCGTTCCGGGCGTGAGGTAGGCTTCGACGCCGATGATGGGCTTGATGCCTGCGTCCGTTGCCTTCTTCCAGAAGTCGAAGGCGCCGAAGACGAAGCCGTGGTCGGTCGTCGCGACGGCGTTCATCCCGAGCTCGTCCGCGTGGCTGAACAGGTCACCCAGGCGTGCAGCGCCGTCGAGCATCGAGTACTCGGTGTGGTTGTGGAGATGAACGAACGACCCGGTAGAACTCACTGGTCCAGTTTAGGCGCGAGGTCCGACAGCTTAGTGGCGGTCGCCGCGCAGCGTGTCGATTGCGAACTGCAGGTCAGCCGGGTATGGGCTCGTCACCTGGACCCACTCCCCCGTTCGCGGGTGCGCGAAGCCCAGACGGTGCGCATGGAGCCACTGGCGCGTGAGCCCGAGCTCCGCCGCAAACCTCGGGTCGGCCCCGTAGGTGAGGTCGCCCGCGCAGGGATGGTGGAGGGCCGCGAAATGGACGCGGATCTGATGGGTCCGGCCGGTCTCGAGGTGGACCTCGACGAGGCTCGCCCGGCCGAAGGCTTCGAGCACCTCATAGTGGGTCACCGACGCCCGCCCGTCCTCGACGACGGCGAACCGCCAGTCGTATCCCGGATGGCGTCCTATCGGGGCGTCGATCGTGCCCTCGAGGGGATCCGGCAGTCCCTGTACGACGGCGTGGTAGACCTTGTCCACCGTCCGTTCCTTGAACGCGCGCTTGAGCGCGGTGTAGGCCGGCTCGGTCTTCGCGACGACCATCGCACCAGAGGTCCCGACGTCCAGCCGATGGACGATCCCAGCACGCTCCGGCGCGCCCGACGTCGAGATGCGGAAGCCGTCGGCCGCGAGCCCTCCCACCACGGTGGGCCCGACCCACCCTGGGGAAGGGTGTGCAGCAACGCCGACCGGCTTGTCGACGACCACGAACTCCTCGTCGTCAAGGAGGATCTCGAGGCCGTCCACGTGCTCCACCACCACTTCCAGAGGATCTCGCCGCTCGGGCGCGTCAATCTCAATCACTTCGCCGGCCGAGAGGCGTCCCGACTTCGCCAACGGTCGGCCCTCTGCCTTCACGTGGCCCCCGGCCAGCAATTGGGCGGCAGCCGAACGGGAGACCCCCAACAGCGCCGAGAGTCCGGCGTCGGCCCGGAGGCCGGCGAGCTCTTCCGGCACGCTGTGCCGCTCAGGCACGCGGCGTCTCCCCGCCATCGTCCGTGGGAGGAGCTGACCGCTGGCCGGCGCCCTTCCCGTGGCGGCTTCCGTCCGCCCCGATTCCGAGCAGCGTCAGGAGGCAGATGAGCGCGACACCGGTCACTACCGCTGAATCAGCAAGGTTGAAGATGGCGAAGTTCGGCAGCTGGATGAAGTCGACGACGTGCCCCATGCCGAAAGAGGGCTCGCGGAAGAGCCGGTCGGTCAGGTTGCCCAGCGCGCCCCCGAGCACGAGCCCCAACGCGACCGACCAGCCGATCGACCGGACGCGCCGGGCGAACAGGATGATCGCAATCGCGACGACGGTCATGATGATGCTGAAGACCCACGTGACGTTCTCTCCGATGGAGAACGCAGCCCCGGAATTACGGATGTAGTACCAGTGCAGGAGCGGCGGGAGCACCGGTATCCGTTCCCCCTCCACCATCGTGCTCGTGACCCAGTACTTCGTGGTCTGGTCGAGCACGTAGGCGACAGCAGCAAGGACAGCGAGGACGATGAGGGCCTTGCGAGAGGCGCGACGCCGCGCAGGAGCGGGCTGCTGGTTCCGCGGAGGCGTCACCGAGGAGGAGTTGTCCATATTGCTTTCCGTTGACATGCCGAAGCCGGCGACCGCACTGCAAGCGGCCGCCGGCTCTCGAGTTCGGGTCTCAGACCTCGGCGTTGTCCGGGATCTCGCTCGACACGACAGAGCCGCGTGCGTCGAGATCGCGGAGCTGGCCCTCGATGTAGGCCTTCAGGCGAGCACGGTAGTCGCGCTCGAACCCACGGAGCTGCTCGACCTTGCGCTCGAGCACCGAACGCTGCTGCTCGAGAGCCCCGAGCGTCTTGCGGGACTTCTCCTGCGCCTCGTTGACAAGGCTGCTCGCCTCGATCTGAGCCTCGGCGATGATCTTGTCGCGCTGGTCGACGCCGTCCTGCACGTGCTTGTCGTGCATCTGCTGGGCCATCGCGAGAAGGCCTGCGGCCGACTCTGCCGTCTGGCTCACGTTGGACTGTGCGGGGGCCGGAGCCTGAGCCGGGGCCGGCTCGGGCTTCGCGACCTCAGCCGGCTTCGTCTCCTGTGCAGCAGGCTTCTCAGCAGGAACGGCGGCGCCGCCCTTCGAAGTGAGCTCGGCGACCTTCTTGCGGAGCTCGTCGTTCTCCTGGTTCAGACGGCGAAGCTCAATGACGATCTCGTCAAGGAAGTCATCAACCTCGTCCTGGTCGTATCCCTCGCGGAACTTCGTCGGCTGGAAACGCTTGTTGACGACATCTTCTGGCGTCAGAGCCATCTGCTCACCTCTTTGGTCTAGTCAGTCAGGGGCTTGCGCCACCTTGACTACCGTAACTGACTTGCGCCCGCACGCTCCACTTCACGGCCTCATGCCGCCGTGTGGCGCCGGGACTCTGCTATGAACCTACGCGAGATTCCTGACGATTGCCATAGCGATATTGACGACGATCGCCAAGACGATGAAGCCAAGATCGAGACTCATGGAGCCGATCCGGACTGGCCGGAGAACCCTCCTTGACAGTCGCATGGGCGGATCGGTCACCGAGTAGATTGCGCTGGCCGCAACCAGCGAGGCTCCTCTGGGCCGCCATGAGCGGGCGAAGGACTGCACCCAGTCATAGACCAATCGCCCCAGGAGCGCCACAAAGAACAGCTCGAGGAACAGGTACACGACAGCCCACAGAATGCTCACGGAGATCAGCTCTGATTGAAGAAAGCAGCCTGTCCGTCACTGACCTTCTTGTCCTCGCCGAGCACCTCGATGCTCGCGGGAGTGAGGAGGAAGACCTTGTTCGTGACACGCTCGATGCTGCCGTGAAGGCCGAAGACAAGGCCTGCGGAGAAGTCCACGAGCCGCTTCGCATCGGCCTCGCCCATGTCGGTCACGTTCATGATGACCGGGATACCGTCGCGGAAGCTCTCGCCGATCACCTTGGCGTCATTGTAGGAACGCGGATGTACGGTCGTGATCTGACGGAGGCCTGAGTCCTCGCGGACGGCGGCGGCGCGCTTGATGGGCGTCACGGGGGCGCGGTACTCCTCTACTTCGGCAGCAGCAGGCTCGCGGGTGGCAAGCGCCTGACGGCGTTCTTCACGCTCGGTGTGCACCGGCTTGTCCTCTTCCGTACGTACGTGTTCCGTGCGGGCGTTCTGGGGCTCAGCCTCGAACTGCTCATCGCTGTCCGCGAGACCGAGGTAAACCATGGTCTTCCGCATAACTCCGGCCATGCTCGACTCCTGTACTCGGGCCGCGCGGTCCTCGTGCACCGGGTCCCGGCCCTGAAGGTCCCGACTCTTCGACGCTACAACACGCGGGGCCGCGGACCGAGCACATCCGTACCGATCCGAACGTGTGTCGCACCTGCCGCAATCGCCTGCTCCAGATCCTGGCTCATGCCTGCAGACACCATCGTCGCACGCGGATGGTTCTTCCGCAGATCCGCCGCACAAATCGCGAGCCGGGCGAACGCACGTGTCGGGTCCTCGCCGAGTGGGGCGACGGCCATGATGCCCGCGAGCCGCAGCCCAGGAGATGCCGCGACGAGGTCTGCGAGCCCGCCGACTTCGGACGGCAGGGCGCCGCCGCGGCCGGGCTCTGCATTCTCGTCGAGGTTCACTTGGATCAGGCACGCGAGCGGTGGGCGGCCTTCACGCGCTGGCTCCGAGGCAGCTGCTTTGGACAGCGCTGCGGCGAGGGCGGGGCGGTCCACCGAATGGACCACGTCGGCGTACCGCACCACGCTCTTGGCCTTGTTCGTCTGCAGTTGGCCGATGAAGTGCCACGAGAGGTCGAGATCGGCGAGTTCCCGAGCCTTCGCCGAAGCCTCCTGATCCCGGTTCTCCCCTACGTCAGCAACCCCGAGCTCGGCCAAGGCACGGACGTCACTCGCCGGATGAAACTTTGTGACCACGATGAGCTCAGGTGCGTCGTCGCGGCCTGCGGCGCGCGATGCAGCCGCAATTCGTTCCCGTACGCGCGTCAGGCTCGCGGCGAGCTCTGCCCGACGTTCGGCCGTCGCGACCGAGACCGAATCAGCCATGCGACCACACGATCCCCGCGAACCGCCCCTCGCCGGGCGCCCGCCGGTGCGAGAACAGGCGGGGCTCCTCGAAGGTGCAGGCCGCGGCTTCCAGATGACCGGGAACACCCAACGCGGCTAGCTGGGCCATGACACCGGCGGGCAGATCGAGCGCTGGCGTTCCCCACGAGGTGGTCGACGCCGTCCCAGGGACGAGGGAGGCGACCTCTTCCCGGAGGGAGGCGGGAACTTCATAGCACCTGCCGCAGATGCTCGGCCCAATCCAGGCCTCGAGGTCGACGACCCCGCGGCCCCGAAGGGCTTCGACCGCGGCAACGACCACACCGCCCGCGAGCCCGACGCGGCCTGCGTGGACGGCGCCCACGGCGACGCTCCCGTCGTCGAACTGGCCGACGAGAAGTACGGGCACGCAATCAGCCACCATCACCGCGACAGGGAGGCCTCGCGACAGAAGTGCATCGGCCACCGGAGCAGTCCCGCACTCCTCGGCCCATACAGCCGTCGAGCCGTGCACCTGCTCCATGTACTGCACACGCTCGGCTCCGACCGCAGCGGCCAAGGCCGAACGATGACGGCGGACGCCGTCGTCGTCCGAACCGACGTGGAAGGCGAGATTCCCGGCCTCGACTTGGGTGAAGGCAGCGGTGGCGCCGGGACGGATGTCCCGGCGCCACCAGAAGGTGCCCGTGGCGACGGCGCCCTCCGGGGCCGGCCCGGACACGCGTGATGTCACTTGAGGAAGTCGGGCACGTCGAGATCGTCGCGCGAACCGGTGAGATCGTGCTCGACCACCGCGGGCAGCTCCACGTCGAACCCTGAATCGGCCGGCGTCGTGTGCGACTGGCTCCACTGGCTGAGCCCGTTGTGGCCCTGCGCAGGCTGGGCGACGGGCCGCGTGGGAGCCTGCTGCTGGGCGGCCGACGACGGCGGAGTAGCCGGAGCAGGCGGCGTCGCCTTGGCCTTCGTGTCCTCGAGCGACGGCGACGTCGCCTTGACGTCGTCGAAGCCCGCGGCGATGACGGTGACGCGTGCCTCGTCGCCGAGCGCGTCGTCGATCACGGCACCGAAGATGATGTTCGCCTCCGGATGCGCGACTTCCTGGACCAGGCGGGCCGCCTCGTTGATCTCGAAGAGGCCCAGGTCGCTGCCGCCCTGAATCGAGAGCAGCACCCCGTGGGCACCGTCGATCGATGCTTCGAGGAGCGGAGACGCAATGGCGAGCTCCGCGGCCTTGACTGCCCGGTCCTCCCCACGCGCCGAGCCGATGCCCATGAGGGCCGAGCCGGCGCCCTGCATGACGGACTTGACGTCGGCGAAGTCGAGGTTGATGAGACCGGGAGTGGTGATGAGGTCGGTAATGCCCTGAACGCCGGAGAGCAGCACCTGATCGGCCGAGCGGAACGCGTCGAGGACCGAGACGTTGCGGTCGCTGATCGAGAGCAGCCGGTCGTTGGGGATCACGATGAGGGTGTCCACCTCGTCGCGGAGGGCCTCGATCCCGTTCTCGGCCGAGGTGGCCCGGCGGCGGCCCTCGAACGTGAAGGGACGCGTGACGACGCCGATGGTGAGCGCGCCGAGCGAGCGTGCGATCCGAGCGACGACGGGCGCACCGCCAGTACCGGTGCCGCCACCCTCGCCGGCGGTGACGAAGACCATGTCGGCCCCGCGCAGGACCTCCTCGATCTCGTCCGCGTGATCCTCGGCGGCCTGACGGCCGACCTCGGGGTTGGCGCCTGCGCCGAGACCACGGGTGAGCTCGCGCCCGACGTCGAGCTTGACGTCCGCGTCGCTCATGAGCAGCGCTTGGGCGTCCGTGTTGATGGCGATGAATTCCACACCTCGCAGACCGACTTCGATCATGCGGTTGACTGCGTTCACGCCACCGCCGCCAATGCCGACGACCTTGATGACGGCCAAGTAGTTCTGCGGTGCTGCCACGTTGAGTGTCCCTTGTTCGAAAGCCTGCTAGTTCTGCAAGAGGCTGGATCCCACAACCTTAACCCTCAACTCGAAGGTTATAGTTATGTCAACTAGCTCTTGGTGAAGACGGTATTTCCCACGATTCGTGGGCGCAACGACCGTTACAGCGTGTCGCGGTTGTTGGGTTCGGCGCTACCGGGTCACGGGGTGCCACGGCGTGCTCACGTCGAAGACGTTCACGGGCGCCTGCCCCTGCGGAGGATTCTGTGCGCTCTTCATGAGCGCCTCGAGCACCTTGGCCTTGAGATCGCGATCCTGGGTGTTTCCCCAGACCACAGTCTGGCCGTTGGAGAGCTTGAGCTGCACCGAGTCCACGGACTGCGCCGAAGCCGTAGCCAGCTGGCCGAGGACGTCCTGCGGGAGCGCCGAGAGCACGCTCGTCACCGCCAGGAATGTGTCGTGGGACATGTGCGCACCCTGAGGGTCGATCACGGGGACGGGATAGGCGGACTGATCTTTCGCGGTCGCAATCTGGACGCCGTCACCGTCCACGACGGAAAAGCCATCAGTCTGCTTCACGAGCGCCACCGGCACTCGCTCGACGACTGTTACGAGGAGCGTGTTCGGTGGAACCGCGCGGCTCTGGACCGACTTGACCTGCACGATCGGGGCGACGAGGCGACTCACATCCGAGGGCCCGACGAGCGGCAGCGGCTTCCCCTTGAGTGGCGCGAGGGCCTCCTGGACCTGGGCCGGGGCCAGCATCTTCGTCCCCTCGACGGTGATCGTGTGCACCGCGAGGACTGGCGTGAAGAGGACCAACCCCATGACGGCCGCGACGACGGCGACGAGGGCGACGGCGACGAGGACCACGCGCCGTCGGATGCGCTTGGCGCGGGGAACGGGGAACGCGAGAACGTCGCGTGAACCTCCGGCCGCTGACCCGGCGTCGGGCGTCCTCCGGCCCAGGAGACGCGCGGGACTCAGCGAATGGGATCCCTTGGACGGCGCTCGGTGAGCCTTCGTCGGCTGTTCCCGGGCCGGGTTCGAGCGCAGGGGCTGATCCTCGTCCGGCTCGTCGGCGCCGTCGTCAACCGGATGGAGCACCGTGACCTTCGCTGAGCGGCCCACGGAGACCCGGCCCCCGGAGGAGCGGCCCACGGAGGATTCCCCCGCTCCACCCCGGACAGGAGGCAATTGGTCGGAAGGCGCCTGGTCGAACGAGGCCTCGTAGTCCTCCTCCCTCGACTGCGGCGGACCCGACGGCCCGACGCGGGGCACCCGCGGCTTGCGTGGACTAGGCGCCATGACCGGCTTCCCTTCTCCCGCCCGACCCTTCGAGCGCCTCCACGAGGGCCGGCCCGAGGGCAGTCACGTCACCGGCCCCGATGGTGAGCATGATGTCCCCGGGCGCGGCGATCGCTGCGAGCTCGGCGACCGCCTCGGCGGCCGACGGCGCATAGGATCCTGCGGGCAGCGCGTCGGTCACGAGCTGACTCGTAACACCCGGGATCGGATCTTCGCGGGCGGGATAGATGTCAAGCACACGTACCGTGTCCGCGGCGGAGAGCGCCGCCGCGAATTGCGGGGCGAACTCGCGCGTGCGCGAGAAGAGGTGCGGCTGGAACAGGACGTGCACGCGGCCCTCCCCCGCTACCCCGCGCGCCGCCTCCAGCGCGGCTCGGACTTCAGTCGGGTGGTGGGCGTAGTCGTCGTAGACCCTGACGCCCCGGGCCTCGCCCTTGAACTCGAATCGGCGCGCCGCGCCGCTGAAGCTGGCGAGCGACTCCGCGGCGGCCTCGGGCTGCGCGCCCAGGCCGACGACAATGGCCGCGAACGCCCCGGCCGCGTTCAGTGCGTTGTGCGTTCCAGGTACCGAGAGGGGAAGCGGGACCGTGCCGCCCTCCCATTGAAGAAAAGCGCCTTCCGGTCCCGTGAGGAGCCGCACGTCAGCGTCCGCCGTGGTCCCGTACAGGAGAACGCGTGGACGGCCACCGAGCGCGGTTCGCCGTCTTTCGGCGACACCACGGGCGCCCGCGTCATCACCGCAGGCCACGAGCAGGCCCTCGGACGGCAGGAGCCCCGCAAAGTCGTCGAAGGCTGCCTGGACCGCTTCTGCAGTTCCATAGTGGTCGAGATGGTCGGCCTCGACGTTCGTGATGACCTCGATGAGCGGCCGGTAGTTCAGGAAGGAGGCGTCCGATTCGTCGGCCTCCGCGACGAAGACGTCGGTGGACCCGTGGGCGGCGTTGACGCCGAGGGCCGGGACGTTGGCGCCGATCGCGAAGCTCGGATCGAGGCCAGCTCCGCGCAGCATCCACGTGGCCATGGACGTCGTCGTCGTCTTGCCATGGGTTCCGGCGACGGCGAGGACGCGACTCCCCGCCATCGCGGCGGCGAGGGCCTCGGAACGGTGCAGGACGCGGAGTCCGCGGGCACGCGCCTCGACGAGTTCGGGGTTGTCGGGCCGGATCGCGGAGCCTGCAACGACGGTCTGGGCGTCGCGAACGTTGCCTGCGTCATAGCCGGCGGCGATGCGTGCGCCGAGCCGGGCGAGATCGCGCATGACCGGCAGGTCCTTGGCATCCGAGCCGCTTACCTGTAAGCCCCTTGCCACCATGACCCGCGCGACGGCTGACATGCCCACGCCGCCGACGCCCACGAAGTGGACGCGCCCGAGTTCCGCTAGGGCCGTGCCCACATTCTGCCCGTTCATGCCTGAGCCGCCTCCATCACCATCTCTGCCATCGCATCGTCCGCGTCGCGGACCCCGAGGGCTTTCGCTCGCTCCGACATGTCCTTGAGCCTTACCGGGTCAGCGAGGAGCGGCAGCACTTCGCGTTCGAGCCAAGCCGGCGTGAAGTCCTGATCCCGGACCAGGAGAGCTCCTCCGGCGTCGACCAGCCCGCGCGCGTTGAGCGCCTGCTCGCCGTTGCCTATCGGAAGCGGAACGAACACGGCCGGCACTCCGACGGCTGCGACCTCACAGACGGTCCCAGCGCCCGCACGGCACACGAGCAGATCGGCAGCCGCGTAGGCGAGCTCCATGCCGTCCACATACTCGACCTGGTGGTAGCCCTCCGCGGCGAGGGGCACGCCGTCGTCATCCATGACCGCCTTGCCGCGCCCGGTGATGTGGAGTGTCTGGATGCCGGCCTCTGAAAGTGTCCCCAACGACCCCGCCAAAGTCCGGTTGATGCTCAGGGCACCCGAAGAGCCGCCTGTGACGACGAGTGTAGGCCGCTCGGGATCGAGGCCCAGTCCGCGCCGTGCCTCCGCCCGCGCCGCTTCACGGTCCAACCGGGACACCTCCCGCCGCATCGGCATCCCGACGAGCCGAGCGTGCCGGAGCTTCGTCTCGGGGAAGGCCTTCCCGACCTGCTCGGTGAAGAGTGCTCCGACCCGGTTCGCGAGCCCTGCGCGCGTGTTCGCCTCGTGGATCACGATGGGGGTCCCGTGCCGCCGCGCCGCAAGGTACAGGGGGGTGCAGACGTAGCCGCCGACCCCGACAAGCACGTCCGCGTTCGCACGCTCGAGGACGTCCGTCGCCTGACGCACCGCACCCGCGAGCCGCTGAGGCAGGCGGACGAGGTCGATGCTCGGCCGGCGCGGGAGCGGAACCCGATCGATCGTCGCGAGTTCGAACCCTGCTGCCGGAACGAGCCGCGTCTCCATGCCAGACTCCGTCCCGACCGCGAGGATCTTCGCCGCAGGATCCCGTCGCACGACTGCTCGCGCGATGGCCAGGAGGGGGCTGATGTGGCCAGCGGTCCCTCCGCCGGCGAGGACGACGGACGGTCCGGACGGCGACGCGTGCGCGGGCATTCCAGTGGAGTCCTCAGGGGGCATTGCTACGTGGTGACCTTCCGCTTCGTCGCCGTCTGCGACTTCCCTGCGCGGCCGAAGAGTCGCTTCGGGCGCTTGCTGCCCTCGGGCTTCATCTCCTCGCGGGCCAGAGACAAGACTACGCCGATGGCGCAGAGACAGCTCACGAGCGCTGAGCCGCCCGACGATATGAAGGG
The DNA here is from genome assembly GCF_022539255.1 of Sinomonas terrae. Lineage (NCBI taxonomy): Bacteria > Bacillati > Actinomycetota > Actinomycetes > Micrococcales > Micrococcaceae > Sinomonas > Sinomonas terrae. The sequence continues at coordinate 2,516,696 of NZ_JAKZBV010000001.1, forward strand.
AAGCGGTACGCCGATGACCGGCAGGAGGCCCGTGACCATCGCCATGTTGAGGGCGGCCTGACCGAGGATCCAGGCCATGATGGTGCCGGCGAGGACCCGAGGGAAGAGCTCCTTCTGGCGCACCACCACCCGGAAGATCGCGATCGCGAGGACGGCGAAGAGGGCCAGGACAAGCAGAGTGCCGAAGAGCCCGAGCTCCTCGCCGAGCACGGAGAAGATGAAGTCGTTCTGAGCCTCGGGAATCCAGTTGTACTTCTGGCGGCTCTGCCCGAGCCCGACGCCCAGCCAGCCTCCCGAGGCGAGGCCCTGCAGCCCGTTCTGAACCTGGTAGCCGAAGTCGGCACCTTGGGTGCACATCGCGGGCGACTGCCCCAGCCACTCATAGATGCGGCACATTCGGTTGGCGCTCGTCACGGCGAAGCCGATGGCGCCCACGCTCATCACAGCGCCGGTCACGACGAAGATGCGCGTCGGGATGCCCCCGAAGAAGAGGCCCGCCGTGACCACGAGCAGGATCACAAGCGTCGTTCCGAGGTCGTGACCCCAGATCACGAGACCAGCCACAAGGAGTCCCATGGGAACCACGGGCACTAGGGCGTGGCCCCACCGGTCGAGAAGCTCCGACTTCTTGTTGAGGACCGTTGCCATCCAGAGGGCAAGGAGGAGTTTCGCGAATTCGGAGGGCTGGACGCTGAATCCAGCGACATCGATCCAGTTTCGGTTGCCGAGTACGCGGCTGCCCACGATCTGCACGAGACCGAGCAGCACCAGGGTGGCGGCCATCCCTGGCCACGCAAACCGTTTGAGCCATCTCACGTTGATGCGGGAGATCACGAACATGCCGATCACGCCGAGAGCGCCGAAGATGGCCTGCTTGAGCGCCGCGCTGTAGGGGCTCTGGCCCAGCGAGATGCTCTCTACGCTCGACGCCGAAAGCACCATCATGATCCCGATCGCCGTGAGCGCGAGCGTCGAGCCCAGAATGAGGTAGTACCCCGCGCCCGCACCGAGCTGTCCCGGTCCCTCAAGGCGCCGCCACAGCGTTTGGGCCGTCCCCGTCGGACGTTCCTGCTGCGCTGTGGCCATCCTCTACTCCTTGCTCTGGGCCTTCCCCTCGACGAGCCTGTGAACGGCGTCTATGAACGCCGTGCCACGCTGCGCGTAGGACGCGAACTGGTCCATCGAGGCAGCCGCCGGTGCCATCAGCACCGTGTCGCCCGTCCCCGCGGTCTCTGCCGCATGCTCGACGGCACGGGCCATGATGCTCGCCCCGTCGGGCCGGTCTTCTTCAGTTTCGCCCGGGTCGACACGGATCACCGGGACATTCGGTGCGTGTCGCCTGAGGGCTCCCTCAAGGTCGCTGCTGTCGACGCCGATGAGCACCACCGTCTTGAGGCGGGCGGAGTGGCGAGCGACCAGTTCGTCGTAGGTGACGCCCTTGGAGAGGCCGCCCGCGATCCACACGACCGAATCGAAAGCCGCGAGCGAGGCGCTCGCAGCGTGCGGGTTGGTCGCCTTGGAGTCGTTGACCCACACGACGCCGTCGATCGTCGCCACAGGTTGGATGCGGTGATCGCCGGGCAGATAGCTGCGCAGGCCTTCACGCACCGCGACGGGTTCGACGCCGATGGCTCGCACCAAGGCTGCCGCGGCGAGGGCGTTGGCCACCATATGCCGCGGGGCGATCTCGCCGAGATCCGCCACAGACGCGAGTTCGGCCGCGTGATCCTTCCGCTCGGGGATGTAGGCGCGGTCCACGAGAAGGCCGTCAACCACCCCCAGCATGCTGAGTCCCGGGGTGCGGGTCGTGAAGCCGATCGCCCGGCAGCCCTCGACGACGTCGGCTTCCTCGACCATCCGCTCGGTCTCGATCTGCTCGGCGTTGTAGACCGCCGCCTTCTGGGTGTTGCGGTAGATCTTCGCCTTGTCCGCGAGGTAGCTCTCGTAGGAGCCGTGCCAGTCCACATGGTCCTCGGCGACGTTGAGCACAACGGACGCTACGGGCGAGAGCGACTCTGCCCAGTGCAGCTGGAAGCTTGAGAGCTCGACGACGAACGCGTCGTACTCGACCGGCTCTCGGAGGGCGTCGAGGATCGGAGTCCCCACGTTGCCGACGGCAACCGCCTTGAGTCCCCCGGCGCGGAGCATCGACTCAGCCATGCCGACCGTCGTCGTCTTCCCGTTGGTGCCCGTCACGGCGAGCCAGGCTGCCGTCTTCTTGCCGCGCCGGGATCGCACACGCCATGCGAGCTCGACGTCGCCCCACACGGGGATGTGCTTCCGGCCGGCGCCGGCAAGGACCGCCTGGTCCGGCCGCCAGCCGGGCGACGTGACCACGAGGTCTGGCAGCTCTCCCTCGATGAGCGGCAGCGTCTGCACCGCCTCGGGGCCGAGCAGCACGTCGACAGCACCGACGATTCGGAGCGTCTCCGCCTGGGCCTGTGTCCGCTCGGTCACCGACCCGTCCACAACGACGACGCTCGCCCCGAGCTCGATGAGCGTGTCAGCGGCAGCGAATCCCGAAATCCCGATGCCCGTGACGACGACGCGCAGCCCCGCCCAATCCGCATCCCACGAGGTGAGCGCCGCGAGGCGCTCCCGCCGTCGCTCGACGGAGTCCCTGCTTCCGGTCACAGTCCAGCCACCCATTCCGCGTAGAAAACTGCCAGTGCGACGGCCACGAAGAGCCCCGCGAGAATCCAGAATCTGACGACGACGGTTACCTCGGCCCAGCCCTTGAGTTCGAAGTGGTGCTGGAGCGGCGCCATCTTGAACAGGCGTTTCCCCTTCGTGAGCTTGAAGTAGCCCACCTGGAGGATGACCGAGAGCGTGATGAGCACGAAGAGGCCACCCATGATGCCGAGCAGGAGCTCCGTGCGCGTGAGGATCGCGAAACCGGCGATCGCGGCTCCGATCGCAAGCGAACCGGTGTCGCCCATGAAGATCTTTGCCGGTGAGGTATTCCACCAGAGGAACCCGACGAGTGCAGCGCTCATGATCGCTGCCAGGAGCGCGAGATCGAGCGGGTCTCGGACCTGGTAGCAGACCGAGCCCGACACCCGCGCTGAGCCGCAATGCTGATTGCTCTGCCAGATCCCCATGAGCGTGTAGGCGCCGAAGATCATGATCGATGCGCCCGCCGCGAGGCCGTCGAGGCCGTCCGTGAGATTCACACCGTTGCTCGCGGCCGTCACGAGGAAGTTGGCCCAGATCACGAAGAGGATCGCTCCGAGGACCGAACCGCCGAACGCCAGATTCAGCCACGGGATGTCGCGCAGGAACGAGATCATCGTGGAGGCCGGCGTCCTGCCTTGGCCGTCCGGAAATTGGAGGACGAGGAGGGCGAAGATGATGCCGACTGCGCCTTGCCCGATGAGCTTGGCGCGTGCGCTCAGGCCCAGGCTTCGCTGCTTCGAGATCTTGATGAAGTCATCGAGGAATCCGACGATCCCCATGCCCACCATGAGGAAAAGGAGGAGCATGCCGGACATGGTCGGCCCGGCTGCCCCGGGATGCATGATCCAGACGATGAAGTGTGCCAGGAAGTACGAGATCACCGTCGCGAGGACGAAGACCGCGCCGCCCATGGTCGGTGTTCCGCGCTTCGTGTGGTGACTCGTTGGTCCGTCGTCTCGGATGAACTGCCCGTAGCCCTTGTGGACGAGCACCCGGATGAACAGCGGCGTGCCGACGAATGCGAGTACGAGGGCGAGCCCGGCACCGATGAGCAGTGCGATCACATGAGCTCCGTTCGCGCGGTGTCAGTGGGCTGATCCTGAGCGGCCCATGCTATCCGATCGCCGAGATGCCGCAGCCCCACGCCATTCGAGGACTTGACGAGGACGAGATCGCCCGGCTCGAGTTCACTCTCGAGCAGCGCGAAGGCTTCGTCGACATCCTCCACGAACGTGCACTCGTCGCCCCAGGAGCCCTCGTTCACGGCCGAGACATACAGCGCCCGCGCCTCGCGGCCGACGACGACGAGCCGGTCGATGTTGAGCCGCACCACGAGCGTTCCGACTGCAGTGTGGGCCGCGATCGACTCGTCGCCCAACTCGAGCATGGCGCCGAGGACGGCCCACGTGCGCCGGCCGCGCCCGAGGTCGGCAAGCGTCTGGAGGGCCGCACGCATCGACTCGGGGTTGGCGTTGTACGCGTCGTTGATCACCGTGACGCCATCCGCGCGATCGGTGCGCTCCATGCGCCACCGGCTCGCGGGCCCCTGCGACGACAGGGATGCTGCGATGGCCTCGGCGCCGATGCCGGCAGCGTACGCCGCAGCGGCGGCAGCGAGCAGGTTGCCGACGTGGTGCGCGCCGATGAGCCGGCTGCGAACCTCTACCGGCGCCTCTCCCCCGATGCTGAGCCCGAACACGGGCCGCCCATCGCCGTCAACGTGGCTGTCCAGGGCGGCGACGAGGGTGCCTCGCGTGGCCGCCTCCCTTGCCATGTCGGGGTGTGCCGTGAAGAACATCTTCCGTGCAACTGTCCTGGCCTCCATGGCACGGACGCGAGGATCGTCGTAGTTCATCACGGCCGTCCCCTCGGGTGCGAGGGCCTCGACGAGTTCGCCCTTGGCGATGGCGATGTTCTCGACGCCGCCGAACTCTCCCGCGTGCGCGGTGCCGACGACGAGGACGACGCCGATATCCGGGACCACCATGTCCGCGAGATAGCGGATATGGCCGATGCCCGTTGCACCCATCTCGATCACGAGGTATCGGGTCGATTCGTCCGCGGTGAAGACCGTCAGCGGCACGCCGACCTCGCCGTTGTACGAGCCTTGGGGCGAGATGGTCGCCGTCGGGCCTGCAGAACCTTCGGCAGTCGAGCGGAAGATCCCGGCGATGAGATCCTTGGTGGTCGTCTTCCCGGCCGAGCCCGTGATGCCTACCACCGTGAACTCGAGCCCGCGAGCCCTGCGGGCCTCCCGGATCCGCCGCACGGCCTCCTTCGCGAGAGCGCCCATGGCCAGCACGGCGTCAGGCACAATGACCGACGGGAACACGCTGCCTGCCCCGTCCGTGACCTCACGTTCGCAGAGTGCAAGCACCGCTCCGGCCGCGAACGCCGCGGCGATGAAGCTGTGCCCGTCGGCATGTTCGCCCGGCTTCGCAACGTACAGGGAGCCCTTGCCGGCCTCCCGGGAATCGGTGGCCACGCGGGTGGGGATGGTGTGCGGGTCGCCCACGAGGCGCCCGCCGGTGATGCGGGCGATCTCCGCCGCGCTGAACTCAATCATCGGTTGTGGACTCTATCTGCTCATCGACGGGGCTGAGGAATCCTCGGGCCACGAGGGCGGCGCGGAGCTCGACCCGGTCGTCAAGGGCGTGGTTGATGCCTTTGACCTCCTGGAACACCTCATGCCCGCGGCCGGCGACGAGGACGACGTCGTCCTCGCGTGCGAGTTCGACGGCTCGGCGGATGGCGGCGGCGCGGGGAGCGACCTCCTCGATCGTCCGTCGCAGACCGCGCGTGGCATCTTCGCTCCGGGCACCCTTGAGCACGTCCTGCCGGATGCTTTCGGGATCCTCGTCGTGCGGGTCGTCGTCGGTCACGATGACCACCTCGGCCCCCCGCACGGCCACGGCTCCCATGAGCGGTCGCTTGCCCTGATCGCGTTGTCCCGTGGCACCGAAGACGATGATGACCCGCCCCGCGCCGTCCACAGGCCGGACCGCCGCAAGAGCCCTCTCGAGCGCGTCTGGGTTGTGCGCGAAGTCGACGACGGCCGCGGGCTTGGTGCCCACTAGCTGCATCCGCCCGGGCACTTCGACACTGAAGGGGTCGCGGTCGTCGGCAGCCTGCTGAATGCGCTCAAGGGGTACGCCCGCGGCATGGACGAGGAGCGCGGCGAGGGCTGCGTTGGCGACGTTGAACGCCCCAGGGAGACCTGTGCGGAGCCGTAGGGCCTGGCCATCTGGACCCTCGAGTTCGAAGGCCGTGCCGAGGCCCGTCCGGTGGCTGTCCGCCAGCCTCCAGTCGGCCGGGGCGCCGGTGAGCGAGAGCGTGGTGACCGGGATCGGTGCGGAGTCAGCGAGGCGGCGCCCCCAGGAGTCATCGACGACGACGACGCCGTGCCCCGCGCGCTCAGGCGTGAAGAGCCGCGCCTTCGCGGCGAAGTAGTCCTCCATCGTCACGTGCAGGTCGAGGTGGTCCTGGGTGAGATTCGTGAAGCCCACCGCGTCATACCGCACCCCGTCCACCCGCCGGTACTCGATCGCATGGGACGAGACCTCCATCGAAGCCGCTGTCACTCCCTTTTCCCGCATGAGCGCGAGCAGCGCGTGGACGTCGGTCGACTCGGGCGTCGTCAGGCGGCTCGGGATCGGCTCGCCGCCCGCCACGATCTCGATCGTGCCGATGAGTCCAGTGCGGTGCCCGAGGGCTTGGAAGAGGGAATTGGCGAAATAGGTCGTCGTCGTCTTGCCATTCGTCCCCGTGACTCCGAGGAGGAGTGGGCTCGAAGCACGTGGCTCGTTCTCGTACACGAGAGCAGCGACGGGGCCGACGGCGGCCCTCGCGTCATCAACCACGAGGACCGGGATGGTCTCGTCCTCGCCGAGGGCCAGAAGGTGGGCGCCAGCCTCGTCCGTCAGGACGGCGACAGCTCCGGCTTCGATGGCCTGCGGAACGTACGACGCCGCGTGGCGTGCCGTGCCCGGTACGGCAACGTAGAGATCCCCTGGCTCGACACTTCTGGAATCGAGCGACACCCCCGTGAGTTCGACGTCCTGCGTCCCTTCCTGAGGAAGCCCGAGCAGTTCAGCGACTTTCGCGAGCGCCACCGGCGGGGTGTTCTGAGGACGGAAAGCGGACCTTGTCACTGTGGTGCCTTCGTGGGGTCTGGACGGCTTGTCCACAGAACTCGCGTGCTCGCTCACATTCACCTTCGTTGCATTTCGGGGATTCCAACTCTAGTCGCTGAGCGGGAGACAGGTCGGACCTGCTCCCGCTCAGCGGGGATTCCGAGGACCCCTCGGGATGCTCGCTACTGCCCGTACTGGGGGTACGCGACGGGAGTTCCGGTTGACGGCGGAACGTTGTAGAGCCGCAGCGCCTGGGACATGATGCTCCGGAACACGGGACCCTGCGTAATGCCGTAGATGTTGCCCTGCGGTCTCTGGATGACGACGGCCACGATGAACCGCGGATTCTCGATCGGTGCCATGCCGATGAGCGAGGCGGTGTATCCGTCGTAGCCGGGCGTGCCGTCGTCTCGGGGCGCCTGGGACGTACCGGTCTTGGCGCCCACACGGTATCCGGGAATGCCGGCGTCCTTGACCTCGCCCATCGTCACGTCGCTCTCGAGCATGTTCTTGACGAGCTGGGAGGTCTGCGGGCTGATGACCTGGGTGGTCGGCTTGTCTGGAGTCTTGTTCTCGACGCCGTTCGATCCGATATAGCCGTCTATCAGCCTCGGCTGCACCATGGTGCCGTTGTTGGCAATCGCGTCATAGGCGCGCACAGTCTGCAGCGTGGATTGGGTGACACCCTGCCCGAACAGCACCGTGTTCTGCTGGCGTATGTCCCATTTGTCGGGCGTTGCGAAGATCCCGGATGCCTCACCCGGAAGCCCGATGTCCGGTGCTTGGCCGATCCCGAACTTGGTGAAGTAGTCGTACCGCTGCTGGTTCGTCAGCGCCTGGCCGGCGAGGACGGTACCGGTGTTCATCGAGTATCCGAGGATGCCCGCCAAGGTCCGCTTCTCGGTGCCGTGGGTGAAGGCGTCGCTGAAGGTCTCACCGTCGATCGTCACGGTCGGCGGAACGGTGTATTCGCTCAACGGGTTGGCCTTGCCCTCTTGGATGAGGGCGGACATGGTGAGGGCCTTCTCCACCGATCCCGGTTCGTAGGCCGCGGTAACAGCGCGAACCCCGCGATCCTTCGCGGAAGTCTTCGACGGATCATTCGGATCGACCGGGTTCGTGTCGGCCATCGCAAGGATGTCGCCCGTCTTCGCATCCATGACGATCGCGTTGCCCCACTCGGCGTGGAGCTGATCGACCGAGGACTGAACGGCCTGCTGGGCGAAGTACTGAAGATCGGAGTTGATCGTGAGCTTCACGGTCTGGCCGTTCTGGGCCGGGGTCAGATCGTCCGTCGCGACCGGGATCCGCAAGCCGTCCGCGCCGATCTCGTACGTGCGCTTCCCGTCCGTGCCGGAGAGCAGCGAATTCTGGGTCTGCTCGATTCCGGCAAGTCCGGTTCCGTCACTCCCCACGAAGCCGATGAGGTTTCCCCCCACCTCCCCCTGCGGGTAGACGCGCTGAGAGGTGCCCTCCGAGTAGACCCCGGGGAAGGCGAGGTCGGAGACGTGCTGCTCGACATCGGGCGTCACGTTGCGCGCGATGTAGTTGAACTTCTTGGTCCCAGTGACGGCCGCGGTGACTTGGTCCACAGTCATGCTGAGCGCGCTCGCCAGATCTGAGATCGCCTGGCTTCGGGATACGGTGACGAGGTTGGTTCCGTTCCCGTCCTTCTCGGTGCGCTGATAGTCCGTGAAGTTCGACGCCACGGTTTGGTCGACTGTGATGTTGTACCGGATGACGCTCTGGGCCAGAACCTTGCCGGATGCGTCGACGATCTCGCCCCGCTCCGCGGGGAGGACAGTTGTCTGGAGGCGCTTGTCGAGCGCGGCCTGGGCGTAGCCTCCGATGTCAAGGCCCTGGACCATGACGAGCCGGCCACCGATGACCAGCAGGAGCACGAGCATCATGCCGACTCCGAGACGGAGGCGCCCGGTGACGTGTGAGGGCCTTACGGGAAATCCCCCGGGACGGCGGCCGCGTCCCGCCGTCGTGCGCCCTGTCCGCGCCGTGCTCTTGCTCGCTTTGGCCACGCTTACGTCCCTTGCTCGTTCTGTCGCCCGGCGCCGGGCCTACCGGCTACTGGCCGGGCGTCCTCTGCTGCGGCGCGGGAACGGTCCCGCCGTTGAGCACCACCGGCGGTGCCGGGGCGGCCGGCGCCGTTGCCTTCGGCGCCGGAGATGCGGCGGGCGTCGCCTTGGCCGCGGCGTTGGTCTGCTTCAGCGCGTCCGAGGGCGACGGCGAGGGCGCGGGTGACGCGGCGTACCCCGCTACTTCGGGGGCCGCGATGACCGCACCCTGCGGCGCGCCCTTCTGGGCAGGCGTCGGCTGGCCGGTGACGAGCAGGGTCTTCAGGTCGATCTGGCCCTTCGACGTAGCCGCCACCATTCCCAATTGTGCCGCCCGAGCTGCCAGATTCTGGGGAGCCTCGTAGTTTTGGACACGCTGCTGCAGGTCTTGGTTCTGCTGCTCTAGCGAGAGCTGCTGGTTCCTGAGCTCCACGAGCTGGTACTGCCCGGACGTAACGGAGATGTTGAGCACGAGCACGGCGATGAGCGCCACGGCGAGGACGCCGAGGCAGAAGATGGCGAAGGGAGCGCGGCGGCGCACGGGGAGAGTGCGGACGAGCGAGAGGGGTGCCCGTTGGGGCGTACTCGCTGGTGCGGGGCGTCCCGCGACGGCGGAGGTGCCCGACGTCATGGCCTTCGTCTGGGCTGCTGCGCTCATCGTGTGCTCCTGACCTTGATGCGTTCGGCGGCTCGCAATCGGGCCGAGGCGGCCCGAGGGTTTTCTTCGATCTCTTCGGCGGTCGGAACCTCGGTGCCCCGAGTCACGACCTTCAGCTCCGGTCGATGCTCCTCGAGCTCGACCGGGAAACCCGGAGGGGCGGTGGAGCGCGACCGGGATTGGAGGGCGTTCTTGACGATCCTGTCCTCGAGCGAGTGATAGGACATCACCACGATTCGTCCCCCGAGACGGAGCGAGTCGACTGCTGCCGGCACTGCCCTCTCAAGGACATCCAGTTCCTCGTTCACCTCGATGCGGAGCGCTTGGAACGTCCGCTTGGCCGGATGCCCTCCGGTGCGTGCTGCGCTGGCCGGCACGACCGCGCGGATCGCGTCCACAAGCTCGCCGGTGGTGGCGAAAGGACGGGCGGCACGCTCCTCGACGATGCGCCGCGCGATCCTCCCCGCGAACTTCTCCTCGCCCCATGCCCGGATGATGCGAATGAGGTCCTCGACCGAATAGGTGTTTACGACGTCGGCTGCGGTGTGGCCCCGACTCGTGTCCATACGCATGTCGAGCGGCGCGTCATACGAGTAGGCGAAGCCCCTCTCGCGCTCGTCGAGCTGAAGGGACGAGACACCGAGATCCATGAGGACGCCGTCTGCGCCGTCCAGCCTCTGGCGGTCGAGGACTTCGGGAATCTCGTCGTAGACGGCGTGGACGAGCTGGGCACGTTCACCGAAGGGTGCAAGCCGTTCGCCTGCAAGACGGAGCGCCTGCTCGTCACGGTCGATCCCGACGAGCGTCACGTCCTCGAAGCGCTCGAGGATCGCCTCGCTGTGGCCGCCCATGCCGAGGGTCGCATCGACGACGACGGGAGCCCGGCCGGCGTCCCGAGCGGCCTCAACACCCGGGGTCAGGAGAGCCACGCAGCGCTCCTTGAGCACCGGGACGTGCCGCTCGGATGTCGGGCGGTCGTCGTCCTGCTGCGGCATGTCCCCTCCTTTTGTGCCGTATTGCCCTCTACTGCCGTCGTCCTGCTGCGGTGAGCCGGGATCCCCCTCCGCACCGTGGGTCCCTCCCTGGCTCCGGGGAAGGTGAGCCAGGACGGGGCCGCGGGCGGCTGGAGATCTCGGTCCGCCGACCATTGCCTCAGAGAAGCCCGGGCAGGGCCTCTTCGTCGGTGTCCGAGAAGGAGGCTTCCTTCTCGGCGAGGTAGTCCTCCCATGCCTGGGCGTCCCAGATCTCAGCCCGGGAACCTACGCCGATCACGGCCAGGTCCCGGTCCAGACCCGCGTACTTCCGCAGGTTCTGGGGGATCGTGACGCGCCCCTGCTTGTCGGGCACCTCATCAGAGGCTCCAGACAGGAAGACCCGGAGGTAATCACGGGACTGACGCGAAGAGATAGGGGCTTCTCGCATCTGCTCGTGAATCCGTTCGAACTCTTTCTGGCTGAAGACGTAGAGACAGCGTTCCTGGCCCCGTGTCAGAACCAGCCCGTCGGCCAGCTCGTCGCGGTATTTGGCCGGGAGGATGAGCCGACCCTTCTCGTCCAGGCGCGGCGAATACGTACCGAGCAACATCGGCACCACCACCCGTCTGGCCCGAGGGGCTGCACGTCCCTATTCCGTCCACTTCCCTCTTACAGCCACCACTTTACTCCACTCTTCTCCCCGGTCAACGCGACACGGCAGCTTTCTTCTTTCGATGCACACGTAAAAACCCCGGAATCTCGCGAGAGAGCCGGGGTGGGGGGAAGTGGGGGCGCAGTGGAGGGCCAGGGAGGCCCGACGAGCCGTCCGAAGCCGCGCTCAGCCACACCGAGCGCCGCAGAGCGTGTTAAAGCGCCGCAGAGCGCGTTAAAGAGCGCGTTAAAAGGTGCGGGACCCGCCAAAAGCGGGTCCCGCAGAAACTAGGTCAAGCCAGCTGGGGAGCGAAGTGGGGAGGAAAGTGGGGGGCCCTTCACGCCCTCAGCCCTGTTCCCTCCGGCGCTCGTCCCAGCGCGCCTCGAGCCGGGAGAGGAACCCGCTCTTGGGGCGCCCTCCGCGCGAGGCGCGCATCCTGCCCGGCCGCCTCAACGTCGCGTAGTAGACGCTCGCACCCATAATCAGAAATCCGATGACCCCGACAAACACGTTTGAGAACTGGACCCCGCCCAAGAGCAGGACCAAGAGTCCCACGATGCCGCCGAGCACTCCCAGGACGACGTGACGCGTCGAGAATCGGCGTAGCGCGTCAGCCCCCATGGAGTCCGCGAATTTGGGGTCTTCCTCGTGCAGCTGCTTCTCCAGCTGCTCGAGCATCTTCTGTTCGTGCTCGGAGAGAGGCATCGCGACTCCTTCTTGCTTACTGCGACGGACACAGGACCGCCATCAGCACAACGCACCGGACCGACGTCCAGTTCCGCGAGCATCGGTTGGGGCTCAACGAGCTGCCCCGCCCGTCCGTGATCGTTGTCCGGCTGCCCGCCGATTCGATGCTTCACCGATATTCAAGGTCTTTTAAGGATATGCTTTCGGGTTCTCATCCAAAAGGGGCCGTGGGTTCATCGGGCCCTTTCGCGGCGTCCGGGAGAGAGGGCGGACGACGCCGTTCCTCACCGTCGTCCAGAAGGCTCGCCGGGCGGAGGGAAGAGTTCCCGAAGCGGGCAGTCACAGCATCGAGGGCCTGCTCGGCCGTCCGCCAGTTGTCGTCACGCCGTTCCAGGCTCAGCTGGACGGCGCCACCTCCGCGAGCGAGACGCTCGCCTCGGAGCCCGATGAGGCGGACACTCTGCGGCCGCGGGCCGAGAGCTGCGAGAAGACGGACCCCCTCCTCGAACAGCACTTGGGCCGAGTCGGTGGGAACTGTCAGCGCCCTCGACCTGGAGAGCGTGGAGAAGTCGGCGTAGCGAAGCTTGAGGGCAACAGTTCCGGCTTCGAGCCCAGCGGAGCGAAGGCGACCCGCAATGCGATGGGCGAGCCTCAGGAGCTCGCGGCGCAGCACCGAATCCTCCGTCACGTCCACGCCGAACGTCTCCTCGGCGCCGATGCTCTTCTCATCACGCTGGGGCGTGACGCGCCGGTCGTCTATTCCCCAACTGAGCGCCTTCGCGTGCAGCCCGGACGCGCCGAGCATCCTCTGGAGCGTGGAGTCGGGCGTGTGAGCGAGGTCGGCAACAGTGTGGATGCCGAGCCGTGCGAGCACCTCTGCCGTCTTGCCGCCGATGCCCCACAGCGCATTGACCGGCAGGGAGTGCAGATAGGGAACCGTCTCCTCCGGGCGGATGACGAGGAGGCCGTCTGGCTTGCAGCGTGCTGAAGCGATCTTCGCCACGAACTTGCTGGATGCGACGCCCACAGACGCAGTGAGACCCAATCGTTCACGTACGGCAGCCTTGATCGAAGCGGCAATCTTCTCGGGCGCCCCGAGCCGCCGGACAGCTCCTGAGACGTCGAGGAACGCTTCGTCCACGCTCAGCGGCTCCACGAGGTCGGTGTATTCGCCAAGGAGCTTCATGAGCTCCCGCGAGGCCTCGTAGTACAGCGCGTGCCGGGGCTCCACGACGATCGCCCGTGGACACAGCCGCAACGCGTTCGCCATGGGCATCGCGCTGCGCACACCGTAGGCCCGTGCCTCATAGCTCGCCGAGAGCACCACGGAGCGTTCCGAGGGAAAGCCGACGATCACCAGCTTGCCACGCAGGTCAGGACGTTCCCGCTGCTCGACGCCCACGAAGAACGCGTCCATGTCGACGTGGAGGATTCCGCGGCGGCGAAGGTCCTCGAGAGGTTCGACCAAAGGGCCCCCGCTCGCTCCCCCGCCGACTCCCCCGGCGTCCTGCGTATCCACTCCTCCATGCTAGGCCGCCGGCCCGCGCCCCTTAGACTTGACCGGGACTCAGGCCGGAACAACAGGAGGATGCGAGTGACAGTGCCGAGAATGACAGCGCCGTTGAGGGATCGTCGCGGAGGGCTGATCGGGGTCATCGCCGTCGTCGCCCTGCTTCTCGCCGGCTGCTCCGACTCAGGCACGACCAACGCGCAGTCGGCGTCTTCCCCGACCGCATCTGCAACGCCCGCTGCCACAGCGACGGACACCGCGTCGCCGACGGTCAGCGCGAGCGACACCCCGTCGTCGTCCGCTTCCTCCACGGTCAACGCCCTCGTCCCCGGCTTCCCCACCAAGGTCATCCCGATCATGCCGGGTTCGACCCCGCTCTCGACGAGCTACGACGCCACGACCAACCCGGCCAAGGCCTCTCTCATCGCCTCGACTTCCGCAACTTCCGCCCAGATCCTCTCCTACTACTCAGGTCAGTTCACCGGCCAGGGCTTCACCGCGGTGTCGCCTACGAAGGTCGGTTCGACCGATAGCCAGGACTTCGTGCGCTCGAACGGCAAGGAGACAGTGAACGTCGCCGTTGTCGTCGTCGACGGACGCACGACCTACACCGTCGGCGCCTCCGTGAACCCCTCAGCCCTCCAGTAGCATGGCGGCGCACGCAGCCACGTCTGCCCAGCAGGACGAACAGGCTCGCTATCGCGAGTCCCTCGCGCAAGAGCTCAGCCGCTTCATCGAGGCACGGGCCGCGGCGATGGCTCGAGTCTCGCCCGACGTCGCTCCCCTCATGGAAGCGATCTCCGGCCTCGTCACCGGCGGGAAGCGGCTGCGTGCGCTCTTCTGCTACTGGGGCTGGCGCGGCGCCGGGGGCGAAGTCCTCGGCCGGGACGCAGTTCAGGCCGGTGTCGCGCTCGAACTCTTCCAAGGCGCTGCGCTCATCCACGATGACATCATCGATCGCTCCGACATCCGCCGGGGCGGTCCCAGCGTGCACCGGCGGTTCGGGCAGCTGCACCGGGACAGCCGCTGGGCCCTCGACGAAGAGCGGTTCGGCCAGGCGGCCGCGATCCTCACTGGCGATCTCTGCCTCTCCTTCTGCGAGGAGGCTTTCACTGCGATCGGCTCGGCGGCGGGTTCGACGACGTCCGCGCGCCGCATCTTCAACACGATGCGCGCCGAAGTGATGGCCGGCCAATACCTCGACATCCTTGAGGAGGTCGTCGGGCCGGGCCGGCCCCGAAACGAGGCTGTGGCAGCCGCGGCGAACGTCATCCGCTACAAGTCCGCCAAGTATTCGACCGAGCATCCGCTCGCTATCGGGGCCGCGCTCGCTGGCGCCGACGAGGAACTGCTCGCCGCGTACTCGCGCTTCTCGCTCCCGCTCGGCGAGGCCTTCCAGCTGCGGGACGACGTCCTCGGCGTCTTCGGAGACCCGCAGACAACGGGCAAGCCCGCCGGCGACGACCTGCGCGAGGGCAAGCGAACGGTGCTCGTCGCCTATGCGCTTGAACGGTCGACGGCGGAGGGTGCGGCGCTGCTCGAGCGAAGCCTGGGCCGGCAGGACCTCACCGACGACGACGTCGAGCGTCTGAGGGAGGTCATCGCCACCAGCGGTGCGCTCGACGCGACCGAGACGCTCATCGAGCGTCTCTCGACGCGCGCCTTCGAGGCGCTCGGCGAACTCACCATTCCTGGGGATGTCCGCACCGCGCTCCAGAGCCTCGGCCTCGCCGCCGTCCAGCGCGCGGCCTGAGCCGCCCTACCAGGCGAGGATCTGCGCCCGGCGTCGGATCTCGGTCTTCCGCCCCTGGCGGAGGGCGTCGATCGGCCGCCCACCGAGCGAGTCGTCGGGCGTGAAGAGCCATGTGATGAGCTCTTCGTCCGAGAAGCCGGCATCGGCGAGGACCGCAATGGTGCCCTTGAGGCTGTCCACCACATGGTCGCCGTCGATGAAAAGCGCCGGAACCGAGCGGATCCCCCGCTCCCCGATCCGGAGGGCTACGAGCGCCCGCTCATCCAAGAGCCCGTGCACCTTGGTGATCTTGCAGCCCAGCCTTTCGGCAATTTCGGGCAACGGAAGCCACTCTGACACCAGCTCTTCAATCTCACTCACGGCATAAGCGTGCCACGGAGCAGGCCACGGCACCTAGTCCGGCCGTTCTTCTCCCTGTCCGCCTGCCTTGTCCTTTCGCCTGCCCGAGCGCCCCCGTCTGGGCGCCTTGTGCTCACCAAGGATCCGTGAGAGATTCACTTCAGTCACATCTGTATCTGGAGTTGTCATAAGGCACTTCCATCACAGGAGAAACACGGTCACAGGGAGGACTTTTCATGTCGGCCACCCGTCAGGCACTGCCCGGGCACAGGTCCAAGCTGCCCACCGTCGCTGTCACGACGGCCACGCTCCCTGCCGTGGTCCTCTCGTCCCTTGCCCTCGCCGAACCTGCCACGGCCGCAACCGCCCCAGCACAGCTCCAAGGCGCCCAGGCCGACGTGAGTGCGAGGATGCCTCAGGCTGATGTCGTGCCAGCGTCCGAGATCGCGGCGCTCGTCCCGAGCAGCCTCGCGCCCTCGGTCGTACCTGCAGCTCCTGCGGCGCCCGCCCAGTACACGGTCGCCCGAGGCGATACTGTGATCGGCATCTCCAGCCGCTTCGGGCTCGACTGGCACCACGTCCTCGAGCTGAATGGTCTGGACGAGAACTCGCTCATCTTCCCGGGCCAGAAGCTCCAGCTCACGGACGCCCCGTCCCCCGTAGCCACTGTCGCCCCAGCCGCCGCTGTCGCCCCCGCCGCGGTATCGCCTTCAGCTGCCCCCCAGCCCGGGGGAAGCTACACGATCCGGCCGGGCGACACGCTGTATGGCGTCGCAGCGAGGCTCAAGGTCTCACTCGGAGACTTGCTCTCCGCCAATGGACTGAGCCTCTCCTCGGTCATCTACGCCGGTCGCTCCCTCAAGCTGCCCGGAGGTGCTCCTGTGGTCGCGGCAGCCTCGGCGGCTCCCGCCAAGCCCCTCGTCGGCGACAGCTTCCTCGGCTTCAAGTACCCGGACGCTGTGGTCTCCTCGGCGAACGAGAACAAGCGGATCCTCAACGCCTCGCCTGTCCCGACGCGGGACCAGATGAAGCAGATCGTGGCAGATACGGCCCGGACGATGGGCGTCGACCCGGTCCTCGCCCAGTCGCTCGCATACCAGGAGTCCGGGTTCAACCAGCGGGCGGTCTCCCCCGCCAACGCAATCGGCGTCATGCAGCTCGTGCCTTCCTCAGCGGACTGGGCCTCCGGACTCGTGGGCAGGAAGCTCAACCCGCTCGACCCCCGGGACAACGCAACTGCGGGCATCGCGATCCTGCGCGCGCTCCTCGATGCGGGGCCGTCCCAGGACGCGGCGATCGCTGGCTACTGCCAAGGCCAGACCTCGGTGGCGAAGCGCGGGATGTTCGACGACACCAAGGCCTACGTCAAGGCTGTCACGGCGAACATGTCGCTCTTCCGCTGACTGCGGGCCTTCCGGTCCGCGCACCCTCGTTCGTCATAGGATCGTAGGGTGAACGGACAGCACACAGACGGCCTCGTCGGCGGCCTCGTAGGCGGCCGCTACGAGGTTGAGTCGCTGCTCGGGACGGGCGGGATGGCGACGGTCTATCTCGCCACCGACACGAAGCTCAAGCGGCGCGTCGCCCTCAAAGTCCTGCACCCGCATCTGAGCCGGGACCGGAACTTCGCGGAACGCTTCGAGCGCGAGGCCATCGCTGCAGCACAGCTCTCGCATCCCCACGTCGTCTCCATGCTCGACCGTGGCCAGGATGGCGGAGTCCTGTACCTCGTCATGGAGTACATCCCCGGACGGACCCTCCGGGAACTGCTCGACGAGACCGGCGCCCTCGCACCGAAGCAGGCGCTCGCTCTCATCGATGCTGTGGTGGAAGGACTCGCGGCCGCGCACGCCGCAGGGATCATCCACCGAGACGTCAAGCCCGCGAACGTGCTTCTCGCGGACGACGGCCGGGTCAAGGTCGGGGACTTCGGACTCGCTCGCAGCCTCGCCGCCACCAACGTGACGGACACCCTGTTCGGGACCGCGGAGTACATCGCGCCTGAAATGCTCACGGGGCGGCCGGTTGACGCCCGCACAGACCTCTACGCCACGGGCGTGATGCTGTTCGAGATGCTGACCGGGCGCCCGCCGTTCACGGGTGGCGAGCGGAGCTATGTCGCCTACCGCCACGTCAATGAGGACGTTCCGGCCCCCTCGACGCTCGCACCGGGACTTGCGCCGGAGCTAGATGAACTCGTCGGGTGGATGACCCGAAGGGACCCGGACGGCCGGCCGCCGAGCGCTCTTGCACTGCTCGGCGAGGTCCGCGACATCAGGCGTTCCCTCACTGACGAACAGCTCGACTACCGGGCTCCCGGCGCGAAGGCGCGCGCGGCCGAGGCCGCCACGAGCCTCCTAGGACCCGACGAGTCGCTCACGGAGCAGATGGGAGGGAGTCGGACCCAGGCTCTCGCCCAGGGCACGGAGGTCATCAGCGCCATGGGCTCCGGGCACACGAGCGTCATGCCGCGGCCCGCTCCCGCCGCCCCTCTCAGTCCGCGCGAGCAGAGGCGTCAGGCAAGGGCGGAGGACCGCGCCGCACGCGCCGCAGCTGCTCGGCCCACTCATCAGCTCGGCAAGGGAAATCCCCGGCGACGCGGGGCAATCTGGCTCGCCATCGTCGTCGTCCTCGCCCTCCTCGCCGCGGCCGTCGGCTGGTTCTTCGGCTTCGGCCCCGGCGCCCTCGCGACCGTGCCGCCCGTCAAGGACCTCACCGTCCCGCAGGCCCAGTCGCTCCTTCAGCAGGCGGGGCTCGCCTTCACGACGCACGACGTCTACGACGACACGGTCTCGTCAGGCCTCGTCGTGGCGAGTGATCCAGGCGCAGGCAGCCAGATCCGGAAGTTCGAGGGCGTTCAAGTCATGGTGTCGAAGGGACCCCAGCTCTTTCCCCTCGCGGACCTGACCAACAGATCGCTCGACGCGGCCAAGACGGCGCTCTCAGACGCGCAGATGTCCCTCGGCACGGTAGCTCAGGCGTACAGCGACAGCGCGGCGCCGGGGACGGTGATGTCCCAGAGCCCGCCACCGGGGACTCCCGTCAAGCACGGCACTGCGATTTCGCTCACCGTCTCTAAGGGACCCCAGCCCGTCGCGGTTCCGCGCGTCGTCGGGCTTAACCAGGACGATGCCGTCGCCGCTCTCCAGGCTGCAGGGCTTCAGCCGGCGATCGCCGACTCTCCCGTCTTCGACCGCAACGTCCCCGCAGGCTCAGTCGCCGCTCAGACACCGGCTGCAGGCCAGAACGCACCCAAGAGCTCGACCGTGACGCTGACCCTCTCAAAGGGCCCGCGCATGGTCCATGTGCCCAACTTCGTCGGCCAGCAGGCGAGCGTCGCGCAGGCCGCCCTGGAGAAGCTCGGCTTCACCGTCAAGGTAGAGAACATCCTCGGCGGCTTCTTCGGCACCGTGCGCGCACAGGATCCGGTGGACCGCGATGTTCCGGAGGGGTCGACGATCACGCTCACCGTCGTCTAGGCGAGCGTGATCGCCGGCCTTAGCGGTCAGTCTCGGGTCAGCGCCTCCGAGACGAGGAAGGCCATCTCGAGGGACTGCATGTGGTTGAGCCGAGGATCGCACACTGACTCGTAGCGGTCCTCGAAGGCCGCCTCGTCGATGGGGTCCGAGCCACCGAGGCATTCCGCGACGTCGTCGCCCGTCATCTCCATGTGGAGGCCGCCCGGCACCGTGCCCAGCGCGTGGTGGACATCGAAGAAGCCGCGCACCTCGTCCACGACGTCGTCGAAACGCCTCGTCTTGTAGCCGTTGCGGGACGTCACGGTGTTGCCGTGCATCGGGTCCGTGACCCACAGCACCTGTGCGCCGGACGCGGTGACCTTCTCAACGACGGGTGGGAGCTTCTCCCGGATGTTCTTGGCGCCCATCCTGGTGATGAAGGTGAGCCGGCCCGGCTCACGCTCGGGATCGAGCTTGTCGATGAGCCGCAGCGCGTCGTCGCCCGTGACATTCGGGCCTAGCTTGACGCCGATCGGGTTGCGGACGCGTGAGAGGAAGTCAACATGCGCGTGTTCGAGGTCCCGGGTGCGCTCGCCGATCCAGAGGAAGTGGCCCGAGGTGTCGTACGGAAGGCCCGTGCGTGAGTCGATGCGGGTCAAGGCGCGCTCGTAGTCGAGCAGGAGCGCCTCGTGGCTCGCGAAGAACTCGACGCGCTTGAGGGCCTCGAAATCGGCCCCGCACGAGTCCATGAACTTGACGGCGCGGTCAATCTCGCGGGCGAGCGATTCGTAGCGGGCGTGAGCGGGGTTCCTCGTAAAGCCCTGGTTCCACGCGTGGACGAGCCGCAGGTCCGCGAAGCCGCCCTGGGTGAACGCCCTGATGAGGTTCAGGGTTGCGGCCGAGGTGTGGTACGCCTGCAGCATCCGCCGCGGGTCGTGCGCACGTGACTCCGGCGTGAAGTCGTAGCCGTTGACGATGTCCCCGCGATACGCGGGCAAAGTGACTCCCTCGCGCGTCTCCACGTCCGAAGAACGCGGCTTCGCGAACTGGCCCGCCATGCGGCCCATCTTGATCACGGGCATTGCCGCGCCGTATGTCAGGACCACGGCCATCTGGAGGATCGTGCGGATCCGCCCGCTGATCCGGTCTGCCGTGGCAGCCTCGAAGGTCTCCGCGCAATCGCCGCCCTGAAGCAGGAACGCTCGCCCCTGGGCCGCGTCGGCAAGCCGGTGCCGCAGGAGGTCGACCTCGCCTGCGAACACGAGCGGCGGGAGGATCGAAAGCTCGGCGACGGAGCGCTCGAACGCGTCGGCGTCAGACCACGATGGCTGTTGCGACACGGGCAGCGAGCGCCATTCGTCGAGACCCGGATAATCCGCGGCACCGCTCTGGGAGGTGCTCGTGAAAGGGGCCGGCGGGGGCGTGGAGAGTTGAGTCACGAGACAAGGCTAGCTCAGCCGCGTCGCCCCCCAAGCAGCATGACGACGGCGCCTCATGTACCCGCCGTCGTCTCCTCTCCGCGCGCCTTTTCCACGGCATTGCGCGCGGCCTCTTCGGCAGCGAGCTGCGCCTTGACGGTGGCTGCGTAGACGTCGGCATACTCCTGCCCCGAGAGGCGCTGGAGCTCCTGCATGATCCGGTCGGCGACTGCCCGCTGAACGGCCCTGTCGTCGGCGCTCCCATAGAACTCCGAGAAGTCGAGGGGCTGTCCGAAGATCACGCCGACCCGTCGGATGCTCGGAAATCTCTGGCCGATGGGTTGGACCTTCTCGGTGCCGATCATCGCCACGGGAACGACCGGCACGCGCGCCTCGAGGGCGAGGCGGGCGACGCCCACCTTGCCCCGGTACAGCCGCCCGTCCGGCGAGCGCGTGCCCTCGGGATAGATCCCGAGCAGGCCTCCACCCCGGAGAACCTGCGCCCCCGCCCCGAGCGATGCCGCCGAGGCCGAGCCGCCAGAGCGGTCCATGGGAAGCTGATTGGTGAGCCTGAAGAAGGCAGCGGTCAGGCGCCCCTTGAGCCCCGCGCCGGTGAAGTACTCCTGCTTGGCGAGGAACACGACCGGGCGGCGGACCATGAGCGGCATGAAGATCGAGTCCGAGAACGAGAGGTGGTTGGACGCGAGGATCGCCGCGCCCGCCTCCGGCACATTCGCGCGACCTTTGACCCACGGCCGGAACAGCAGTCTGACGATTGGCCCGATGAAGATCCGTTTCAGAATCCAGTAGATCAACGCTTGCCTTCCGTCGACAGCGCGAGCGTGCTTCCTGACTTCACTCTAGCGATGCCACGATGAGTCCATGACTTCGCGCGCCGATGATTCCCAGCCCCGCTGCGGCGTGGCGATCTGCCACGGGTTCTCGGGTGCGCCGTCGTCGGTCTTGCCCTGGGCCGAAGGACTTGCGGCGCGCGGCTTCGACGTCGAGGTGCCTCTCCTCCCCGGCCACGGAACCGACTGGCGGGACCTCGAGGGCAGGCGTTGGCGCGAATGGGCGGAGTGCTTTGAGGACGCCTGCGCCCGCGTGGCCGCGCGGACGGACCTGCTGTTCGTTGCGGGGCTTTCCATGGGTGGGGCCCTTGCGTTGAGAGCGTCCACGAGGCTGGACGTGGCCGGCGTCGCCGTCGTCAATCCGGGGCTCGGGTTCTACGACTGGCGCGTCCGCTATCTCGGGGTGATCCGACTCGTCCGCCGTACGACGCTGCCCATCGACGAAGCGGCGGCCCCCAACCCGGTCGGGGACGAGGGGGATTACCCGGTCACGCCTCTCGCGGCCGTCCACGAACTCCGGCTCCTGTTCCGGGATACGGCGCGTTGCCTGCCCCGCGTCACGGCTCCGCTCATCGCTTTCAAGTCCGACGTCGATCCGGTCATCCCGCCGTCGTCCGTGCGCCGGATTCTGCAGACGGTCTCAAGCCACGAGGTGGACTTCGTGCCACTGCACCACAGTCCCCACGTCGCGACGCGGGATATCGAGGCACCCCTCATCGTCGCCCGCACCGCCGAGTTCTTCGCGCGATGCGCGGCAGGTCATGAGACTCGCGCGCCCGGAACCCGATCGGGGCATAATGCTTGACATGAACAGCGTCTCGGCGATGGTCGGCGTCGCCTTGAGCCATGGCTTCACGGGTAGCCTCGCTCCGGTTGCCCCATGGGCGGAAGCCCTCAGGGTGGAGGGCTTCCGGGTCGTGACCCCGCTGCTCCCAGGCCACGGTACGACGTGGGGGGACCTCGCGAAGCGCACATGGCGGGAATGGTACGACGCGTACGAGGCGGCGTACCTCGAGCTTGCCGAGGAGTGCCCGGTGGTCGTCGCCGCTGGCCTCTCGATGGGGGGCGCACTCGCGTTGCGCCTCGCCGCGCTGCACCCCATTGCCGCCGTCACGGTAGTGAACCCTGCGCTCGTCGTCGACGATCCCCGATCCCACATCTCCGGGGTCATGCGCTACGCATTGCGGTCCGTCCCGGCAATCGGCAACGACATCAAGCGGCCGGGACAGGACGAGCAGGCGTACGATCGCACTCCCGTGGCCGCCGCCCATCAGGTCAAGCTCCTCTTCCGCGACACCGTCCAGCTGCTACCACGGGTGACGGCGCCGCTCCAGGTGTTCCGCTCCGCCGTCGACCACGTCGTGACGAGCGAGCGCAGCGTGGGTGCCATCACGCGCAGCTACGGCGGCTCCGATCTTCGTTTCGTGAGGCTGCCGGACAGCTACCACGTCGCGACCCTCGACAACGACGCCGAGTCGATCTTCACGCGGTCCGCTGCGTTCATCCGGGAGGTCACGGCCTCCGCTGCCCCCAAGCCCGAGCACACCGAGGAGCACGCATGAACGGGCGTCCCGACCCGGACCGCGCCAACCACGCTGCCGACGACGACATCTGGCGCGACCTCGTCGCGCGGCTGAGGGCCGACGACCCCCGATTGGGACCGGGATTCGCGGACGAGGAGTTCGGGCCGGCACCCATGGAGCCCTCGGCGGCCGAGCGCGCCGCAGCGGTGCGCGAACTCGAGCAGGCCGAGGACGACGCCCAGACACCCAATTTCGAGGAATTCGACCCCTTCGGACTTGCCCGGCCCCGCGGCAAAGCGTTCCATGACGACGAGCCGGAAGGCGACGGCGAGTTCGTGCCCGAGGAGCCCGAGCCGATCCTCGCGGGCGCCGATCCCGCCGTTGTACTCGCCTGGCTCGGCGCGCTCGGCTCGCCCGTGGGCCTCTTGCTCTCGGCCCTCTTCTGGAGGGACATCCCGGCGTGGGCCATTGCGGTGCTCGTGGCGGCGTTCATCGGCTCCGTGGGCTACCTCATCATGCGCTTGCCCCGGGAGAAGGACGAGGACGACGACGGCGCTCGCCTCTGAGAGCTCGGTATCTGACGAGGAATCAGCGTCCGGCGACGAATCTGCGTCCGGCGACGAATCAGCGTCCGGCGGGCCAACCGGCTCGTGGGCCCGAGCCTGATGCAGCCCAGCCCGCCCGCGGGCTCACCCGCGAGAGGTCAGCAGCACCGATGAGTCCCGCCTGAGGCCCGAGTTCGGCCCGTTCGATGCGAGCCGCCGGGCGGAAGCCGCGACCCGTTAGGTTCCGGGCGAACGCGCGCCGCGCGGGCTCGAGGAGGAGATCCCCCGCGTCGCACAGGCCGCCACCCACCACGAAGGTGCCGGGATCGAGGGCCGCGGCGAGATTCGCGAGGCCAAGGCCGAGCCACTCCCCGACGTCCTCGAGGAGATCATGCGAGGCTTGGTCGCCCTTTCGGGCGAGCTCCGTCACAACCGCTCCAGTAATGGCGTCGACGTCCCCGCCCACGGTTTTGAGGAGCTCCTGTGCCACGGGCGAATTGGCCCGTGCCAGTTCCCGGGCCTCACGTCCGAGCGCATTCCCCGAGGCGTACTGCTCCCAGCAGCCGCGGTTGCCGCACTCGCATCGGTGCCCTCCGGGCATGATGACCTGATGCCCGAATTCCCCGGCCACGCCATAGCGCCCCCGCTCGAGCCTGCCGCCGATCACCATGGCGCCGCCGATCCCCGTGCCGAGGGTGATGCACACCAGCCGCTGCTCGCCCCGCCCCGCGCCGAAGCGCCATTCCGCCCAGGCGGCGGCGTCGGCGTCGTTCGTCAGAAGCACCCGACGGCGCAGGAGCCGTTCCAAGTTGTCCCTCAACGGCTCGTTTCGCCAGGCGAGATGAGGGCTGAACAGCACGGTGCCGCCCTCGAGATCCATCCAGCCGGCCGCGCCTATGCCGACGGACGCGATGCGGTGCTCGACGCTCAGCTCGTTGACGAGTTCGACGATGACCCGCTCCACCTCGCGGGGCTGCGAGCCCGGCGTCGCACGCCGTGCCTCCCGGACGATCTGGCCTTCGGCGTCCACCACCCCGGCCGCGACCTTCGTCCCGCCGATGTCGATCCCGATTGCGAGTCCGCGCCGGCGGAGCCGCGGGCCTGCTGGTCGACGGGGCGGGAACGGGCGTCGCGGAGTAGGCACCGAGCCAGTCTAGTGGCGGACCCAAAGCTCGCCGAGTAATGTTACTGACCAGTAGCATTCGAAACGTGGCACGAGCCACACCGGGAGTGGCCTTGGCTATGGTTGAGGTACGCACCTCTCGAGGGCAAACAAAGGAGTGAACGTGCGCGAGAAGATCGTCCCGCCCCTTGTCCCCCACGCGGTTGCACGGAATATCACAGATTTCCTGATCGAGCAGGCAGAGAAGCCTGCGGACCCTGCTCTCTTCGCCCGCCGGGATCCCTCTGGGGCCTGGCGCGATGTCCGGGCGACCGAGTTCCGCGCCGACGTCGAGCGACTCGCGAAGGGGCTCATCGCGAGTGGGGTCGGGCAGGGCGCCCGCGTGGGCGTCATGGCACGCACGTGCTACGAGTGGGTGCTCGTCGACTTCGCCATCTGGTTTGCCGGCGCCGTATCGGTGCCGATCTATGAGACGTCCTCGCCCTCACAGGTCGCATGGAATCTGGGCAACTCGGAGGCTGTCGCCGCCTTCGGCGAGACGGCCCACCACGAGGACATGATCCGTCTCGCGATCGAGTCCGAGGACCTACCCGTCAGCAACGTCTGGCAGATGACGCCCGCAGGCTTGGACCAGCTCCGAGCGGCAGGCGAGCAGGTGAGCGACGAGCAGCTCGAGGCCCGCAGAAGCGCCGCGACCCTCGACTCGCTTGCGACCATCATCTACACCTCGGGAACCTTAGGCCGGCCCAAGGGCTGCGAGCTGACCCACGGCAACTTCGTCGGCCTCTCCGAGAACACCATCGCCGCGGTGCCACAGGTCTTCGCGCCGGGGGCGAGGACGATCATGTTCCTGCCCCTCGCCCACGTCTTCGCGCGGTTCATCTCGGTGCTCTGCGTCGCGTCGGGGATCCAAGTGGGCCACACCCCGGACATCAAGAACCTGCTCCCCGATCTGCAGAGCTTCCAGCCCACGTTCCTCCTGGCTGTCCCCCGCGTGTTCGAGAAGGTCTACAACTCCGCCACCACGAAGGCCGAGAACGAGGGCAGGGGTCGGATCTTCGCGCTCGCCGCCGAGACCGCGATTGCTTGGTCGGCGGCGCACGACGACGGCGGCAGCCCGGGCCTGCCCCTCCGGCTTCGGCACCGGCTCTTCGACGTGCTCGTGTACCGGAAGCTGCGCGCGGCCATGGGCGGCCACATCCGCTACGCAGTCTCGGGCGGCGGTCCCCTCGGGAAGCGGCTCGGCCATTTCTTCCACGGAATTGGCCTGCTCGTGCTCGAGGGCTACGGCCTGACCGAGACCACCGCCCCGATCGGCGTCAACACGCCGTCCCTCGTCAAGATCGGCACCGTCGGCGCCCCCCTCCCCGGCAATGCCGTGCGTATTGCAGACGACGGCGAGATCCTCGCCAAGGGCGTGTGCGTCATGCGCGGGTACTACAAGCTGCCCGAGCTGCAGGCCGAAACCTTCACGGACGGCTGGTTCCACACGGGCGACATCGGCGAGCTCGACGACGACGGCTTCCTCACCATCACGGGCCGCAAGAAGGATCTCATCGTGACGGCCAGCGGGAAGAACGTGGCCCCGGCACCGCTCGAGGACCAGATCCGCGCCGATGCGATCGTCTCGCAGGTCGTGGTCGTGGGCGAGGGACGGCCCTTCATCGCCGCCCTCGTGACTCTCGACGAGGAAGCCCTGCCGGGGTGGCTCGAAAGACACGAGCTGCAGTCCATGGGTCTCGCTGCGGCTGCGGAGAACGAGACGGTGCGGAACCACGTCCAGACCGTGATCGACCGGGCGAACGAGTCCGTCTCCAAAGCCGAGGCGATCAAGGCCTTCCGGATCGTTCCCACGGACTTCACGGAGGAATCCGGGCACCTCACGCCCTCGCTCAAGGTGAAGCGCGCCCAGATCATGGCAGACTTCGGGGCTGTCGTGGACGAGATCTACGCGGCGCCGAAGGCAGCCTCGGTCTGAGTCGAGGCTGCCTTCAGCTCAGCCGACCAGCTCGTCCACGACGAGGGCGGCGAGTTCGGTCGCGGCGGCCCGAGTGGTCTCCCGGAGCTTGCCGAACTCGATCTGTGAGCCCTCCGCGAGATGGCGGTCGTGCGGGATCCGGAGAACGTGGGCCACTCGGGTGCGGAAGTGCTCTTCGATCTCGTCGATATCGACTCGAGTACCGTCACCCGCACCGAGATTTATGACGACAATGGCCTTCCTGACGAGGTCTTCACGCCCGTGGGCCTCAAGCCAGGTAAGGGTCTCGGATGCGAGACGGGCCTCGTCGACGCTTCCGCCGGACACCAGGACCACGGCGTCGGCCTTCTCAAGCGTGCCCTTCATCACCGAATGGACCATCCCGGTTCCGGAATCGGTGAGGACGATCGAGTAGTAGCGCCCGAGGACGTCCGTCACCGCGCGGTAGTCGCCGTCGTCGAACGCGTGCGCGACCATGGGGTCGGGGTCAGAGGCGAGCACGTCCAAGCGCGATCCCTCGCGCGCGGTGTACTCCGAGAGCTGTGCGAATGAATCGACCGAGAAGCGGTCCTTGACCAGATGGCGAGCGGTGTGGGTTGCGCGGCCCGGGTTGCGGTCCGAAAGGGTTCCACGGTCCGGGTTCGCGTCCAAAGCGATGACACGGTCCTCACGCAGGTCAGCGAGGGCCATGCCAAGGAGGGTTGTCACCGTGGTCTTCCCCACTCCGCCCTTGCGCGAGAGCACGGGAACGAACCGGGTCCGCTCCCCCAAACGCGTGGCGATGCGGTGTTCGAGGGCGCGCCGCAGCCGTACATGATCCGGGTCGCCCACATTCACATAGCCGAGGGTGAGCCTGTACAGCCAGAGGCGCCAGCCCGCCTCGGGCGCCACCGCCGTCTTCTCGATGAGCCGGTCCGACGTAAGCGACGACGCCGGTTCCGGCCCTTCGGGGCGCGTCCGCCGCTCGCTGGGCGGGTGCTCGTCCGAAGGCACGGGGTCGGGAGTCTCGGCAGCTTCGGGCTCCGGCAGCTGCTCTGGGGCGCGCGAGGACACCTGAAGGTAGCCGGCCGGGGGCTTGCCCGGCGCGGGCGGAACAGACGCACCGGCCATCGATGGGGGCAGAGCGAATCCCGCGAGGGAACCCGCGGAGGCGCGCTCGTGGGCGTCCGCTACCGACACCACCTCGAAGGGCGTGCCCGTCTCCTCGGCGACGCTGCCAGCGTCATCGTGCACTGCGCCGTCGTGCCCAGCGTCGTCGTGCCCTGCGTCGTCGTGCACTGCGTCGTCGTGCACTGCGTCGTCGTGCACTGCGCCATCGTGGACAGCACCATCATGCTCGGCGCCGTCGTGCTGGGCAGGGTCGTGCTGGGCAGCATCGTTCTCATGCTTCTTCTCGTCGGTCATGGCTCCCGCTCAGGCTCGGCTGCTCACCTCGGTGAAGGCTTGATCAAGGTCTTGCGAAGAGCCGGGGCGGGCGGCACCATTGCGCCGCCCGCCCCGGCTCTTCGACCGCAGCCAGTGTAGCGGGTGGTTCCCGCGCCGGCTCAGGAGCCCTTGACCACCAGAAGGAGATCGCCGCCCTGGACCTGCTGCACGCCGTTCATCACGATCCGCGAGACAGTACCTGCCGCCGGGGTCGTGATGGATGCCTCCATCTTCATCGCCTCGATGGTGGCGACGGTATCTCCCGCCTTGACGACATCGCCTTCCTTGGCCGTCACCGTCACGGCGCCGGCGAATGGCGCGGCAACGTGGTTCGGGTTGGTCGGATCGGCCTTCTCCGCTTGCGCGACATTGCTCTCGACCGAGCGGTCGCGGACCGATACCGGCCGCGACTGGCCGTTGAGGAGGGCCAGAACCGTCCGCATGCCCTTCTCGTCGGGCTCGGAGACGGCCTCGAGCTGCGCG
This sequence comes from Sinomonas terrae, assembly GCF_022539255.1. Taxonomy (NCBI): domain Bacteria; kingdom Bacillati; phylum Actinomycetota; class Actinomycetes; order Micrococcales; family Micrococcaceae; genus Sinomonas; species Sinomonas terrae. The sequence goes on from NZ_JAKZBV010000001.1 coordinate 2,544,951, forward strand.
ATGAGCCGGACCCCACGCTCGAGCTCGATCACGTGCTCCTTGCCGCGCTGGAACCCGTACAGGTAGTCGCGCGTGTCGAGCACGGACAGGTTGCCGTACGTCTCGCGGTTGGCGAGGTACTCCTTGGTCGGGCCGGGGAAGAGGAGCCGGTTGAGCGTTGCGCGGCGCGTTGCGGAGTCCGCGCTGAGGGCCTCGGAATCCTCGGCGCTCAGGGTCTCCTCACGGACCTTCACAGTGCGCCCCTGCAGCGCCTTGCTGCGGAATGGCTCGGGCCAGCCGCCGGGCGGGTCGCCGAGCTCGCCGCCGAGGAAGCCGATGACCGAGTCCGGGATGTCGTACTTCTGCGGGTTCTCCTGGAACTCGGCCGGGTCCGCGTTGAGGCCGACAAGGTGGAGCGCGAGGTCTCCGACGACCTTCGACGACGGTGTGACCTTCACGAGGTGACCGAGAATTCGGTCGGCCGCCGTGTACATGTCCTCGATCGCCTCGAAACGCTCGCCGAGGCCCAGCGCGATGGCCTGCTGGCGCAGGTTCGAAAGCTGGCCACCCGGGATCTCGTGGCGGTACACGCGCCCGGTCGGGCCCGGAAGGCCGGACTCGAACGGAGCGTACACGCGGCGCACGGCCTCCCAATAGGGCTCGAGCGCACTCACGGACTCGAGCGAGATGCCGGTGTCCCGCGGCGTGTGCGCGAGGGCGGCAACGAGGGCCGACGCCGGGGGCTGGCTTGTCGTGCCGGCGAGCGACGCCGAGGCGACGTCGACGGCGTCGACCCCGGCATCCACGGCGGCGAGGAGCGTCGCGAGCTGTCCGCCCGCCGTGTCGTGCGTGTGCAGATGGACCGGGAGGTCGAACCGTTCGCGCAGGGCGGTCACGAGCTTCGCAGCCGCGGCCGGACGCAGGAGCCCCGCCATGTCCTTGATCGCGAGGATGTGCGCCCCGGCGTCGACGATCTTCTGCGCGAGGTCGAGATAGTAGTCGAGAGTGTAGAGCTTCTCGTTCGGGTCAAGGAGGTCACCCGTGTAGCACAGGGCCACCTCTGCGACGGCAGTACCCGTCTCGCGCACAGCGCGGATCGCGGGCGCCATCTGGTTCACGTCGTTGAGCGCGTCGAAGATGCGGAAGATGTCGATTCCGGTCTCGGCGGCCTCCTTGACGAAGGCGTCGGTGACCTCCTCCGGGTACGGGGTGTAGCCGACAGTGTTGCGGCCACGGAGGAGCATCTGGATGCAGATGTTCGGGATGGCGGCGCGGAGGGCAGCAAGGCGCTGCCATGGGTCCTCGCCGAGGAAGCGGAGCGCGACGTCATAGGTCGCCCCGCCCCACGCCTCCACCGAGAGCAGTTGCGGGGTGAGGACCGAGACCGCCGGGCCCGCCGCGACGAGGTCGCGGGTCCGGACGCGGGTCGCAAGGAGCGACTGGTGCGCGTCCCGGAACGTCGTATCGGTCACCGCGACCGGGGTCTGCTCGCGGAGGGCCTTCGCGAAGCCCTCAGGACCCAGTTCGAGGAGGCGCTGCCGTGAGCCGGCGGGCGCACTCGACAGATCGACGGCAGGGAGCTTATCGCGCGGATCAGCGTGCACCGTGAGCTCGCCGTTCGGCTTGTTGACGGTTACGTCGGCGAGCCACGTGAGCAGCTTGGTTCCGCGGTCTGCGGAGCTCCGTGCGTGAAGCAGTTCGGGCCGCTCGTCGATGAAGGAAGTCGCGACGTTTCCTGCGACGAAGTCCTTGTCGTCCAGCACGGCCTGAAGGAACGGGATGTTGGTGGACACCCCTCGGATTCGGAACTCGGCGAGGGCGCGACGCGCACGCTTGACCGCAGTCGGGTAGTCGCGCCCACGGCACGTGAGCTTGACGAGCATCGAGTCGAAGTGGGGGCTGATCTCCGCCCCCTGGTAGACGGTGCCGCCGTCGAGCCGCACCCCCGCGCCGCCCGCGGAGCGGTAGCCGGTGATCTTCCCGACGTCGGGGCGGAACCCGTTTGCCGGGTCCTCGGTCGTGATGCGGCACTGGAGCGCCGCGCCCTTGAGGTGGATCGACTCCTGCGAGAGGCCGAGGTCCGCCAAGGTCTCGCCGGAGGCGATGCGGAGCTGCGCCTGGACGAGGTCGACGTCCGTCACCTCCTCGGTCACGGTGTGCTCGACCTGGATGCGGGGATTCATCTCGATGAACACGTGCTGGCCCGCGCGGTCCCCGACGGTGTCGACGAGGAACTCGACGGTCCCTGCGTTGACATAGCCGAGAGCCTTCGCGAACTTGACCGCATCCGCGTAGAGGGCCTGACGGATTGATTCGTCGAGCTGGGGCGCGGGAGCGATCTCGACGACCTTCTGGTGGCGGCGCTGAAGGGAACAGTCGCGCTCGAACAGGTGCACGACATTGCCCTCGCCGTCCGCGAGAACCTGGACCTCGATGTGGCGGGGACGCAGGACGGCCTGCTCGAGGAAGACCGTCGGATCGCCGAAGGCGGCGTCCGCTTCGCGCATCGCGGCGTTGAGCGCTTCGGGAAGGGCCTCTCGCGTATCGACACGCCGCATTCCACGCCCGCCCCCGCCGGCGACGGCCTTGACGAAGATCGGGAAGCCGATCGAATCAGCAGCTTCGATGAGCTCGTCGGCGTTGGAACTCGGCGCGCTTGACTTGAGCACGGGGATTCCCGCCTTGCGGGCGGCCTCAAGCGCATGGACCTTGTGGCCTGCGAGCTCGAGGACCTCGGCCGGCGGCCCGACGAACGTGATGCCAGCTTCCGCCGCGGCGCGCGCAAGCCCGGGATTCTCAGAGAGGAAGCCGTAGCCCGGGTAGATGGCGTCCGCGCCGGCTTCCTGGGCGACGCGGATGATCTCCTCGACGTCCAGGTAAGCGCGAACAGGGTGGCCCTCCTCGCCGATGAGGTAGGCCTCGTCCGCTTTCTGACGATGGATTGAGTTGCGGTCTTCGTAGGGGAATACGGCAACGGTCTTGGCACCAAGTTCGTAGCCTGCGCGGAACGCTCGGATAGCGATCTCTCCGCGATTGGCCACCAGAATTTTCGAGAACACGTCGACTCCTGATCGGGGGCACTGAAGGGTGCGGCTAGGTGGTGCCTAGTCTCTACACCAGCAAACTACCAACTCAACGCCGTGTGGTCGGAATCACCTGCGTCCCGGCTTGTAATGTGCGTGACCGAAGGCCCGGCGTGTGGCCCTGAACGGTCCCCCGGCCCCACTAAGATGGTGGAGAGTCGGCCAGCGGATAGGTGTGGATTCTCCAGTGCAAGTAGTCAGCATCAGCAGCCTCAAAGGTGGGGTTGGTAAGACGTCTGTGACCACGGGACTGGCATCGGCGGCACTCGCCGCCGGAATCCCGACCCTCGTCGTCGACCTCGACCCCCACGCCGATGCTTCTACCGCCCTCGGGGTGGCCTCGGAGGGCAAGCTCGAGGTCGGCCGGATGCTGAAATCTCCGCGCCGGGTGAAGCTTTTCGACAACATCGTCAGCAGCAGCTGGGTCCGGCGAGCGGCCAGCCTCGAGGGCAGGGGTACCCGCAAGCTCGATGTTGCGTTCGGTGGATCCCTGAGCAGCCTGTACGACCGCCCCGACCTCGGCCGCCGCGACCTCCGCCGTCTCTCGCAGATGCTCGATGGGCTCGACGACTACGGTCTCGTGCTCATCGACTGCCCGCCGTCACTCAACGGTCTGACCCGGATGGCGTGGAACGCCAGCAACCGGGTTCTCCTCGTCGCGGAACCGGGGCTGTTCTCGGTCGCCGGCACCGAGAGGACCATGCGGGCAATCCAGCTCTTCCGTCAGGAGTTCGCCCCGAAGCTCGCGCCCGCGGGCATCATTGCTAACCGGGTGCGCGCCTCCTCGACTGAGCATGCCTACCGGCTCGAGGAGATGAAGCAGATGTTCGGCCCTCTCCTCCTCGCCCCGCACATCCCCGAACTCGCTAACTGGCAGCAGATCCAGGGCGCGGCCCACGCAGTCCACCACTGGCCGGGAGACGCGGCGCGCACGACCGCCGCCCTCTACGACCAGCTGCTCAAGGCTGTCATCAAGCAGAGCCAGGAGTTCCGTCCTCGCGCCTCTCGCTGACGGTTCAGTTCAAGATCCAGGCAACGGAAAGGGCACCCCAGCGGGGTGCCCTTTCCGTTGGTCTCTCGTTGTCGGTGCGTCAGCCGGTCTTCCGGGCAGCCCGACGCCGGCCGAGCTCGTCGCCCGGGAATGTCTGGTCTTCGGCGTGCTCGCTGGGCAGTTCGGCGAGGCTGCCCTCGACCTCGCGCCACACGCGGCCGACTGCAATCCCGAAGACGCCCTGACCGCCTTGCACAAGGTCGATGACTTCATCCGCCGACGTGCACTCATAGACTGAGGCGCCGTCGCTCATGAGGGTGATCTGGGCGAGGTCCTCGACCCCGCGTTCGCGTAGGTGCCCGACGGCGATCCGGATCTGCTGCAGCGACACCCCCGTGTCGAGAAGGCGCTTGACGACCTTGAGCACAAGGATGTCACGGAAGCCGTACAGCCGCTGCGATCCGCTGCCAGCGGCGCCGCGGACCGTCGGTTCGACGAGGCCGGTGCGGGCCCAGTAGTCGAGCTGCCGATACGTAATGCCTGCCGCCTTGCACGCGGTAGGGCCACGGTAGCCCGCTTCTTCGTCGAGCACAGGCAGGTCCTCACTGAACAACAGGCCCTGCTCGCCGACGGGGACATCAGCGCCGGGTCCGCTGATCTGACGCAGCTTTCCCGACTCGCCCTTGGGACTCACGTCACCCTCCTTCTCTCGCCCCCCGCGGGGATGCTGCACCGCCCCAGAGAGGGAGGCTACTGAAGAGCAGCACTGTAATTACATCCAGCAGTGCAACTACCAGTGTCACCCCAGCCAGTCGGCGATGCAATGGGAGCTTCCAACGACGACGTTAGAACCGACGGGAAGCGAAAGCAAAGACCACGGCCTTGAGCCGATGCCGTGTCGGATTGGATGCCGGGTCAGACTCGATGCTGGCCCGATCACTCGTCGAAGTCCTCGGGTTCCACGTCCGCGAGGAACTCGCGGAAGCGGCGCATCTCGCGCTCTTCCTCCTCGGGGCTCGGAGAGGCCTCCTCGGCGCCTTCCTCACTGCCTTCGGCGAGCTGGACGCCTGCCTCCTCGAGGACGGCGTCCGCGCACCAGATACGGCAGTCCACGCGAAGGGCGACGGCGAGTGCGTCCGAGGCGCGCGACTCGATGACCGTGCCGTCATCGAAACCGAGCTGGGCGTAGAAGACACTGTCCTGGACTGCGACAATCGTCGCGCTCACGACTTGGCGGCCGAGGCCGTGCACGACGTTCACGAGCAGATCGTGCGTGAGCGGCCGGGGCGGGACGACGTGCTGCTGGGCAAGTGCGATCGCGCTGGCTTCCGCAGTGCCGATCCAGATGGGGAGGTGCCGTTCACCTTGCTTCTCCTTGAGGAGGACGAGCGGCTGGTTGGACGGCAGCTCGATGCGCACGCCGACGACCTCTACTTCGATCATGACCCCTCCATCCTCGAGATGCGGCCGTGCACGAGCGCACGGTGGAGCGTGAGGCACAGGTCGCTGATCTCCCGCGCCGCTTCTGCCGTCCGTGCCCGGGCCGCCTCGTCCCTGCGCGACGCGATGGGTGCCACGGCTCGCTCGACAAGCCCGAACTCGCGTTCGGCGGCGGCGCGAAACGGGCCTAGATGGCGCGGCTCGATCCCATGCGATTCGAGTTGCACGCACGCCCTCGCGACTTGGAGGGCATGTTCGTCGTACCGGCCGTCTTCCTCGGAAATGAGGCCGTAGCTTCTGAGGGACTCCACAAGCGACGCACTCGCCCCGGACTCTGCACGCAGCTGTTCCTCGGACAGTTCCCGCGCCCTCGTTGTGCGAAGCTCTGCCGCGACGTCGTCGCTCACGGCGCGGGGAGCGAGCGTCAAGCCGCCCGGGAGACTCTCGGGACGCTCTCCGCGGTCAATGGCATCGAGATAGTCCTTGATCACCTTCAGCGGGAGGTACTGGTCCCGCTGAAGGGCGAGCACGAACCGCAGGCGCTCAACGTCCCGCTCGCCGTACTGCCGATAGCCGGCAGGCGTCCGCTGGGGAGAAATGAGGCCCTTCTCTTCCAGGAAGCGGATCTTCGAAGCCGTCATGCTCGGGAACTCCTCGGCCAGGGCAGCCAGAACTTCACCGATATTGAGGCTCGAAGCCCCCCTGCGCTCCGAATGAGCCAGTGCCATGCGCGCCCCCTAGGCGGAGTGCCTCACCGTGCTCGTCGCGGGGCTCTGGTAGTACGTGAGCCGGAATTTGCCGATCTGCACTTCAGCCCCGGTCCGCAGCACCACGCGGTCCACACGGTCGTGGTTAACGTAGGTGCCGTTGAGGCTCCCGGCGTCGACGACCTCGAAGGCGCCGCTCGGCGTGCGGCGGAATTCGGCGTGCCGCCGCGAGACCGTGACGTCGTCGAGGAAGATGTCAGCATTCGGGTGCCGTCCGACGGTCGTGGCGTCCGAGTCGAGAAGGAACCGCGCCCCCGAGTTCGGCCCCGAGTGGGCGATGAGCAGGGCTGACCCGAACGGCAGCGCATCGATGGCCACCTCCTCCTCGGGCGTCAGCTGACGCGGCCGATGGGGCTCCTTGCCGATCGGCGGGAGATGGATCGACGTCGTTTCAGACGCAGTGATGTCGCGCTCCGTGGCCTCTCCTGCGTCTAGACCACGACGCTCCTCGCTGCCCATCATTCCTCCTCTTCGGTGTATCCCCAGATGTCTACCCTACCTGCTGTTCGTACTGCGATGCACTGAGCAGATCGTCGACCTCGGCGGTGTCCTTGAGCTTGACGTCGATGAGCCAGCCTTCACCGTAAGGATCGCTGTTCACGAGGGCGGGATCGCCGTCGAGCGCTTCATTGCGGCCCACAACGGTGCCGCTCACGGGAGCGTAGATGTCGCTCACGCTCTTGGTCGACTCGACCTCCCCGACGACGGCGTTGGCGCTCACCTCGGTGCCGACCTCCGGCATCTGAACGTAGACGACGTCGCCGAGGGCGTCCTGGGCGAAGTCAGTGATGCCGACGCGCACCACGCCGTCGCCATTCGCGGCCGAAACCCACTCGTGCTCGGCAGTGTAGGCGAGGTCGCCTGGGACATTGCTCATGGTGCGCCTTTCGTCGAACTGGTGCCCCTCGGAATCCCGCAGGGCCGTATCCGCTGAAAGTATAGGCATAACGAAACTCCTGCTCAGGGAGCGGTTTTCTGGCACGATGATGGATCAGGTGGCCAGCGACGAAAGGCAGTGCCATGCCGGAGCTCCCCGAAGTCACAGCACTCGCGGCCTACCTCGACCGTCGCCTTCGAGGGGCGCGGATCGAGAGAGCCGTCTTCCCATCGATCCACGCCCTCAAGACCGCCGATCCCCCGTTCTCCGCACTCGTGGGACGGCGGGTCGACTCGGTGGGACGCCGGGGCAAGTTCATCGTCATCATTACCGTGCCCGACGGCGCAATGGGCGAGGACGGCGCAAGGTCGGACGACGGCGCTGGCCGGATCGCCGTCGTCGTCCACCTCGCGCTCGGGGGCTGGGTGCGGATCTACGACCAACTGCCCGAACCCAGGCCTCCGCGCGGCAAGGGCTACGTGGCAGCACGCTTCGGCTTTGAACGCGACGGCGAGGTGACGGGCATCGACCTCACGGAGGCGGGGACCTGGAAGCGCCTCTCAGTGTTCATTGTGCGGCGGCTCGAGGACGTCCCCGCGATCGCGGACCTCGGACCCGAGCCGCTCGAACCAGGATTCACCCTCGAGACATTCCGCGGCCTCCTCAATCACCGTCAGCAGATCAAGGGCCTCCTGCGGAACCAGAAGATCATCGCCGGAATTGGGAACGCCTACAGCGACGAGATCCTGCACGCCGCGAAGCTCTCACCTTTCGCGATTGCCTCGACGCTCTCCGATGACGAGACCGAACGGCTGTACGAATCACTGCGGAGCATTCTGCAGGAGGCCCTGGAAGACGATCTCGGCCACGAGCCGGACGAACTCAAGGACGAGAAGCGACGCAGCATGCGCGTCCACCGGCGGACGGGAGAGGCATGTCCCGTCTGCGGCGACACCATCCGTGAAGTCACATTCTCGGACAGTGCCCTCCAGTACTGCCCGACTTGCCAGACCGATGGGAAGATCCTCGCGGATCGGACCACCTCGAAGTTCCTGAAGTAGGCCTCAGACCGTATCCATAAGCGTGAGCGCCCGCTCGAGCAGCAACTCCGCCGAGGCCGAGTCGTAGCCCGGCTGGCTCGAGTCGGCGAAGAAGTGCTCCCCGCCTTCGTAGAGGAACAGGTCGGCATCCGGCGTCATCGCGATGAGCTCGCGTGCGGCGGCAAGGTCGCCGTCGGGAGCGAAATAGGGGTCAGCGTCCTTGCCGTGGATCTGGACCGGGATGCCGGGAGGCCACGTCGTGCCGAACTGCGCGACCGGAACACATGCGGCAATCAAGAGGGCAGCCCGCGCTCCTGCCCGGGTCTGGGCGAGCTGCTGGGCCGGCAGGACTCCGAGCGAGTACCCCACGTAGACGAGTCCCGGAGCGAGATCTTCGACCGCGCGTGCTCCCCGCGAAAGGATCTCGCCAAAGCCGAGCTCCTCGGCGTGGGCGACCCCGTCGTCCACGTTGTCAAACGTCTTGCCGTCGAAGAGGTCCGGGGTGTGGACGACATGCCCGGCATGCCGGAGCTCCTCGGCAAAGTCGAGGAGCCCCGCAGTGAGCCCTAGGGCGTGATGGAAGAGGATTGCTTCTGCCACGCCTACGGGCCCTGCCGTTCGTTCACGCGCCGTTGGCTCATGCGCGGCCCGCCTCCGTCGTCGTCCGTTCCTCCTGGTCCACGTAGCCGTAGAGCTCGGGGAGGATCAGCCACGCTGACAGGAAGCCAATGAGCGAGAGGACCGAGACGGCCAACGTTGCGCCGACCTTGCCCCACGAGACGGTCATGACCGGGAAGATGAAGGCGCCGAAGAACGAGGCCGCCTTCACGAACACATAGCCGAAGCCTGAGGCTGTGGCCCGGAACCGGGCTGGGGCGACCATCGAGGTGATCGTCATGCCGTTCGAGGCGTCCCAGTAGTGGCCCCACATGAGGACGCATGCGCCAATGACGATGAGCCACTTGATGTTCCCTCCAAGGGCGAACGCTCCGACGAGCAGGCCGACGAACGCGAGGCCGAACCCCCACATTGCGACGCCCTTGTGGCCAATCCTGCCGATCATGATCGGGGCAACGAAGCCCGAGATGGTCGCGAGGACGTAGATCGCAGCCGTGACGAGGTTCGTGCCCGTGATGTTCGAGCTGCCACCACTGCTGGTGACGCCAACGCCGGCGGTGACGAGGATGACCGGGAGGTAGAACCCGAACGCGGTGAACTCGGCACCCTGGCAGGCGTTGGAGATCCAGCCGAAGATCGTGGCCCGACGCTTGATCCGGTCGGCCCAGATAACCCTGAGGAAGTCGCGCACCTTCGGCTTCTCGATCTCGACGTCCTCGTTCGGCAGCATATCGAGCGGGTCATTGAAGAGTCGCTGGGAGACTTCCTTGGCCTTGACGAACTGCCCTCTGTGGATGAGCGACATAGGAGTCTCAGGCAGGTTGAGGCGCGCAAGCAGCAGGATCAGGGCCGGAATCGCACCGATCGCGAGGGCGACGCGCCACAGGATGTGGTGGTCCATGCCAGTCGCATACATGATCGTGATGACCACGATGGAGAAGACCTCGCCGAGGCCGAACATGAACTGCCAGCGGCTGCCCATGACCTCACGGGCTCCCTTGGACATCGACTCCATGATGTAGGCGTAGCCGTTGGAGATGTCGCTGCCGAGCGGAATGCCGATGAGGAACCGGACGACGATGAGGTCCCACACTCCGACCGAGAAGCCCTGGACGATGGCGAGGACGATGAAGAGCACCATCGTCAGAATGAAGACCGCCTTGCGGCCCAGCTTGTCAGCGACGAAGCCGCCAATGAGCGCACCGATGAGGGCACCGCCCTGAACACCGGCCGTGACGAGACCCAGCTGGAAGGCGTTCGGGTGGTACTCGGCACTGATGAAGACGAGGACGAAGGAGATCGCATACAGATCCCACGCCTCGATCAAGATGGTTGCGATCATCATCCAGCCGCCCCGGAAGCTGGACACCGTTCCTTGCTTGTTCAGGAGGGTTTGGGTCGCATCGTCGGACAGCCGACGGATAGTCGCTTGGTCCATCATCGCCCCTCGCGTCGTGGACCCCGTGAGCGCTCACAAGGCCCCTCTACCCCGGAAGACCGGGCACAACCGCTCTCTACCCAGTAACCCCGTCCTCGAACCAGTTCAACGTCGCTCCAGTCAGACGCCGTCAGGCTCGCGCGGGATATCCCTCCACAGGCCCGTCGGTGTTCGGCTTCCAGCCGAGGGCGGGCGCGACGTGCTCCGCGAAGGTCTCCAGAATGTGGAGGTTGTATTCGACTCCGAGCTGGTTGGGGATCGTCAGCATCACCGTGTCTGCCGCGGCGACTGCGCTGTCCTTCAAGAGCTCCTCTACCAACTCGTCGGGCTCCCCCGCGTACGTCTTGCCGAACGTTGAGCGGAAGCCGTCGATGATGCCGACCTGATCACCGTCCGGACGAGATCCGAAGTACATAGCGTCACGGGAGCTGACGATCGGGAAGACGCTCCGGCTCACCGAGACCCTGGGACTGCCGGTGTGGCCCGCGGCAAGGTACGCGGCACGATAGCGGTCGATCTGCTGACGTTGGAGCTCGTGGAACGGGACACCCGCGTCCTCGGTGAGCAGCGTGGAACTCATGAGGTTGAGGCCGAGCTTCCCGGCCCATTCGGCGGTGTCCCGGGTGCCACTCCCCCACCAGATCCGCTCGCGCAGGCCCGGTGATCGCGGCTCCACCGGCAGGCGGGTGCCGTGCGGGAACTGGTGAGGGTCGCCGTCGGCCACGCCCTCCCCGTCGATGGCGCGCAGGAACAGCGCGAACTTCTCGCGGGCCATGTCCGCGCCGCGGGGGTCGGCTGAACCGGTGTAGCCGAACGCCTCGTAGCCACGAACGGCGGGCTCGGGTGAACCTCGGCTGATGCCGAGGGCGATTCGGTTGCCGGCGATGATGTCGAGGGCTGCCGCCTCCTCGGCGAGGTACAGCGGGTTCTCATAGCGCATATCGATGACGCCCGTGCCCACTTCGATCCGCTGCGTCCGCGCGGCCATGGCCGTGAGCAGCGGAATGGGCGAGGCCTGCTGGGGCGCGAAGTGGTGCACGCGCACGTAGGCGCCGTTGACTCCGAGTTCGTCCGCCCCGACGGCGAGGTCGACCGTCTGCAGGATCATGTCCTTCGCGGACTGCGTCTGGGAGCCCCGGAAGGGTGCGTAGTGCCCGAATGAGAGGAATCCGAAAGCCTTCACAACAGCGCCTAACTCCGCGAGAGGCGAGCACATTCCCGCCAGCACCCACCACCCGACGGACTAGCCCGCCGACACAACTAGCTCCGGCGGCGCCAGGCAGGTCATTTGATGCTGCCTTGGGCGAGACCAGCGATGATGTGCCGCTGGAGGATCAGGAATATGACGATGATCGGGAGGATCGTCACGACTGAGACGGCCAGGATCTGATTGAACGGTATGGCCTGCTGGCTGGCGAACCGAGCGATGGCCACCGGCAGTGTCTGGACGGACTCGTCTTGGGCGACGATGAGCGGCCAGAGGAAGTCGTTCCAGCGCCAGATCACGGAGAAGATCGCGACCACCGCCAATGCTGGGCGGCTGAGCGGAAGGATGATCCGCAGGAAGATCTTGAACTCCCCCGCGCCGTCGATGCGCGCAGCCTCGATCATCTCGTCTGGCAAGGTCAGCATGTACTGACGCAAGAGGAACACCCCTGTCGGCGTCGCGGCCGGCGGGATGATCAATCCCCAGAGCGAGTTGACCATGCCGAATGAGGCAATGACCTGGTAGACGGGCAGCAGGATCACCTGAAGCGGGATCATGATCGTCGAAAGGGTGATGAGGAAGAGCACCGTACGGCCGCGGAAGTTGTACTTGGACAGGGCGTAGGCCGCCATCGAATTGATGATGAGGGTGAGCACGGTCGCCGAGGCCGTGACGATGACGCTGTTCGTGAGGAAGTGCACGAAGTCGAACGCCTGCAACCCGCTGGTGTAGTTGTCCGTTGTGGGGTGGTTGGGCCAGAGCGTAGGCGGGGTCTGAGCAAGCTCCGCTTGCGTTTTGAAGGAGGACATCGCCGCCCACAAGACCGGGGTGACTACAAGGATGGCTCCGGCGATGAGCAGGGCCGTGCGGACGACGGCGCCGGTGCTGGGTGCGCGGCCACCCGTCGACGTCCATTTGGGCTGCTGGGGGTTGGCCGAACCGGACCGGCGGGCGGTCGGCGCGGGGGCTTGTGTGCTCATATCGACTCACTCCGTCGGCCAATGGCGTAATTGACGAAGGTCACGGCAAAGACCACGACGAAGAGGATCACCGCGGCCGCGCTGGCGAGACCGTACTGGATGGGGTAGCTGAAGGCATTCTCGTAGATGTACTGGATGATCAGCGTCGTGGCCCCCACGGGTCCCCCGCCGGTCAGGGTGTACACGAAGTCGAAGGCTTGAAAGCCTGCGATGGTGGCCAAGATGATAACCACCATGAGCGTCGGGCGCAGGAGGGGAAGGGTGATGAGACGCACCGACTGCCACACACCCGCGCCGTCCATTCTGGCCGCCTCATACAGCGACGTATCGATGGACTGCAGGCCTGAGATCAGGATCATGGCGTAGAAGCCGAGGTGGATCCATGTCCCCACGAGGATGACCGATATGAGGGAGAGGCTGGAGTCCACTAGCCATCCCGGTGAGCCCAGGCCGATTGCGGACAGGACCTGATTGACGAGGCCCGTGGTGCGATCGAGTGCAGCCTTCCAGATGATGCCCACGACGACCGGCGAGATGAGGACCGGCAGGAAGTAGGCGGCGCTGAGGGCCCCTCGGCCGCGCCGCTGGCTATTGAGCATGAGGGCGAGGGCTGTGCCGAGCACCGTGGAGAGCACAACGAATCCAAGCGTGAAGAGAACGGTGTGCTGGACCACACCCCAGAACTGGGAGTCGCTGAGGATGTTGGTGTAGTTGCCAGTCCCAACGGGGCGATATGTCCTTCCGTTGCTGCTGTCGTAGAAGCTCAGGTTGAAGCCGTTGAACGCGGGCCAGATTGTGAAGACCGCGAAGATCAACATGTTGGGCAGGACGAAAAGGTAGGGCGCAAGGTTCTTGCCCCTCATCCACCCCCGGACCCCCCGAGCTCGGGCGGGAGCCAGGACGCTCATGAGCCTGCCGCCTTGATGGCCTTGTCAATAGCGGTCGAGATGTTCTCGACGGCGGTCCGAACGTCCTGCTGGCCCGCAACGACCTTGTCTGTCTCGTTGATCAGTGCGGTTGCCGAGGCGGTGAAGGCAGGGCTGTTCGCATCCGTCCAGGTGTCGGACGGTGTCGCGTTGATCTGCGAGAGGAAACTGCTCATGTCGCTTTGGCGATTGGCGTACTCGACTCCGGAGTCGGTCAGGTCTTTGCGCGTGGGAAGCCAATACGCGGTCTTGTCGACCTCGCGCTGGTTCTCAGATCGATTCATCCACTGGACGAACGCAGCGGCGAGGGCTGGGTTCTTGCTGTCCTTGAAGGCAATCATGAACTTGCCGCCGGGGAACCCGCCGCAGCGCTCCTGGCAGGGGTTCGGCACGGCCGCCCAGTTGAACGTGGCGCTCTTGGCAAATGCGCCCACCTGCCACGGACCCGACAGGTACACGGGAACCTGCCCGGCCAGGAAGATCTCGTTGGCGCCCGTGTACTTGCTGCCCGAGCCCAGCCAGAAGTCCTTCGGGGAGACGTTGCTTTTCACGAGGTCGGTGAAGAAGGTGAGGGCCTTGGCAGCCTTGTCCTTGTCGAGGGCGTTCTTGCCGTCGGGTCCGATCATCACGGTGCCGAATTGGCTCAAGACCGTGCTCAACCGGTTGCCCGACTTGTCAATGGCGAATGCGTAGGGCATGTTGTTGGCGGCGGCCACCTTCTTGGCGTCGGCGACCAGCTCGTCCCAGGTCCATTTGGCGGGCACGGGGACACCCGCCTTTTTGAACGCGTCGACGTTGATCATTGGCCCGTTGATAGTGACGTCGCTCGGGACGGCAAGCATGTGGCCCGCGCTGTCCATAGCCGTGGCGGCGGCTCCGGAAGCGAACTCGGACGGATAGCTGCTGCCGAAGTACTGCTTGAAGTCGACTTCCTTGTCGGCGTACGGGTGCCAGTCGGTAACGCGCGCGACTTCGGGGGCGTTGCCCGCGGAAAGTCGTGCCTGAAGCGACGTCGCCAGGTTGGCGAACGGCACGATCTGCAGGTTCACCTTCGCGCCGGTGGCCGCTTCGAACTTGGCGATCATGTCCTTCGTGGCCTGCTCGTCGGGGCCGTCTGTGAAGTACACGTACGTGAGCGTCTGACCCTTGAAGCTGTTGAAGTCGACGCTCGCCGGTGCACTCTGCGCGGCCTCCGACTGCGGTGAGCCAGGCGCGCACGCACTCAGGCTCGTCGCTAGAACCACCGCGCAAAGAGCGGCGATCTTGGTACGGAGTCTCATGGGGTTCCACCTCTCTGGGGATGGCCTGCTGCGTTCCGTGAGCGCTAAGGCCGTATGGCGTGTGTCACAAGTCGCCAGCATAGTGACCGATCACTTTTTGGTCAATCACCCCAAACTTGCCGAAATCACAGGCACTTGACTAACCGCAAGCGATGGTTGAAGTATTTGAAGTGACCGATCACCTTTTCACCTCCAGCGATGGTCGAAGGTCGGGCTTGCTGCAGACTCATCATGAGGAGCGGCCCAAGACTGGGCGCCACCCGATGCAGCCCCAACAAAACCACTACCGAGGACCGTAGATGCTCAGAGTAGGAATCATTGGCGCCGGCGGGATCTCCAGCGCCCATATCCGCGCCTATCTTGCCTTTCACGAAGAGTGCGAGATCGTCGCTGTTGCCGACACCGCGCCCGGAAAGGCCGCCTCCAAGCTGGAATCACACGGGATCCGCGGAGCCAAGGCGTATGAGGACCCCCACCAAATGCTCGCCGAGGAGCCGTTGCTGGACTTGGTGAGCATCACTACGCCCCCGTCCAGCCACGCCTCCCTCACGGTGGCGTTCCTGCTCGGCGGCATGCACGTGATCGTCGAGAAGCCCATGGCTCCCTCCCTGGAAGAATGCGACGCGATGATCGCTGCCCAGCGCGAATCGGGCAAGATCCTCTCCGTCGTTGCGCAGAACCGGTTCCGTGACGACATGGCAACCCTCAAGAAGGCTGTCGACTCGGGCTTGATCGGCTCGGTTTCGCACCTCCGTATTGAGTCAGCGTGGTGGCGAGGACTGGCCTACTACGATCTGTGGTGGCGCGGCACATGGGAGTCGGAGGGCGGCGGCTGCACGCTCAATCACGCTATCCACCACATCGACCTCGCCCTCTGGCTCATGGGGCGGCCGACGGAGGTGATCGCCATGCTCGCCAATGCGCAACACGAGAATGCGGAGGTCGAAGATCTCTCAGTCGCAGTGCTGCGCTATGGCCGCGGACTTGCCCAGCTCACAAGCTCGGTAGTGCACCACGGCGAGGAGCAGGAGATCGTCATCCAGGGCCAGTTCGCCAGGATCTCGCAGCCCTGGCGGGTGACCGCGGAACTGTCTCAGCCCAATGGATTCCCGGTCACCGGCGGCAACACAGCGCTGGTCGATGAGCTGAACGCCCTCGCCGACGCACACATCCCGTTGCTCCACCAGGGACACGAGGGTCAGATCGGGGACGTCATCGCGGCGATTCGTGAGCACCGCGAGCCGGCGACTGATGGCACGGATGGCCGCAACGCCGTCGAAGTCGTGACGGCCATCTACAAAGCTGGCATCGAGCGCGAGATCGTACAGCTTCCTCTTGATCCCGAGGACCCGTACTACCGGTCCGGGACTCTCGTCCAGCGCGCCCCTCACTTCTACGAGAAGCGGGCGTCCGTCGGCGAGCAGTCCGGCGAGATCATCGTAGGCGCCTCCACTCCCACATCCAATGACTGAAGCTTCGAAAGGACTGCTGATGCCTGCATCGGAAGGCGCCAACTACGCCCCCGCCCCTATGCCGCAGCCGGTCGTCGGCCCCGGCGAATTCACCTTCGCCGCCGCCCATCTCGATCATGGCCATATCTATGCAATGAGCGAAGGCCTGATCGGCGCCGGTGCCACGCTCAAGTGGGTCTACGACTCGGACCCCGCCAAGGCCGAGGCCTTCCAGGCCCGGTTCCCACAGGCCCAGATCGCCAGCAGCGAGGCAGAGATCCTCGCCGACCCCGAGGTGAGGTTGGTTGCGGGTGCGGCAGTTGCCTCAGAGCGGGCTGACCTCGGATTGCGGGTCATCGCGGCGGGCAAGGACTACTTCACGGACAAGGCGCCTCTGACCACGCTCGCGCAGCTGGAGGCCGTCAGGGAGGCGACCGCGCGCACTGGGCTCAAATACGCCGTGTACTACTCGGAGCGAATTCATGTGGAAGCCGCTGTGTTCGCCGGGCAGCTTATTGAGCAAGGCGCGATCGGCAAGGTCCTCCAAGTCATCTGCCTTGGCCCCCACCGCATCGGCGACCCTAACACGCGTCCAAGCTGGTTCTTCGACAGAGACAAATCCGGCGGAATCCTCTGCGACATCGGCAGCCACAACTTCGAGCAGATGCTCTACTTCGCGGGCGCAAAGGACGCGGAGGTGGTCAGCGCATCCGTCGCCAACCACGCCCATCAGGAATACCCCACGTTCGAGGACTTCGGCGACGCCCACATCGTGATGGACAACGGCGCAACCGGATTCGCCCGCGTTGACTGGTTCACCCCTGCCGGCCTTAGCACCTGGGGCGACGGGCGGACCATCATCCTCGGCACCGAGGGCTACATCGAGCTGCGCAAGTACGTGAACATCGCTACCGGCGACGGAGGAGGCCATGTCTTCCTCGTGAACGACGACGGCGAGCATCACATCGATGCGACGGGACAAGTGGGCTATCCCTTCTTCGGAGCCCTCATCCGCGACTGCCTCGACCGCACCGAGACCGCGATGACGCAAGAGCACGCGCTCAAGGCGGCCGAACTGAGCGTCAAAGCTCAACTTGCCGCCCGGGATCTAACTCCGGTAGTGGGAGACCGATCGATTAGCGTTACATAAGGAGAAGGCAAGAGAACGATACTGTTTCAGGGTCCAGTTCGCGAGCACCACTCGGTTAGTGCGTGCTTGGCGGAAAGAGGCCATGGAGGACCAATAAGTTGAGCTTTGGCAGCAGCCCTGTTCCCGCTCGGACGCCTAAGCCGTCCACGATCTATGAAGTTGCGCGACTCGCTGGCGTCTCGCACCAGACCGTCTCGCGTTACCTCAAGGGAAATGGGGGCCTCAAGCCCCAAACGATCGCCAAGGTCGAAGACGCCATGGCACGGCTCGACTATACGCCGAACCTTGCAGCGCGTGCGTTGCGTAGCAAGCAGTCCTATCGCATCCTTATCGCCACTCCCGAAGAGGTTCGTTTTCCTGCATCTCGCGTCCTTCGAAGCGCAGTCAGCACGGCCGACGAAGCTGGGTATGTGACTGAGGTTGTCCAGATAGGGACCGAAGCGTCCAAGGCTTCGGAGCGCCTTCTCTCTCTGGTGTCGACCGAACGGTTGGCCGGGATCTTCTCGCTGATACCACTGGGGCCACTGGAAGAGCAGATCACGTCCAAGCACTCGAACATTCCACTCGTCGTAGCCGCGAACTATGACGAGAAGATGCACGCGCGCGGCTTCCTAGCGGACGCAACCCCAGCTGCAGAAATGATCGAGCATCTGGCCACCCTCGGCCACCGTTCCTTTTACCACGTCGCGGGTCCACAGCTGTGGACATCAGCCGCCAACAGGCGCAAGACCTATGAGACGACCATCGCCCGACTCGGTCTCCACTCAGCCGGTTTCGTGGTCGGCGACTGGTCCATGCTCTCGGGTTACCGGGCCGGACTGGAAATACCTCTGGGTGACGGCCCCATTACCGCGGTGTTTGCGGCAAACGACCACATGGCCATAGGAGTCATGCGCGCTCTCTACGAACGCGGCAAAAGCGTGCCAAAGGACATCAGCGTTTTCGGATGGGACAACCTGGAGGAAGGCGAATACTTCATCCCCTCGCTCTCCACAGTGAGCATGGACTTTCAAGCCGCCGGCCGCAACAGCATGAGGGAATTGATCTCCCGCATACGAAACGAGCCTGACGGCTCCTACGGAGACGAGTCCACCCCGATGCAGCTCATCTTCAGGGAATCCACGGCCAAGGCTCCGACACACCAAAACTAACGCCCTTGGGCTAAAGCACAGACTCTGACGGGTTTCTGGTCACCAAAGTGGTCACAGGATCGGCTGTTCGCCGATCTTCTCGAATAGCGCATTGTGGACGAGCCCACGGGGCCGGACCGCCGAGGTTCCGACGAGAGAAGCGACGGGAATCCGGCTCGGCCACATTGACGAGCGAAGCCAAGACGCGGTTCCACACCGAGTAGACCTCATGGCTCGCCTCGGGGTGAAAGGCCGAACTCATGCCACACCCTCCCCAACAACAAAGCCGCGGAAACCCTAGAGTTTCCGCGGCCTCGTGGTCGGGCTGACAGGATTTGAACCTGCGACCCCTTGGAGGGTCCGAGCCATTTCGGGGACTGACCGGTTGTCTAGGGAACTCGCGGATTCCCTTGTGTTGACAGGGAACCGGGCGGTTCGCTTGCTCCGAGTGTACCTGGTCGTTCCCGGTTCGTGCTGGGTGATTGAGATGGGTATTTGATGAGCACTCGGCTCCGGATTCGGACCCTTGGGCAGTTGTGCGGGGACCGCAATCCTTGCCCCTCCCGACATCGCGATAGAAGGAACATCTGCTCCCGAGAGGATGACAGAGCCGCGACACTCGGAAGGTCACAGGCCGAGGCCCGAGCGTTGCTGGCTAGGACGATGCGTCGATTCCGGCGCAGGATGGCTCGGGCTCAATGCGGTGGCTCGGTCAAGGGCCGCGCGGGCTCGGGCGGCATCGGTCCTCTGCGCGGCATTCTCGGCCGGTGCGCCGAGGGGTGTGGGTGCGGTGATCCCGTATCGGTCGCGGTAGGCGGCGACGGTTCGGGCGAGGCGACGCCAGTTCACCATCGTCCGTTCGTCGCGGGGCGGGGTCCCGAGGGCGGCGGCCCAGCTTCCGCCATCGTTGAGGGCTTGGTCGAGGAAGGCGTCTGCGCGGGCTTCGATGAGGTCGCGCCGTTCGTCGAGCGCTTGGCGCATCTCGGGGGCCATCGGGCCGAGGGCTTCGGGGATGAGCCCGGCGATGAGGCGCGGGGCGTTCCTTGTGCGGCCGGATCCCGCGGGCCGGGCGGTCGCCACGGCGAGGCGGTGGTGGAGGACGGCGGCGACGTCGTCGGCATCGTTGAACCCATGCGCCTGGACCAGGCGGGGGAACAGGGCCTCGACGTCGTGGTGGTTGGCCTCGGCGCGCCGCATCCCGGCGGTGAGGGGCCCGAACCCACCGGAGGCGATTGCTTCGTCTGCCTGCCCTGGCGTGAGGCCGGAGGAGCGGATGAGGTTGGCCCAGCGGTCGTGTTGCGCGGCTGCGGCGAGGGTCTCGTACTCGGCGGCGAGCTGGGCGATCGAGCCCCACTGCTCCTGCTCGGCGTTGATCGTCTCGTGGGCCGAGGGCTCGGCGCCGACGTGCTGGAGGACCCCGTGCAGGATGCTCCGCCCGGTGGCCTCAGTGCTGTCGCCGGGGTGCGGTCCCTCGTGTGCGGTGTCGGGCTGGTCGACGGCGACATAGAGGGTGTTCGAGTTCCGGCCGCGGGTCATGGCGACGTACAGGTTCTCCCTCGTCATCGAGGCATCGACCAGGACGTGGGAGGTGTCGACCGTTATGCCCTGCGCCCGGTAGGAGGTGACCGCGTAGGCGAGCTCAAGGTGCTCGGCCGCGTAGGCGGCCGGCAGCAGGGTGGTGGCGCCATGCCGGGTGCCGGTGCGGCGGAGGGTGAGGGAGCCATCGTCGTGCACGGCGGTGACGGTCCAGCGGTCGCCGTTGCGGACCCAGCCCCTGCCGGCTCGGAGACGGCGGTCGTTGCGGCGCGTGATGACTGTGTCCCCGGCCGCGGCGCGGGTGCCGTCGTGCATCTCGACGTCGCGTGCCCCGCGGACGGTGCCGTCGAGGATCAGGTCGGTGCGCGCCCGCTCGTTCAGGGCGGTGACTGCCTCGGCGGAGTCGGCCACCAGCACCGTTCCCCGCCCGGCGAGCTGGTCGGCGCGCCAGGCTCGGTAGGCGGCATCAGTCATCGCCCCCGTCTCGCCGTCGAGCACGCGGCCGTTTTCGATGTAGGTGTCGATGACCTCAGTGCGCCCATGGCGGAGGCCGAGGGAGGCGGCCTTCTCCCACTCGTTGGCGAAGCGGCGCACGTCCACGAGCTCGGGCGCGTCGTCGCGGTCGTGGACGAGCAGTGAGAACGCTCCGCCGGCGTCGACGGACTGGAGCTGGGCGTGGTCGCCGACCAGGAGTACCTTCGCCCCGGCCTCGGCGGCTAGGCCGGTGATGCGGTCAAGGCTGAGCGTTCCAGCGAGGGAGGCCTCGTCGAGGATGACGAGGTGGCCCTTGCGGAACGACTGCCCGGTGCGCTTGTGGGTGTCCCACCACTTCGCGGTGTTCTCCGTCTCGATGCCGAGGTCGTCGGCGAGGACCTGCGCGGCGGCGGCAGACGGGGCGAGCCCGACGACCGAGCCGGGCCCGTGCTCGGCCTCCCAGACCCGCCACAGGGCGCTCATCGCGGTGGTCTTGCCGGCCCCGGCGGGGCCGAGGAGGACATCGACGATGCGCCCGGAGACGGCGACCTTGGCCAGGGCCACGGCCTGGTCGTCCCCGAGCATCCGCCCCTGGCGGTCGGGCCCGGCGGTGATCCTCTCGACCGTCGCCATGGCGACAGCCGGCCCGGTGGTCGTGCGGGAGCGTTCGAGGAGGCGGTCTTCGGCCGCCAGCAGGGCCTCGGAGGAGAACACGGTCGAGTGCTTCGGGCGGAACAGGCTGGTCCCGTCAGGGCGTTGGAACACCGCAGGGCTGGTTGCGAGCTCGGGCGGGGTCAGCCGCAGCGAGGCGGCCTCGGCGGCGTCCACGACCAGGCCGAGGACGGCCTCCCGATCCTCGATGGTGGCGAACCGGTAGTCCATCGTCTGCCGGGCCGCCTCTGCCGTGAGGTTCCACCGCCGCCACGTCGACCTCTTCTCGCCGACCGCCTCCACGACGCTCGCACCGAGCAAGGCGATCGCGTCCAGCGGCACGTCGTCGGCGCGCAGCAGCAGGGGCGCGCCGCTTTTCGCCACGCCGAGCGCCCATGACGTTGCATCCGAACCGAGGATGCGGCTGGCGCGCTGCCGCCACTGGGCGGTCAGGTCCGCGAGCGAGCGGACCTCCTTCTCCGGGCGGGTAGTGAGGGTGGCCTGGGCGCGGAGTTTGATGACCGTCGTAGCCGATGGCTGCCGGCCGTGCCGCGCCGCGTACTCCGCGATCAGCCGGTCCTTCTCCACCTCGATATGCCGCGAGCGCACGGAGAACTCTCCCACCAACTGCTCGGGGACAGCGGTGATGGCCCAGGCCGGGTTGCGGTCGCGGCCGCGATCGCGCCTCTCCCACTGGACCCCGAGGGCGCGGGTGAGGTGATCGGCGAAGACGGCTTCGTGGAGTTCAGAGAGCGCAACGGTCGCCGCGTGCATCGGGCGGGAGTCCAGGCTGCGCCACCTGCCATCGAGCACGGTCTTGGCCTTGTTGGAGATCACGACGTGCGTGTGCAAGTGCGGGTCCCCCGCGCGGGAGTCGAAGTGGTCGAAGGCGGCCGCGATCAGGCCTGTGACGTCGATCTGCGCGACCGCGCCGCCGCGCCCGGTTGCGCCCGCGCGCGTGGCTGCAACCTCGCGCTCCATGTACGCAACCACGTCCGCAACCGCCGCATGGTGCGCCGCCGCGATCATCTCCTGCATCCCCGCATCGGCGACCGCCCACAGCACAGACGCGGACTTCGGGACCGAGAACGTGAAGTCATACCCCGCCACCGCACGCCGCGACGGGACCGCGGCCTCCTCGGCCACGATCTGCGCGACCGCCGCCTCCCGTTCCCCGTCGCTCAGGTTCGACCCGAGCGCCTTCGTACGATTCTCGATCCGCTCGGCACGGCTGGCATACGCCGGGTACGCGCGGCCAAGCGGATCCCCGCTCAGCGGGTCACGGCCCATCCCGACCAAGAGCTGAAGCTGCGCCTCGGAAACCTCGTCTCCTTCGCGAAGCCGCCCGCCGCCCAGGGCGGCGACCCCGGAGCCGAGCCAGCGACCGGGCGGGGTCCCCTCGGCGGTGTAGTACCGGGTCAACGGCGTCGACAGCGGCCGGCTGCCATCCCCCGCAGCGACACTCCGCAGGAGATACCTGTAGCCCTCTCTCGCCGACATCAACCGCATCGACACCGTCACGCACCCGCCCCCAGACCTGGTTCAACAGGTCAGGTGCGCAGGGGAACCCCTCGATCTGCCAGACGCGTGGCCGCTACAAGTCGGGGTTCGCCAGAAGACTGGCGGAGACGAGCGCCAAGCGCGAGGGAACCGGAAGCAGTTGGTAGCCGTTGCAGCGGAGGTCCAGGGCGAGCGCAAGGCGGCTGGGGGGTGAGAGCGATCGAGGATGCCGAATCCGCGACCCCTGTTCATGTTCGTGATCAACGCGGTCGCCACGGGCGCGGTTGTCGACACCGACGGGGAAGGTCTACCGCGGGAGTTGCGCCCACGTGGACTCTTCGCTGAGACCCCAAGTCACGGCCGCGCGGCACCCACCCCTCCGTCCCGGCGAGCACCTGCAGGTCGATGTAGACGAGGTCACCCACCGGTTCACTACGGGGCATTCCCAGGGCCGCCTTCCAGGCCCCGCCGGGCCTTGGCGCCCACGCATCGACCAACGACTGGGCAAGAGCGGCGGGCCATTCCGCCGGCACCGGACCTTCTGAGCTCACCGAAGGAACTAGATTCTGGCCGAACAAGACTGAGACAGAATAGTCCTAGAACAATTGCTAGTTGACTGTCAGTTGCTCCCTTCACGAACGCCGGTTATCGGCGTTCTTTTCAGACGCTCATCACGCGAATCGTGCATCCTGTATGGCTTCTCTGGCTTGCTGAAGTTGGCGAACAGCCAAACGATGTGGCAAATCCCAGTCCGTGACCATGCGACCTATTCGAGCCACATCATCGCCAGGAAGATTGCGGTCTTCCCTCAACCTGCTGTGACTGCTCGGCGAGAGGGACGTGACGGCGCTGATCCGGGATGCCTTGGCCGCACTGGGCCACCCACCGCTCGTGATTCCCCCGCCTGAGCAGTTTCCCGGCGACCGCCGCGCCCACGATTCGGACACCGAGGGTTGAAGGCGAAACGGAAAATCCGTAAGGCTGCCCGGGACCGGGCTGCGCCCTCAGCTTTCAGGAGCCTGCTTGCTGGCAAGACATCTCGTAGGCCGTGACCGGAGGAGCTATGGAACCTGAAGAAGAAGCTGTCGTCATTCCGCTTGTTCCGTTGGATGCGGAGCCGAGCAACGATGCAATGCTCCGGATGCTCTTGAACCGTGAGGCTATCGTCCTCAGCCGTGTTTCGGCGCCGGTTGCGGGGGCTCCGTCCGAGATGGTCGCCCAGACCTCGGGAGCGTTCGCAAAGGCGATCGGCCAAGCGGTCAGCCAGATCGGTCATGCCCCGTCGCCGCCTGACGGCCTCTACCGGCTGATCCTGCCGAGCGGTTCGGTGACGAGGGACCTTGTTCCAGCGGTCGGCGGCGGATTCCGGGGGATGGTTCGCGCCGGCGGATCGAAGACGATCTCCGGGCACGCTCGTCTTGTCCCGGCGGCAGCCGGCGCTGGTGCGGCGGTGGCGGCCGGACCGTTGATCGCGACTGTGGCTCTCGCGGTGGCCGGTGAGATGCTGACGCAGCACCAGATGAACAAGAAGCTCGAATCGATCAAGGGAGCGGTGCTCGGGGTTCAACGTCACCTCGACCGGGAGGACCGAGCAGTTCTGACGAGCGCGGGTAAAGCGGCGCGAACAGTCGCAGGTTATCTGCTCGATCAGGCGAGGCTGCCCGACTTCTCGAGCGCCTCTCACGCATTCGGCGAACTTGCGCAGCTGACGAGCGAGCAGGTCGAACGGCTCGACGGGTGGCTCGAGGTCGTCGCGAAGCATGAAGGTGCGGATCAGGTGAACGGGCCCCAACTGATGACTGCGCTTGTCGGCAAACGAGAAGACCAGATCGAGGAATTCGAGCGATCGGTGGCCCAGACTTACGAGGCGCTTGCACTCAGTGCGCGGGTCGTCGTGCTGGAGAAGATTGCCGCCGAATTCTCGAACCCGGGCCTGTCTCTCCCCCATGTCGAGCATGTCCTTCGCGACGAACTTTCGGCATTGTCCAACCGCCAGAACCAGCTTGTAGGGCTTCTCGACGATCTCAGCGCCATGAAGATCGATGGGGGCAGGCTTCCGAATCCGGTGGCCGTCAAGCGCATTCTCAGCGCACGGACCAGCTTTGGCCGCCTCGCGAGGGCGCTTCACGCTGCTCCTGACGGACTACCCCTCCTCACCGAATCCGATCAGACCGTCCTGGAACTGAAGCCGACGGCGAAGGGCTTGTCGGTCATCTCGCCAGCAAGCAGGTAGGAACTACCGCCACGTCGAACCGCGCGGACAACTGATGCCCGTGATCGTGCAATCCTCGCGCACCTTCGATTGCGATCGGGACCGCCGCCGCGGAGCCTCCGGCTGCGTGGCGACGCCATGCTCGATCCGCCGCTGCCGCTACGCCTCACGACCGCTATCCGGCTGAAGCGCAGACCACACCGGAGACACTGCGGCGCGTCGGGCGGGGACCGAGAGGCATGACACATGCCTGCCGCCGCTTCCTTTACCCGCTGGGCCGCGTTTGTGTTTGCTGCTGGCTGGAATCGGAGCGCCGGAATCGGCTGGCGAGAAGAGGACGTCCCCATAGGACTAGCTGGAACCGAGAGACCGTTTTCGAACTCCCCTGGGCGCCGCCTGGGCCGGCGGCGCTGCGCGAGATCCCCGAGGAATACCCGCAGGACTGGCAGGTGGAAGTCCCCGCAGCCTGTTCGATGAGGAATCCGGCGAGGACGAGGAGGTGCCAGACAGGGCAAGCGCATAGGCGAACCCGGAGGCTGCCGCCGAGCAGGACCTCGTCCTCACCCTAGACGCACGCAGCCAGCATCTCGCCGACTTCGGCGAGATGCTCCACGTCAGCCCTCCGGACCTCGCGGCCCTGGACTAGTCGTGGGGCGGCGACGTCCGAAACGTCTCCAGCATCGAACTCGAGCAGGGCCACCGCGGCCCATGGGTTCGGCCGAGCGGTCCTGGACGGCATCCGGGACGGGGTCGGCCGGTATGCAGGACTGGTCGTCCTCCAGGCGGCGCCGCTGCTCGGCGACGGCACCCCAGATGAGGAGGGCTGCTGCACCTTTTAGCCAGGCGCCCCCTGGCACGCTATTGGTCTGCTGCCCGGATATGCCCCTCCACGGTCACGTCTCACCAATCGGTGGACTCAGACGCGACGGGCAGAAACTGCTCGCCAAGGCCAGCGCCCGGCACTGACCGGCGGCCGATCGTGCAGGGCGCCGAAGCGTGGATGATCGGCCCCGTCGACAAGAGCCTCATACGCCCATGGCCACGGCGGGGGCCTTGGAAACGGCGAAGAGGTGGTCCTGCTCCACTTCGAGCAGGCAGGTGTCCCCGCGACATCGACCGCTTCTTCACTCCCCGCACTGCGGTCGACGGCGAGCCAACGCCGCATGACCCGGCCAGGGGTGATGATCTCCTCAAGCAGGGTCAGCCTCGAGACTTCGCACGCTCGACTTTGAGGATCTGGGAGGTCAAAGATGGAAACGCAGGCTGAAACGCCAGTTGCCAGGACACTCCGCAAACGAGCGATGTGGCCCGAATTACTGCACCCGTCACAAGGTGCGCGGCCGGTCGGCCTTCAGTTGTGAGGTCAATTTGTCAAAGAGTGTCTGCAGGTCCTCCAATTTGTGGCCCGCGCTGGCGTCGTCCGCCTGCAAGTCTTGCTCCAACTCTTCAAACCAGGGAACCATCGTCGTGTCATAGCCATCCATGAACCGTGCGAACCCCATGACACCCTCCGCGCCGGAAACGGACCGGTCCCGCATCAAATCCGCGATGCCGCGCTGCTCTTCACGCCACACCATGAATTGGGGGGATCCGTAGGCATCGTTGGCAAACGTTCGGCTAATCTCCTTAAGCAGGGATGCCACCTTTTTCGTTTCCTCTTCAGTGGCGAACCGCAATTCGCTTACGGAGTCGTACAGGCTTTCCACTACTGCCCAGTACCTGCCCAACCGATACAACGTGCTGAGCAGCGCAAGACGGCGGCGTCGCTTGTCCGGATGGTGAAGATATATAAGGAAAGACCCCTCCCGGATGTTTCTCAGACGGTCCCCAGCATCTCGGGCGGCGGACAGAAGAGGCTCTCGGTATCGGTTTAATTGCTCCAGGGCAGCGTGGCGTCGCTCTTCCCGAAGAGACTTGACCTTTAACTCCTCTTGCAGGCGCGCCAATTGCTGGGCGGATTCACCTTGCTGTTGAGCCACATCCCGGGCCATCCTCTTCTGCCGACCAGAAGTGATCAGCGCCGTGATTAAACCACCTGCGGCAGCAATCAAGGCCACGACCACGGGAATGTCCATATCGTCGGTGTCCTCTAGTTCGGTTAGCAAGTCACATCTCGCCCACAAACTGCGATGCAGTTGTTAAGTTCACGAGAAGAGGCGGTCAGGAGTCCTCGCCGATTCCCACGCCTGCGCTACTGTTTGGAGACCAGTCAAGGCAGGCAACGGCATCGTGGCTGTGTATGCTCTCAAGATTCCGTACCCGCACACTGTGCTCAAGGTTCTTGCTCCTAAGATCAAGTGTGAGCTCCCGGACTATATCCTCCGCGAAGGCGGGCCGATCGAAAGCTTGCATGGTGATAAGGCGTTCATCCGGGCGCTTTACTATTGGATAAACTGGGCAAGAACCCGCCGAACGGATGAGGTCGACGATGTCTGTCACCGACATAGGATAGGGATCGATGCCCGATCCAGTTATGGAAATGACGACTTCGCTGCGTTGGTTGTGCGCACCGTAATCGCTAATCGCCTTGCTGCAAGGGCAAAGGCTGGTGACCTCTGCCTTCACTCTCGTTTGAAGGGAAAATCTATCCGTGTCCAGCAACGCGTGAAAGGACGCATCGCATACTTGAAACCCTTCCAGCCCGGTGGCTGGAGACATCACCCGAGTGGCAATCGGCAGCGCGACGCTGACCTGCGCGACCTCGACTTCCATTCGGGTGACTACGTGCTTCATCACAAGTTCGAATTCTCTGGGATCTATTCGCCCCATGTGCTCGTGGATCAACTGCACCATGCGGCTCATGTGGGTCCCGCGTCGATCTGCCGGTAGGCGCACCAGTACATCGAATGAACCGATCATGGACTGAGCCAGGACGCCGTCAGAAAATTCGGTCGGATAGCGGACATTCGTCACGCCCACCTCTGCAAGTTCCACGCCGCGGTTATCCAACTCGTCCTGGATATCAGGAAGCCGCATCGACTTCCTCCCCTCTGTAGATACAACCGGACGTGCAGGTTTCCCACACATGGACGGCGGACAATAGCGGCAGAGCGTCTTTGAGACGTACCCAGATCCAGCGCGCGAGCACTTCGCTGGTTGGGTTGTCGAGTCCCTCGATCTCGTTGAGATAATTGTGGTCCAACTGGTCTTCAAGAGGCTTGAAGGCGCTTTTCAGGTCACCAAAATCCTGAACCCACCCCGTCGCCTCGGGAACTTGGCCCCTGACATGAATCTCCACACAGTAGGAGTGACCGTGCAGCCTGGAGCACTTGTGCCCTTCCGGAACGTAGGGGAGCCGGTGGGCTGATTCGAAAGTGAACTTCTTCGAGATTTCTGCGACGAACGTCATGGAATTCCTAAGTATTTGTGCGTTTGGAGACTGAGTTGCCATCGAGGATGATCAAGGCAGTACTGCACAGCCTTCCTCGTGTTCTCAGCGACATCTGGACCGTCCATCGGCTGCAGGCGGAAGGAGTTGAAGTTGAGCCCTTCAAATCCCTCGGGATCTGCTCCCGGCTGCGGGAACACCAGCTTTAGCTCGTTGCCGGCAGCCACAACCAGTTCGGCGCCGGCCTTCGGGCTCACGCACAGCCAGTCGATGCCTTCCGGGGGTACTCGCGTCCCGTTGGTCTCGACGGCCACATAGAATCCTCTGTCCTTGAGAGCCATCACAGCCGGGGTGTCCAACTGAAGCAGGGGTTCGCCTCCAGTGCAGACAACCATCCGATGGTCGTCCCACTCCCCCGGCCAGGCCGATTCGATGGCGTTTGCGAGTTCATCCGCCGTGTTGAACCGGCCCCCACCAGGCCCGTCCGTTCCGACAAAGTCGGTGTCACAGAACTGGCAGATCGCCCGGGCGCGGTCCTTTTCGTGGCCGGTCCAGAGGTTGCACAGGCTGAAGCGACAGAAGACTGCGGGGCGCCCGGCATGAGTCCCCTCGCCCTGGAGGGTGTAGAAGATCTCCTTGATCTTGTAGGCCATCAGGCGACCTGGTAGGCGACAGGATCGGAGGTGCCCGCTTCTTCGAAGCCGCGAAGTCGAAGCAGGCACGAGTCGCAATGCCCGCATGCTCGTCCTTCATCGTCCGGGTCGTAGCACGAGGAGGTGAGCGAATAGTCAACGCCGAGCGCTAGGCCGGACTTCACGATCTCGGCTTTCGTCATCGCGATCAGCGGAGTGTGGATCTTGAGGGCGTTGCCCTCCACGCCGGCGCGCGTCGCCAGATTCGCCATCTTCTGATAGGCCTCGATGTATTCAGGACGACAGTCGGGATAGCCCGAGTAGTCCATGGCGTTGACGCCGATGAAGACATCGCTGGCGCCGACAACCTCAGCGTAGGCAAGCGCAAACGAAAGGAAGATCGTATTCCGTGCCGGGACATACGTGACCGGGATCTCCTCGGTGTCCAGGTCGCTGGCGTCCTCGTGCTTCGGAACATCGTCCGGCGACGTCAGGGCCGAGCCCCCGAAGGTACGCAGGTCAATGTCGCAAACGATGTGTCCCGCCACGCCCTGTGCAGCGGCCACCCGTTTCGCGGCATCGAGTTCCACGAGATGACGCTGACCGTACCGGAAGCTCAGCGCATACGGCTCGTATCCCTGGCTCCTCGCGATCGCGAGCACAGTAGTCGAGTCAAGCCCTCCGCTGAGGAGGATTACTGCCTTAGGCTTTGACATCAAGGCTCCTGTTCGTTTTCGACGCTCGGCATAGCATCACGGTAGGCGATAACTGTACGTTACACTAGCTGCAACATGCCTGCAGTTTTCGAGGAGCGGTGATGCCGAAGCGTCTGACGATCGTAGTCACCTGCACTGACCGGAAGTCGTTGCCGACGACCCCTGAACGCCGCCTTCGTGCACTGAGTTCACCTTCCTTCTCCGATCGAGTTGACCGTTGGCGGCGGCAACTCGCGGTGGCCTCGGCGCGTACAAGCCTCCGCCGCCTGTATCAGGGTGAGGCTTGGTCACGGGTATCAGCGCTCGAGGCAGCCGCCGTCGGCGCAGGCTTTGACCCAACAGTCTATGTTGCCTCTGCTGGCGTCGGACTGCGTCACATTGACGAGCAGTGGCCGGCATACGGGGCGACGTTCTCGCCCGGCAACCCTGACTCGGTCCCGGGTGATGTCAAGGAACACCGTGAATGGTGGGAGGCCCTGAACTCCGACTCCCCCCACCTGCAAACTGTGGCGTCAAGCCACGACTCGGTGCTCATGGTCCTCTCGCCTCGGTACGCCAACGTTCTGAGCCCGGCGATCGATCAACTCGCTAGCTCCGCGGACCTGCTTGTCGTCGGAGGGTCTGGCTCTGTTCCAAAACAGCATCGACTGCCGGCCGATGGTGCGCTCCGGTCTCGGCTTGGCGGCACGATGAACGGAATCAGCATGCGGATGGCTGTGGAGTGGCTGAGCAGCCTGGAGACGGCCCAACTCAACTCGGCGGACAGACGAGGTTCGTGGGAACAGTGGGCGAACCGAGTCAGACACCACGAGCGTTATGCACGGGCTGCCCTTGGAGATGATGAGGTGCGCCTGTTCATAGAGCAAATACGTCATCGTGAACCATCGGTCACCAAAACTCGGGCGCTTCGCCAACTGCGCGACGGCGGCTATGCGTGCGAGCAGCGCCGCTTCTCGGAACTTTTCGAATCAATAGGACAGGCGGCGTCATGACCGAAGGCTGGATCGAACGGCGTGCCCTCAAGGTTCTGCAAGGAGATATCCCGCTGTACCTTTTCACCCTCGCTGCGGAAGAAGTCGATCAGGTAGCCGACGTCGCGCGCATCTCCCGGGACGAGGCCGGGAAGCTCATTGGCTATCAGCGTCCGGAGAAGAAGAAGCACGTCAACCAGATTCAGGAGTATCTGGACGGCGAAAGCGTCCTTTTCCCGAACGGGCTCATCCTTGCGCTGCCGACAGAGGTTCGGTTCAAGTCCAGCCGCGGGCCTGCAGCGAGTGACGGCCTCGCCGTCTCGGGCACGCTCGAGATCCCCGTCGCGGGGGGCGAGGGCGGTCCTCGGCCCGCGTGGATCGTCGACGGACAGCAGCGCAGCCTCGCCCTTGCTCGCACCCGCAATCGGCATCTCCCAGTTCCGGTCGCGGGATTCGTCACCGACAGCCTGGAACTCCAACGCGAACAATTCCTACGCGTGAACACGGTTCAACCATTGCCGGTCGCTCTCGTGACGGAACTCCTCCCCGAGATCGCACGTGTGCCTTCAGGACGCATGTCGACCCGCCAACTCCCCTCTGCTCTCGTGGACATGCTCGGCTCCGATCCCGCGTCTCCGTTCCATGGGCTCATCCGACGAGCGTCCACGTCCGCCGAGGACCGGAACCAAACTGTCGTCACCGACACCGGCCTGGTCGAGGCACTCCGCGAGTCCATCGAGTCGCCGTCCGGCGTGCTCTTCCCGTATCGGAACATCGCCGCGGGAACGACCGACACAGAGGGCATCCGCAAGGTCCTGCTCACATTCTGGAACGCCGTGAAGGCCACATTCCCGAACGCATGGGGCAAAACCCCGAATGAATCGCGATTGATGGGTGGGGTGGGGCTTCGGGCCATGGGCCGTCTTATGGAACGGGTGATGGCGCACGTCGACGTCAATGCGCCGGATGCAGACGCACAGGCACGCCGCGAGGTCGCACGCATCGCACCACAATGTCGCTGGACCGAGGGCGTTTGGCCCGACCTGAATCTGCCCTGGAACGAGCTTCAGAACACGCCGCGCCACATCAGCGCCCTGTCCAACTTCCTCGCCCGCGCGTACCTTGCCGAAAGGGCTGGCAACCGGTGAAGTTCTATTTCCCTGACAGCCAGGACCTCATCAGCCCCACTTACGACTTTCTGCACGACGAGTATGCGCCTCACCGTGTCCGGCAACGCGATGACCGGTACGCGCACGAGGTGCTCGAAACCCCGCCCTACCACGGAATACTCGTGAGCAAGGCGATCGTCGATGGCGGCGTCTCAGGCGCGGGCAAGTATTCGTCATCGCAACGGGCGCGCTTCTATCGCATGGGAGTGCGGCGGTTCTTCAGGCTTCCGGACCACATCGCCACCTTGGGCGACAACGGCGCCTTCAACTACGTGGGCGAAGAAGTTCCCCCGGTCACGGTCGACGGAACCCTTGATTTCTACGACGAGTGCGGATTCGATGCCGGCGTCAGCGTCGACCACGTCATCTTCGGATATGACGCCAACGCCACCCTGACGCAAGCAGACCCAGCCTGGATTCGACGTCGCGAAATCACTCTGGACTTGGCGTACGAATTCATGAAGCGCGTTAGCGAGCGTGGGAGCCATGTCGAACCCGTTGGGGCTGCCCAGGGTTGGAGTCCGACAAGCTATGCGGACAGTGTCAAACGACTTCAGGAGATGGGTTACACCCGAATCGCGCTTGGCGGAATGGTCCCGCTCAAGACCCGTGACGTGCTCCAGTGTCTCTACGAGATCAATGAGATCCGCAGCCCAGCCACCGAGCTCCACTTGCTCGGTCTGACGCGTGTGGATGCGATGGAGACCTTCGCGCAGCTAGGGGTAACGAGCATCGACAGCACCTCGCCATTCCGCCAGGCATTCATGGACGAACGGAAGAACTATCACACTGCCGACCGGGCCTTCGCCGCGATCCGCGTGCCGCAGGTAGACGGCAACGTGACCCTCCGCCGGGCGATTCTCGCCGGAGACGTATCACAACGCGACGCCATCGAAGCCGAACGCGAGACCCTCCGCGCCTTGCGATCGTTCGACGGATCTCCGAGGTCTCAGAAAACTGCTCTCGACGCACTCGCCCAGTACGAACGCGTGAACCGTTCCAAGAAGTCCTACCTGGACGCCTACGAAGAGACGCTGACCGCGGCCCCCTGGCTGTCGTGCCCTTGCAGGCTCTGCCGGACGCACGGCATCGAGATGGTGATCTTCCGCGGCACCGAGCGAAACAAGCGCAGAGGCTTCCACAACCTCACAGTCCTCGCAAACAAGATTTCCAAACTCGCCACCCCGGAGGCACTCGAACAATATGTCTAACACCGAGTTCTTTTCACTCCCCGCCGTCCGGGTCCGCCAGGGATCCCAGTACATCTACGCCTTCGGGGTGGACGGCAAACAGATCCCCCGCTTTGCAGCCGTGAGTCGGGTGCACCGGAAGGACCAGCAACTTGCTGGCTATCAGCGTCCAGAAGTGCAGAGCCACATCCGTGCAATCCGCCGATACCTCGAAACGGACGGCGCGATCCTCCCGAACGCCATCGTGATCGCCTTCGACGATCGAGTTCGTTTCGAACCCGTCGACCAACCCCAGAACGGGGTGGACTACTCGACCATCGGCCGTCTGCTCATCCCGGTCGACGACTCGCTCCCGGACGACGAGAAGCCGGCCTGGATCGTAGACGGTCAGCAGCGAAGCGCTGCCATCCGCGATGCCGAAATCGAAGCCTTCCCGGTTGCGGCCGTTGGATTCATCGCGAAGGACGAGGCCGAGCAGCGTTCGCAGTTCATCCTCGTGAACAACACCAAGCCGCTTCCCAAGGGCCTGATCCACGAACTCCTGCCCTCGACTTCGGTGAAGTTGCCAACGACCTATGCACGTCGCCGACTCCCGGCGAGCGTGCTCAACCTCCTGAACTTCGGTGCAGGCGGCGGCAGAGGCCCCTTCACTGGCTGTATCAGCACGCCAACCATGGCAAGCGGCTATATCCGCGACAACAGCGTCCTCAAGATGATCGAGAACAGTCTCTACGAAGGTGCGCTCTACCAGTACCGACACGCAGACGACGGCACCGGCGACATCCCCTCAATTCTCCTGCATCTTAACCACTTCTGGGGCGCGGTTCAGCGCGTATTCCCCGAAGCATGGAGTCTCCCGCCGACCAAGTCCCGCCTCACCCATGGTGCCGGAATACAGGCACTCGGGTACGTGATGGACTCGCTCACGGAGGGCGTGCCGGCTGCAGACCTATCGGATCTCGCTATCGAGGAAACCCTCAGGAATCTTCGAGATGAGTGCGCCTGGATGGACGGTTCATGGCATTTCGCCGACGACCAGGTACGCCGCTGGAACAACATCCAAAACACCCCGAATGACGTTCGCCTCCTGACCAGTCACCTGCTGAACCTGGTCCGCCACGCGAGTCCCGTGCGTTGAGTTGCGCGGGCTTGCACGGTCTGACTTCATTCAAAGGATGAAGCGGGGGGCTTCTGAATTCCTCACCTAACGGACGCCGAGCGGGCATCGGCACGTCGACAGGCGGTGCGGACGGGTACCAGTCCCACCTCCGCAGGCCCGCTCGGACAGGAACAGTTGAGCACGACTCTCGTGGGGGCGCGAACCGGCGCCGTATGGGGCACCGGGGGCCACTAGGCGGCGCTCCGCGGTGAGTTGGAGACCGTTTTCTCTGCGACTTGTGATCCGCTACGCTGAGCCAAGTGCGGATAACTCACTTCAGTAATGCAGATTAAGGGGGCTGAAGGACGCGGAATGAACCGCTTAAGGGACGAGACCCTGTCAGTGCATCGCGTCGGGTTTGAGTTGGGCCTTCCTCCATCGCTTCAGTCCCTGACGCGCATCGTGGGTCCGAACCCTGCGCTCGGCAGTCCCGCCCTTCATGACCCTCCTGCCGCGGCTACGGGGCGACAGAGAATCGTCCCTCGGCGCCATGGAGGGGATCGCAGGTGACCGGCTCTCTTAGCATGCGCGTTGGCCAGTTGGTGCTGTACCCAAACGCCATCGGAATCGCGCGCATAAGTGCTGTGGATGGGTCTCAGTTGAAGCTTGAAATGTTCGAGTCCGCCGCGCTCCCTGTCGTCGGCGAACGTTGGGTGCCCGCTGCTGAAGTGAGGCGCCACCAACTCGGCGTGCAGACTCGGGTGTACTGGCGTGACCAGGCGACCGGCGCATGGCACGCCGGCCGCGTAGTCGGCGGTGGGCCGGATGAGTACTTCGTCCGTGTCCCAAACGCCGACAGCGACTTGCGAGTGAATGAGGCCGACCTTCGCGTGCGCTGGGATCGACCGGTTGCAGATCCGTTGCAGGTGCTTCTCGCCGGCGCGCAGGAGTCGCCGTTGTACCGGGACGCGCGTCTACCGGTGCTGCGCAGCCATATAGATCAGCGCGCCGCCTGCGCGTCCGTGCCCGCCGTGTTTTCCTCGCGCGTGCAACTTCACGCCCATCAGGTCGAGACCGCGGCCCGAGTCCTGGGTGACCCGGTGCAGCGGTACCTGCTGGCCGACGAGGTTGGACTCGGGAAGACGATTGAGGCGGGTTATGTCATTCGCCAGCGGTTTCTGGACGATGCCCGCTCGAAAGTCGTCGTCATCACGCCGGACTCGCTACGCCGACAATGGCGAGACGAAATGGTGGGGCGTTTCTTCGTCGACGACTTCCCAGCAGGCTCCTTCAAGATCGGCTCCCACGAGACACCCGAACGCTGGGAGCGATACAGCGACTTCGACCTCGTTGTCATCGACGAGGCACACCAACTGGTCGGTACGGACCCTGCGGAGCATCCGTACCCTGAACTCCGGGCACTGTGCCACGCGGTTCCGCGATTGCTCTTGCTCTCGGCGACTCCGAACCTGCAACGCGAAGAGACGCACCTCGGCTTGCTCCACCTGCTTGACCCCAGCCTCTACCGGTGGGAAGCCTTGGAACCGTTCAGACAACGACTGGCCGTACGCCGCGAATTGGCGCGTGCGATGTTTGCTCTTGACCCAGAATTCCCATTCCTGCTGCCGGACGCGTTGAAAGACGTTCGCGAACTGTTGCCACATGACCGTCGCTACGAGGAACTGGCATGTGAAGTCACGGCCAAGATCGACGCTGCGGGCGATCTGATCGCATCAGAGGATAGCGCCGCGCTGGCAAGAGCAGTGGAGGCGGTGCGAGGTCACGTCGGTGAGACGTACCGGCTGCACCGCCGGGTCATTCGACACCGCCGCGCGACGGTTCTCGACGCAGATTTGGACGACGAGGCACTTCTCCCTGCGTTCGAGGTCACCGGACGGCACCGGCCGAAGGTCGTTGTCCTCTCCTCACTCGAACACCGAGAGGCCATCCGCGTGCTGGAGGAATGGCGGACATCAGTAAGCGATGCTGCGTTGGATGCTGGCACCGACCCCGCGCTATACGCGGCGGCGTTGGCAGTCCTGACGTCGCGGACAGGTGGCCCCGCCGCCGACTTACGCGAGGCGCTCCGCTGGCGGCTCGTCGGCGACCAGGATGCCGCTGCGGCGGCCGGATTGTCGAAGGAAGAACGACGGGCCCTGGCGGCGCCGCCCGCGCAACCGGCAGAGCATCGGATCGCCAACTCCCTCGATGACCTACCGGAACAAGATGGGCTCGCCGAGGTGATCGCCAAACTGATGCCGACAGCCGGGGCGCGAGTTGTGATCTTCGCTGGGGCCGGGTCCTTGGCGGAGGAAGTCGCACACGAACTCGTCCGGAGAAATTATCCGGGCGCCGTCCATAGGCATACCATCTCGGTCGGGGCCGAAGCATCTGAGGCAGCGGTCACAGCCTGGGGTGAGCACGGCGGGGTCCTCGTCTGTGATAGCTCTGCCGACGATGGCCGCAACTTCCAGCAAGCGAACCTGGTCGTGCACCTGCGACTGCCAGCCAACCCGAATACGCTCGAGCAGCGCATCGGGCGCGTCGACCGATACGGCAGCGGCCGGCCTGCGCAACAGCTTGTGTTGGGCGATGAAGGGCCGTCAGTAGGCGCCGCATGGCGAGAATTGCTCACAAATGGCTACCAAGTCTTCGATCGATCAATCTCCGCTCTCCAGGACGCTGTGGCGCGCGACCTCGATGGAGTTTGGGCAGCAGCGGTTCGCGACGGCGCCGAGGGCATTGCAGGCATGCGTGGGACGATCGAGGAAACCGTGACCGATGAACTTCGATCTCTAGCCCAGCTTGACATGCTTGAGGCCAGCTATGACGCGGATTCCAACGCCCGTGATCTGGCGCTCGACATTGCTCGGTATGAATTCGAAACCGCCGGCCATCAAGACCCTCTGCTGCGCCTCGTCAGCGGCGACGATGGCTTCCGCATGTCTATATGGCGACGTCAGAACGGCGGTTTTGACGTGGAGCCTGCGTCAAGAGCGCCCCTGATGAGCCCAAGGCTGCTCGCCAAATTGCGCGCCGTCCCGACCCAATCACGGTCGGGATTCACCGACCGCTGGTTAGCGCTGAAGAACGGCGGACGCTTGTTCCGCATAGGGAACCCGCTGGTTGACGCAGTCGGCGCTGTTCTACAACTCGATGACCGCGGCCGAGCCAGCGCCCACTGGCGCTTCGACCCGACCTGGCGAAGCGACTCCCTTGCCTACTTCGGATTCGTCTATCTGGTTGAAGCAGACATCTCCGCCGCATTAGGCGTTATCGGTGATCGGAGCGCCGACACCCGCTCGGTTCGTCGACGAGCGGACCGAGCACTTGCGCCGTTCATGCGCACGGTCTGGATCCCAGCAGACACCGAGAAGGCAGTCGAAGACCCAGCTTTGCTGGCCTGGCTGGAGGCGCCGTACCGGCGTAGTGACAACGACGTGAACCTCAGCTTCAAGCGTCTCGCCCCCCTACACGCCCTGTTTGGCGGCCAACATGGCTTTGCCGCTGGCGCGACCAGCGCCGAGTCCGCCGCCCGCTCTGAACTAGCGCGAGTGACCGACCTGCGTGCCCGGTGCAATTCCGCGGCGGAGGCGCTACGCAGCGAAGGGGCCGTGCTAGCTGCCCAGGCCGAAGCGCGTGGCGCTGCTGGCCGACTGCTTGACGATGACGAATCTCTCGTGCTCGACCAAGAACTCAGTGACGCACTCGTCTCTGGCATCGACACGCCAACAGTCCAGTTAACTGCCGTGACCTGCTTGGTCCGCAGTTCGCGTCGCTGGAGGCCCGATGCCTCTTGACTTTCCTGCTCTCCAGGATGCGATTGACGCCTGGCCGGACGCCCCCCAGGAGCAACCTGTCACAGACTCGGGCCGTCGGCTGGTGGCCGCTATTGCCGGCCTTGGTGCAGGCGCGGCGAGTGGCGGCGATATCGCAGCGCTAACGCGCCAAGTGCTCCTCGAGGACGCCGCTCAGTTCGGAGGCGAGCCTCGACTCACTTTTCCCTCTGGGGCGCCGTGGCCCGACGCCGCCCAATGGCGCGCCACGGCCTGCGAACCCCGAACAGCGGGCGGCAGGACGGTCGTCACCGCGCGTGACTGGCATCCGCCCGTGAGCGGGGAGGAGGACGCGTCCGCGGCAGCCGCACAACTCCGCGAGGTCTATCGCGCTCACCTGTCTCCGTACCGCCGTTCACTTGTGGGCGCCCCCGCAGACCCCTTCTGGACCCGCACCCTGGGACGCGATGCCTACCTTAGCCCTGCACAGCGCGCGGCAGCGCGAGCGGTCGTGCTCGCCCCTGAAGGATCCACCATGGTTGTCGTGCTCCCGACGGGACGCGGAAAGACAGACGTCGCCTGGAGCCGGGCGCTGTTGCGCGCAACCGGTGTCACTATCGTTGTGGTGCCGACTGTCGTCCTGGCACTCGACATGGAACGTCGCACACGCGCCGCGTCGGCGCATCAACCTCACCCTCTGAGCCCAACCGACCGTTACGCGTACGTCGGCGGCCTCGATGACGACACGAAGCGCGCCCTGCGCCAGGCAATCCGCTCAGGTCAACAGCGCATCCTCTATACGTCGCCAGAAGGCCTCATGACGGGCCTCCGTGACGCAGTCTTGGCCTGCGCCGAGGCAGGACTCCTGCGACAGTTCGTGGTAGATGAAGCTCACATGGTCGATCAGTGGGGGCAGGACTTCCGCCCGGAATTCCTCACCATGGCAGGCCTCCACGCGCAATTGCTGCGCAAGTCGCCGCCGAATGAACGCCCGGTGACGCTGCTACTCAGCGCGACGCTGACCGGACGACAAATCGACCTGCTCTCGCGAGCATTTCCGTCACCGAACGGCACCCACGTTGTGTGGGGTTCATCGCTGCGAACGGAGCCGGTGTATTTCTGCACCCGTTTCGATGACGTTCACGCACGCCGCGATGCAGTGCTCGAAGCCGTCCGCCGTTTACCGCGCCCGCTTGTGCTGTACGTCTCAAAGGTGGAGGACGCCAACGCCTGGTGTCAAATACTTCAGGATTCCGGGATCCGCCGCGTAGCCAGCGTTACCGGACGAAGCTCTGAAGATGACCGACGCACCGTCGTGCAGCGTTGGCGCGGCGAGGACACAGATGGTGCGCTGACAGCTACGGAGTACGACGTTGTGGTCGGCACATCGGCGTTCGGTCTCGGCATTGATGTGAGCAATGTTCGGACCGTGATCCACGCCTGCGTCCCTGAGACGATCGACCGCTTCTACCAGGAAGTCGGCAGGTCCGGCCGGGACGGCTTGCCGACCGTGTCGTTCCTGGCAACCACAGCCCAGGACGATGTCACGGCGAAGCAGTTGAACAGAGTCGCGCTGATTGGATCGGACAAGGGATGGGAACGGTGGACAGCCCTACGTGACAGCGCAGTACTGCATCCCGAGACTGGGCTGCGGGTCAACCTCAGATCACTTCCGGGCTATCTCGTGGAGGGGTTCCACCGCAGTGCCCAGTGGAACGTCAAGTCATTGACCCTCATGGCACAGGCAGGGTTGATCGCACTTTCTGCGGCGGCTGCACCGCCGCGGGAACCAGGCGAAGACGAGACCGCATGGCAAAGACGGCGGGAAGAGTTCTACGAGATCTCGCGCGACGTGATCGACATAGCTGTTTTGAACGGCGCCGGCCTCGAACCCGCAGCCTTTGCCGCGTTCATGCAACGCGCTCGCGACGACATCGCCTCTGGCCAAGATACGGCCTTGCGCGCGATGAACGAGGTGGTGGCTGCTTCAGGTTGCGTCGGCTCGATCCTGGCCCGGCAATACCGCGCTCAACTGTCGTACGGCATTCTGACTACTCAACCAGCATGTCGTGGCTGCCCGTCATGCCGACGTAGCAACGCCTCCGACCCCATCGACGCCTTTCCGGTCGAGCCTGTACCCCACCTGCCCGTGTTTGACGAGACCGGCGCCGACCCACTTCGCGCCCGGAAACCAGGTCTCTTCGTTTGGTGGAGCACTGACGCCGAATACCACGACCTAGTGCCCAGTCTCGTTGCTGGCCTCGCCGTCGCCGGGGCCGCAGTCTTCTGTGGCCCGGACGTCGCCCTCTTGGCGGAGGCTCAGCGCCGAGTGCCCAGTCGGCCCATGCTCAATGACGATGGTGAACTGCTTGCGAACTATGAGGGCCTGATAACCGCGATACTGGAACCCAGCGCGAAAGCTGTTCCCAGTGACGTTCGCGCTCGCTACGAGAAAGGGCTCCCCACATACGTGTTTGGTCCAGAGTCACTCGCGGCGCCCGACAAACCGCAGTGGAAATGGCGTGATGTAATCGACGCAACAATCAGCGTTCGCGCAGCCCTAGGGAGTCTGTAATGGCCCTGCTCAACCCGAGACCTGTACTCGCGCTGCCCACGACGATGTGGCTCACGTTTC
This sequence comes from Sinomonas terrae, assembly GCF_022539255.1. NCBI lineage: Bacteria > Bacillati > Actinomycetota > Actinomycetes > Micrococcales > Micrococcaceae > Sinomonas > Sinomonas terrae. Next base: position 2,585,197 of record NZ_JAKZBV010000001.1, read on the forward strand.
GGGTGATCGCGGAGTTCGGCCCGATTCCGGAGTCCGAAATGTTCGCCCTGATCAGTCCACCCGCTATTCGCGTCCGGGACGGGGCCTCTGAACCTCCGCCGACATCCGCCGCGAGCGAGGCCTACCGCGTGCTGCGCGAACTCGGCATCACCGAGACAGACGAGCAAGGTCGGCTCCGTTTGGCCACGGCGGGTCCTTCGAGCTACGCCGACTTCTGCTCCCTCCTGCGAAATGTTGTGCTGAGCCGCCCAATCTCCGAACCGCCGCTGGATGAATCAGGAGCCAACGACCTCCTTCGCGGCCTTGCGTGGTTGCTCACGACGGATCCGATGGGCGAACCCTGGTCGCAGTCTCGAAGCGAGCAGGAGCAGGTGCCAGCCGGCGGCACACCGGTCTTCCGCAACAGCAGTGTCCTGTGGACCGGATTTCGGTACTGGGCCGAGGCGATGGGCTTCGCCGAGATCGCTGCGACAGGGACAGGGCCCGGGAGTCACCTGCTGCCGAATCCCACGCGTGCCCTGCGTGACTTCGTCGTGTCGACCTACAGGCCTGGTGACGACATTCCTATCTCCCGCCTTGTGAGCGACTTCCGCCTCGCTGCTCCGGTCGTCCCCGGCGGTGCCGTGAGCCGGGCACTCGGGTACGAACACGACGCCGACGAGATCGACAGAGCCACAACGTACGCATTGGAGAGCGGCCGCGCTCGCGGTTGGCTGACTCTGGAGCGCCGTGCTGACGCTGCCGATACGATGCGGCTGGCTGGTCTTGACCACCGCGGCACGGTCCGGGTGATCTCCGATGTCGTGGTCGGCGAGGTCGAAGATGTCTGATCAGACAGGCTTCATCTGCTGGACGAAGAAGAACGTCCTACAGACAATCGCGACCGAGGCCCCCAACCCGAGCGACAGCGTGTTTGTCGCGACGCACGCACCGCTCGACATCCGCCGAATCGGTGCAGCCGGCCGGGAGGCACGCGGTGAACAGTTGGTCACCGAGTCTGAGTTGATGACCGATTTTCTGGAGCGGCCAACGAACAATGGCGTACTCGTGGTGCCGGTCCTCGGTGCCTCTGGTGCGGGCAAATCCCACTTAGTCCGTTGGGTGCGTGCGAACGCACCCAAAAAACCGGGTCGTCGGATCATCTATCTCCCGAAGGGCAGCACGAGCCTGGCAGGCGTTGTCGAGAAATTGCTGATGGGGCTCGAAGGCGCACCGTTCGATGACATTCGCCGTGATGTCTCACGGCTCGGCCGAGACATCACGCAAGAATCGCTGGAACGCCGCCTCCTTGATGAACTCGCCGAATCTCTACGCACCGCCGCCTGGGCCACGGCCCAGGAACGTGCGCTCGTGGGCGAGCAGGGCCTCTACCTACTACTCCATGATCCGTTCTTCCGCGCGCAGTTGCTTCGCGACGAATCCTTGATCCGGCGCCGAGCCGCGCACGCCATCAGTGGGCGTGGGAACGATGAGTCAGATGTCCCGCTCCAGTTCACATCCGACGATCTGCCTTCAGACGTCCTCGATATTGGGCAAGCTGCAGTGGCTAGCCAGCGCCTCTTCCGCAACATCGTCGCAAATGACGCACTGAAACTCGCAGCTATCGGACTCCTCAACCGCCACCTCGACGTCGCAGTGATGCAAGCTGCGAACCTCGGGGTCGGGCGTTTGCACAAGGCGTTCATCGCAATCCGCCAAGCCCTGGCCTCTGAAGGTGAGGAGATCGTCCTACTCGTTGAAGATTTCGCACTAGTGCAGGGCATCCAGCGCGACCTGCTCGACGCGGTCCTGGAAACCAGCGTACGCGAGGGGCGCACCGTCCTGGCTCCCATCCGAACCCTGCTCGCCGTTACAACGGGCTACTACGGCAGCCTCGTCGACACCGTCAGGACGAGGATCGAGTCGAGCACTCCCTTCCGGTACGAACTCCGGGTCACGCTCGGGCGCGGTGCCCAACAGTCGCCGGAAACCGAACAACGCGTCGTCGATTTCGTGGGGCGCTACCTCAATGCCGCCCGAGTTGGACAAACGAAACTCGACGAACTAAGAGCTACGGATTCGCGCGCGGTCGCGAACGCCTGCGAGGGCTGTCCTGTGCGTGAACCTTGCCATGCCGGCTTCGGTACGACGGCTACCGGCCATGGGCTCTACCCGTACAACCGGCCAGCCGTGCTGAGAGCAGTCCGCGCGAGCGCACTGTCGGAGGAGCCGGACGCCTTCAACCCACGCGCGGTGCTGGCACGTGTGGTCCGTCATGTGCTGACGGAGTACGCCGATGACATCGCGCACCGCGAGTTTCCGAACGAACGATTCGCCGAAGACTTCCCGCCGCGCCGCGACGAGCGGGTGCTTTCACCGAGAGTCTCCGAGCAGGCCACTAGTGCGAGCGAGGGGCAGCGGCGCCGAGTGCTACTGGAGTTCTGGGGCGGCGCGCCTGAAGAGTTTGGGAACATCGCGCCCGAGATCCACACAGCGTTCGGCATCCCAGCAGTCAGCGGAGCCGAGACTGTGCGCACGACCCCGTCGAGGCCAAGGTCAAGTGAGGGGCCCGCTGAGCGCGAGGACACGGCCCCCGCTGACGGGTTGAAGGAGAGCGATCGCAAGCGACTGGCGGCAATTGCGGAATGGAACGGACGCAACGCAGTGCTGCCTGCGGATGTGGCTAGGGAAATCCGGAGAACCGTGCGGGCTGCAGTGCTGTCACGACTGTCGTGGACGGATCCGGCCACACGCCCAGCCCCGAGCGCCGTGATCGAACGAGCATGGCCGCTCAACGCGCAAACCGTCTCGATCGAAGGGGCCCAGGAGGCAATTGCTCGGAGCGTTACCCCAGCCATTAGATTCGCCCGCACGCCCACCAACGCCCGCTTCTTCGAAGATCTTGTGAAGATGCAGGCGGGGATCGAGGAGGGGACGCTCGAGGCGAGGTTAAGACTCGACGAATTGGCAGAACGGTACGCACCCGTCGCGCAGGAGGCTGCTCTTGAATCTGCTCACCGCACAGACGGCCTCCTAGTCGAGGCCTTGCGCGTATCGATAGTCGGTGCAGCCGCAAGGGGCTTGGTAGTTCTCAGCGACAAACCAGCGATGCTGCTGAGCGCGTCGCTGTGGAATGGTGGGGATGAGCGCGGCGACTCGGCGATTCGGTCGCCGCTGTGGGTGCGTACCGAGGAACGGCACACCGAAGCACGCCGCAATCTCATCGCAGAGATCCGCAACGCGCTGGGCGCCTCGCAGGGCAATGGCGAGGTGCAGACGATCGATGGCGTCCGTGCGCTGTCTCTCATCAATATCGCCGCCGACTCGTGGGATATCGATCCAGCACGACCGCGCCCAGGCTGGGCCGGGCCCGCGGCCGCTTCACTGTCTTCGCTTGCTGCCGCCGTCGCTGAGCAGGTCGAGTTGCTCACCAATCTTGCCGCCGAGATCCGCTTGCGACTCCCGCGCGGTACCGGCTTCGCCGAGACCGCCAAGGCCGTCCAACAAGCCATAGAGGCGGGTGAGCATCATGGCTATGTCCGCCACGATGACATTCCCACGCTCAAGCAACGGAACGCCGCCGCAACCGCACAAGCCGGAAGCCGCGAACTCGAGGTCCTAGAGAATGACCTCGCCTCGCTTGACGAGGACGCCAGCTTTGAGCGTCGCCTCGCGGTCGCGGCACGTGACCGCGGACCCGGGATCGGTCTGATGCGAAGCTTCCTGATCGAGAACGAGAAGTGGCTGGACGCCGGTCTGAACCGAGTCGAGTCCCGCGATGCGGACGACGTGGGCGAACTTGTCTCACGCCTCGCCGCCGTGACCAAGCGCTGGCGCGAAGCAGCCACCTGGGATGGGAGTTGAGATGTCGGTATTTGAGAAGGCCACCCGACTTCGCGCGGTCGCCCACACCTACGCCGAGGGCGCAAAAGAACGCCGGGACCGCGAGCAGGCAGAACTCGCTCTCAAGGAAGTCGAGGATGCGCTCGACGCATTGGTCAAGCTGACGGAAGCGGCACGATCAGCCGCAGAACTCGGGGTGACCTTGCCCGAGATGGCTTCGCTCGTGGGCCGGGGGCTAACGAATCTGGAGGCGAGATCTGCAGGAGGCCTCCTTCCGACAAAGCAGGCGCTGCAGGCCGCGAAGGGAAGACTCATCAGCAACCGCGCCGAGTTAGAGACGGCATTTGGTGCTGCATGGCGGGCGTGGGCCACTGCTCGCGTAAGAGAAGTCCCTATCGCAAAGATCGCCCTCGTCGCTAGCAGGATGTCACGCCAGTCCATCGAAGACGACCTGCGATCGCTGCATGGGATGACGCGATCGATTCCGACCGCCCGCGAAGTGCAAGCGTTCGGACAGAAGTGGAAACGCGTTCGCGACGTCCTCGACGCCTTGGAAGCCGAAGACGACATGGTTGAACTGCTCACCCGCCTCGGCGCATCCGAGGGCGTCCTCCTGGCCGACCTCTCCGATAGCGAACTGGCCTTGCTCCGCAACCGCGTCGCGGTCGCGGAGCAGATCGTCCTGCGACGCCGATGATCGAGGATCGTTGGCGGCGACTACCCGAGATCCTCAACGCACTCGAGGATCTCGAATTGCCCATGTTGACCTGGGGGATCACTGAAACCAGCCTCAGCGCAGACGAGGTTCGCGCAGTCCTCGCCGAAGCAGTTACGGCGGACCTCGTTGCGGGTGTTGTTGATGTGCCGAGCGAGGACGAGTACCTGTCAGCGCTTACAAGTCGTGCGCTGCTGCACCACGTGCCCGGCACCAGTCCGGCTCGCTTCAGAACTCGGCTCGCCGAGGGACTGCGACTGCTGTCCAACCTTCGGCAACTGTTCCCCCCGGGACGAAACGCACCACAGCGATGGTGGCAGGGTGGTCTTCCGCTCGTCGCCGACTACAGACTGCACGTCGGCCCTCGCCGCTACCCGCAGCGAAACATTCCTCCACATGACGTGGTTGCACAATTGGAGCGTCGCGACGGGTGGTCGCCAGTGCATAGCGCGATCACGAACAGCATGGTTGACGGACGCGACCTATCACGCTTCCAAGTTGAAGCGACCGAGGCAATACTCGCCGCAGTAAGCGACAGCCGAAGCCGCGGTGTGGTCGTTGGCGCCGGCACCGGAAGTGGCAAGACCTTGGCGTTCTACTTGCCAGCGCTGCTAACCCTTGGGCCCGCACTGCGTCCCGGGGTACACCAGGTAGAGGTACTCGCGCTGTATCCGCGCAAGGAGTTGCTTCGCGACCAGGCCCGCGAGGGCGTCGCCGCGGTGCTACGAACCGAGGCCGCGCTGCGCTCGGCGGGCGGCCGTTCTGCTCGAATCGGGTTGCTCTACGGCGACACGCCACATGACAGGAGTGATTCGCGCATCGGAAGCTCGAATTCACCCTGGGCACCCCTGGGAGATGGCGTACGCTGCCCATACTTCCCGTGCCCCAACGACGAATGTGGCGGCGATCTCGTCTGGCTCACGACCGACCGCAATCGGGGCATTGAGCGGTTGCACTGTCTGCGCTGCCACCTCGTCCTCGGCGAGGAGTACCTTTCCCTCACACGGGAGTCCATAGTTGCGAGGCCGCCGGACATCCTATTCACTACGACCGAGATGCTCAGCCGGTACGCTTCAAATCGGACCAATGGCAGTTTGCTTGGATGGTTTGGACGGACGGCGCCTCGGCTCGTGCTGGTCGATGAGGTCCACACCTATGCCGGCGTGCACGGCGCCCAGATCGCGTTGCTGCTCCGACGGTGGAGAAACGCCTTACGTATGCGCAGAATGCAGCCACCAGCGTTCGTCGGGTTGTCGGCGACACTGCGCGACGCAGTGCCATTCTTCAGTACCTTCACGGGTCTTTCCGAATCGGCGGTCGAATACGTCACCCCCGCCACGGATGACCTGATGCCCACCGGCAGGGAGTACTCCGTCGTTCTGCGGGGCGACCCGGTCTCAGGCACAAGCCTCCTGTCGGCAACCCTGCAGTCCGCGATGCTCATGGGCCGACTGCTCGACCGACCAGGCACCGACGGGCCATACGGTTCGTCGGGATTCCTGTTCACCGACGATTTGGATGTCACCAACCGCCTCTACGACGACCTGCGAGACGCTGAAGGCGGGCAAAGTCGGCGCGTCCGGCCCGGGCCGAGCCGCAAGCCGGTGCTCGCACAACTGCGCAGCCCGCAATTCTCGCATGCAGGCGTTACGCAGGCCCCCGAGCGATATCGCGACGGACAGGCCTGGATGCTGACTACTGAGATAGGCCACCCTCTAACCGGTGATCTCTATGGGGGCGCGCTGCGGATCGCCCGCACCTCCTCCCAGGACATCGGAGTCGACGCGGCCGCCGACCTTATCGTCGCGACGGCGTCGCTTGAGGTGGGCTTCAACGATCCACGCGTCGGTCTCGTCCTTCAGCACAAGGCACCCCGCGATCCCGCAGCATTCATCCAACGTCGTGGCCGGGCGGGCCGTTCGCCGGAGATGCGCCCGTGGACGGTCGTCGTCCTGTCCGACTACGGCCGCGACCGCGTCGTCTACCAGGGCTACGAACAACTCTTCTATCCCGAGGTGCCTGCGCGCCGCCTGCCGGTGCGCAACAGATTCGTCCTCAAGATGCAAGCAGCGCACGCACTGCTCGACTGGCTTTCACGCGAGGCATCGCGTGCCGGCGGTCCTTGGGTCGACGCACGTGATGTCCTCCGGGCACCCAGCCAGCCGGGAAGAACCGCTCCCGGGACAGACCGGATGCTCTCGGTGCTAAGTGACCTTCTGGCATCCACTGACAGGCAGGACGATTTTGCAGCGTTTCTGGAGCGTTCGCTCTACCTCGCCGACGCAGACGTCCAGTCAGTGCTCTGGGAGGAGCCGCGCTCGATCCTGCTGGCCGTTGCACCCACTGCGTTGCGCCGCCTCGAGGCCCGGTGGCATTCGATTGACGGCGCTGATGTCGAAACCGGCGAGTTGTTGCCCGAGTTTGTGACCAGAGCACTCTTCGATCCGCTCGACGTCCCCGACGTCGAGATGCAAGTACCTTTCAATGAAGCCGAGAACAACCGAATGCCCATCCTCGCGGCGCTACGCGAAGCTGTCCCCGGCCGCGTCAGTCGCAGATTCGGGGTCCGGCGCGACGAGCATCGCACATGGCTCGAGCCGCCACCCGGCGGATCCGTCGATCTCGCGGCATACGTCACGAGGGGCGCTCGGCTGGGAGTCTGGACAGGAGAGGGCAGCGCGTTCGAAGTCGTCCGCCCATTCCGGCTCGCGCTTACCCAACCACCCGGCGACATCAGGGACTCCAGCCAGGCTGCGCCCCGATGGTGCTCGGAATTCGTCGTCCCGACCGACGCCCCCCTCTTCCCGATCCCACGGGATACCCGCTGGTCCGAGATCGTCACGTCGGTGCAATTCGCGCTCCACGTATACGGCGCGCCCATCGAGGTCCGAAGGATGACGCCCGGCGCCAGCGGTGAACTTCGCCTAGCCAACGGCACTACACAGCGTACTGAAACGAACTACACCATAGATGGTCGGCCAGCCGCCCTCGGCTTCGCACTCGAAGTGGACGGGCTGGTCATCGACGTCGCGCCTCTGGATCGCGGCGACCCGGCCGTGCTCACACACCTGCGTACACCTGGATGGCGCACGCTCGCGTTCCAAACCTTGGTTGCTGAAGATCCGACCTTGGAGACTCTTACCAACACCTTCCAGCGGTCGTGGCTTTCCCTGCTTTACCTCACGGCCTACGGTCTTGCCGCAGTGACGTTGCCCCCTGGGACCGACCTCACCGGCGCACTCGCCGGAGGGGCATGGGCGGCGGACCTCGAGACGATCCTGGGCGTCCTCTATCGCGCCGCCGACCCCGACGATCCCCACCAAGGGATACCTGAGCGCTTGGCCCACGCACTCAAGGAACTAACTGACCAGCAAGCGATCCGCGACTCCGTGGAACTCCATGCGAGAGTGCTTTCATCCGCCGACCCTGCCGCCCTGACCTGGAACCTTGCCGAACGCACGTACCTCGACACGCTCGCCGCCGCGGTGCGGAACGCGGCCCTGCGCGCCGTGCCGGATGCGCAGGACGCCGACCTCGTTGTCGACGTTGTCCGAATGGACGGCCAGGCGCGCATTTTTCTGACCGAGACGTCTAACGGCGGTCTCGGCCTCCTTGAGCAACTCAGGACGAGTTATACACGCGATTTCCGACGTTTTTGGGACCGCGTCACCAATTCAATCGGGCGCTCCGACTATGAGGAGGTCGATCGGTCGGTGCGACGATTGCTGGATGAAGCAGTAGCCCAGCCGGACGGTCACGTGGCAACTGCCCTGTCAGATATTCGTGCGGCATCGGGCGCCCGGGCGGCAGATCATGCCCTCGCAGAATTGCGGGCAGCCTGGACAGCACTTGATGGCCCACCCCGTCATCTCGCCGTCGCGGCGGTTTCGTCGCGATTCCTCCGACCCGGCGCGACAGCAGAAACCGTGGCGGACGCACTCCGACTGCTCTCGGCTTGGGACGAGATCGAAACTAGGTCGGGCGCCGAGGTCGACGCCCGGGTGGTCGCGTATGCGGCCCGGCACGTTGATCCGAGCATCGCGCTTGGGGCTGACCAAGTGTTCAGCCTTCTCTGGCCACGAGGGAACGATGCGCGCAATCGTCACCTGCAGCACTGGCAACCCTACGCTAGATCCATCCTGCTCGACCGGCTACTGGCACAAGCGTTCGTCGAGCGTGCGGTTCCGGCAATCGATGTGACTGAAGACAACTGGTCCACCCGCTATCGCGAACTGCTCGCGTCCGCCGACGCCGTAGAACTGCGCGCCCCAGCCAACGCGCGGAGGATCCTTGGCGAAGCGGTGCGACGCGTTGGCGTGCTTGCCATCGACCGAGGTGCGCTGCGAATCTATGGGCGCATCGGCCGGATCACCCACGCGGGCGGAAGCCTCACGGTCCGGGTGACCGTGCTGGAGGCGGACCAATGAGCATCTGGCGTCGCACAATTCGCACAAGTCCCCGCTTGAGCCTGCGGCTGGATGACGGGTTGGCCGCTGTCTTTGCCGGTGAACTGCTTGACCCGAGTCCGGAGATCTGGATCGTCTCGCCGTGGGTCAGCGACGTCCCAGTGCTCGATAACTCCGACCAGGACTTCGATGTACTCCTCGGCGACGGCTTCGTCGGCCCCGTAGCATTCACAGCTGTTCTCGGTCGTCTCGCCGAACTCGGATCGCTGCTGCACCTGACAGTCAAACCAGACGATCACAACCGCGACTTCATCAATCGACTTTCACGACACGTGCCGACAACGCACCTCGACATACATCACGCCGCCGACGTGCACGAGAAGACCTTGTGCGGGTCGAACTGGGTGGTGTCGGGTTCTATGAACTTCACATGGCGCGGCTTCGAGGTCAACGAGGAATCCGTCGTCTACGAGATCGACCCTGCACTCGCAGCCCAAAGCCGCCTCGACTTCGAGCACCGGTGGCCGACGCCATGAACCAAGCCGACGAATTCCTCGCCGTGTTCTTCGGGCCCGGAAACCTCGTGCTTCCAGATCTCAACTTCGAGGGGGAGGTCGGCCGCCGGCTGACGCCCTACCTCGAACCGCTGCGCCAGGGCACCAAGACTCCGTTGGTGCTCCCCCGCCGTACGCGCGAGATCACCGACGCCTACGTCATTTGCTGGGATCGTCACCAAGCCACGTCATTGCGAGCCATCCTTGAGGCGTTCGTGGCGCACTCGTACGTGGCGTTCGATGGCAGGCCGAGGCGGCTCGACCCAGCCGACCCGGTCGAGGGCGCCGTCCTCCGGCTCGTCGGGCCGGACACCGCGTACGTGCTCCGTCCGCCAGGCCCCGCTCATGCAGCCAGCATGTGGCGGGCGCTGGACCTGATGAGGATCCTGATCGCCGGGCGGCCCGAGCGGGTGAGCGCCGTCCCTCGCCCCCTGGGACGGATGCTCTCTGAGTTCCACGCCGCGCTTGCAGCAGGGAACGCTGCCGGCTCGGCCGATCTTCTTGACGAACTTGCGGGCGCCGGACTCTCGGCTGTAAACCTCGCATACCTGCGAGTTCATCGGCTCAGCCGGCTTGGCCGAGATGCGGAACTGCTGGCCCTCCCCCAACTCGGAGATGTCGTCGCATCGGGTCCTCCCCAACTCGTCCGCGACGGCATCCTCGCCGCATGGGGCAGGTTGCAACTTCTCGATCTGCCCATGAGTGACCCGGACCTCGTCAAGAAGGCCGCGGACGCCATCTTGCGGGACACGCGCGGCATAGTCGCCCTCGCGCGGACGCCGTTGGCCACTTTGAGCGACGATGCCCTCGCCGCAGTCACGTTGGTAGCGCTCGGCCGAGATGATCGCGACTTAGCGCGCTCACTGGCCTCATTGCCCGATCTCCCCAACGAGCTACGCAGCCAACTGCCCAAGCTCACTGGTGCGCCGTTGGTTGAGACTGCCAAGCCGACCGTGCCGAGGGTAAGGCTGGCGCCGACGGCACCCGCCTCATGGGTCGACTGGGTATTCGAGGTGGCCGATTTCACAGCAGACGACGTGGACTGGACAGCCTGGCCAGCACCGGTGGAGAGCGACGCCTTCCTCGCCGAGGCACTCGAGGGAGTCAAAGACGCGGAAGCGGACCAAGCGTGGAATCTGGTGGGGCCCTTCCTGGAAGCGGACGACATGCGCCGGCCAGCGTGGCGTACGGCGAAGGCCCTGCTGGTCCTAGCCGCGAGCTATGACCGTTGGGCACCTAATGACGTTGCCACTGTCCAGGCGCTCCTCGAGGTCTTCCTCCGCGGTGCTCCGCCGGCGGACGAGTACCGCGAGATCCTAGACATGCTTGCTGAGAACGCCGGACGATGGGCAGTTGTCGGGAACACCCTCCCCGCTCTCGACATGGTGGACGATGTTGCACGCTCTCCAGTGAGTGATGTGGATGCGAGGTTGCGCTTCGCGCTTGCAGCACTTGAACCCTTCTCTCGTCACCGGCGTCGACTCAGCACAGATCTACGTTGGCTCGGCGAGCAACTCTCGGTCGAACTCTCGGCACCCTTGGCATGGGACGTCCCGGAGCCGTTGACCGATACTGGGGAGGAGATTCCGAACGTGATCGGAGCGAAGGTGCTCATCTATTCACTAGATGATGGCGTCTTGCAGCGCTCGGCCGACCGCCTGGCTCAACTGTTCCCGCGAGTTACGGTCAACCGAGCCCACGACCGTGTCGGCACCCCACAGCTTCGTGCTCACGCCCGCGGTGCCGACGTAATCGGCCTTGCGACGCGGTGTGCGAAGCATGCAGCGACTGGCTTCATCCGAGACCACGCCTCTGAGGGCGCCGTGATCATCGAGGCAGACGGCGCTGGATCCGCGTCCCTAATTCGAGCCGTTGCCTCCGGCTTGGCCGAGATGGGTCCCCCCTTTACTTGACCCGCACCTAGGATCGGTTCGCTTCGGTCGACGGTCGCGTTCGCGTTGACCAAAGCCCCCTGTCCGCCTCCCCGGATTCGGTGACAGCACTCTGGACATGGCATCGGTACCGACCAGGCTCTTGCTGCTCAGGGTTGCACCCCGCCGCAACAAAGGAGAGCGAAGCTCAGGCCGGAGACCGACGGACGGAGAGCAGCTTCCGTCCATCGGGGCGGAGCACCGCCGGTGGCGAGACGTAACGGTTGAGGGTCTGACGGGTGATGCCGAGTTTTTTGCACAGGTCAGCGACGCGGCTTTCGGCATTATCGATCAAGGGACGGCGCGAGCAGCCGTCCCGAAGCCAGCCCAGCCCCTGGTCTCGAACCTTCCTGCATGTTGCGGCGACCCTTCGTGGTGCAGTCCCCGTTCTACATGCACAACCGTTTCCTGCGTCGCTAGAATGAATTCGTGACGGGGAATGGGGAATCCGAGCATGCGCAGGTCACCGAATCCGAGCAGACAGAAAAATCGAAGATGAACTCCGCCGCGGCCGACGAATCGACGGATGAGCAATCCTCTGAGCCGGAGTACCCCGAGGATCAAATGAAGCTCATTCACGATGAGGTGAATAGAGCGCGCTTGGCTACAGTTTCTCGAATTTCGGGCTTCTACACGAGGGCTACCATCCTCGTTTCCGCCTCGGGCATTTACACCGCCTTGCAGGCGACAAAGCACGTGGACGTCCTCGGCATCGCCGGGATCGCACTCTTCCTTGCCGCAGCGTTGATCGGGATTTCTGCACTCTGGCCACGGTCACACCGGCCGGAAGCTGACATTGCAGCTAGCGTGGATGCACTCCTAGCTGGCCCTTCGCGCTATCGCGTCCAGGAAGCGATCATGCACGCGAACCGAGAAGCGCTAATCGACGACATGCAACTCGCCGAAAAGATCGGCAAGAGAGTGCGGTGGGGATACGCCGTGCTAGTCCTGGCGTGGGCCGTGAGCTCCGCCTCGGCCTTCATGACAGTCAGCTTCAATTGGAAAGGAGGATGATTGGGCAACAACGACAGCAAGAAGCCGAGCGACAAAGATGGACCTATCAAGCTGGCAATGACCAGAGTGACCAAGTCCCTCGAAGAAGCACGACGTGGAAACCACCACGGGGAGCCGTCGAAGCCTGCGCCGAAGCCGGCGCCGAAGCCGAAGCCTTCAGAGAAAGACTGATTCCCCCAATGGGCCGGCCGGGCACCCCCAGGCTTAAGGGGCTCTTCGCAGTTGAGGGTGTAGTCGGGGTGGGCGCGTCGTTGGCCGGGTAGGGGTCGAGGTCTTCCGATGATGGTGGTTCCTACGCCGCCCATCCGAAAGACCTCGACGTGTCCCACGGTACCTTCCTGGCTCCTGACCTTTCCACGTTCTGCCGGCTCGACGGGCTCGGCCTCGAAGCCGTCGGGCAGCGCCTCGGGCCGGACCGGGCCGTGCTGGAGTGCCGCGTCGTGGAGCCCGACGAGTGGTGCCATTCCTGCGGTGCGCAGGGCATCGCGCGCGGCACGGTCACGCGTCGGCTCGCCCACGAGCCGTTCGGCTGGCGGCCGACGACGCTGCTGGTGAGGGTGCGTCGCTACAAGTGCACGGGGTGCGGCCGCGTGTGGCGGCAGGACATCGCCAAGGCCGCGGAGCCGCGGGCGAAGATCTCCCGCGCAGGGCTGCGCTGGGCACTGGAAGGAATCGTGTGCCAGCACCTCACGGTCGCCCGCGTCGCGGGCGGCCTGGGAGTGTCCTGGCACACCGCGAACACCGCCGTCCTGGCCGAGGGGCACCGGGTGCTGATCGGCGATCCGTCCCGGTTCGACGGCGTGAAGGTCATCGGCGTCGATGAGCACGTCTGGCGGCACACCCGGCGCGGGGAGAAGTACGTCACCGTGGTCATCGACCTCACCCCGATCCGCGACGGCACCGGGCCCTCGCGGCTGCTGGACATGGTCGAGGGACGCTCCAAGCACGCGTTCAAGGCCTGGCTGGCTGCCCGGCCGAAGGCGTGGCGGGACGGGATCGAGGTCGTCGCGATGGACGGGTTCACCGGGTTCAAGACCGCAGCCGCCGAGGAGCTCCCGGACGCGGTCGAGGTCATGGACCCGTTCCACGTCGTCCGGCTGGCCGGCGAGGCCCTGGACCGGTGCCGCCAGCGGATCCAGCAGGAGACCCTCGGCCACCGCGGCCGCACCGGGGACCCGCTCTACGCCGCCCGCCGGACCCTGCACACCGGGCACGATCTCCTCACCGAGAAGCAGAGCGCACGGCTCGAAGCGCTCTTCGCGGCTCTTCGCGTTTCCGCGGGAATGGTCCTGCTGGGTGATTGTCACGCTGCTGTCTGAGCGGCGCTCCTGAGCAGGATACGGGATCGGTAGTTGTCCGGGTTCCGGAAGCCCCGTCCGGTTCGTTTGATGTTCTTGATCGCGGTGTTGTTCGCCTCGACCTTGGCCGTGGTCGCGCCGGTGGTGATGAGGACTTCGATCTCGTTCCACCAGCGCTTCACGGTGCGCAGGAGCCGTTTCGTCTCCACGGTCGGGGCGGCCTCGACGAGGCCCTCGAGGATCCGCAGGTGGTCCCGCGCCTCCTCGAGCGCCCCGGACGCGAGCAGGGTGCGGAGCTGCTCCTTGGCCTCCCAGGCGGCCTGCAGCTGCCCGGTCGGGTCGTCGGATTCGAAGACCGCCCGCAGTCGGGCCCTGCCGCGGCCGGAGAGGGTCTCGGCGCCGCGCAGGAGCAGGCGCCGGTTCGCCCACCCCGGGTCCACCGCCCTGCCGCGGCGGCCCTTGATCTCCTGGCTCAGCCGCTGCCTGGCCTCGGTGACGGCCTGGTTCGCCAGCTGGACGAGGTGGAACGCGTCGACCGACACCGCGGTGCGCGGAAGCCACATCCGCAGGGCCTTGCGGAACGCCGCCGACGGGTCGATCGCCACGACCTCCACCCCGAGGCGCCACGCCAGCGGCCGGGCGAACAGCCAGTCCCCGACACCGGTGCTGTCGCGGCCGTCCACGATGCCCAGCACCTGTCCGGTGTCCAGGTCAACGATCGTGGTCATCCACGGCTCGACCCGCACCCACGGCGATGCCTCGTCGGCCCGGTACCAGCGCACGGACCGGTACCTGTGCTCGTCGATCCCGAGCCTCTTCGGCGCGAGCAGGTCGACGTCCGGCAGCGTCGCCGCGGCGGCGTCCAGGGCGGTCTGGGCCAGCCACCACGAGACCCCGTGGGCCCGGGCAGCCTCGAGTGCGGCACGGCCCGAGCGGATCACGGCATCCACAAGCGCATGCAGGAGCCGGCGCGTGGACCGGGCCCGCCTGGGCACCTCGTCCGTGGCCTCGGTGAACGACCCACGCGGGCACGCCGGCTCGTCGCAGAACCAGCGCCGCTTGCGCCACAGCACCACGACAGCGCCGGCCAGGGGGACGTCGCGCAGCCGCTGGAGCCGTCGGTCCTTCACGCGGGCCGAGACGACCCCGCAGGCGGGACAGCCCGGCACCCCGGTGGACTCCACAGTGATCCGGCGGACGCCGAAGGCGGTGAGCGCGGCGGAGAGGACGCGGTATTCGGGCAGGTTGAAGATCACGGTGGCAGCACAGGGCTGCCCCGTCGTAGGCTCGATCAAGGCTCGTGGATCCTGTTCCGGACGAATGACTAGACACCACTCATCCAACAGGGCCACGAGCCCCTTCACGCCCTACGGCGCGAGCCCGATTCCCGCGGAAACGCGAAGAGCCCTCTTCGCCGCCGACGACCACGCCGAGGTCGAGGCGACCTGGGGCATCTACCAGCGCGTCATCGCCGCCTACCGCGACGAGGACCGGGCCCGCGGTCGGGCCCTGATGCGATCCGTGATCGACGCCCTCAGCACCGGCGTCCCGGCCGCGCTGACCGAGCTCATCACGCTCGGCCGCACGCTCAAGCGCCGCGCCGGGGACGTGCTCGCCTACTTCGACCGGCCCGGGACCTCCAACGGCCCCACCGAGGCGATCAACGGCCGGCTCGAGCACCTCCGCGGCTCCGCCCTCGGATTCCGCAACCTCACAAACTACATCGCCAGAGCACTGCTCGAAACCGGCGGATTCAGGCCCCAACTACACCCCCGATTGCGATGAGCCGCTTAAGGGGTTGCACGGCCGGCCCATTCGATCTTGAACGAAAGCCCTAAGGCTGCTTGGGGTCGGCCAGTACCGGCCGCAGCGCTTCCCTGGGCACCCAGCGCTCGATCACGACCGGGTCGGGTCGCCCTCAACGTCGACCACCCGACGGGCACCCCGGGAGGCGCAACCAGAAGATCTGGCAAGGTGTCAAGCCCCGTGTTTGATGGAGTACTTTTTAGTTGGTTTTCGTGGGTTCTGGCTGTTGGGCTGGTGCGGCATGGGCCGCTTCGTATTCGGCGGGGGGGACGTGGCCGAGCTCGCCGTGGAGGCGCCGGTGGTTGTACCAGTCGACCCATTCGGCCACGGCGATCTCGAGGTGGTTGATGTCGCGCCAGGGGCCTCTGTTGCGGACCAGCTCGGCCTTGAACAGGGAGTTCAGGGCCTCGGCCATGGCATTGTCGTAGCTGTCCCCACGCGAGCCGACGGAGGCGACCGCGTCGGCCTCGGCGAGG
Organism: Sinomonas terrae; assembly: GCF_022539255.1. Taxonomy (NCBI): domain Bacteria; kingdom Bacillati; phylum Actinomycetota; class Actinomycetes; order Micrococcales; family Micrococcaceae; genus Sinomonas; species Sinomonas terrae. Next base: position 2,601,219 of record NZ_JAKZBV010000001.1, read on the forward strand.
CGCTCGGTGTAGCGGATGGCCCGGTACTGGACCCCGCGGTCGGAGTGGTGGACCAGACCGGCCAGGTCGGCCCCGTCCCTGGTGCGGGCCCAGATGCCCATCTGCAGGGCGTCGAGGGCTAGTTCGGTGTAGAGGCTGGTGGAGACCTGCCAGCCCACGATCCGGCGGGCGAAGACGTCCAGGACGAACGCCGCGTAGACCCAGCCGGCGAAGGTGCGCACATACGTTATGTCCGCGACCCAGAGCCGGTTCGGCGCCTCCGCGGTGAACCGGCGCTCGACCAGGTCGGCGGGGCGGGCCGTCTCGGGGGCCGGACGTGTCGTGCGCGGGCCCTTGGCGCGGCTGATCCCGCGCAGGCCCTCGGCGCGCATGAGCCGCTCGACGGTGCAGCGCGCCACCGGGATGCCCTCACGGTTCAGGGCAGCATGGACCTTGCGGACCCCGTAGACGCCGTAGTTCTCCTCATGCACGGTGCGGATCTTCTCGGCCAGCCCGGCATCCCTCAGCGCCCTCGCGGAGGGCTGGCGGGTGCGGTGGGCGTAGTAGGTGCTCGGGGCGATCTGCAGGACGCGGCAGATCGGCTCGACCCCGTGCTCGTCGCGGTGCTCCTCGACGAAGGCGCACATCACCTCGACGGGCGGTCGAGCTCCGCCGCGAAGAAAGCCGAGGCCTGCTTCAGGATCGTGTTCGCCCGGCGCAGCTCGCGGTTCTCCCGCTCGAACTCGGCGATCCGGGCAGCGTCAGTGCTGGTCGTCCCCGGTCGCAGCCCCTCGTCGACCTCCGTCTCGCGCACCCACGTCCGCAGCGCCTCGGGATGGATCCCCAGCTGTTCCCCGATCCGCTTGTACGCCCCGACCCTGGTCGCGGGATCGGCGCGGGCCTCCAAGGCCATGCGCGTCGCGCGCTCCTTCAGTTCGGCCGGGTACTTCCGCGGTGCTGACATGAGAGAAATCCTTCCGGGTCATCGATCTCTCCATCAAACCCGGTGCGGTTCACGTCCAGGGCAACGCAACACCCTACCCGGACCCGTCGGGCCGTCGATCCTCGAATCGACCTACCCCAACGAACTCTTCCCCACCGCCCTCCGCGCCACCGCCGTCGGTCTCTGCACCGGCACCAGCCGGATCGGCGCGACCATCGGCGCCCCCGCAACGTCTCTCGCCCTGACCCACCTTGCTCCCCCGGGCACCATGTGGATCGCGGACGCGATCGCCTTCATCGGCGCGGCCATCGGGCTCTTCATGGCACCCGACACCAGCGGACAGGACCTGGAAGACTCAGCCTCCCTCACCCAATAGAAGTGAAGGTGCGCATGCGAGTTCCCCGTACGGATCTGTGCATGCGCACCTTCATGCGCCTTCTTGAGAGCAATCGACTGTCGACCGCCACGGAATTCCCCAGGGCTTTCGCCACGGAATTCCCCAGTGCCTGATGCGATGGTAGCCGGACGACGGCGTGAGCAGGGAGCCCTGAGAGTGCCTCGCTGACGGCTTTGGCGGCGCCTGTTTAGGGCAGGCGTTTCTGTCCTGTTCTGGGTCAGTGCGTGGCGGGTCGTCGCCGCGCCCGGTAGGAGCCGGCCTGGATGGTGATCTGGTAGGCGTTGTTGACGAGCCGGTCCAGGAGGGACTCGGCGACGACCTGGTTCGGGAACAGGGGGTACCACTCCTGGGGTGCCCGGTTGGTGGTGACGACGATGGAGCGGGCGGGGCGCTCGTTGACGATCTCGTAGAGGTCGTCGCCCTGGGCCGGGGTGAACTCGCGCATCGCGAAGTCGTCCAGGATCAGCAGGTCGGGCTTGGTGTAGGCGCGCAGGCGATGGGCCCAGCTCCCGTCCGCGTGCCCGCCGGCGAGGTCGGCCAGGACCCGGGAGGTGGCGGCGAACCGGACGGTGTGCCCGGCCCGGATGGCCTGGTGCCCGAACGCGGTGGCGATGTGGGTCTTGCCGGAGCCGACGGCGCCGCTGATGATCACGTGCTGGCCGGTGCGGACCCATTCGGCGTTGGCGAGGTCGCGGATCCGGGCGGCGGGGATGCCGGGGTCGGCGGTGAAGTCGAAGTTCTCGATCCTGCCGTCGGATTCGAACTTCGCGGCCCTGGTGCGCCGCTCCAATGCCGCGGAGTCGCGGCGGTTGATCTCGTCCAGGCACAGGGCCTGGAGGAAGTCCAGGAACCCGAGCTGGCCCTCGGCGGCTTGGGCGAGCCGGTTCTCGAGGGAGTCGAGCATCCCGGAGAGGCGCAGGGTGCGCAGGGAGGCGGCGAGCTGGGTGCGGTCGGCTCCCGCGGGGCTTGGAAGGGCCGGGGCGGTGCTGGGCGTGGTGGTCATGGTGGTTCTCCTCTTCGTCGTGATGGGCGCGCGCCCCCGGCCGGCACGCCGGCCGGGGGCATGCGTTCGCGTCTGCGGGGTTCAGCTGGCGGTGAAGGCGCCGGGGCCGCGGAGGTAGGCGCCGGCGCCGTTGTCGCCGTTGGAGCGCACGGGCAGGACGGTCACGCCTGCGGTCAGGAGGCCCCGGACGGTCTTCAGGGTCGGGTCCCCGGCCGCGATCGCCGCGGCGCAGGCGGTCTCCACCGCCTCGGGGCGGTGGGTGCCGGCGAGGCGGATGATGCCCTGCGCGGCGCGGATCCGGTGCACCGCCGGCTCCTCCAGCAGCCCCTCGACCAGGGCCGCGGCGGCAGGGCCGATCAGGGAAGAATTCTCCCGGCACCATGCCGCGTCCCGGGTGAAGAACCCTGCGGCCGCGGGCGGGTAGTCGGACAGGTCGGTCTGGCGTCCCTTGGCGATCCTGGGGTGGACCTTCGCGATCGCCCCGTCGAGGTGGAACTCGACCGTCGTGCCGCTCAGCCGCACGTCCAGGCGGGTCCCGACGAGCTGGTAGGGCACCGAGTAGAGCACCCCCTTGACCGAGGCGTGGCAGTCCGATCCGACCATGGCGGTGCGCCACTCGGCGGGCTCGAGCCTGCGGGGCGGCAGCGGGACCAGGGCCGGGCGCTCCACCGCGGCCAGGACCTCCCAGGACGTCTGCCCGGCCAGGGCCCTGGGCTTGTGGGCCCCGGCGACGTCGCGGCACCACCGCACGGCCTCGGCGCGCATCTGCGCCATCGAGGTGAAGGACCTGCCGGCCCAGAACGAGCCGCGCACGTACTGGACCATCCGCTCCACGTGCGGCTTGTCCTTGGGCCTGTTCCCCCTGGCCGGGTCCAGCAGGGTCCCGTAGTGCTCGGCCAGCTCGGCGTAGGCCCGGTTGAGCTTGGGGTCGTAGAGGTCGGGCCTGATGACCCCGGCCTTGAGGTTGTCCGAGGTGATCCGGCGCGGGACGCCCTCGAAGAGCTCGAACGCGGCCACGTGCGCGTTCGTCCACACCGTCTGGTCCATCCGGGTCGTGGGATAGACGAAGGGCAGCTTCGAGAACGGCAGCGTGAGCACGAACGCCCACACCCGGTGGCCCCTGCCGGTCTCCGGGTCGCGCCAGTGCCCGAGCATGCCATAGTCGACCTCGCCGAGCTCTCCCGGCGCGGACGGGGGCTTGAGCACCGTGGGCTTCCGCCCCGCCCGCCCGGCATCGGGCAGGGTCGCGGCCAGCCAGCGGTAGAACGAGCGCTGCGAGGCGTTCACCCCGTGCTCGTCCACGAGGCGCTGGTGGACCACGGCCCCGGCGACCCCGGCCTCCAGCTGCTCCCTGACCCACTCGATGCGGGCGTCGAACTCCGGCCAGGAGACCTGCCGCAGCCTCCCGTCCACCACCGTCGGGAACCAGCCCGCGACCATGTCCCGCCACTCCTCGGCGTTCAGCCCGAGCCCCGGGGACAGGCCCTCGGCCTCGGCCGGGGCAAGGTACTTCGCCACAGTCTTGCGGTCCATGCCCAACGACACTGCCAGCTCGCTCTTCGAGCGGCCCGCGTCCCAGTGCATGAACAGTTCGATCAGATCCATCGCTGCCACACTCCTACGCGCCAAACCACGAACCCCGCCTCCGGCCCGACCATCGGACCCGAGGCAAGGCTCTCGGACAAGGCACCGGCGGCGCGTGACGTCATCCCCATGGGAATTCCGTGGCGAACCACCGCTCAAGGTGGGGAAATCCGTGGCGAGAACCGACCTACGAGTGAGGAATTACGCGGCGGACGACACAATCGACTCCTGCGGGTTGGGTAGCCGACTGGTTCGCTTGCACCTCGGGTCGGCACAACGTCCGAGTTTCGAGCGGCTCGTGAACTCTCGCCGAGGAGTTGGCGAAGAGCCGTCGCAAGCCGCGGCAGCCGAAGGGGCCGTCAACCAATAGGGCGGCCGGTTCCAGGATCGGGCTGATGGCCTGACCTTTACCGGGCCCGGCGCCGGGCCGACCTCGGTTGCCGGGGAGAGTGTGTGCACCTGCCTGCTGGGAGGTGTCGCACCGATGCTCACAACGAGCCGCAGACGGAAGGGCCAGTACGGGTTCGCCCTGCTGGAATGGTCCGGTCCGAGGTCGCCGCGCGCTGGCAGAGGCGTCCCGGCTCACCAGCGCCGGCAAAAGCCCCGGTCAGGCGGTGGGGCCACGGTGGCCCCAGCGCCGGTGATTGAACGGGACGAAGCGGGAACAGGCCGCCGCGCCTATGGTTGCCGGCGAGACTCGAATGCTTCAGCGACCTGCAACGCCTGGAACCAGCGAGTCGAGCCGGTTCACCGACAGCGCGTAAAAGCCCAGGTCGCGCGGTGCCGCCACGGTAGCGGCACCGGCACCACCGGCCGAGAACGCACCTGAAGCATGCCCGCGCGCCGATCCGCTCGCGCCACAAGCGCGCGAAGGATGGTCGGAGTCTGGCCTCAGCGAAGTCATCCTCGCCGAGCCTTGAACCCGAAGGACTCGCACGACCTGACCACCCCCACCAGGAACGAGACGACACCACTGCATGCTCCATCACTATTGGAGAGCACAAGGCGCGATCCGCACAACCCTCCGGTCCGACGAGTCCACCGCGCAGTCCGACACGGTCCAGCTTCTCCCTCCCGGGCAGCGCCCCGGTCCCGCTGAGCTCCCATCGCCCACTGTGCCATGCCCGCAGCCGGCCGGCGAAGGTCACGCATCCTTCGCGAACGCGCGCCCGAGCATCTCGGCGGTGGCCGGGTTCACCATCTCGTTGCGGCGGATGTAGTGCGCGATGGTGATCTTCGGGTCGGTGTGGCCGAGCAGTTCGGCGGCGAGATCGACGCCGGCTTCCGCACTGATGGCAGTCGCGACAGTCCGACGGAACAGGTGCGGGGTGACCCCGGTGATCCCGGCGAGGTCCATCACATGGCGGAGCTGGCGTCGGACGTTGTTGGTCGTCAGCGGCGTTCCCTCCCTGCTGCAGAACAGCAGGGCATCTAGCGACGGGGCCTCCATCCGGACCAGCCGGCGCCGAACGGCCTCGGCGGCGAACGACGGGATCGCCACCGTCCGCCGCGACTTGGCCGTCTTCGGGTGATCCTGCCGCACGGTCGGCTCGCCCCGGTGACTGACGATGGTGCCGGCGATCCGGATCGAGGGCACGGCCCCGGTGACGTCGACGTCGCGTCGGCGGATGGCCAGGACCTCCCCGATCCGGGCGGAGGTGCCCAGCATGACCTCCACGATCGCCCCGAGCTGCCCGTCCGGCTTCGGCCCCGACGGCGAGCGCCCGGCCTCCCAGTCGGCGATCGCGGCCCGGATCGCATTCACTTCCACCGGGGTGAGCGCGTCCGGAGTCGACGCGGGCCGATACAGGCGGGAGACGTGGTCCATCGGGTTCCGCGGCAGCACCTCATGCCGGACCGCCAGGCCCAGGGCCAGGCGCAGGACAACGCGGGCCTGCTTGGCCCGGCCGTAGCTCTGCCTGGCGAGCTGCTTGAGGAAGTGGTCGCAGCGGGCCACGCCAATCTCCCGCAGGGTCAGGCTCCCGAAGACCGGCAGGACGAGCCTGCGCATGTTGCCCTCGTAGAGCTGCCGGGTGCGCCTGGAGAGCCGGCCCTCCAGGTCGAGGTCCTCGAGCCAGTACGCGACCAGGTCCCCGAACGGGCTGTCCGCGGTGAGCTTGGAGGAGGAGGGCTGGAAGAGGCTCCGCTCGGAGAGCTTGGCCTTCAGCGCGCGTTCGGCGGCCCCGCGGGTCGCCCCGGTGGCCTGCACGAGGCGGGTCCTGCCGTCCCAGCCGCGGTAGCGGGCCCGGGCGACGCTGCGGCCGCCGGGGGCGGGCAGGTAGCCGATCTCCCCGAAGGTACCGATTGCCAGGCGCTGGCGGCTCACCTGGTCACCTCCCGCCCGCCGGCGGCGGCGGCCCGGGCTCGCGCTGGCCTTCGATCCAGACGCGCACATCGGAGACGGCGAACTTCAGGTGCTTGCCGAAGCGGTAGGCGCGCGGGCCCAAGCCCCGCGTACGCCAGTCGTAGACCGTGGAGACCGGCACGCCCAGGTACGCTGCGAGCTCGCCGACATCCAGCAGGGGTTCCAGCCCCAAAGGGGTGCCTGCAGCACTGTGCTCTGTGTCCATGCCGGACAGGTGCGCCGCGCTGCCCCGCAGGGACCGGAGCCAACCGCAGCGTTCGCGGGGCGGCCGGAGAACGGCGGAGCCGGAGAGCCGCGGAGAGCCCAATTCGATGGGTTTTCGATGACCGGATCAAATCTCACCAACTGAAAAGTCCCGGAAACCCTTGAGTTCCCGGGACTTCGTGGTCGGGCTGACAGGATTTGAACCTGCGACCCCTTGACCCCCAGGCGTCAGAAACCCTGAGCAGAAGGAAAATCCGCGTGGTTTCCGCCGGTCAGATCATCCAGAGCACGTCACGAGATGAATGGTTTGTATGATTTTGGTCCCCTTCTGGTCCCCCGTCTTGTACAGGCACAAAGCCTGGCACACTGGGCCTCGACGTGTGCCTGGGGCGCTGAGGACGGACCTAACTCGCCCAAGGGCCGTTCGGCTTCGCATTGAGGACGGCCGCGATGTATTGACCTCGGGATTGCCCATCAGCGGTGAACTCATCCCAGGTGGTCTGTGGACATGCGGAGTAGGCCCATTCGACTCCGTTCGGGAAGCGGACAAGGATGGTCTCGCTCTCAGGCAGGTATGCCTCAGCGACGATTCGAGACGATCCGTCCACGGGCTGCCAGTCGATCATGTTTCCTCCATGTTGTAGATTCCTCGCCACGACGCGATCGCCGCTGCCACGTTCGGTGGGCTGCCTGGTTGGCGCCAAGACTCAAGAGAGGGGTCGTGTGCATTCGGGAAGGGCGTTGGGGCGTCCACCAGAGCGCGCGCTGGCAAGCTAATCGCCTCACCGGTGACGATCGCCTCGCCGGTTCGTAGTGCCGGCAGCACAGTGGCCAGTCCGGATACGCTGTCGGGCAACGCGGCTCTAATCTTCGCCTGATCTGCTGAGTTGCTGAGCCTCAACGCTATAAGAGTTCCTGCTTGTGCGAGCGCAGTGTCGGGAAGCTCGGAAGGTCGTTGAGTCACAAGTACCAACCCCACGCCATACTTGCGGCCCTCTCGAGCGATGCGATTCGCTGCGTTGCTGGCCATGTGCGCGGCGGCCGGCCCGAGGTAGCGATGTGCTTCCTCTAGGACGATGAGCACAGGGCGGGAGCGGCCAATACCGGTCCCGCCAGCAGGGGTGCGAACCGCTGTTTCAAATATCAGTGTGAGAATGACGCCGATCGCCAGCTCGCTGGCTTCGTCGGGAACTCCGCTGAAGTCGAGGATGGAGACTGGTCTTTCGCGTCCTAGCCAGTTGGCGACCTCGTCGATGAGGGGATCTTCTCCCTGCGGATCGCCTACTGGTTCCTGAAGGAAGGAGCGGCGTGGATCCAGGAGCCCAAGACGAAGCAGCTCCGGGACAGCACCATAGGTGCCGTGGATCGGGCTCTTGAACGGGGGCGCACTCGCGGGACCATACGGCGCAAACTTCTTAGGGGTTAGCGTCTGCGGGTCGCCCTCGCTTTCCGCGACTGCTGTTGCCGGGTCAGTCTTGACCTGTCGAACTTCGTTGTTTTCGGCGTCGAGCTGATGCCATACCTTGCGGAGATCAAAAGGGATCGGGGTGTCAGCAGTGACCGATGCGGAGTCGAGTGCGAGCCAGTCGGCTTCGGTGGCGAAGGCGCGTCGTTCCTGAGTGACTAGTTCACGGAAGCGACTTTGAGCTGTGCCTCCCCCATGTGTTCCTGCAAAGGCATGGAGGATGTCGAGCGCTGGCAAAGCCCAATAGGGCACGCGGATGCCGCGGTCTCCACTGTCGAGTACGGAACGAATGGATGCGTGGCCGCTGAGCGCCTCGGCGTACTCCCCATGGGGATCGATGACGACGATGTTGGCTGCGTCCCAGCCTCCTCGGGCAAACCCTTGGAGAAGTGAAGCCACGCAGCTCGTCTTGCCAGCGCCGGTCGAGCCGACGATTGCCGCGTGTCGGGTGACGAATCGGCTGGCTTCAAGGCATACCGGCACTTCTTCAGCAGCCGCGAGTCTGCCGAAGCGCAGAGATCGATCGCTAGGCGATGGGAACAGCGCGTGGAGGTCGTCGGGCGTGGCGAAGTGGACAGGATCATCGAGACCAGGGTAGGTCCCTATGCCTCGCTGGAAGTGTCCGGTGCCTCGATCTATCTCACCGAGCAGCTCGATCTGAAGCCATCGCTCGCCGACTTGAACGGTACCTACCGGCTTAGTAGCTCCGCTCAGTTCAGCGATACCGAGCAGGCTGACCTGTCCGATGAGGTCAACGAGCCCTTGGGGGATTCGCACGATCGAGCCGACTTGACCTATGCGCTGTAAGCGACCGCGATAGATTGGTGCTGCTCCGGCGAGGTCGGGGTCGAGAGCTACTGTGACCTGCGCTCCGAGGACATGTCTGACCCGTCCTATGCAAGTTGGATCCTGTTCACCCATTCGATTCCACCGCTTTCGCAAGCAAATCTGCGAGACGCGATTCCAGCTCCCCGCGTGGTGGGGAACTCCGTGCCAGGAAACGAGTGAAGAACTCGAAGTCACCCAGTAAGAATGCGTCGTCCTTCCACACATCGTCGGGGATCGATTCAGGCGTTTTCCAGGGTTGTCGGATACCTCCCAGGATTGCCTCGCTGCGCGTGACGACCTGGACGTTTGGCGTCGTGGCCGCGAGTGTCGCGACTTCGTCGGGAATCGTGGAATAGCAGAAAGCGATGAACTCAGAGCGCGGCCGTCGACGAGCCGCATTGAAGATCGTCTCGTTCAGGTGTTGATCGCCGAACGCGTAGCCAGTGATCAAGGTAAGAGTCTCGGGCTCATCAAGTGCATGCCGTAGCCGGTCCTGGAGCACGAGGAATGGCACCCGTCGCGACTCATCGTACTTCGCGTCCGAAGGATAGATCGCAGCCGGGTGGTCATCCGGCGCTGGCGTTCCGAGGCGCACGACGGTGGGACTTTCGTCCTCGCTCCAGACCCAATGCACTGATCCGTGGAGCTTCCACAGACGGACGAGGAAGGACGGAAGTGAAGCGCCCGCTGACTGGACACCGCGCTCCGTGTCTCCGACGCCTTCAACGAGATCCCCGCGGAACTGGGCGCGCAAGGTGCCTACGAATCCATCAAAGTAAGGGACGCCAAGTGCCTCAAGCCCGGATTCGGCGAGCAGGTCGTAGTTGACCGTGAAAAGCTCGATGGGCCGGTGATAGTCCGCTCTGGCTGCCCACGACGCAAGCCGCCACATCGGCTCATGCGTAACTTCTCCGGACATGAGCCTATCGATAATTAGCCGACAAATCTCGATATCCAGGGCGCCCGCCTGCGCCCCAGTCAGCCCGTCGACCGTGTCCTCGCCTCCTTCAAGCAACGTCGCAATGCGGCGTAGCCTGCTGAGCACTTGCTCCAGATTCCGACCCGTCGCAAGGCGCTCAAAAGCGGCCAACTCATCGGCCGTCAAGGAACCCCGGACATGCTCAGTCAGTCCGGCCACGTCAGGGAGGCCACAAGCTTTCGACGCACCGGCGCCGAGGAACAGGCACACATGACGCGAACGGGAGGCAAGCTTCTCGCTCAACCCGTTCACGAACCCCATGACATCGTGTGCCCGCATGATCCATAGACTACGGTGGCAGCTCGCCCGTCGACGCTGAAGTGGCACCGTGTCTCCGACAGGTCAGCGGACCCACCTGCGCCTTCGGCTAGGCTTCCCCTCGACCCCTCCTCCTCGCGCGAGGCCTTACTGCCGATCTACAGCGTCGGGATGGTGCTCCTCGAAGTCGATGGTCCCGCCGGTCTCTCCCAGAGCGTGGTTTCGCCCGCACACTAACGACCGCGATCCAGAAGCGCTCGACCACCACGGGGATGCGCTCGTGGAGGACGGGAGTGAACTCGTCCCAGCCATGGTCGTCGCCAACGTCCTTCATCGCCTGCTGGTAGAGAGTTGCGTCCGCTGGGTCGGCGAGCGCGGCCTGTTCGATGTTCTGCCACGCGTTGTCGGGACTGATCGGCTGAGGATCATCACCGAGTTTGTCGAGATAATAGAAGCTTCCAAGGGCCCGTACGTGTCGAGCGCTTCGATGATCGGCACCATGACAGGGTCGTTGTCGACAGCGGGCACCCCGCGAACGTACTGACTGTTGTTCGCGGTACGCGCTCGCAACTCGTCCATGACCGCCTCGTGCATGGGAACGAGCCTGTGTCTTGCTCCTGCATCTCGGTCTTGATGGCCACATGTGGTCTCAGTCTATCGCGATGAGCCCGAGAGTGACTTTGTCGAGCTTCTCGACGCCGATCAACAGCACGGTGAGGATCGGGTCGCGGGTGGTATCGATGAACGCGCCAGCGCGGACCATATCCGTCGCGCAAGACCCAGGAGACGTGCTTGAGCGCACGATGGTGCGGAACTCTTTTGTTTTCGCTCGGACCCCACACCGCCGTCTGAAACGATCAACCAGATTGGACAACCGGTGCGGTCAGGTCGGCACCTGCGCCGCTCGCCGGCCTGACCTCTACGGATTTGGCTTACGCGTTCGACAGTTTCCACCGTTGGTCAAACATGCGGGATCATGGACCAGCTTATGGCCCTTAGTGCTAGCTCGGGAACGGCTCGGATGGCCTCCCGGAGGATGAACTCAATAGGGGCCGCATGCGGGTCACTCGATATTGAAGTCAGTTTCATCCACACGCCCGGGTAGTACCTTGCCAAACGGGAGAGGGGATAGAGCACGGCCCACCAGAGCATGAAAGGGTGGGCGGGCCGCCCACCCTCGTCGAGCGCCGGGTATACGTAGCGGGCTCCGTGGTAGATCTGGGCCCGCTGATCTGCTGGAGTCCTGGGGTCGTCCTCCCGGGGCTTGAAGGCGAGTGAAATCGACAAATAAGACCCATAGGAATCAGACTCTCCGCGAATGTATGGGACCCGCTGAAGCAGGCCTTGCGTATGCCAGCCGCTAAGCGTCGGATAATTCGCGAGGAATTCCCTGAGCCGCCTCCACTCTTCTTCTATGATCTCCCCCGGGACGCAATTCGGGTCTTCCACGTCCATCTGAAGATGCGTCGGCAGAAGATTCAGGCTGCCGGCTTCCTCTTCGTCCACCCGCCCAAGGAAGGAGCGGGCCGGCATGAAGTCGAGCCGGAGCAGACGTCCTGCGTAAGGTAGAGGGAATCTCTCGGAGTAGGGCAACAGCGCCCAGATGTCGCCCAACGGGACCGGCTCGACCATGGGGGACGCACCGAGAGCCTTGGCCACGACGGGAAACGCTCCGTTCTTCTCGGCGCGGATCATCAGCTTCGCGAGGCCTCCATTCGATGTAGCCCCCTGCAACTGCCGCCCATCGTCGATTCCGTGACCGCTGAGGGCATATTCATTGTTGGACAGCAACGGCGAGGATGCGGCTATGGCGCGGCCCAACTGGGAAAGCCCGTACAAAAGGATGATCGGCTGTGTGGCAGTGCCAACCACAGATGCAGCTGTGAACAGTTGTTCAGCCTGCTCGAGGGCTGCATCGAATGTAGCAAGTCGATCGCCCTTCTTCGCCGCCCCAGGCTTCTGTGAACGAAGCGCACGGAGTTCCTGCCAAATTTGGGCAATGGGCTCGGCACCCATCTCGGCAATCGAGATCATGCCGCCGAGAATACCGAGCTTCTTCGCGTTACGCTCAAATTGCCTTCCTGAGGGCGTCGTGCAGCGGCACCTCGTTCATTGAGGAACTGAAGCTTGGTTGCTGCGCGTCCGCTCAGGCTCACAACTGATCCAGTTCCGGTCGAAGGCGACCGACATGGTGTCGAAGTACGTCCTCGACACCCGCAGATGGGCCACCCCTGAGGCGAGCTCCGCGCCGCGATCATCACCTGGACCGAGCGCACCTACCACCGCTGGCGACGCCAGCGACGGCTCGGGCCGTTTGACCCGATCGAATACAAACCAATCAGAACCAAGACCGTCGCAAAAGTGGCATGACCGAAGAGTCAACTAAATCATCAGCAGTCCCGACTCGTCGGTCGCGGCGCTGCGCCCCGAGCAGCTGCCGGGGATCGCTGGGCGGTAACTCCAGTCCCCTGATGTAACCTCGCACCGCTCCCGTGCGGAGGCGACATCATGACCGCCCCGCGGCGGCGGGGTAGCGTCATCCAATAGGGAGAGCAGGGAGGTGGGTCACTTTGGAGGAAAGAGTAGTGACGACCGCCGAGGCAGTCGACACCGAACAGCCAGCGCCGACTGACCTCGATGCGACGTCACGCTCTGCGGAAGGACTTCCGGCCCCCGGGGATGTTGCCGCGCCCGACACGGATACCAAGGTACCGTCGGCCCAACTGCGACTCGTCCATGACGAGCTGAATCGGCAGCGAGACCTGACGCACAAGCGGCACGACTCGATGAGGACACGAGCCATCTTCTTGGCCGGGACGGCGGCGGCCGTACTTGCGGCGCAGTCGTCGAGACTTCAGAACTCAACGTTGGTGATGTATCACCTGACAGTGGGACGTCTCAGCATCACACCGATCCTTGCTTGGGCGCCTGCAGCTTTCACGTTGCTCGCCGTAGCCAGCGCATTGGTCGCAGCCTGCTATGGCCTCGTCTGCCTGCGCGCGGAATACGGCCCAGAGATCAACGCCACGCTGTTCGCGCAGAATGCGCTCGAGGTCGGCGTCGACGCCTATGCCGCCGAGTGGGCCCTCGTGGGAGACAAACTCGCGGTGCACAACGACGACAACCAACGACTTGAACAGCTCAGGAAGAAGTTCCATCGCGGCGGTACCTACCTCGTCGTATCGTGGGTTCTAGTAATACTTCAGTTCGGGACTACTCGTTAGGACGTGTAATGGGCAAAGAGCAGACTCCGCCGCCGCGGGTTCAGTTGCCGTCCCCGCCACCGCAACAACTGCCCACGAACATCAGCATGGTGGTCAAGGAGAGTGGAGTACCGCTCGAAACCCGCAGCGGCGGACAGCGGCAGCCGCCCGCTCAGAAGCAGGGATAGCCCGATCAAACTGCACGGCTACGGCTGTCCGTCAGAGTGTCACGACCTGGCCAAGCGAGTGGAGCGTGCGCATTGAAGTGCACTATCGCGCTCCCTGCCGCATGGTTCTTGCTGCCGCTGGACTCACCCGTCGTTTCGGATCCTGACCTCCAAGACGATTCGCCCCGGTACAATTGTCCGCCGAAGGGCGGGTGGAAGCCCGTCGGCGATGCCGTTCTCCGGGTCTATGCGGAGCTTCAAACCGTCGTCGACGATCCGATCGCTTCAGAGATCGATGTCGAGTATGAGCACGAGGGTCGTCTCTCTCAGGACCAGGAGTTGATCATCCAGCCGGTTCATGTCAGAGGCTCCTACGCTCGGTTCCGGTGACGAGTCCTGGGTAAACGGCCGGCACCGGAGCTGGGGGTTGAAGTCCGCCGGGCTTCCCTTCGCCCCTGTTCTTCTTATCCCCCTCTGCGATGCCGTCTCGCTCTGGCACCCTGACCTTGACAGTGGGTGGTCCTTCGACGGCGAGGATCTCTTGTCCCAGAGACGGGAGCTGACGAAATGGCAGACGAGCGATACCACTCGATCATGGCGCGCTGCAAATCCAGTGATCGAGGCGCGCTGGAGCGGGGTCATCGATCGATGGGACAAACGTCTCGTTGATGGCTGCCAGTCGCCTTTCACCAATGACAAGTAGGATGACGGCATCTGGTAAAGTTGAACGACAATTCAATAGAGTACTCGTTGGTTGAGGTACCCGAGCGGAGAAGGGTTCGACCCCCTCGCACGGGTAGGAACTTTTGCAACAACTGTGGTTCTCGCTGCCATTCGTCTCTCTTCCGAAATCCGAATTGAGAAGAAGGTACGATCACAGATGGAAACTAAAACGAAAACTAGGCAACTCCGCGGCACCACAACAATCATCCCCCGAAAAATCTGGCAATACCTGCTGGAAACTATCTGGACGATGGCCGCGGGAGCTACGGTTGGCTCGCTCGGTTCCTGGATCAACGATCGCCGCAACACGCTCTACGAGCCCAAGATGCACGCGAGCTCCCAACACCAAAGGTTCCGAGTAGCGTGTCTGCGTGGGTGACTCGTCTCCGAGTCGAGGTCGGCTATCGACTGAACGGAACATCAATCCCACAAATCGCCTGCTGTAGAGCCACGGTGTGATGGGCGTATGGCACACGCGATGCGCCCCTCACCCGGTGCCTCCGGCGCGTAGTCACAGCGTGTGCTGTCTTGTCGGCTGGCGCGAGAGCCTTCGCTCGGAACCGGTCTGCGCTTGTGTGGCGGCGAGGGCGCGGAGTGCTGCTTCAGCGCGTGCCCTGTCGATCTTCTGGGCCACCGTCTCGGGCGGAGCCACCAGCGGGGTGTCTGCGGTGATGGCGTACCGATCCCGGTACGCGGCGACGACCCGCGCTTGCTGCCTCCAGATCCCTGCCCCCCGATGGTCCCGAGGCGGGGCGCCAAGAGCCGCCACCCAGGCGGCGTTCGCATCCAACGCCACCTCAAGCACGGCGTCGGCGCGTGCCTCGATGAGCTCTTCGCGCTCGTCGAGGGCGTCGCGCATGTCCTGGCTCATCGGCCCGTCGGCGCGCGGAATGAGCCCCGCGATGAGACGCGGCGGTCTGCGGGTGCGCCCGGAGCCGGTTGGGCGCGCGGTGACCCTGGCGAGGCGGTGGTGGATGACGGCGGCGATGTCGTCGGCGTCCTCGAATCCGTGGGCCTGGACGAGGCGGGGCAGGAGCTGGTCGACGTCGTGGTGGTTCGCTTCCGCGCGGCGCAGTTCGGCGGTGAGGGCGCCGAAGGCGTCGGAGTCGATGACGCCCTCGGCCTGCCGGGCGGTGAGGCCGCTGGTGCGGATGAGGGCGGCCCAGCGGTCGTGTTGGGCGGCCTGGGCGATGGTCTCGTACTCTGCGGCGAGCTGCGCGATCGAGCCCCACGCCTCCTGCTCGGCGGTGATGGCTTCGTGGGCGGAGGGTTCGGCGCCGACGTGCTGGAGCACCCCGCACAGGACGCTTCGGGCGGTGGCGTCGGGGTTCTCGGAGGGGTGTGCTTCGGCGTGGTCGTCGGGCCTGTTCAGAACCACGTAGGCATGGTTCCCTTCGCGTCCGCGGGTCATGGCGACGTAGAGGTTCTCCCTGGTCGTGGTCGGCTCCACCAGCACGTGGGCGGTATCGGCGGTGATGCCCTGCGCCCGATGGGCCGTGACCGCGTACCCGAGATCGACGTGCTCGGCCGCATACGAGGCCGGCAGGACGATCGAACCCCGGAGCCGGAGCCCGGACTTGCGGACGGTGACCGAGCCGTCCCCGCGGACGGCGGTGACCGTCCAGCGTTCGCCGTTGCGGACCCAGTCCCTGCCATTGCGCAGTCGCCGGTCGTTCCGGCGGGTGATGACCGTGTCACCGACCCCTGCATGCGTCCCGTCGTTCAGTTCGACCTCGCGGCCGGGTGTGAGGACGCCCTCGAGGATGAGGTCGGCCCGGGCCCGCCTGTTCAACGCGGTCACGTCGTCGCGGGACTCGGCGATCAGCACTGAGACCAGTCCCGCCGCGCGGTCGGCGCGCCAGGCCGTGTACGCGACGTCGATCATTGCTTCGGCGTCTCCCCCGGCGATCCGGCCGTGGCCGAGGTAGGCGTCGACGGCCTCGGTGCGCCCGTGCCGCAGCGCCAGGGACGCGCTCTTCTCCCAGTCGTGGGTGAACCGGTGGACGTCGATCAGCTCCGGGGCGTCGTCGCGGTCGGAGACGAGGAGGCCGAACGCGCCGCCGGCGTCGACGGACTGGAGCTGGGCATAGTCCCCGACGAGCAGGACCTTCGCGCCGGCGTCGGCGGCGACGTCGGTAATGCGGTCCAGTGACAGGGTGCCGGCGAGGGAGGCCTCGTCGATGATGACGAGCCGCCCGGCCCCGAACCCTGTCCCGTGGAGCTGGTGCTCGGTCCACCACCTCGCCGTGTTCTCCGCGGGAATGCCCAAGTCGCCGCCGAGGACCTGCGCTGCGGCCGCGGACGGGGCGAGCCCCACCACGGAGCCCTTGCCGTGCTCTGCCTCCCACGCCCGGCGCAGGGCGTTCATCGCCATCGTCTTGCCTGCTCCGGCCGGCCCGACGAGGACATCGACGACGCGGCCGGAGACCGCGACCGCGGCAAGGGCCGCGGCCTGGTCCTCGCCGAGCACCCGGCCTCCACTGTCGGGCCTCGCGGTGGCCTTCTCGACCGTGGCGAGCGGGACCGTGGGGCCGGCGGTGTTGCGGGAGCGTTCGAGGAGGCGGTCCTCGGCGGCCAGCAGGTCCTCGGAGGAGAACACGGTCGAGTGGTTCGGCCGGAACACAGACGACCCATCCGGGCGGCGGAACACGGCCGGACTGGTCGCGAGCTCCGGCGGGGTCAGCCGCAGCGACGCGGCCTCGGCCGCGTCCACGACGAGCCCGACGACGGCCTCGCGGTCACGCGTGCTGGCGAACCGGTAGCCCATCGTCTGCCGGGCGGCTTCGGCGACCAGGTTCCACCGCCGCCACGTGGACCGCTTCTCGCCCACTGCTTCGACCACGCTGCGCCCGAGCTCGGCGACCAGCTCGAGCGGGACGTCGTCGGCGCGCAACAGCGGCGCCGGCCCGTTCCCGATGACCTTTCGCGCCCATGCTGTGGCGTCCCCGCCCAGCATGCCGGCGGCGCGGTGGCGCCACTCCGCGGTGAGATCCGCGAGCGAACGGACTACCTTCTCCGGCCGCGTGGCGAGGGTCGCCTGGGCGCGCAGCTTCAGGATCGTCGCGGTCGAGGGCTGGTGCCCATGGCGCGACACGTACTCCTCGATCAGCCGGTCCTTCTCCACCTCGATATGGCGGGAGCGAGTGGAGAACTCCCCCACCAGCCCCTCCGGCACAGCACTGATGGCCCACGCGGGGTTGCGGTCCCGGCCCATCTCGCGCTGCTCCCAGCTGAGGCCGAACGCGCGGGTCATGTGGTCGGCGAAGACCGCCTCGTGCAGCTCCGAGAGCGCCACAGTCGCCGCGTGCATCGGCCGGCCATCCAGCGACCGCCACTTCCCGTCCTGGGCTGTTTGCACCTTGTTCGAGATCACGACATGGGTGTGCAGGTGCGGGTCCCCCGCCCTGCTGTCGTAGTGGTCGAACGCGGTCGCGATCACCCCCTTCACGGCCGCCTGCGCAACCGCCCCCTCGGCACCGGTTGCCCCGATCCGGGTCGCTGCAACCTCGCGCTCGAGGAACGCAACCATCTCCGCAACCGCAGCATGATGCGCGCCCGCGATCAGCGCCTGCGTCGCCGCGTCCGCCACCGCCCACAAAACGCTCGCGGACTTCGGGATCGAGAACGTGTAGTCGAAGCCCGCAACCGCCCGCTGTGTCCCGCGCGCTGCCTCCTCCGCCTCGATCGCGGCGATCGCGTGAGCCCGCTCGACAGGACCCAGCTCGGAGTCGAGCCTCCTCACTCGCTCGGCGACCCGCTCAGAGACGGATTGGTAAGAGGGGTAGGCGCGGCCCAAGGGTTCACCGGTGAGCGGGTCGCGACCCATCCCGACCAGCAGCTGCAGCTGGGCCTCTGAGACCTCATCGCCCGCACGGAGCTGTCCCGCCCCGAGGGCAGGCAGGCCGCTGCCGAGCCAACGGCCCGGCGGGGTCCCCGCCTCTGCGTAGTAGCGGGTCAGAGGAGTCGACAGGGACCGATCGCCATCAGCGGCGGCCACAGTGCGCAGCAGGTACTTGTACCCGTCCCCCGCACTCATCACTCGCATCGAAACCGTCACCGCCGCCTCCTCGACGGTCAGGTGAGCAGCAGCAGCCCGGCACATCTGACGCGATAAAGCCCGCTTGGGCCTCGTCTGCAAGACGCGTGGTGCTCTGGGGGAGGCACTCTCCCGACCCACTCGGATCGAAGCTGGTTCCCAGAAGGGACTCCCAGGCTTCATGCCCGGCTCGCCGCCCAGGTCGTTTACCGATACTCGAGCCGACGAGTGTCCAAAGCACCAAGAGCGGCGAACTCCGGCGTCAATCGGCTAACGATCTCGGCCATCAACACGCGGCCCGTCGGGCCCGCTTTTCCCCACGCACTTCCGAACTGGCAGCGAGACGTGTTGAAGGGGGACGAGCTGGAGCGTGGCGGTGGGGGCGGTTGATGGCAGTATCGGGCCATGACGTTCTTCGAGGGTCTGCCGGCTTCACCTGAACCTCGTCCTCGCCCGGCTCCGGCGCGGCCTGTGTGGGCGGGTCCTCCGGCGAATGAATTGCCGGTCGTCATCCATGTGGGGCAGTTCCTGCATCGCGGGCCGTCTTTGGTGATGGGCGTCCGATCACTGGAGGTCTACTCCACTGGGTGCTGCATCGAGATTGCCTGGGTCGCTCGGAGGGACGGCATGTCCGAGCATGAGTGGGGCGAACTCGAATCGAAGGGGTTCAGGATGCCTATGGGCGGCCGCTGGTCCTCCGAGTCGGGTCTGCTCTTCGGCATCGAGTATGCCGATGGCCGCAAAGCGGTGATCGGCCATCCTCGCCCGGGCATGTTCGGAACCGAGTCCGCGGTCACCGAACCGGTGCTGCTGCAGGCAGGCGGTGGAGGCGGAATGGGAACCGGCGACGAGTGGGTCAGCTCCTCAAGGCTGTGGCTGTGGCCGCTGCCCGAGCAGGGCGATCTCCGTCTGGTTGCGAGGTGGAACGACGCGGGCATGCCCGAAACGTCGATTGTTCTGGAAGGGAACAGGATCGTGGCTGCCTTGGACGGTGTTCAGCCGTTCTGAGGTGTGGCGCGCTTGCCTCGTCTCGTCGCGACGTACTGGCTGTAGGCAGCGGCGGAGTCGGTGGCGTGGCGTTCGATGGTGGCGGGTGAGTAGCCGAGCGTTTCGGCGATGATGGCCACGGGTGCGAGCCTGGTCAGCTCGTGGAGCGTGCCGAGTCGGGCGGCGCGGGCGCTGAAGACGGCTCGGAGGCGCTGCCGCAGGTGCGCGGAGCTGATGTGCCGTCCGGGGGAGAGGCCGCGGAAGATCCAGTTGCTGTTCGGGTGTGCCGCGGTGAGGCCGTTTCCCGGGGCTGAGGCGAGCTCGCGCCAGGGCGCGTCGAGCGGGGCCGGGAGGGCGATCTCGATGCCGCCGAGGCGGACGGTGACGAGCTCGTCGGTGACGGCGACGTCGTCCCAGGTCAGGGCGGCGACGCGTTCGATCTGCTGCCCGAAGACGATGACGAGGATGGCGACGGCGCGGTCCCGCGGGGACAGCAGGTCGCTGTGGAGGACCTGCTGGACGGCTTCCTCCTGCTGGGAGGCGCTGAGCCTGGGGCTGGTTCCCCTCTTGTGCGGGGCCATCCTCAGCCCGGCCGGGGCTGTGTGGGTCTTGATGGCCCAGTTGAGGAATCGGTCCGCGACCTCGCGGGTGGTGGGGCCTTCTGCCTGCCATGCATCCAGGTGGGCCTGCTGGAGTTCGGCGAGGCGGGTTCCCCTGCCGGTGAGCCAGTTCAGGAAGTCGATGGCGACGGTGACGCTCTGCTTGCTGCGCAGGAAGGTGCCGTGGCCGACTCCGTCCGCGTGGTTCATGCGGCGTTGGTGGTGCCAGCGGATGTAGCGGCGGACGAGCTCGCGGTTCTCCGGGTCGCCGACCCGTTCGAGGGCTTCCTTCGCCCAGTCGTCGTAGCGGGCGCGGAGTTCGTCGCGGCGTGGGAGGACGCCGTGTTCTACGAGCAGGCCCCGGACGTATTCGCGGGTGCGCGAGTTCGGCAGACCGTCGAAGGCCTCATGGCTGACCGAAGGGGCGACGGCGAGGCGGCGGAGGAACGCGCTGACGTGCTCCTGCCGGATCCAGGTCAGGCCGCTGTTGGCACGCTTCATCGACTTCAGCGCTGTCGCGAGCGGGACGAGCTCCGGGGAGACGGTCCCGCGTGTCGGGCGGGCGAGGAGGCCGTCGACCGTGTCGGCAAGGGTGCAGCTCCAGCAGCGGCCGCCGCTGTGGAGCTCTTCCTCGGCCCCGCAGGAGGTGCAGTCGACGTTCAGGCGGACCCCGGAGCAGTGCCGGCAGGCGGGGGCGCCGTCGACCAGCCCGGGCAGGATGCCTTCGTGGCCGCAGGCACAGGTGCCCCGGGTGCGCTTGGCCTGCTGGTAGCAGTAGCCGCAGACCCCGCCGTCGGACCAGTTCGCGACGGTCTGGTGGTGCTGGCCGCAGCGGGAGCAGGGGACGGGCCAGCGGGTCGGGTCCTCGGCCTTGCGGGGCCTAGGCATCGTCCTCGGGTGGGATCAGGCGGATCCTGCGGGCGATGGGATCGCCGGGCTTGACCCCGATGTCCTCGGGCCTGCGCGGGGCGTTCGCCGTGGCGGCCGCGCGCATCTGGACGTAGGGCTCGAACAGGTCGTTGGGGGTGCACTCGAGGATGTCGCAGAGGGCGGCGAAGGTGTGCGCGGGGATCCGCTCGGGGGTGCCGGTGACGAGCCGGTGGACCTGGGCGTTGGAGAGGTTGATGCCCCGGGCCCTGAGCAGGGGGAGGAGCTCGGTGGTCTTCCAGAGGTTCCGCTGGGCCATGAGCTTCCGGAGGTTCCAGTGGTAGCCGATGCGGCGCTGTTCGCTCATGCTCGGTTCCTGCCTTCGTTCTCCGGGCTGCCGATCCTGGCCGCGATCATGCGCTGGATGGTCCTGTGCTTGAAGTCGGACGAGACGGAAGTGTAGAGCGCGGTGGTCGAGGAGTAGCTGTGGCCGACCTGCTGCTGGACGAACAGCGGGTCGTATCCGGCCTCGATCAGGTGCGTGACGTAGGAGTGGCGCAGCGCGTGCAGGGACAGCTCCTCGGGCAGGCCGGCCAGCTTCCGGACGGATTGGAAGGACCGGTCGAAGTTCCGTACCGCTGCAGAGGCCGAGCGCTCCGAGGGCCACAGGCTCTGGGAGCGGTCTGCGGTGGCAAACCTGCCTCGGCCCTCGGGGGAGAGCCAGAACCGGAGCAGGTCGACGACCCACTCGAACTCCGGGACGGTCAGCACGGTGCGGCGCCGCGGCCCGGAGCCCTTGGTTCCCTTGGCCCAGCGGACCTGGAGCGAGCCGAAGGCCCCGAACGCAGGGACATGGGGATTCGGGCCGAAGTCGACGTCCTCGAGCATCGCCAGCTCGCGGCGGCGCAGCCCGTAGGCGTAGGCCACCTTGAACGCGACCGAGTCCCGCATCGCCGGCAGCCAGCGCTTGGAGCCCTTGGCGAACTCGGTGTCCACGACGTCGTCGGCGGCATCGAAGAACGCCTGGAGCTCCGTCTTCGTGAAAGCCCGCCGGCGCGGCGGCACGGCGTCGTCGGTGGTGTGCCTGGGTGAGTTCCACTCGAAGACGACCTGTGTCGGCACGGCCGCGAAGACCCGCTCGCACAGGGCTGCCCAGCCGTAGCGGGAGTCGGTCAGGTACGCGCAGAACGCCCGGATCGCACCCGCGTAGGAGCGCAGCGTCGACAGGCTCAGCGGCCCCGCGCCACCGCGCTGGTCGGACAGGAAATCGTCCACGTGATGGGCCGACCAGCGCCACGGGTACTCGTTGGCATGGTCCCTGAAGCGCTCCACGGTCCGGCACGAGGACCTGATGAACGCCGTCGTCAGCCCGCGCGCGAGCATCTGCGCACGCCACCGGTCCAGCATCGCCTCGAACACCCGGTCCTCGGCACGCAGCAGCCCGACGTCCTGGTCCGTCAGGAAGTCTGGAATCCGTCCCGGCAGCAGCTCCACAGCCTGAACTGTACGCGAAAATCTCTCATCTAATGCGAGAAACCATTGCTGACCTGCGCCGACACAGCAGGCCGGCACCGACCCGGCCAGCTGCGGCACAAGGACGAACCACCGTCTGACCTGCGACAACGCCCCATGGCACGGTGGGACGAGTCCTCGCACCTCTTTCAACTCGTCCTACTCCACCGCCGAGAACCGGCGTTATGTCAGCCATTAGTCTGCGTATCTCATCAGATGAAACACCGGACCCATCTCCCCATCCACAAGCCTTTCAACCTCCGCGGCGATCTCCCCGGGTTGCCCGCGCCCTGCCATCAGGGCACACAGCTGCGACCGAGACTTGAATGACGAGAACGCCTTCAACCCCCGCGTCGGAGAGCGCGAGAGATCGGCGTACGTTCCTGTTGTGGTATAGTCATTCGTGACTGCGAACACGTCTCTACCGAACCAGCGGAAGCAAGAACCGGGAGGTGACTCGTGAGGAATACGACGCCCAACCATAGATTTGCATTCCCTGTGCCGATTGCCGGTGCCGAAGATGCACAATTCGCTGGCTTTTTCTATCCAGCCGAAGGTGATCGGCGGGGAGTGCTGCAAGTTCTGGCGCACGGGAACACTTACGATCACCGCTATTGGGACGCACCGTCCATCAACGGTCGCGAATACTCATACGTGCGCTTTATGACCAAGCGCGGCTTCGACGTCGTTGCCCTCGACCTTCCTGGCGTGGGAGAGAGCGATAAGCCCGAGTCGGGCGCATTCACTGTCGAATCCGTCGGGCAGGCGCTGAGTTCGCTGATCGACTCATTTCGTCGGCCAACCTCAATACTCGGGCGACGCTTCACCCAAATCATCTCCATCGGGCATTCATTGGGAAGCATGGTAGGAGTGTTCGCGGAGGCGAATTGGCCCGCAGCGGACCTGCTCGTTGTCACGGGGACCGGCTATTTCCCCCTTCGGCCGAGGAACAAGTGGGCACCCGGTGAGCGCGAGTCCCTCCTCGTCAACCCATACGCCCTGGTTCCACCCCAAAGCCGGCTCAAGTACTACCACCAACCCAAGGCAGATCCCGCTGTCATCACCTACGACAACCAGAACCTTCGCACCTCAATGCCCAGCCGGCTATGGGATGACACCATCCACTTGTCGAATAACCCGGACGCGGCCGGAGTCCACGACGTCCGCTGCCCCGTCTACATCCAACTCGGAGAATACGACCCGACCCTTCCAGCGCGATACAGCGAGCAGGAGCGGGAATGTTACAGGTCGTCGATCGAAGTTAGTGTCGATCCATTGCATGACATGGGCCACTGCTTCAATTTGCATCTGAATCGAGAGCTGAGCTGGAACGCTCTCATTCGCCGCCTAAGCCAGTAGATTGCCGGCCCTTCGGGTGGGAAACAGCGACATTGCTCAGGGCCCGGATCGCCGAACCGACGGACTGAGCCAGAGGCAAGTCGTCCTAGCAATGCCTGAGCCGGCGTGTTCTTCCTCGATACGACTGCTTACATGCCCCATGCCCCCTCGCGAACTCCCCGACGGATCATCACCTATACAAAGCCACATCCCAACTGTGGACGGGATGGCATAGTTGCACGGCTGGCAGTCGGACCCACCAACCTGTGCCGCGAAGTATTCATCCGGCGCCTGGCGCGAAAGGACCCAGACTACGAGGGGTACGAGGGGCCCCTCCCCTGCTGACACCAGGGCCCCTCCCCCTCCCGACTGGAAGCCCCGTTGGGGAGCCAGAGGTCGAATGCTTCGCCTAAGGCGTTACTCGTCAGTCTTGGCGATCAGCACGTCACAAGGCGCATTGTGTGCGACGCTGTTCGCGACGCTTCCGAGGATGCGACCTATACCCTGCATTCGCCGATTTCCCACCACGATCAGACTGGCTCCGGAGTCTGCCGCGTATTGGATCAAGGCTTCAGCAGGCTTTCCCCTCACGGCAGTGCCGAGGATGTCGACACCGCTCCGCTCCATGGTCAGATCGGCTGCGACAGACTGGGCGGTCTTCGCGGCGAAGCTCAAGTCCGATACCACTCGCTCGTCGGAGCCGGTTCCGACGACCTCCGGTCGATCGCTACCGTACGCCGTCACTATGTGCAACGGGGCGTTCAGCGCCGCAGCGAGGTCGAGGGCTTTTGTCGCCGCGCGCCTTGCCGTGTCACTGCCGTCGACCCCAACGACGATGATTCCGGACATTCTTTCCTTCTTCCTCTAGGGTGTTCTCGCCCGCTCATTCATGGAGGGCGGAACTTGGTAGCGTGACGATCGGGTCCGGCGGACAACGCATCCTCTCCAGCTGGGTGCCAAGGAGCCCCACGTCCGTGGCGGATGCGTTGAGCGCCGCAGCATCGAGGGTGAATCGATCGATCGAGACCTTAGTCGGTCTCCGGGCCTTCGCAGTACACGCATCGCTCGGCCTGCTGGGCCTGCGTGCACACCTCCTCGTCGAAGGTGTCGGCAGCGTCGAGTGCGCCGATGATCATCGTTGCTCCTTCAGTTTGTGTGTATTGGGGGGGGCGAGGACGATCGGAAGACGATTGGATGACATCGCGGCCGTCGAGGCCCTCCACCTTGAGACTTGCCTGTATCAAGAGCATTGTGGGCGACCGCACCTTTCATACATGACGCCCTCGAAACGTCTTCTCCGAAAGAAGTAGGAGACGTCACCAGGGATGCGATCGACCGTGTCTGGCGGCGTCATTCAACGACTACTCAGCCAGTCGCTGACCGGATGGAGTTGCCTCAGCGAAGGGCGCATCGAACGAGGCGTTCGCGCCGGATGGCACAAGTTCACGTCGAGTTGACAACCACAGCATTAGAGCGGCGCCTGTGGCGATGAAGACGAAAACAGAAGCAGATAGGTACATCGTCTGTGGGGAGATAACCGAGAGGATGTAGCCGACCAGCAGCGGCACGAGGATAGTGCCGACCCGGCTGATTCCCATCATCAGTCCCTCCGCGCGCGCCCTGATCAGTGTCGGGAATATGCGAGTGCAGCTTGCGACGTACGCCGATTGAACGGCTTGAAGGCTCATGCCAAGCAAGGCAGCTGCCGCTATCGCCGCACCGTTCGCCAGAGTTAGCGCGAACGCGACCTGGGCAACGCACGCAATAATTCCAGCCACCCAGCTCACCTTTGTGGGAGCGACGCGAGTCACGATCACGATGAAGACAATGGTGGCGACGAACCCGCCGACGCTGAGGATCGTTCCGACGAGTGTGCCGGTCGCTGTGCTTCCGCTGGCGGTTGAGACCAGTTGCGGCGTCCAGCTGGTGACGAAGTAGAACGCCGTGGAACTCGTGGCGTAGCCGATCCAGATGATCCAGGTCCGTCGCCGGTAGCGGGGTGCCAGTACCCCGACTTTAGTGTCCGTGGAGGCGGCGGGCTCAACCGTGGCTGGAACTGCGGCGGGATCCACATCGGTCAATCCCATCCTTGCAGCAATTCTGGCGATACGGGCGTCCGCGCCATGAGGCGCTCGCCCGACCAGGAAGGTCAAACTCTCTGGCAGGAACGCTAGCGCAACCAGGAAGACTATGAAGCTGATCGCTGCGCCGAACAAGAAGAGCGCCTGCCAAGCACCGCCGAAGGAATTGATGATGAAGAGACCAATCATTCCGCCCACCGTGCTGCCGATCGGGTAGCCGAGAGCCACGATTCCGACGCAGACGCTCCGGCGGGACTCGGAAGCGTACTCGTCGGCGAGCACGAACGACAGCGGGGTCACGGTTCCGACGCCGATCCCCGTGAGGAACCGCATCAGAAGAACCAGCTGAATCCACGGTGACGCAGCCGTCACAGCCAGGGAGATGGTTGACACGAGTAAGCTGGCGACAATCAGATTCTTTCGCCCGATACGGTCGGCGAGGGGTCCGATGAAGATAGATCCGAACGCCATGCCGGCGAAACCGAGACTGATCAGGAATCCTTTTTCTTCGGCGGTTGCGAATGCCGCCGGAAAATGGGGAAGGGCAAATGACGCGAGTAGAAGATCGAGGCCGTCGATCACGTTGCAGAGCACGCACAACAAGACGGCGCCCCAACGTCCTAGGCTCATGCGGCTACACCTCAGCGCAGTAACAACATCCATGAGCTTTCTCCTTTCTCCCTTATGTCATTGGAGCAACAACGGGCCGCCGCAAATTTCTTGGCATTCGATCTCGTTGCTGCCCGCGCCTTGAGGCGCATATGTGTTCGAGCACGGACAACCTCAGGCTTCGGCTGCAGCTCCTTTGCGCAGTGCCTCGCTGAGAATTTCGAGCGGTCGTAAAGATGAGCTAGTTTGCGGCAGAGATCATGATGGCCTGAACCGTCACTGGCTCGTTGGTGCGGTTGCACCAAGCGTGCTTGACCCCCCGCATGATGATGGTGTCACCGGCCCGAAGCACCGTTTCTCCGGTTTCCATGACAGAGACGAGCTCTCCGTTCAGAACGGTGACAATGTCGACCGAGTCCGTGAAATGAAAGCCCGCGACCCCGTCCGCGTCCTCGGCCGGCACGGTTCCCCTGAGCTGGCCCTTCGAATCCGAATACCCCAGCGACTTGTCCCATTCGGTGTCCGGGGCGAATGTTGTCTGCCGGAACACCAGTCCACCCAGAGGCGGCTCCGTGATGACGGCATCAATGCCATCCCCGTCTGTGTACCCGACGGGCAGACCGGCGGCCCTCCAGATGTCGCATTTCGTGTTGCCGGGGCCCACCAGGCGATGAGGCGTGAGTTCGTCGCTTTCGAAGCAAGACTTTCCATCGGCATCGAGTCCGGTGATGATGCGGCGCGCTTGAGCATCAGCATGCTCCCCTGCCATGTTTCTGCCTCCTTAATATGCTTTGGAAAATCGACTGCGTGAGGTCGCTCTTCGCCCAACGCTGTACGTAAATAAGTATGGAGATTCATAATGAGATGCGGAGACTCTACCGATAGGCCCAATGCGGGGTCAAGGCCTGACTACAGCGGGCCGAGCGGTCGGCTCTCGGGACGGGCCCGCCGCCCAGGGTGCTCGACGGCGGCCCAACCCTCGGACTTGCCCCCTTCCATTCGTATAGTGGTACAGTTATTCCTGTATCCGAATGATGACTTCGTCGCAGAGGGATGGGCACATGAAGATAGTCGTCTTGCTCAAGGAAGTCCCCGACACGTACGGGAGCCGCAAGCTTTCCCTAGAGACTGGTCTCGCCGATCGCCGGACGTCCGAGAACGTGCTGGACGAGATCTCCGAGCGGGCGCTCGAGGTTGCCCTGAACCAGGCTGACACCTCCGCCGGCACCGAAGTGGTCGTGATAGCGATGGGCCCGGAGACGGCCGCCGCATCCCTGCGCAAGGGACTGGCGATGGGCGCTACGTCCGCTGTGCACGTCACGGACGATGCGCTCCTAGGAGCTGATCTTGGCCTGACCGCCGAGGTTCTCGCCGCCGCCATACAGCGGACAGGCTTCGATCTGGTCATCGCTGGGAACCAGTCGACAGACGGCGCGGGCGGAGTGGTCCCGGCCATGATCGCGGAACGCCTTGGTGTACCGCAGCTGACGTCGCTCGCGTCCGTTGAGATCGGCGACGGGAAGGTGTCAGGGATTAGGGCATCCGATGCCGGTACCGCGAGGGTGTCTGCCGACCTTCCGGCAGTTATCTCCATCACCGAAGCCCTGCCTGATGCACGCCTGGCCAACTTCAAAGGGATACGAGCGGCGAAGAAGAAGCCGTTCGAGACCCTCTCCCTCGAAGATCTCAAGGTGGACGCGAACCGACTGGACGTGCCGAGATCGATCATGGTGGCGGTCAGTGAAAAGCCAGCGCGCGGGCCGGGCCTGAAGATCCTCGACGAGGGGGACGCTGGCACACGGCTCGCGGAATATCTCATCCAGAACCGGCTCTCTTAGAGGACTGACCAAATGCCTGATTTTCCTACTGACTCCATTCTTGTGCTGCTAGAGGTGGCTCCGGACGGCGGTCTGGCGAAGTCCTCGGCGGGGCTAATAGGAGCCGCAGCCGAGGCAGGCACGCCCGTGGCGCTCGTCGTATCCGACTCCGACGGACTCGCCGATGAGGCAGCCGCCCTAGGAGCCGCACGGGTGCTGATGGCCCCCACTGGCGATGGAATGACCATTCCGCAGGTAGATGCTCTAGTCGCGGCTTCGGAACTGGTTGGTGCCGATGCGATCCTGATTTCCAATTCCGTCGAGGGGCGTGATGTCGCGGGTCGCTTCGCGGTCCGCACCGGATGCACCATCGCCGCCGATGCAATCAAGGTCTCGCGCGATCCGGAAGGGGTGGTGGCTCACCACTCGGTCTACGGAGGGTCCTACAACGTGGACTCAGCCGCAACGTTCGGCACGCTCGTGATCACGGTGCGCCAAGGCGCCGTGGAAGCCCGCGCGCAGCGGCAGGCCGCCCAGGTCGAGCGGCTCGACGTAGCTGCGTCGGCCACGCGGTCGGCCAAGGTCGAGGGCTTCGAAGCGACGGAGGTCAGCTCGACCCGTCCGGAGCTGAGGGGGGCGAGGAAGGTGGTCTCGGGTGGACGGGGCCTTGGCTCAGGCGAGCACTTCGCCTTGGTGGAGCAGCTTGCCGATGCCCTCGGGGCAGCAGTCGGAGCATCCCGGGCTGCTGTCGACGCCGGATATGTTCCCCAGTCGTACCAGATCGGGCAGACAGGGGTGTCTGTTTCACCACAGCTGTACGTCGCGGTGGGGATCTCCGGGGCAGTCCAGCATCTGGCAGGGATGCAGACCGCCAAAACCATCGTCGCTATCAACAAGGACGCGGACGCCCCGATATTCGACATCGCCGACTTCGGCGTAGTAGGCGACCTATTCACCGTGGTGCCACAGCTCATCGAAGCGCTGCAGGCCAAGAATGGATAGGCGATGACGGCCCGCACCCCGCGGCGGGGGCTTCCCCGCACAGCCGGCGGCGAGCCTTGGCCGCCGCTACCCGAAACCACAGCGGAATCGACAGCCGCGATCGACCTAGGCGAAGATCCACCCGTCGCCGGAGACGCTCCTCTGAACGGCGTCTCAGGGGCTCCGATGCAAAAAGCCGCGGAATCGCCAGCTCCTGCGCAAGGACGCGGCAACCGAGAAGCGCAAGTCCCCGTCGGGCTCCGCCGCGGCCTACCACGTAGGCCCGGCGGAGAGCGATGGCCCAGTGGGAGTGCGATCACCGCAACCGATACGGTTTCGGCGGCTCCCGTGGCGTACCGAACCTCGCCAGGACGACACTCCACTGCGGTCCAACAGGGCGATCTCGTCGCCTCACCATTGCCCAATCAGCCCCCTCCTGGGAAGGGCGAGGTCCCCTTGCGGCGCGGGCTGCCCCGAGAGGCAGGCGGCGAACCGTGGCCGCCGGCCGGCTGCGCGCCGGAGAGCGTAGCCGGGACGGACGCTCCTGCTCTTCCCTTGGAATCCGACACGCAGCCCTCCGAGCCGGTCTCCCAGAAGGAACTGCCAGACCACCGAGCTGACCAGCGGGAGTTCCCAGCCGAATTGCCTACGCCTCCGAGCGCAGCCCAGGAGCCGGACGTCCTGATGCCCCAACCGAAACGCTATGGCCCTTTCACAAGGAGGCAGTGGGCCGGGGCAATCGTCGTTGGGACGGCCGGAGTGATTATCGTGGCGACGCTGATCGTGATGCTGGTGCGGTGGTTCGTCTCACTCGGGTTCATGCAGGACTTCACCTCCGCATTCCCTGGACAGTACCGCCTGCC
The DNA here is from genome assembly GCF_022539255.1 of Sinomonas terrae. Classification (NCBI taxonomy): domain Bacteria; kingdom Bacillati; phylum Actinomycetota; class Actinomycetes; order Micrococcales; family Micrococcaceae; genus Sinomonas; species Sinomonas terrae. Next base: position 2,631,007 of record NZ_JAKZBV010000001.1, read on the forward strand.
AGCCGGGTCACCGGTCGGGTTCCCCGCATGGGTAGGGTGGCAGCATTTCTTCAACGTGTTCCTGATAGTTCTGATCATCCGCTCCGGCCTGACAGTGCGCCATCAGAAGCGCCCGCCTGTTGTCTGGTCTCCCCGTCGTGACAGGACGCGCAAGATCAGCCTGTCGCTTTGGTTCCATCAGTCCCTCGACATCCTGTGGCTGGTGAACGGCGTCGTCTTCGCCGTGCTCCTCTTCGCGACAGGACAATGGACCCGGATCGTCCCGACCAGCTGGGAGGTATTCCCAGACGCGATTACCGCAGCGCTGAGGTACCTTTCACTGGACTGGCCCACCGAGGACGGCTGGGTGAACTACAACGCCCTCCAGCAGCTCGCGTATTTCGCGACCGTCTTCATCGCCGCTCCTCTCGCCTCCCTCTCCGGCGTGCGGATGTCCGGAGTGTGGCCAAAGGGTGCACGAAGGCTGAACAAGGCCTACCCCGTCGAGTGGGCCAGGGCCGTCCACTTTCCGGTGATGGCTTATTTCGTCCTGTTCATCATCGTCCATGTCAGTCTCGTGCTCGCAACGGGCGCCCTTCGGAACCTCAATCACATGTATGGCGGTTCGGATGAGGTGAACTGGGTAGGCTTGTGGATCTTCGTCGGGTCCCTGTGTGTGATCGCTGCCGGCTGGGTCGCCGCCCGTCCCCTCGTGCTCGCCCCATTAGCCAGGCTCTTCGGAACCGTGTCGAGAGGTTGATGCATGGAAGGAAACCCTATGTTGACCGTCGTTAGAAGCGATGTCGAGACGATTCGCGCTGAGCGGGCAAACGGCCCGTGCACGGGCGAGATGTGGCGCGAAATCCTCCTCCAGGAGAGTGGAACGAGTTTCAGCAAGAACTTCTTCACGCCGTGCGCCCGCACTCATTGGCACAGCCACGAGGGAGGCCAGCTCCTGATTGTCGAATCAGGCGAGGGATTCGTGGCCACCGCGGATCAGGTGGTTCGGATGGGCGTCGGCGACATGGTCTGGACTCCGCCCAAAGTACGCCACTGGCACGGGGCCTCCCACAGCCGAAGCATGCTTCATCTGGCCTTCTCCCTCGGCGGAGTCGATTGGCAGGAGGCGGTGCAGGACGAGATGTACGAGTCGGTTCGGGCAGCGGGTTGAGCGTCCCGTCCTGGAAGCCAGTCGCGGCGGAGACCGGGCCTCTCAGCCCTCGGCAAAGCCGGTTGGGTCAACGGCGCTATTCCGCATCCAACGATGCCCTCCAGGAGAGCGCCTCGCGGGTGGAGTCTCCCTACCGTCAGAGAACGCAAGCAGGTTTTCTTCAGCAGCAAGATGGCACGAGCGAGCCTCGGGTCTAGGGCACGGCCAACGAGAGGATCACAATGACAATCGGGTACATCGGCCTCGGCGACATGGGAGGCGCGCTCGCGAGCCGGTTGCAGAGCCAACGCAAGATTCACGTGTACGACAGGAACCCTGCTGTCGTCCGCGTGCTGGAGGACCAGGGCGCCGTGGCATGCGACAGCATCCCCGAGCTCGCACGGGAATGCACCGCAGTGCTGCTATGCCTCCCTACCTCGGACCACGTACGGTCCGTGATTTTCGGCCACGGGGGCCTGGCAGAGACGCTGGCGCCACACTCTCTCATCATCGACCAGACTTCAGGAGATCCCGGAGAGACCAAGGCCATTGCCAAGGAGCTCGAAGCACGCGGCATCACGCTGGTCGATGCCCCCGTCAGCGGCGGTGCCCCGGCGGCCGTTGCCGGCACGATCTCGATCATGCTCGGCGCCGCCCCCCGAGATGTCGAACGCTCGATCGAGGTCCTCGAGTTGATCAGCCCCAAGATCACCCATGTCGGTGGAATAGGCGCAGGCCACACCATGAAGCTGATCAACAACCTTCTCTCCTGCTCACAGCGTTGGCTGTCCCTCGAAGCGCTCACCCTGGCTGCGAAGAACGGCATCGATGCCACGACCGCCCTGGAGGTGCTTGTCGCCGGCGGAGGCCGGAATGCGTACCTCGAGCAGCAAGGAAGCCGAATCCTGGCGGGAGACCGCGACCGGGGATTCAGCCTTGCACTGGCGCACAAGGACCTCAGGCTCGCTTGCTCGCTGGGAGCGGCCAGCGGAGTGCCAACGTTCTTCGGAAGCCTCAGCCGAGAGCTGTACCAGACAGCGATGGCGCTCATCGGCCGGGACAGCCACGTCGAAGCCTTGGCCACCGCGGTGGAGCGGCTTGCGGACGTTGAGCTCACCACCGCCCGGCCCAGCGCTCAGGCTTGATCTGCTGAACCCGAGGCCGTCCACATCCTGTGGACGGCCTCGACTCACGCACTCTTCGATACGAGTTGCCGTGCGGTACGGGCTGCCTTCTTGGCGCGGTCGAGGATAGTCATCCCGCCGTGATCCCGGGCGGGCACCTCGACGCAGACGGGCAGTCCAGTGGGAAGGGAGGCGACGAAATCTTCCAGCGGAAGTCCTCCCTCTCCCGGGAAGAGGCGCCCGTAGCGCGCCTCGAAGGGAAGGTCGGCGGGGGCGATCGCCGGCGCGTCGCACAGCTGAGCACACGCCAGAAGCTCTGGTTCGGCGAGCCGTATCTCCCCGGCCTCCCCGCCCGAGCGGTGGAAGTGGAGCGCGTCCAGGGTTACTCCAAGGCCCGGATGACCCACTTTGCGGACCACGTCCAGCGCCTCCCCCAGCGAGGAGATCCCGCGGTACGGAATGAATTCCAGCATGACGCCCACTCCGTAGGGTTCAGCCGCGAGGCAGAGCTCCTCAAGCCGCCGCAGGAAGTCATGTTCGTCCTCCGCGCGGTGCTCTGCCGGGGTGCCGGAAGTGACAGCAAGCCGGCGCGCCCCGAGGACGCCGGCGAACTCGAGCGCAGGAAGTACCTCCGCCACAACTGTTCCAGCAGTCACGCGCACGACTTCCACATCGAACACCTCAAGACCGCTGCTTCGAAGGCTGCGCTCCATTTCCTTCCGCAGCACGGCGTCCGCCATGACGTCGATGTCGGTATCCATGACGGGGAACAGCCGCAGGCTGACGCCGTCGAACCCGGCCTCCCGAGCCACATCGATCTGCTCGAGCGGCGTGCACGGAAGAACCGTCAGGGCGGAGAGCGACAGTGGATGCATAAGTTTCGATCCTCTCCCCGACAGAAGGCCCAAAGCAGGCCTGCTGTCCATATTTGCGAACTTCCGTATCTTATGGTGTACACTTCTCTAAAGGCAACCGTCTGGACCGCCGATGCCGAGCGGCCTTCTTCGTCCGATCGGCCGCTGTTTCTGGCTCGGCCCGTTCAACGGTTCTGAACGTCGTGGTTCTCACGATCCGAAAGGAAAGCCATGGGCAGACTTGCTGACAAGGTCGCTGTTGTAATCGGAGCGGGGCAGAGCCCAGGGGAATCGATCGGAAACGGTCGTGCAACCGCCCTGCGCTTCCTGGAAGAGGGAGCTTTTGTTCTCGCCGTCGATCGAGACATCGATTCGGCCCGGGAGACCCTGAAGATGTCCGAGCAGGGTGCCAGCGGCGAGCCATTCGAAGCCGATGTGAGGCGAGTCGAGTCGCTCAAGCAGGCCCTCGACTTCGCGGTCTCCCAGTGGGGACGGATAGACATCCTGCACTACAACGTCGGTGTCAGCGTCGGGGCAGGGGACGGCCCGCTCGAGGTGGTCACCGAAGACTCGTTCGATGTCGTCATGGAGGTCAATCTCCGGGGAGCGGTCATGGCTGCAAAGCTGGTCGAGCCCATTATGCGAGAGCAGGGATCGGGCGTCGTCCTCAATGTCTCATCGATGTCCGCGATAGAGACGAGCTCTCAAAATGTCGCGTACCGCGCAAGCAAGGCGGGGATGATCGCGTTCACCCAGCAGTTCGCCTTGAGGAATGCTGAATTCGGCATCCGTGCCAACGCGATCCTGCCCGGACGAGTGGAGACCGCTATGGCGGTGGACACCCGCGCGCGACTGACGGGCGCATCCCGCGATGACATCATTGCGCAGCGGAAGACCCTGATCCCGTTGCAGGGACACGTGGGGACTGGCTGGGACGTGGCGAACGCGGCGGTCTTCCTCGCCTCCGAAGAGGCCGCCTTCATCACAGGAGTCTCGCTCCCGGTCGACGGCGGAGCACTTGTCAAGATCGGTTGGTAGACCCAATTCCACTGCTCAGAACAAGAAGGGGGAGGCATCTATGAAGGAACAGATTCAGGGGGCGCCGACCGAGCCCGACTTCGCATCGCTGACCGGCCTCATTTCACAGGTGGCCGATCTGGACGAGTTCCGGAAGTCCGCGTGGACGTCACTGCCGGTAGCCTCAGATTACTGGCGCGCTCCGATGGAGAGCTCGCACCTCACGGCCCGGATGAAGGAGCTCGTCCTGCTCGGGATGCACGCTTCGGCCACGAGCCTGAACGTTGATGGCGTGGAGCGCCACATCAGGCGCGCCCTCGCCGCGGGCGCCACCGCCGCGGAGATCATCGACGTGCTGATCACCATCGTTGCGCTGGCAAACCATGCGCTCTACTTCTCTGTGCCAATCCTGCAGGAGGAGCTCAGGAAGCGGGGGGGTGACGCGGACGGCACGGAAGAGTTTGACCCGGATTTTGAAGCTGCGAAGCAGGCCTTCATTGAGTCACGCGGGTTCTGGAACTCGGATCGCGAGGCGATCGCCCGGCTCATGCCCGAGTATTACCAGGCTCTGGATGCCGTCTCGACCGAGTCCTGGAACAACGGCAAGCTCACCACCAAGGAACGCGAATTCGTGTGCATCGGCATCGACTGCACAGTGACGCACAACTACGAGCCTGGGCTGCGCCGGCACATCCGGAATGCCCTTGACCTGGGAGCAACCCGCGAGGAGATCCTGGAGGTCTTCCAGCTCGCCGGACTCCTCGGACTTGAAAGCTACATCCTGGGGGCCAAGATCCTCTTCGGCCACCAAGCTTCGATGACCACGGCCCAAGAGGCAGCGGATCGAGACCTGTGCCGGCTCACTAGCTGCGAGCAGTAGGTCCCTTCCCAATCCAAACACCACAAAGGTCCTGATCCTTGGCATCACGAAGGAGTGAGCATGACTGACATCAAGAAAGGGCTCGCGGGAGTCACCGTCGACTACACCGCTGTGAGCAAAGTCAACCCGGAGACCAACTCTCTGCTCTACCGTGGATACCCCGTCCAGGAACTTGCAGCAACGCAACCGTTCGAGGCGGTCGCCCACCTGCTGTGGAAGGGCGAGCTTCCAACCGACGAAGAGCTGGCAGCGCTCCGTGCCGAAGAGCGACTTCATCGTGCCCTCGATCCGGATGTGCGAACGGCAATCGAGCTCGTTCCGCTCGACGCTCACCCGATGGACGAGGTACGGACAGCCGTCAGCCTCCTCGGCGCACGCGATCTCGCCGGCACGGGTTCGGTGCTCGATGCCGGAGGCAATCCCGAGGAAAACCTCGCCCGAAGCATACGTCTCTTCGCTGCGCTTCCGGCGATCGTTGCCTACGGCCAGCGCCGGCGTCGCGGACAAGATCTTGTCGAGCCGAGGGATGACCTCGACTACGCAGCGAACTTCCTCTGGATGACCTTCGGGGAGGAGCCTGACGACATCGTCGTCGACGCTTTCAACCGCTCGATGATCCTCTACGCGGAGCACTCGTTCAATGCTTCGACCTTTACCGCCCGCGTCGTTACCAGCACACTCAGCGATCTTTACTCGGCTGTGGTCGCCGCAATCGGCGCCCTTAAAGGACCGCTGCACGGCGGAGCCAACGAAGCCGTGCTCCACATCTTCAACGAGATCGGAGACGCATCCAACGTCGGCCCGTGGCTCGATGAAGCTCTTGCCTCAAAGCGCAAAGTCATGGGCTTCGGGCATCGGGTGTACAAACGCGGCGACTCGCGAGTGCCCACCATGAAGGCCGCGCTCGACACGCTGATCGAGCATTACGGCAGACCCGACGTCGCAGCTCTCTACGACGCCCTCGAGTCGGAGTTCGTCAGCCGCAAGGGCATCTATCCCAACCTCGATTTCCCTTCTGGGCCGGCGTACAACCTCATCGGCTTCGACACGCTCACATTCACACCGGTGTTCATCGCTGCGCGCGTGACGGGCTGGACCGCGCACATCCTGGAACAGGCCGCTTCGAATGCTCTCATTCGCCCTCTCTCGGAATACAACGGCCCCAAGGAACGGCATGTCGAGGGATACGTCGCCGATGCCTCAGCTGCAGCGGCCGAGGCGGACGTCGCACAGCGGGCCGAGGAGATGGCTGAATGATGAATCGGAACGAGCTCGCCATTCCGTCTCGTTGCATCGGGGAGCGGGAAGAGCGCGCATGATCGAATCCGTCGGGTGGTACAACACTGATTCGGAAAATCCTTCCGACGCTTTGTTCTGGGACGGCTGGAGGATGCATTCCAACGAGCGCGGGGATCCTCTCGCCCCGGGGAGCAGACTGCCGTCCCTCATGTACGTGATCAGCTTCATCCGCCGCCTCAACCGTTTCCGGACGATACCGAACACCGGGATGTCAACCTCATAAGGCAGTTCCCCGGGCCCTCATGAGCGGCATTCGCAGTCGCATCTACCTTGCCCAACGCCAACGAGGGTGCCGCGGGTGGCCCATGACTAACTGCGCTCCACGACGGCATGCTCTCCACCGCCCGTCCAGGTCCTAGACGGGCGGTGGGCGACCACGCCGTACGAAAATTGAAGGAGAAGCCATGAAGGCGGGCGATCGAGCGTATGCGGCGCTCCGCGACGACATTGTGGAGTGGCGTCTGCTCCCCGGGGCGGTGCTGGTTGAGGTCGAGCAGGCCGAGCGTTTGGGCCTGTCGCGGACTCCGCTTCGAGAGGCGCTCGCGAGGTTGACGGCGGAGGGGCTGGCAACCGCGCAGCGGGGTCGTGGCGTCGTCGTGAGCAATTTGTCCCTCAGCCAGCTCGGCGAGCTCTACGAGCTGCGCGAAGCCCTCGATTCGAAGGCCGCGGCCCTCGCGGCTCAGCGCGGCGCCAGTGCCCGCTTCGCCGACCTGCGGGACCGCTTCTGGGCCTCGCCGGCGCTCTTGGCCGATGAGAACATCCAACGCAGCGTGTACTACGCGCTTGCTTCCGAGCTCGACGCCGCGATCGGCGCGGCTATCTCCAACAGCTTCCTCTCCCAGTCACGGCGCAGGCTGGGCGTGCACCTCGCCCGGGCGCGCCGCATTGCGCGTGATGACGTCCCCCGGCTGCGGCAGGCCGCCGTCGAGCACGCGACGATCGCCGGGGCGATCGCCGGCGGCGACGCCCCGCTCGCCGCGGCCGCGACGGCGGTGCACCTGAGCAACAGCCTGAACCACATCAGAACGAACTACCCGAAAGAGGCCATCGATGGTTGAGCTGCACAAGGTCCGCGTCTACCGCAGCGAGGAGAACCTCCCACGCGAGGGGCAGCTCGCCTACCGGATCGCGAGGGTCGCCGCCGACCCGGTCGAGGTCGCCCCGGAGGTGGCGGAGATGGTGGTCAACCGGATCATCGACAACGCCGCGGTCGCGATCGCGTCCCTGAACCGGGCCCCGATCGTCTCCGCGCGCGCCCAGGCCCTGGCCCACCCGGCCTCCACCGGCGGCCGGGGCGCCCTCGTGTACGGGATCGGGAACCGTGTTTCCCCCGAGTGGGCGGCGTGGGCGAACGGCGTCGCGGTGCGCGAGCTGGACTACCACGACACGTTCCTTGCCGCCGAGTACTCCCATCCGGGTGACAACATCCCGCCGATCCTGGCCGTGGCCCAGCATGTGGGCTCGACCGGACGGGACCTCGTGCGCGGCATCGCGACGGGGTACGAGATCCAGGTGGACCTCGTGAAGGCCATCTCCCTCCACAAGCACAAGATCGACCACGTGGCCCACCTCGGCCCCTCCGCCGCGGCCGGCATCGGGACGCTGCTCGGCCTCGACGTCGAGACGATCTTCCAGGCCGTGGGGCAGGCGCTGCATACGACGACGGCGACGCGCCAGTCGCGCAAGGGCGAGATCTCCACGTGGAAGGCCCACGCCCCCGCCTTCGCCGGGAAGATGGCCGTCGAGGCCGTGGACCGGGCGATGCGCGGGCAGACCTCCCCCGTGCCGATCTACGAGGGCGAGGACGGGGTCATCGCCTGGCTCCTGGACGGCCCCGACGCCGCCTACGAGGTCCCGCTCCCCGTCGAGGGCGAGGCGAAGCGCGCGATCCTGGACACCTACACGAAGGAGCACTCGGCCGAGTACCAGGCCCAGGCGTGGATCGACCTGGCCCGCAGGCTCCACCGCGAGCGCCCCGAGGCCACCGACCCGGCGAACGTGGCGCACATCCTGATCCGCACCAGCCACCACACCCACCACGTGATCGGCTCCGGGGCGAACGACCCGCAGAAGTACGACCCCACCGCGTCCCGGGAGACGCTGGACCACTCGATCCCGTACATCTTCGCCGTGGCCCTCCAGGACGGGATCTGGCACCACGTGGACTCCTACGCCCGGGAGCGGGCCGCCCGCCCCGACACCGTCGCCCTGTGGCACAAGGTCACCACCGAGGAAGACCCCGAGTGGACCCGCCGCTACCACTCCCTCGACATCGCCGAGAAGGCCTTCGGCGGCTCCGTGGTCATCACCATGAACGACGGCACCGTGATCGAGGACGAGATCGCGGTCGCGGACGCGCACCCCCTCGGCGCCCGCCCGTTCGGCCGCGAGCAGTACATTCAGAAATTCAGGGCGCTCGCCTCGGAGGCCGTTGCCCCGGAGGAGATCGAGCGCTTCCTCGACACCGTCCAGCGCCTCCCCGAACTCCGAGCGGGCGAGCTCGATGCGCTCAACATCATCGCCAAGGACGGGGTCATCGACCTCGCGTCAGCACCGAAGGGACTGTTCTGATGGAGGTTTTGGGTCTGATGGAGGTTTTGGTCTAGATGCTGTACTCCAAGTCCACCCCGGAGCAGAAGCGGATCCGCCTGCGCGAACTGCTCGCCTCGGGGAAGGTCCAGCAGTTCCCGGGCGCGTTCAATCCGCTCTCCGCGCGCCTGATCGAGGAGAAGGGCTTCCCTGGGGTCTACATCTCCGGCGCCGTCCTCGCCAACGACCTCGGCCTGCCCGACATCGGCCTCACGACCCTCACCGAGGTCGCGACCCGAGCAGGGCAGATCGCCCGCATGACCGAGCTCCCCGCGATCGTCGACGCCGACACCGGCTTCGGCGAGCCCATGAACGTGGCCCGCACCGTCCAGGAGCTCGAGAACGCCGGGCTCGCGGGCTGCCATATCGAGGACCAGGTCAACCCCAAGCGGTGCGGCCACCTCGACGGCAAGGCCGTCGTGGACCTCGACACCGCGCTGAAGCGGATCCGCGCCGCCGCCGAGGCGCGGCGCGATCCGAACTTCCTCATCATGGCCCGCACCGACGTCCGCGCGGCAGACGGACTGGACGCCGCCGTTGACCGCGCCAAGGCACTCGTCGACGCCGGCGCCGACGCGATCTTCCCCGAAGCCATGGGGAGCCTCGAGGAGTTCAAGGCCATCCGCGACGCGGTGAGCGTCCCCGTCCTGGCGAACATGACCGAGTTCGGAAAGAGCCGCCTGTTCACCGTCGCCGAGCTCGAAAGCGTGGGGATCAACCTCGTCATCTACCCGGTCACCCTGCTGCGCAGCGCGATGGGCGAGGCCGAGCGCACCCTCGACGCCATCCAGGCGGCCGGCACGCAGGAGGAACAGGTCGAGAACATGCTCACGCGGGCCCGCCTGTACGAGCTGGTCGACTACGAGGCCTACAACCGCTTCGACACAGGCGTTTTCAATTTCCTCGTCCCGGGTCAGCACTAACGGGTCCGGCATCTGGCCACCCCTTTGCCGGGCTTCCTCCCCGCAGCCGGGCGGTCATCAGACTTCCGGCCCCGGTGCGCACGGGTACTCGCAACAGGCACCTTGACGGTCAAGGACCGGGGCCGGAATTCCGGTTCATGCTAGAACTGGAAACAGCCTGCGGGCAGCCGAGGACACGCCTCCTCCGCTGCCCGCAGCATCGTGCCACGCACACCTCTATAGCGCGGTGTCTCGTGAGCGGTCCGCGCATTGTCCGCAGATCAGAAGCGCGCTTCTCGGGGAGTCGATTCGTCCTCCACCGACGATCTATCAGTCGAGACTGTCGACCTGGAAGTCCGCTGACGCAATGAAATCGTTGCGAGTGCCGAAGCGACGCACAGGCCTCGTCCCGTCCCAAGCAGTCGAAAGCCGCTCTATTGCCGTCATGTAGGTCCTCCTGAAGGGTGTCAACGGCGCAAGCTCGACGATGCCGCCAACCATTGGCGGAGCGGTGTAATAGATCCCATTCCTGGTTCCTTCGGGGAGATGGATAGAACACAGTTCCACAAAACCCGCGGTCTCCAGAGAACTACAGGACGCTTCGAAGTCCTCTGGCCAGAACCCGAGATGGTGAATCCCTTCCTTCCCAGAGGCGAGGAAGTCTCGAAACGGGGAGGGGGCGGAGTTGGTCTGCGCAATCAGCTCCAACTGGGTTTCCCCGGTGTAGGAGAACGCCACCGAGAATCGGACTTCGCTCGTTTCGCCTCGGTACATGAAGCGCCGGTCGCCGATGCCATCTTCGATCAGGATCCAAGGGCCGACGTGCATTTCTTCGGCCCAGAAGGCGGCTGCCTTTTGAATGTCGTCGACCACCATGCCGACCTGCATTCGCGGCCCCAGAAGGTGCGGCAGTGCCGCGTCGATTCTGCTCGCCATCTCCGAATTTCCTCCCTGCGATTCCCGCCCCGACAGCAGACCGAACTATATGGAAGAAGCGGCGGGGCATATACATTATTACGAACACACGTACTGAATGTCGTAAAGAACTATAGGGGGCGGCACCCAGACCGGCAAGGGCTCATACCCCTTCTCCCCGCATCCGCCCCTTGGGCGAGCATGTCAATGCCGGTTGACCGCGAGGCGCTGCATGGGGTCGCGCGGATGCCTCAGCCACGTGGCGCCGAGTGGGGCAGCGAAGGAACGTTTCGCATGGGAGGTCGTTGGCAGCCCGCCGCCTGGAGCCCGCCGGCTGGCACCGACGCTCCGCCTGCTCGCATGGGTTCATCATGAGCGTCGGCCCACAGCGGCGTCGAGCATGCATGGACCCAACGAGAGCGGCGCATCTACTGCTCGATCTCGAACCTTTGGGACGATGGGATGGGGTTCGAGAATCTGACCGCGTATACTTATATACGAAGAGTCGGCCTGAGAGTAACAGACGAAGGGCAGCAACCCATGTCATCAATTGTAAACAGCGGCGCAGCGGCCGCCGAGCATCGCACGGTAGGCCGGGTGATGACCATTCTCGAGCTTGTCGTCGCCAGCGGCGCGCGAGGCATGCGACTCGGGGACCTCGCGACTGCGCTGTCCGCCCCCAAGTCGTCTCTTCACGCACTGACGAAGGGGCTCGTGGCCACCGGCTATCTCCGGGAGGCCGACGGCGGTTATGTGGTGGGTCCCGCGATCTCGAGCCTGATCACCGCGGAGTCCCTGACCGCCCAGTTCGCCTACAAGCACATCCTGTCTGAGCTGGCTGGGCGCTGGAACGAGACGGCCATGCTCGCCACCCTCGTCGGGGACTCGGTGGTCTACCTCGACTCTGTCGAGCCCGACATGCTCATCCGTGCGATTCCGACCCTCAACAGACGCCTCGTCCTCTGGCCGCGCAGCTCAGGAAAGGTGTTCCTGGCCTTCATGGAGCAGAAGAGGTTCGACAGCTACATCCGGCGCCATCATCCCGAGCCCTCCGACGCCGACTATGTGCGGTCCGAAGTCGATCGAACGCGTGCGACGCACGTCGGGGTGAACATCGGCCAGTCGGGGCAGGACCACATCGGCCTGGCTGTGCCGATTTTCGTCGGCCAGTCTCCTGTGACGACCTCGCTTGCGATGGCCGGCCCGAGATCGCGCATGGAAGACCGAATGGACGAAATCTCGGCGGACATGCTCGCCGCGGCAAAGACGATCTCCGGCTGACCCGGCAAACCGGACTCGCTCAAGGAAAAGGGCCGCCGCAGCGAAATCGCCGCGGCGGCCCCTGATCCTTCAGCGTCCCTGGTACTCGGGGGTCCGCTTCTCGAGGAAGGCACGCATTCCCTCTTTCTGGTCCTGCGAGTCGAAAAGGATCTGGAATGCCTTGCGCTCGAGCAGCAGAGCGGTGTCGAGCGGCACGTCAGCTCCCGCACGAACCACCTCCTTGATGGCCGTGACGGCAAGCGGTGGCATCTTGGCGATGTGCTCGGCCATCTCGGTGGCGGCCTCAAGCGCTTTGCCCTCGGGGGCGATCTCCGAGACGAGGCCCATGGCGAGTGCTTCGTCGGCGTAGACGTGCTTGCCTGTCAGCAGAAGCCTCATCGCTTGGTAGCGTCCAACTGCGCGCAGCAGGCGCTGCGTTCCTCCGGCGCCGGGTATCACCCCGAGCAGTATCTCCGGCTGACCGAACCTCGCCCGCTCCGAGGCGATGATGATGTCGCAGCAGAGCGCCAGTTCGCACCCGCCGCCCAGTGCATATCCTTCGACGGCAGCGATCAGGGGCTTCGGGCAGGACCTAAGCACCGAGAACATGCGGTCCGTGACCTTCAGCGTGTGCTCCACGGGAGTGAGGGACTCCATCTCGGCGACGTCTGTGCCGGCCACGAAGGCATTCCCGGCCCCTGTAATCACAATTGCGCGCACGGCAGGGTCCGAGCCCAGGGCCTCGATGGCGCGGGCAACGAGCTCCTTCACCTCGATATTGAGGGCGTTGCGTCGCTCAGGGCGGTTGATCGTCACCTGCGCCACCCCGGGGGCAATCCGTGCTACGGCTACAGTGTCGGTTGACAGGTCCGCCAGGATCTCTCCGGTGGGAGCGTTGTCGATCGTCATGGTCTTCATCCTTCGTCTGGAAGATCCGGTGTCGGATTCAGCTGCGCGGAGAGCAGATGACGAGGCCGTCGACGGCTACCACGCCTTCTCCGTCTGGTAGGACGAGCAGGGGGTTGATCTCGGCTTCGGCGATGCCAGCTTGCGGATCGTCCGCCAGCTGGGACATTGAAACGACGGCCTGTGCCAGCGCCTCTGTATCACCGAGCGGGAGCCCCCGGTAGCCGCGGACCACGGCCAGGCCCTTGACCTGGGCGACCATGGAGCGGGCTTCCTCGATTCCGACCGGTGCTATGCGCACCGCGATGTCCCGATATAGCTCGGCCAGGATTCCGCCGATCCCCAGCACGACGACTGGGCCGACTTCGGGATCTCGACGGAAGCCTAGGATGACCTCTGCCAAGCCTGATTCCATCTTTTGGACGAGCACGCCGTCAATCTTGGCCGTGGGGTGCCGTGTGGCGACATTGCCCCGGATCCGATCGATCGCCTGCGTCAGCTCGTCAGTGTTGCGGATGCCCAAGACGACCCCACCGGCGTCAGTCTTGTGGGGAACATCGGCGGAAAGGACCTTGGCCACAACCGGGAATTCGTTGACGCTGTCGGCAGCCGAATCCGATTCGCGCACCACGATGGCTGATGCCGTGGGAATCCCGAGCGCCGCGAAGATCCCGGCAGAGTCGAGCTCGTTCGGGCGTCTGCCGTTCAGCCCCGCAACAGCAGAGGCCACGGCGGCAAGCGCTGCATGGTCGGATTCCGGTGCGGCGGAGGGGAACCGCCACTGGCTCCAGGCCCGAATTGCGTCGGCGCACGATTCCGGAGTGCGGAAGCCGGCAACCGCGGCTTTGCTGAGCCGTTCGAGTGCCTCCGGGGCGTGCGGAGCGAAGAAGGCCGCCAAGGGCTTGCCCTGCTTCCCCGCCTGGACCAGCGGCCCGGCGGAGATCTCAGGCTGGAACTGCGCCGAACTCCCCGCAATGGCGAGTACAAGGTCGCAGTGGTCGGACGCAACGAGCTGGTCGAGGACGGCCCCGTACACGTCGGCCCGGGTTCCGGCGTGGGTGAGGTCGGTCAAGGGGCCGCGCGGGATGTCGATCCCCTTATCGGCGAGGGAGCTGACGACGGCCTCGCTCGGTGGGACGACTTCGACCTCCATCGAGCCGAGGCGGTCCACGACGGTCGCCGCACCGCCGCCGGTGGTCGACATGACGGCGACACGATGGCGTTCGCTGGGGCGCCGACCTGCCAGCAGCGCGGGGAGCTCGAACATCGTCTCCAGATTGTCGATCCGCAGGATGCCATGGGCGCGGAAGAACGCGTCCGAGACTTCTGCGGAGCCTGCCATCGCCCCGGTATGGGACGCTGCCAGGCTGCGTCCTACGGCTGAGCGTCCGAGCTTGTAGGCGATGACAGGCTTGCCGGCCTCGATGGCGCGGCGCGCCGCAGATGCCAGTCGGGGAGCGTCGCGGATCGTCTCGAGGAAGAGGAGGATCGTGCCGGTCTCGGGATCGTCCACGAGCCAATCTGTGATCTCCCCGACGGTGAGGTCGCTCTCGTTGCCGATGGAGACGACCTTGGAGAAGCCCACACCACGTCCGAGGCCCCGCGAAAGCAGGCCACCGGTCATGCTCCCCGACTGGGAGATCACCGCCAGCGGACCGGGCTTGATGTCCAGCTGCTCGATGGCGGCGTTGACGCTGAGAGCGCTGGACGGCCTGGTGCTCAACACGCCGCTGCAGTTCGGTCCGAGGATCCGCACTCCGCCTTCCCGGGCGCGGGCCACCAGCTCCTCCTGCCTGCGCCTGCCTTCCGGGCCCGCCTCCGCGAAACCATCGGCATATATGGTGGCGACGGGGACGCCTCTCTCGATGCACTGCTCGATCGCCTCGGGCACCGCAGCCGCGGGAACCATGATGAACGCGTGATCGATCGTGTCCGGCACCTCGAGGAGGCTGGGATAGGCACGGTCGCCGAAGATCTCGTCCCGCTTCGGGTTGATCGGGACGATCTTGCCGCCGTACCCGTGGCGCCGAAGCGACCTCTGGGGGCGGGACGTGTGCTTATTCTCATCGCTCGACGCACCGACGAGTGCGATCACCCGTGGAGCGAACATCCCCTCGAAAACCCGGCGGTCCTGCTCGTTCAATCCTGATCCTTCGGGCAGCCTTGATAGTGTCTCGGTCATCACGAGCGCCTCTGGGAGAACCGGCGGTCAAAGACTGACTCGGCGATGCGGTTGAGAAGCATCTCGATCGTGCCGCCGGCGATCATCCATCCTCGGGTGCGGCGCAGGCAGTACTCGACGAGCATCTCGTCGCTGTACCCCATGCCGCCGAGCACCTGAAGAGCCTCGTTCGCCACGTCGAAGCCCGCACGGTTGCACATGACCTTCGCGATGGCCGTTTCCTCAGCGGACGGGAAACCTGTGTCCGCGTGCACTGCAGCCCTGTAGAGCAGGAGCTGTCCGGCATCGAGCTTGATCTTCATGTCGGCGAACTTCCACTGCAGACCCTGGAACTCGCACAGGGCTCGGCCGAACTGCTTGCGCACGAGGGCGTGCTCGCGGGCCCGCTCGTAGGAGTAGCGTCCCAGTGCGAGGGCTCGGGCACTGTTGCCGATCCGCTCGACATTGAAGCCGCTGATCTGCTTCTTGAACCCTCCCGGGCCGAGGAGGACGTTCTCCTTAGGGATGTAGACGTTGTCGAAGAAGATGGGGTTCCAATCCTCCCCGCCCATGAAGCTCGCCGGTGAGCCGAAGTTCAGGCCCTCGGTGTCCCGTTCGATCAGGACCGACCCGATCCCGTCGATGCCCGGCCCGAACCTGACGTAGACCAGGAACACGGAGGCGTGCAGCCCGTGGGTCGTGAAGATCTTCGTGCCCTTGATCCTGTACCCGTCCCCGTCAGGGGTGGCTGTGGTGGTGAGTTCGGTGACCGCCGAGCCGGCGTCGGGCTCGGTCATCGCGACGCAGATCAAACCCGTGCCATCGAGCAGCGGCTCCAGGAAGCGCTCCTTCTGACCCGGGGTGGCAAAGTTCGCGAGCACCCGCAGCGCTCCGAAGTTACCGGCCTGGATGACGTCGGCGCTGCGGGGGCATACGGCCGCGATCTCTTCGATGGCGATCACGGCGTCCATCAGGGATCCGCCCCCGCCTCCGTCCTCCTCGTCGACCGTGATCCCGATCAGGCCGTTGTCCGCCATCTTCTTCGCGACGTCCCAGGGGTAGTCGCTGCTGTGAGCGCGCTCCCGTGCTCCGGACGCGAGTTCGCGTTCTGCGAACGCGCGAACCATCTCGCGGAAGTCCTTCTGCTCTGTGGTGAGTTCGAAGTCCACCCGTTTCTCCTTCGTTCAGTAGCTCAATGTCGTCGGCACGTCTGCGTCACCGCGGTGGCATGCGGATGGCCCCGTCGAGACGGATCGTCTCTCCGTTGATGTATTCGTTCTCCAGCAGCGACACCGCCAGCTGGGCGAAGTCCTCCGGGTTGCCCAGTCTGGAAGGATGCGGGACGGCAGCGGCGAGGCCGTCGCGTATGTCGCTGCGAAGCCTGGCCAGCATCGGGGTGTCGAATGTCCCGGGAGCAATGGTGTTGACCCGGATCCCGCGGCTGGCCAGATCCCGCGCAGCCACCAGGGTCAGCCCGTGTACGGCCGCCTTCGATGAGGTGTAGGACGCCTGTCCGATCTGCCCATCGAACGCGGCGACAGATGCCGTGAGCACAATCGCACCCCTATCGCCGTCCGCGACCTCGTTGCCGGCCATCCGCGCTGCGCTGAGACGGAGCACGTTGTACGTCCCGAAGAGGTTGATCCGGACGACGTTCTGGAAGCTGTCGAAGTCTCCGGGCTTGCCTTCCTTGTCGACGATCCGAAGCCGGTCTCCGCCGCGGCCGGCGCAGTGCACGACCGCCCGCAGCGGCCCCTTCTGCTCCGCTGCATCCAGTGCGGCGGACACCTGGTCCTCGTCGAGGATGTCGGCGGGGACGAACCTCGCCTTCTCCCCCAGTCGTTCGAGTGCCTCGTCGCCCGGAGAACCGGGCAGATCCAGCAGTACGACGCTTGCGCCTCTGCCCACGAGACGTGCAGCGGTCGCGAAGCCGAGGCCGGACGCACCGCCGGTGACGAGCGTCGATGTTCCCTCGAGTTGCAAGAGTGGATCCTTCCGAAGTCGATGAAGCCGGACGCGCCAGGCGCCCGGGTCTCAGTTTGCGAGCTCGACGAGTGTGGCGTTCGCAGTGCCGCCGGCCTCGCAGATGGCCTGCAATCCGTACCGGATGCCGTTGTCGCGCATGTGGTTGATCATTCGGGTCATCAGGATTGCCCCTGACGCGCCCAGAGGATGGCCGACGGCGATGGCCCCACCGAGCGGGTTCAGCCTGGCTGGATCGGCACCGGTCTCGGCCAGCCAGGCCAGCGGGACCGTGGCGAACGCCTCGTTGACCTCGTACACCCCGATCTCCTCCAGCCGGACGCCGCTTCGCTTGAGGAGCTTCGCCGTCGCCGGAATGGGTGCCGAGAGGACCAGGGTCGGGTCATCTCCGGCAACGACACCGGAGTGCAGCCGCACGATCGGGGTGAGTCCGAGCTCGGCGGCACGCTCGGGCGTCGTCACAATGACGCCCGCGGCCCCGTCAGAGATCTGTGAGGCGTTGCCGGCCGTGACCACGCCGTCCTCGCGGAAGGCGGGGGAAAGCCCGGCGAGTGCCTCGAGTGAGGAGTTGCGCCGGATTCCCTCGTCGGACAGCAGTTCAGGTGCTGCGGGGACGGGGATGAGCTGCCGGTCGAATGCGCCGGAATCCGTGGCGGCGGCGGCCTTGGTGTGGGACCCGAGAGAGAACTCGTCCAGAGCCCCGCGGGCGAGACCCCAGCGCTCGGCCATCATCTCCGCGCCGGGCCCCTGCTCGAAGCCGGCGTGGTGATAGCGGGCGTTCATCCCTGGCCCGTAGGGCTCCCCGACAGCGCGTGTGGAGCCGATCGGGACGCGGGTCATAGATTCGACGCCCCCCGCGATGACGAGGTCGTATCGGCCCGACATCACGCCCATGGCGGCGAACTCGATCGCCTGATGGCTGGACCCGCAGGCGCGGTTGATCGTCACCCCGGGAATCGATTCGGGCCAGCCGGCGGCCAGCAGGGCGAATCTGCCGACGTTGCCCGACTGGTCGCCCAGCTGGGTCACGCAGCCCCACACCACGTCGTCGATGTCCTCGGGTTCCAGGCCTGTGCGGTCGAGCAGGCCGTTGAGCACGTGGGCGGATAGGTCTACCGGGTGGACGTGGGCCAGCGAGCCCTTTCGCTTCCCGATCGGTGTGCGGGCCGCCTCGACTATGACTGCTTCGCGCATTTGCTCAGATCCCGCCCATGCAGAGGTACTTGACTTCCAGGTAGTCCTCGAGGCCGTAGTGGGACCCTTCCCTGCCGATCCCCGATTCCTTGATGCCCCCGAACGGCACGGCCTCATTCGCCATGAGCCCCACGTTGAAGCCGACCATGCCGGTCTCGATGGCTTCGCCCATCCGCCAGATCCGGCCGATGTCGCGGGTGTAGACGTAGGCGGCCAGGCCGAGCTCGGTATCGTTGGCGGCCTTCAGGACCTCCTCCTCGTCCGTGAACCGGAAGATCGAGGCGAGCGGCCCGAACGTCTCCTCGTGGGACACCCTCGACTCGGGGCTGACGTCGACCATCACGGTCGGTTCGAAGAAGGAGCGCCCCAGGGCATGCCGCTTCCCGCCCGCGATGACCCGCGCTCCCTTGTCTACCGCATCCGCGATGTGCGACTCGACCTTCTCGACGGCATTCGTGTCGATGAGGGGTCCCATTGTCACAGCCGGATCCGCTCCGTCCCCGACGACCAGGGACTTGACCCGTTCGGCGAGCCTGGCGGAGAACTCGTCGTAGACGGCGTCGTGGACGTAGAAGCGGTTCGTGCCCACGCAGGCTTGGCCGGAGTTGCGGAACTTCGAGGCGAGCGCGCCTTCGACTGCCTGGTCGAGGTCGGCGTCGTCGAAGACGATGAAGGGTGCGTTGCCGCCGAGCTCGAGCGCGAGCTTCTTGATCGTGCTCGCGCTCTGCCCCATGAGGATCCGTCCGACTTCCGTGGAACCGGTGAAGGAGAGCTTGCGCACAGTCGGGTTCGTCGTGAGCTCGAGCCCCATGTCCTTCGAATGTCCGGTGATGACGTTCAGGACGCCCTCCGGGATCCCTGCCCGTGCCGCCAGCTCTGCAAGCGCGAGGGCCGAGAAGGGGGTCTCGGTGGCCGGACGCACGATCATCGTGCATCCGGCCGCGAGGGCCGCAGCTGCCTTCCGCGTGACGATGGTGTTCGGGAAGTTCCACGGCGTGATGGCAGCGCACACCCCGATGGGCTGCTTGATGACGACGACCCGGCGGTCGTGTGCGGGTGGGGGCAGCGTCTCTCCGTAGGTCCGCCGGGCCTCCTCGGCAAACCACTCGATGAACTGGGCCCCGCTCACTACTTCCGCGAGAGCCTCCTTGTGCGGTTTACCCTGCTCGGCGGTGAGTATCCGCGCCAGGTCGTCGCTGTTCTCGATGATGAGGTCGAACCAGCGACGCAGGAGCCGGCCCCGTTCCTTGGCCAGCAGTCCGCGCCATGCGGGCAGAGCCTTCTCGGCTGCTTCGACGGCGCGCCGGGTCTCCTCTGCTCTGAAGAACGGCACGGATCCCACCTCCTCCCCCGTTGCCGGGTTGAGGACGGCCACTGATTCGCCGGAATCCGCAGCAATCCATTCCCCTCCGACACGGCAGGACTGCCGGAGGAGAGAAGGGTCTGTGAGTCGCAGTTCGGCCACGGGTTACTCTCCTGCCGGGGTCTCGACGGGGCCGGGCCGCCACGTCTCGTTGAAGTTGGCCGGGTACGGGTACCAGATAGCCCGGTACTGGGGCGTCTCGAGTTCGGTCTCGACGTTGATGAGGGTCGGCTGGCCCGAGTCGATGGCCTTTTCAAGCGCCGTCCTGTATTCGTCGGCCTTCGTGACGCGGATCGCGTTGGCCCCCATGGCTTCGGCCATTGCGGCGTAGTCGGGTCCCCACAGCCCTTCCTCGTCGGCCTTGCGGTAGTCGCACATGGACTCCCGGCCGTAGACCTTGATCATCGTTTCGCGCTCGATCTGGAAGGACCTGTTGTCCATGATCACCCAGACGATGGGGAGGTTGAGTTCGACCGCGGTCGGGACGACAGTGGCCCGCATCAGGAATGCGCCGTCGCCGAGGAGTGCTATGACAGGGCCGTCGTTGCTGGCAATGCTCGCACCCAGCGCGGACGCTGCGCTCCAGCCCATCCGGTGCATGAAGCCGGAATGGGCCACATGCCGTGAGGAGGCCGGCATGAACGAGGGACCGAAGCTGAGCAGGTTGCCCGTGTCGAAGTGGATCGAGGCGTCGGGGCACTTCTCCGCCACAACCGCCGCCGTATCCCAGGTGACCCGCGCATAGTGCAGAGGCGCGATGTCAGAAGTGCGCATCCCTTCGGTCTCCGCCAGCCACTCGTCCCGCTTGGATGACAGGAGCGAGGTCCATTCGGTCCGCTCCGTGATCCCGGCTTCCCGAGCGCTGGCGGTGAGCGCTTCCAGGGCCAGGCGGGCATCCGATGTCATCGCAACGGCAGTCGGGTACGCACGGCCGAGCTCGGTAGTGTCGATGTCGATGTGGATGAGCTTCGTGTTCTTCGGAATGTCGAACAGCGTCCAGCCGCCCGTGTCGATGTCGGTGAAATGCGTTCCGATCGCGACCACGACGTCACTGTTCCGGGCAGCGTAGTTTCCCTGGCCCGTCCCTGCCCGTCCGATGCAGCCCATGGACAGCCTGTGGTCCTCGGGAATCGCGGCCTTCCCCGTCGGGGTGGTGAGCACGGGGATGCCGGTCGTCTCTGCGAACTCCAGGAGCGCCTCGTACGCCCCCGAGTTCGCGATTCCGCTCCCGACGACGACCGAGGGTCGCTCCGCCGTGTTCAGGAGATCCACGGCCTCGGCGATGCCCTGAGGGTCGGCAGCCGGCCGGCGGCTGACCATGTAGGGGCGGGGGTCCGGCAGGTCATCGGAGATGAGTGTGTTCTGGATGTCGAAGGGAATGGCCATCACGACGGGGCCCGGGCGTCCGGAGTGCGCTGTCTGGTAGGCGCGGAGGAACATGTCGATCACCGTGTCGGGACGCGTGGCCATCAGCGACTTCTTGGCAATGGGCCTCATCACGCCGGCCCAGTCCTCCGGGCTGTCGCGGTAGAACTCCTCGATCCCGCCGCGGTCGAACCAGTGGGTGGCGCCAACGCCAGCAAGGATCAGCATGCCGATGGACTCGTAGTACGCGGACGCGATCGGTGGAACAGTGTTCATGTTGCCGGGGCCGACACTGGTCGTCACGATGGGCAGGGGCGCGGTGCGCTTGCGCCGCCAGTAGCCGTCGGCGAGTTCCACCGCGTGGTCCTCGCTCCGGACGGCGACGCTTCGGATGTTCGACTCGTGCACGAACGCGTCAAGCAGGGCCCAGTTGCCGTGGCCGTTCAGACCGAATACGACTTCGGTGCCCATCTGCTCCAAGAGGCGTGCGATTGCCTGAGCGACAGTGATTTGTCCCATGAACTTCTTCCTCAATCAGTTACGAACCGACCCTTTGTGGGCGGTTACTGGACGTTGGTTGCGAGCCGGCTCTCGAAGAGACCCGCGGCCGTCGGGATCGATGCCGCCGAAGGGAGCGAGTCGATTCGCTGGAGCGCATCGAAGAGTTCCCGGGCTTCGTCGTCGGAATGCGTCTCGGCGGTGCATTCCCGGAACTTGCCCCACATCTGCTCCCTGGTCAGGGGCTCGCCGGCCTGGCCGGGGACGGTGAGGATCGGCCCGCTCTCGATCACCTCTCCGCTGCGGAGGGTCATCTTGACCGATTCGTAGGTCGAGAACACCGGGTCGCGCTCGTCAACCTCGTCTATGGGGATGAGCTTGACCTTCGGGTAGAAGGCCTGGAGGTCAGCCTGCTGGACCACCTCGTCGGCGAGTTCGGGCACCCCCATCTTCCCGAGGATCACGGCGGCTGCGATGCCGAATTGGCCGCTGAACTCCGCCTCATACCGCGTCTGGGGCCGGTCGTAGACGAGGACCGTCACCTGTCCGCGACCCATGCGGACCTCGACCGATTCGACGTCCTCGGGATCAATCTTGCGGCCCTCGAGCATCTTGACGGTTGCGTTGAAGGACCGGTGCAGGAAGTAGCAGGTGGGGTGCAGCTTGAACTGGATCTTGTGCTTCGGCAGGTACCACTCTTTTCCGAGCCTCGAATCGGACGTCAGGTCCGGCGTGCGCTCGGTTGAGAACGCCATGAGGAAGCCCTGCTTGTTCTCGATCGCGTCCGGCCCGGCAGTCATGCCTGCAGCCGCCAGCCGAGCCGCCTCCAGGCCGAAGCGGGCCGCCATGCCCGCGTGGTAGCCCTTCATCATGGATCCGAAGTTGGAGAAGATCCCTCCTGCATGGCTTCCCGCGATGGCCACTGCTGCCGCGGCACGTTCCGCCTGAAGCCGATGGAGCACCGCACCTGCGGCGGCGACTGCCATGACGCCGAAGACCGACGTGGGGTGCCACCCCTTGGCGTGGTAGCCCCGGTCGCGCCGCCACAGTTCGCACCAGACTTCGTAGCCGGCGACGTAGGCGGTCATCATTTCCTGCCCGGTCGAGCCGAGGACCTCGGCCTCTGCGAGGATCGCGGGAACGAGGACTGTGCTGGGATGCCCGGACATCGACTGATCGTCGTAGTCGAGCGAGTGCGCGATCGCACCGGCGAGCAGCGCGGCGCTCGGCGCTGCGACTCGGAGATCCGAGAGGCACGCTCGGGCCTCCGCAACCCCTGACGGCTCAACGAGCGTGGTCTGCACGATTTCCGCGACAGGCTGGTCCATCCCGACCATGACAACCGCCACGGTGTCAGTGAAGGCGTCGCGAACCATCGGAAGGACCTCGAGGGGCAGATCCTCGTACTTCACGTTCGCCAGGAACTGGCCGATCTCGGCCGTCAATGAGCTCACGCTTCTCCTTTGATCACGTTCTTCGCTTGGTGCCACCAGCGCCAGCGCTCGTGCTCAACGCCCGGAGGATGAGTTTGGCCTTGGCGGTGTTCACGATTACGAACATACATTCAGCATTACCAACGAAGAATGTACTCAGCCGGGTCTTATTCGTCAAGCGACGGCCCTGAGTGGGGCCCTCGCCCAGACGACGTCAGAGTCGGCGCACCACCGCCTTGGGACAGTTCAGCCGGAGACCGACGCTGTTCGCCGAGCCCCCAGCGCACCCCGAGGGTTCCCCCCACCGTCAAAATGCCCGCGCCGATCACTGCCGTCAGGGTCGAGGCGTGGTCCGAGGCGAATCCGAGTGCAAGTCCAGCCAAGGGCCGGATCCCCGAGAAGGCCATGATCCACACCGCCATGACCCGTCCCAGGAAGGCGGCAGGGGATCGCTGCTGGACAATGATGCTGAAAGCGGTGATCCCGGTGACCATGCTCGCTCCAGCGACGACTAGCATTGCGGTCGCGAACGGCAATGATGGCGCAATCCCTATCGCCGTCATGGACGCCCCCAGAAGGAACATCGCCAAACACCCTGCTGTCCCAGGCCGGCAGTACCGGCTGCAGACCCTGAAGCCGACTACGCCGACAAGGCCTCCGACACCGAAAGCCCCAGTCACCCATCCGGCCCCAGGCGCCCCGATCCCCAGCACGTTAGCGAGGGGAGGAGCCAGTGTGATCGCCGATTCGGATCCGACGCCGATGACCGCAACCCCTGAAAGCACAGCCAGCAGAGGCCGGTCTGCGCGCAAGTACCTGACGACGCCTCCGAGCCGGTGCTCGTGGGCGGTGTCGCTGCCCGGAGAGCCGAGCCGTCGGATGAAGAGGAAGATGACGGCCGCGCCGAGGCACGCACCGCCGACGATGGCGAGGGTTGGTACGGAGCCCAGAGCGGACGCGAGACCGGCCCCGGCAATGGGCCCAAGCGTTCGGGCCAAGGCCGTCGGAAGGAAGTTCAACGACATCGCTCTGGCCCGTTCGCTCGGGGCAGAGAGCCGCGGCGGGACGGCCTGCATGGCCGACGAGGCGAGCGCGATGCCTATCCCACTGACGGCCGATGCCGTCAGCAGCGGTATCTGCACCGGAACGGCATTCGCTGTCTGTGGGATTCCGATCCAGAGGGCGAGCCCGATGCAGCCTAGGCCTGAGCAGATTCCTCCGCTGACGATAGGCAGCTGTGGACCGCGCTTGTCGGCCATACTCCCACTCAGCAGCGCAAGGCAGAGCTGTGGCAGAAGCTGCGCCGCGGTCACAGCGCCCACCCACGCAGCTGAGCCTGTTCGCTCGTAGGTCAGGACCACGAAGAGCATGGTCTGGGCCCAGAACCCGGTGACCAGGACGACCTTCCCTGCTAGAGCGGAGCCGAACTCGGGATGGAAGATGAGCTCGATCGTGCTCCTGGGCGCTCCGTGCTCTCTCACGGGCGCGCCGATGGTATTTCGGGCATGCAGAATCCCCCTGTTGATGTTTGCCGGACGCGGCTCCCGCGGATGGCAACTTCAACAGAAGGTCAGCCGAGAGCCTGTGGGCGCTGACGTTTCATGAACCAGCGGGCCGGGAAATGGACTCCGCGCGCTCTCGGGGGCGCGGAGCCATCTCCCTTCGCCGCGTCAGGAGTGAGCTATTCGGACTCGCCGATGATGCCGCTTGCGACCTTGAAGGCCGCAAGCCCTGCGGGCATGCCTGCGTAGACCGCCACCTGCAATAGGCATTCTTGGATCTCTGCCGGCGTGAGCCCGTTCACGAGGCCGGATCGGATATGGCCGGCAAGTGCATCAGGCCGGTTCATGGCCGCCAGCATGCCGATGTTCAGGATGCTCCGGCTCCGCCGATCCAAGCCAGGTCGCCCCCAGATCTCGCCCCAGCAGTACTCCGTGACCAGATCCTGGATGGGGCGGGAGAAATCGTCGGTCTCGGCTTGGATCCGGTCGACGACGGCGTCGCCGTTGACTTCCCGGCGGATCCTGAGGCCTTCTTCGTAGCGGTTTGCGTTCATCCGCGTCCCTTCTGACTGCCTGGTTTGGCGCTTGGATGCCGTGGGGATGCCGTCATGCGTCAACGGCGTGGGCTTCCTGCCCCTCGTTTTCCAGCCCGATCGCGAAGTCATATGGCAGTCCGTATGACTTGGGTTCGACATAGGCCTCGAGACCCTCGTACCCGGCTTCACGTCCGATGCCGCTGTCCTTGAACCCTCCGACTGGCGCGTGGAATCCGGCCGAGTTGCCGTTTATCTCAACTGTGCCAGTACGAATGCGAGAAGCGATTTCCACTCCGTGGTCGAGGTCACTGGTGAACACAGCGCCGTTCAGCCCGTACGGCGAATGGTTTGCGAGGTCCACGGCCATGTCCTCGTCGTCGTAGCGCAGCACCGCGAGAACTGGTCCGAACACCTCCTCGAGCGAGATCCGCATGTCCGGGGTGACGTCTGTGAATACGGTGGGATCGACGAACCATCCCCGATCCACAGGTGCTTCGCCGCCTCCGACGACAGGGGTGGCTCCCTCGTTCTTTCCGGCCTCGATGTAGCCTTGGACCGAGTCCCGCTGGCGTGAGGTCACCATCGGTCCGATCTGGGTCGCGGGATCGTGGGGATCGCCGACCGGCATCGACCCGAGGAGGCTGCGCAGACGGTCGATGAACTCGTCGTGGCGGCGGTTCGAGACCAGCAGCCGGGTTTTCAGGCTGCAGATCTGTCCGCTGTTGCGAAGGGATCCGAGCCGTAGGGCCTCGACGGTCGCATCCAAGTCGGCATCATCGAGGATCACCGCGGCCGACTTCCCTCCCAGCTCCAAGGTGGCCCGGGTTAGGTTCTGACCGCAAATGGACGCGAGTCGACGCCCTACACTGGTTGATCCTGTGAAGGTCAGCTTGTCCACGCCTTGATGGCTGACCAGGTACTCGCTCACTTCCCGGCTTGCAGGTAGCACATTCAGCACGCCCTGCGGGAGCCCAGCCTCATGGAAGAGCTGGGCCAGGGCCAAGGTAGTGAGAGGGGTTTCTGATGCCGGCTTGAGCACCACGGTGCAGCCGGTCAGCAGCGCAGGGGCGACCTTCTGGATGGCGACGGTCAATGGCACATTCCAGGGGACCACTGCTGCGACCACACCGACGGGCTCCCTCGTCACGAGCGCGCTGCCGGAGGAGGATGTCCGGATGTCTCGGAACGGGAAGCTTTCCACCAGTTCGAGGTAGGAATCGAGCAGGGAGAGAGGGGCGCCTACCTGGATGGCCACGGACTGAGTTATCGGGCTGCCCATTTCATCGGTGATCAAGGAGGCGAGGTCTTCGCGGCGTTCGGCGATGGCATCGCGAACCCGGCGAAGAATCGACGCCCGCTCCTGCACCGACATCCTGGGCCAGGGCCCGTGGGAGAACGCCTTCCGTGCCGCGGCGACGGCGAGGTCCGCATCTGCTCTGGAGGCCGCGGGAGCCGATCCGATGACCTCCTCGGTGGCAGGGGACACGACGTCGATCCGATCGGAGCTCGCCGGCTCCATCCATTGCCCGTCGATGTACAAGGTGTCGTAATTGCGCGTTAGTGTCATCCTTCTCAAATCCTTCTGTTCCCGCTGATGTCGTTTCCGTCCGCGCTAGTGGTCAACCAGCTGCTCCCCCTGGTAGAGCAGCGCCGTGGCCGCGGGGGT
The DNA here is from genome assembly GCF_022539255.1 of Sinomonas terrae. NCBI lineage: Bacteria > Bacillati > Actinomycetota > Actinomycetes > Micrococcales > Micrococcaceae > Sinomonas > Sinomonas terrae. Next base: position 2,657,583 of record NZ_JAKZBV010000001.1, read on the forward strand.
GCGGACCCGCACGTCCTCTCCGGGTTCAAGGTGTGGGTCTTCGGCGTGCTGGGCATACCAGAGCCTGCCGTCGATGTCGATGACGTACTGCCTGCGCCCCCCTTCTCCGAGCACGACCTGGGCGATCGTCCCCTCAACCTCGATGTCACCGGGATTCAGGTCGAGTCCTGCGGCATTCCTGCGGACATGGGTGTCCCGGGCGCGCACGAACAGCTGGAGCGGCTGCTCGCCCGAGACGGCCGCCGCGAGCGACTCGCTTCCAATAATGAGCCCGTTCTCGTGCCGAAGCCTGTGGCCGTCCGTGGTGACCGTCAGACGGTTGCGCACGCCGAGGAAGTTCGCCGCATACGGTGAGACGGGCCGGGCGTACACTTCCGCTGGCGGACCCATCTGTTCGATGCGGCCTTCTCTCATCAGCACGACCCGGTCACCCATCTCGAGGGCTTCTTCCTGGTCGTGGGTGATATGGATGGCTGTGTAGCCGAGAGCTCTGTGCAGCCTGAGGAGCTCGCTTCGCAATGAGACTCGGAGCAGCGCATCGAGCGCGCTGAGCGGTTCGTCGAGCAGCAGGACCTCCGGCTCGTAGACGAGGGCGCGCGCCAGTGCGATGCGCTGCTGCTGGCCACCGCTCAGCTCGGCAGGCAGACGCTTCGCAAGGGCTGTGCACTCGAGCGCCTCGAGGACCTTCGCGACCCGTTCGCGCCGCTCCGCCTTCGGGACTTTGCGCATCTTGAGCGGGTACTCGACGTTCTGCTCGACCGACATGTGTGGCCAGAGGGCATAGTTCTGGAAAACCATCCCGACGTTGCGGGTGTTCACCTTCTTATCGATGGACTTTTCGGCGTCGTACACCGCGTTGCCGCTGATGCTGATGGTCCCGGCGGTGGGGCTTTCAAGGCCGGCGATACAACGGATGAGGGTCGACTTCCCGCACCCGCTCGGGCCCACTATCACGACGTACTCGCCTCGCTCCACCTCAAGATTGAGGTCTTGGATGGCGTCGACAGTGCGACCCTTGGCGATGAAGGATTTGCCAATCCCCACTAGGGAGGCGCTGATGGGCCTGGCGTCCTCAGCCCCGTCCACGGCTGCGATTCTCTCCTTGACGCGTGCACTGTTCATTAGAAACTCTCCAAAGCTGATTTGCCGCCGATTCGCACTGTTATCGCGAGGATTGCGGCTGTTACGAGTGTGACGAGCAAAGACATCGCGGCCACGGCGGGAACTTCGCCCTGCTGTCCGAACTGATACAGAAGGGTTCCCATGACCTGCTGGTTGGGTGACTGAACCATCACTGACACAGCGAAGTCGTTGGACAGCATGACGAATGAAAGTGCAAGTGCCGCAGCGATGCCCCGCCGTGCGACCGGCAAGGCGATAGTGGCGATCATCCGGATCTGGCTCGCTCCACTCACACGCGATGCCTCAAAGAGGGCTTTGTCCACCCCGATCAAGCTCGAGTACTGGGACCGCAGCGCGAAGGGCAAGGCGACGAACGAATACCCGATGACGAAAAGCGCCACAGAGCCATACAGGGAGAAGGGTGGGCGGATGAAGACGAACACGATCACCATTCCGAGAAGGGCCCGCGGAACGGCCAGGGGCGCGATGAAGATGAAGTCGAGAGTCTTCACGACTGCGCGGGGGGCCCGGACGACCCCGCTGAGCGCGAGCGCGGTGGCGAATCCGAGCGGAATGACGACCAACGCGGCGAGGACTGACGCTAGGAGGCTCGTCGCGATGGACTGTCCGACTTGGGGGTTGTTGATGAGCGCGATGATGTTGTCGAGTGTGAATCGGAGGCTGGTGAGGTTGCCATCCCAGAAGGGCGAGAACGCCACCAGAGCGATCGCGACCAGAGGCAGCCCGACGATGATGACCCCGTAGCCGACTACGATGGCGACTGCCCCCTTTGAGTCCTTCCGGGTCATTCCACGCCCAGAGCTCTGCGTGATGTAACGTCGCTGGTCTCCGACCACGCGGCGCTGGACCACGATGGCCAGCACGCCGAATATCAGCAGCGGCAGGCCGAGTGCGGCAGTCAGCGGATAGTCGATTGGGAACGCTTCCCGCAGGCGGAAGATCTCTGTCGACATGACTTCGATGTTCTGTCGAGCACCGAGGAAGAGCGGTGCGGTGAACTGGCCTACCCCGATGAGGAACGCGACGACGATGCCGGCGATCAGCCCTGGCCGCAGGAGCGGGAACGAGATGGTCATGAAGGCCCTCAGACCGCTTGCTCCCGCTACGCGGGCGGCGGCCTCCACTGACCCGTTGATCTCGAGAAGGCGCGGGTATACAAAGGCGAAGATCATGCCTGTGACCTCGATCGCCGTGAACAGGATGATTCCGGTGTAGGTATAGATGTCGATCGGCCCGTCTTTGAGGCCGCTGAAGAAAGGCAGCATGCGCAGCGAGGTGTTCAAATAGCCCACGGTCGGATCGCAGATGAAGATCCAGCCATAGATGAAAGCCACAGGCGGGATCACCAGCGGAATCTGCGGCACGACCGCCGCGAACGAGCGCATCCGCGCCGGGACTCGAAGGGCGGCAACGGCAAGTCCGACGGCGGCGACGGTACCGATGGCGGTGGAGCCGGCGGCCAGCAGGACGGTCGTGAGCATCGTCGAGCCAATATCGGGGATGGCCATCAGCCGCCCGAAAGCCGATCCTCCCTCGTCGAACGTCCGCAAGAAGAAGAGCAACACAGGCCAGACGACCAGCAGCAACAGCGCTGCCGTGAACGTGTACCACAGGGCAGGCCTACCAAGACTGGAAGGCGTGACCGGTCGACGCGGCGCGAGGTCAGCGCGGTGGCCGGCCGGCCCCGCCTTTTCTCTCTGCTTCGACTCCATCGTCGGACTAGTCATTGGCCATCTCTCCTTCTTCCGTCCTCGGGGTCATCACTCCTCGGACAAGACCGGCTCTCCCAAGAAGGGTGTCGTCCGTTCTCATGGTCTCCATGTCAGACGCTCCTTTTCCTTCCTTGGCGTCGGTCGTCTTTCTCTTGGGGGCGGACTCCGTCTGCTGTCCGGCGATGAAGCTCTCGCGGCCCGCCGCGAACTCAAATGGCCGCCGCCGCCCGCCGGTCGGTTTCACCCCTGGGACGAAGCTCCTACTACTTTGACGGCAGGCTCCTCGGGGGGCCGTGCCGCTGCGCTTCTCTGGAAGGCCCAAAGAATGCATCGAACACGGCCTCCCGAGCACCTCGGTCACTTGAAGCGGGGAGTCCAGTACTTGGCGATCCACGCATTCCACTTGTCGTTGGTCCACTGGCTCGGGTCCAGGAAGTTGACCTGGTCCCAGGGAGCAGCGCCCGGAACGTTCGTGGGAACTGTTCCCGCGGGGGCATTGTCCTGGACGATGGCCTCTTGGCCGTCTTTGCTCATCACGAAGTTGGCCCATACCTGAGCCGCGTTCGGGTGAGGCGCGTTCAGCATGACGGCGACGTTGTAGTTGGCGCCCGCCCGAGCGTTCTTTGTTACGAGCTGGGCGACCTGCGCCCCCTTCGCGATCAGAGGTGCGGTCGTGTTGACCTGGTCTGGGTAGGCATAATCGACCGCGCCGGCGCCGAACGCAGCAGACAGCTCAGAGTTGCTGTTGTAGACCGTATACCTGGCTTTCGCGAGCTGGTCGAGGAACCCGTCTCCATACGTCTGGCGCAGCGTCTCGTAGACGTTGGCAGCGGCTTGGGACGCCTTCGGGCTGACCAGTCCGATCTTCGCCTGGGGATTAGCGTCGAGCAGCGCCTTGAGGTCTGCCGGAGGGGTCGGCTGTGACTTGGAGTATCCGAGCACGTACTGGAAGCCCCACCAGGTCGCATAGCTCTTGCCGTTCAGCAGCTTGTCCCAGCCGGCCGCTTGATTGTCGGGGCTCACCTGAAGCGCTGCGAATTGGTTCGCCTTGTAGGTGTCCGCAAACCAGCCCGGGGATGCATGCATGACGGCATCGGCGCCCTTCACCTGACCGGAGAGCTCCTGATTGAGCTTGTTGATGAGATCGCCCGTGGCCAGGAAGGTGAGGTTGATCTTGATGTTGGGGTACGCCTTCTTGAACGCCGCGTACAGCTTGGGCTCAGCGTTCTCCTGGCCCATCGACGTGTAGAGGGTGAGGGAGCCCTCGTCGTTTGCCTTCTTCACGATGTCGTTCCAGGCAGAGCTTTGAGCGTCCACCGGCGCTCCAGTCTTCACGTCACTGGACGGCGTGGCACTGCTGCCGCAGCCAGCTACCCCCAGTGACGCGGCCACGAGCATGGCGGATGCGGCAAGCATCCGCGTTCTGGTCAACCCAAAAAATCTTCTCACTTGCGCTCCTCCTTGAGCCGGACGGCTAGCCGTCGAGGGCCGGGCCGGCAGTGTGGCGAACATCATGACGAACATGCATTCGCTTTACAGTACAGCGAACGGCTGATGGCTTCAATAGCCCGACCCGGCCAATGCGTTCGTATTTGAGTACCGCTGTACCGTAACGTGAACCAAGAAAGGGGTCAAGACTGCCCTCCCGCCACTCTCGCCCCCACCCGGGCCGCCCTCGGTCTGCAGATGGGCACCCGGAGCGGCAACAGGTGCACATCGGCCATGTCCCGGGTATCATTGCTTTCGTCATTGCGTACGCTGATTCACAATCAGAAACGAATCCTTCCATTGCGGCCCACTTCGGCGCGTGGGCCATCAGAGCTAGCAAGGGATCCTCTGGGATCCGAGTCGTGCGACAGGAGTGAGCGGATGAAGGTCGGATACATCGGTCTGGGGCATATGGGCCGTGGGATGGCTATGAACCTCGTCAGGGCTGGAAATGACGTGGTGGTTTTCGATCTCTCGGCAGAGGCCATGGCTCCAGTGGTTGCAGCAGGGGCAACTGCCGCCTCGAGCGTCGCGGACCTCACCAAGTCAGTCGATGTCGTGTTCACTTCCCTGCCCGGCCCGCCGCAGGTAGAAGCTGTGGTTCTTGGCAAAGACGGCATCCTGGCCAACATCGAAGCGGGGAAGGTCCTCTTCGAGCTATCGACCAGCTCGCGCGAACTGGCCCTGCGCATCCATGACGCGTTCGCCGAAAAAGGTGCGACCATGCTCGATGCGCCTGTCAGCGGCGGCCCCGCCGGTGCGGAGTCGGGCGACATGGCGTTCTGGGTGGGCGGGGACGTCGATGTCTACGAGCGCCATCTTCCGCTGCTGAAGGCCATGGGCGACAAGCCGCGGCATTGTGGCCCCATCGGCTCCGGCACCACGGTCAAGCTGGTGAACAACGTGATTGGCCAGATGTTCCTCACTGTCATGGCGGAGGCGTTCTCCGTGGGTGTCAAGGCCGGGGTGGATCCCCTCGAGCTGTGGGATGCCCTCCGGCTCGGTGTGATTGGCAAGGGTTCGGCGCTGAACATGCTCACCAATCAGTTCCTGCCCGGCCGCTTCGACCCGCCGGCATTCGCCCTTGACCTGGCATTCAAGGATGTCACTCTGGCAACCCAGCTTGGCCGGGAGCTCGGCGTGCCGATGCGGATGGCCAACCTGACGCACGCGGAGATGACCGAAGCCGTTGCGCGCGGACTCGGAGCCAAGGATTGCCGCATCTACCTCCAGCTCCAGCTGGAGCGGGCCGGCGTCACCATCGCTGTGGACCCCGAGGAGCTGGCCCAGCGGCAGAAGGCGGCGAAAGTCGCATAGGCAGCTCCCCCCACCCCCCAGCCGCGACTCCCTGTGGGCCTCGAGGCTGGCCTGAGCTCGACGAAGGAAGGTTAGACGATGGCGCTGAGCGCAGTCACGAAGCTCGACTATCCGATTGGAATCGGCGGCGACGGGGGCAGGGGCCGATTCGCGGCCCACTTCTTCCCCGCCGTTGGCGCCCGGAACAGGGTGCTGCAAGTTCTCGTCCATGGCGTCTCCTACGATCACCGCTACTGGAATGCGGACACGATCAACGGAGAGGACTACTCGTATGCGGCTTATATGACGGCGCAAGGGTTTGACATCCTCGCCATCGACCTCCCAGGGGTCGGCGCCAGCGACAAGCCGAACGGACATGACATATCCCTCCACGCTGTCGGGTCTGCGATCAGCGGCATGGTCGCTTTGTTGAAGGAGCATGACGCCATCCCCGGCTTCACCTTCGACCATGTCTCCCTGATCGGGCATTCGATGGGGGCCTCCATCTCGGTGTACTCGCAGGCAAGATGGCCGAGCGCCGATTCGGTCGTAGTGACAGCGACGGGCTTCTATCCAGGGCGACCCAAATCGGCCTGGGCGCCCGGGGCACGGGAGAAGCTCCTGAGCGACCCGTATCCGATCGTGCAGCCGGAGGCCCGTCTGAAGTTCTACTACCGGCCCCAAGCAGACCCCGAGGTCATCTCATACGACAACGACCTCCTCAGGTGTCCGACCCCAAGCGGGCTCTGGGCCGACTGCATCCCTCTCCAGGACGATCCCAACGCCGGGTTCGCTGAGCTCAAGTGCCCGGTGCTCATTCAGCTGGGTGAGCATGACCCGATCCTCCCTGCCAAATTCGCCGAGGACGAACGCTCCCTCTACTCGTCGTCCTCCAGAGTCAGCATGGAGCCGCTGGCCGACATCGGCCACTCCTTCAACCTCCACCTGAACAGAGAGAAAAGCTGGGAGGGCATCAGCCAATTCCTCCTCGGCCTCGCCTCCCATAGCAAGGCCGAGCACTCTGATTCCGCGCCGAGCGATTCAGCCCTAGAACACCGGGCCTAGCCCGTCGATCGAGGAGGAAGACGACTTGCGAGGCATCCTCTTCCACGGAGAGCGACAGCTCGAACTGGCAGCCTTCGCCGATCCCAGTCCCGGGGCTCGCGAAGTTGTGATCGCCGTCAGGGCTTCCGGCATGTGCGGATCTGATCTGCACACCTACCGGGGGCCAAGAATCGATGATCCGGTCATAGGAGGGCATGAGCCGGCGGGGGTCATCGTGGGCGCCGGTTCTGAGGTCCCGAAGGAATGGCTCGGCCGCTCGGTGATGGTCCACCACTACTTCGGCTGCGAGATGTGCGACCAGTGCCGGTCAGGGTGGACACAGATGTGCAGGAACGGCGCCAAGGCAATGGGGGCCACCGCCCACGGATCCCACGCCGACCTCATCTGCGTGCCTCTCAGCACCGTGCTGCCGATGCCGGAAGGCCTGTCATATCTGGCGGCCGCGGCTATCAGCTGCGGAACCGGCACCGCCTGGGGAGCACTGAAACGGCTCCAGCTCAATGGCAGCGACACGATCGCCATCTTCGGCCAAGGGCCAGTCGGAGTCGCTGCCACCCAGCTGGCAACCGCGATGGGGGCCCAGGTCATCGCCCTGGACATCTCACCCGAAAGGCTCGAGCGTTCGCGGCATTTTGGGGCGGCTGCCTGCCTCGACCCGTCCGGGGTCGAGTCAGTCCCGGATGCGGTACGAGAACTGAATGGCGGGCGCGGCGTGTCGAAGAGCTTGGAGACGTCGGGCGCGTCCAGCGCGGCGAGGGCAGTTCTGGAGGTGCTCGACCTCTGGGGCTCAGCCTGCTGGGTGGGAGTGGGCTCGACGATCAGCTTCAACCTCAGCGATCACCTGTACCGCCAGATCACAGCAATGACCTCATGGACCATGTCCGTCCCGGCCATGGAAGAGTGTGCGCGGTTCGTGGTGGAACGGGGCGTCGACGTCGACGCTATTTTCACGGACCGATGGAGCATCGACCAAGCCCTCAAGGCATACGAGGTCTTCGACAGACAGACATCAGGAAAGGCCGCCTTCGTCGCGGACTAACACCTGGATCCAAGGAAACGCTCGCCGTGGCGGGCGCAATGGAAGTACGAGGGGTTGGGGATGAAAAGTCCGCTCCCAAGAGAGCTGAAGGAACGACGGATGCGAAAACAGCAGACTTGGCTGCCGGAGGCCGGCGAACAGGTAGAGCTGCGGCGACAGGGCCGGCTCGTTCGCAGAGGGACCATCGATGCGGTCATGCAAGACCATTCGGGCTTTTGGCTGGCCGCGGACGGCATCGACCCTCGCATCTACGTGCACATCGAAGATCCGAGCCTTCAGATCTGGGCGGGCTCTCCTCCCCCTGCTCCCTCCGCCGCGGAAGCCCGACCCCAGGAACCACACGAGCGGTTGCGATGACAGACCGGGCCGGAGACGCGAAGACGGTGCGGTCGGCCGCGGGCCGCTCTCCCACTGGACTGCATCCCATCGTCGAAACCGACAGCGGCGCGGTCAGAGGGTCCCTGGTAGATGAGGTTCGGGTCTTCCGCGGAGTGCCGTATGGAGCCGACACCGGCGGAAACCGCCGGTTCCTGCCCCCACAGCCCGTCCGGTGGGCCGGGGTCTTCGATGCCATGGCCTACGGGCCGACCGCTCCGCAACCCCATCCAGGTGCCCTGAGTGTGCCGCTTCACCTCGCCTGGATCTTCGATTCCCAGCCCCGCAGCGAAGACTGCCTCGTTCTGAACGTGTACGCACCGCGGGAGGCCCTCGACCATGCGGTCCCCGTGATGGTCTTCCTCCACCCGGGAGGGTTCGTCAACGGCTCCGCCAGCCCTCCAGGCTTGGACGGCACAAACCTAGCGAGCCTCGGCGTAGTCGTCGTCACCCTCAACCACCGCCTCAACATCTTCGGCCACCTATACCTTGGCGAGCACGATGGAGACTACGGAGGTTCCGGCAACGTCGCCCTGCTCGACATCATGGCTGCCCTTCGCTGGGTGCAGCGCAACATTGCCCAATTCGGGGGCGACCCAGGGTGCGTGACGGTTTTCGGTCAGTCCGGGGGCGGTTCCAAGGTGGCTGCCCTGATGGCGATGCCGGCTGCCAGAGGATTGTTCCACCGGGCCATCATTCAAAGCGCGTCATCAATGCTTCGGTTCGCGACCTTGGAGGAGGCGGCGCGCAACACGCACCATGTTCTCAAGGAACTGCAGCTCGACCGCCGGCGGCTGCGGGCCCTGCACGAGATTCCGGTGCCGGAGCTCGTGGCCTCCATTTCACGCACGATCCAGTCGTCCGGGAAACGGGACGAATTCCGCCCAGTCATCGACGGCATCCATCTCCACGACCAGCCGTTCTCAGGTTCCTCCCAGCAGCTCTCGGCAGACGTGCCCCTTCTGATGGGCTGGTGCGAAACCGAACAGCGTGCGGCCTTCTCTCTTACTCCCGATGTCCTGGATCAAGACCCTCCATCCGCTCTGCAACGGGTCGCGCGATTCCTAGACGTGCCGGAGGATGTTGCCGCCACCGTAATGGACACCTATGCAGCCGCCCGTCCTGAGGACTCTCCAGGCGACCTCATGGCGATGGTCTACGGAGACCATCGGTACAGGCGAACTGTCACTACTGCGGCAGAACGACGCGCAACTGCCCCTAAAGCACCCACCTACATGTACCTGGTCAGGTGGCGGAGCCCGGCCCTGGGAGGCCTCCTCCGATCGCCCCACTTCATGTGCCTGCCCTTCGCCTTCCGCAACGTCGAACGGGCGCGCGAGTTCGTCGGTACGGGTTCTGACCGATTCAGGCTCCAGGAAGAGATGTCCCGCGCGTGGGTGGCGTTTGCCAGCCGAGGCGAACCCGGCAACGGAATGGGGCCTTGGCCGTCCTACAACCTGCGCGAACGTCCCACCATGGTTTTCGACCGCGAATCCTGCTTGGAGAACGATCCCGCGCGGGATGAACGGCGCGTGCTCGAACTCTGCCCGCCGTACATCCCGGCCGAAGGCGAAGGAGGTAGCCGCGGATGACTCCGCGGCATAGGAGCTCATCTATCTGCACCACCAAGCTCCAACGGGCGCAGGCCACGCTAACGACTTTCCCTTCCAATCCCAACATTCCGCGTCGAAGGAGACAATCGCACAATGAACGCCCCTGTCACGACAGCCGTTGCCGCACATATCGCCCATGCGAAACGCGACCCCCTACCCGACGGGATCGCAGACCGCGCGAAGCAGCATCTGCTCGACAGTTTGGTGGCAATGCTCAGCGGTGCCACCCTCCGGCCAGGAAAGCTTGCCGTCGCCTATGCTGAATCACGCGGGGGCGTCGGCGAGTCGACCATCATAGGCGGCACACGAACGAATCCCGAACTTGCCGCGTTTGCCAACGCCGTGTGCGCGCACGCTGACGAGACCGACGACGTGAACAACAGGGCCCGGATACATCCCGGCTCATCCATTGTCCCGGCTGCCCTCTCCGTGGCCGAAGCTCTCGACTGCTCCGGCTCGGACCTCTTGGCCGCCGTGTCCCTCGGCTACGACGTGGCAGGCGCCGTGAACATCGGTGCGTGGCGGTCCATGAAGGCGATGGACAGGTCTCCCCGCACCACCCATGGCGTGGGCCAAACCTTCGGGTCCTCGGCCGCAGCCGCCTGCCTCGCCGGTCTGACCATGGAGCAGAACCGCCACGTCCTCTCCTACGCGGCCCAGCAGGTCGCTGGGATCGCGACGATATACAGAGACCCCGAGCACATCGGCAAGGCGTTCGCCACCTCAGCCGTGCAGGCCCATGCCGGCGTACGGGCCGCAGAACTGGTCCGCTCCGGGTTCACCGGGATAGACGACGTCTTCGACGGATCCCCGAGCGCCTTCGACGCCTTCGGAGAGGACGGCAGCACGGACCGGATGCTCGAGGACCTTGCCAAGAGTCGCCACGTCACAAAGACCGACATCAAGCAATATCCGGTCGGCGGCCCCATCCAACCTGCAGCCCAAGCGCTAGAACAGCTGATGGCCGCGGAATCGCTGCGGGCGGACACTGTGCGTTCAATAGAGGTTCGTCTGCCCACCGGATTCGCCTACGTCGTCAACAACCGCCCCATGCCGGACATCAACCTGCAGTACATCTTGAGCATCCTGCTGCTGGAGGGCCGCATCACGTTCGAGAACTCCCACGATTACGAGCGCTTCGAATCCCCTGAGGCCGCAGAGATCATGCGCCGTGTTCGGCTGATCGGGGATCCGGAACTGGACCTCAGCGACGAGTACATCGCGGCCAACGGAAGAACGTGGCGCGCGATTGTCACCGTCGAAACCACAGACGGGCGGGTACTCACCGAACGCGTCGACGCCTGCCGCGGCGCCCACAACAATCCAATCAGCTGGGGGCGGCTGGCAGATAAAGCTCACATGGCGTTGCAGGGAGTGATGCCTGGGGGCCAAGTCGATGATCTGATCAAATGGGTGCAAGACGTGGAAACGGCGACGAGCAGCCGGGAAATCAGGGCCTTCCTATCCGCGGTGCGGGCAACACCGTGACGAAAGTGCCGTTTACGCGCGAGCCCCTACACACGATCTTCTAGGGCGTCCCGGTCGAGATCGCAAGTCTGCTGAAGCAAGGCTGCCCTTTTTCCTCCAGCCTGTCTTGTGGACAACAGAGGCGGGACCACCCTGGAGTATGGGTTCTTTCAACGAACAACCCGATCAACGACAGTGCAGGGGCCGTCAGTCAGATGGTGCTCTTGCCGGGCCCCACGGCCCGGCAAGAGCACCATGTTCTCGATCGCTCTCAGAAAACCCTGGCTTTCAGCCGAGCTGTGAACGCGCCGAAGGGCGCGGAAGTCACGTGGCAAACGATGAGCAGCCTCGGCTCCGGCAAGTCCCTTGTGCGGAGCTTCCGGCCATGCGGCTTCTCGGGGATGGCAGAGCCTAGGACCTCGGCCACGCTATTGGCGCCCGCCGAAAGAGGGGATTCCGGCAGTGTGCCCTCCGTCCACCGGCAGGATCGCGCCGGTGATGAAGCTGGCTTCGGCGGAAAGCAGGAAGGCAATCGCTGCTGCTACTTCGTGCGCCTCGCCCGGCCGGCCGATAGGGTGAGCGGCACTGATCCTCTCCACATTCTCCGGATCCGTGAACATCGGAGCCGTCATAGGGGTTCGGATCATTCCGGGAGCAACGGCATTCACGCGCACGCCGGAACTGGCAAGTTCAAGGGCCATCGTTTGAGTCACGCCGACGACCCCGAACTTGGAGGCAGCATAGGGCAGCCGGTTCGGATTTCCGCGAATTCCCGCAGCCGAGCTCACATTCACGATCGCGCCCTCGCGATTAGCGGACACAAGGGAAGCAGCGAAGGCCTGGCACACGAAGAGTGTCCCCGCCAGATTGACCGAGAGCACCCGGTCAAGCTCCTCCGGAGTGAAGTCCAGAATGTTCCCGACACCCCGTATGCCAGCGCTGTTGACGAGCCCGTAGGGCTCCCCGAAGGTATCGTTCGCTGCCGAGATGAGCTCGGATGCCTGGCCCGGGTCTGAGACGTCGACGCCGACCGCCCGGATCCGCGGTGGATCATCGAGACCGGCCAGCGCTGCCTCCACTTTCGCCGCGTTCAAGTCCGCGGCAACCACCGAAGCACCTTCCGCATGGAGCCGCACCGCCGTTGCGGCACCGATTCCGCTGGCAGCTCCCGTCACAATAAAGGTTTTGTCTCGAAGCCCGTTCATACAATCACATGCTTTCTATTCGTCCGGACCATGCCGGGAACTGAATACCAAACCGAACAAACACAAGCCCAGGTGATGGCAGTCGCATCGCTCATCGCCCGAACTCCTCGTACACGGCGCGCTCGAAATCTTCATAGCAGGCCATGAAGTCGGGGTCGCAGAACGGCATCATCTGCGTCATGAAGACTGCGGCAATTCCGCTCGTTGGATCAATCCAGTAATGAGTGTTCAACACACCTGCCCACGTGAGCGATCCGGCACGCCTCATTCCGGGAGCCTCTGCTTCGGTCCGGAAGAAGCCGGCAGTGTGCGTCTTGGGAATCCCCGGGCAGGGTTCGATGTCATACGACATGTCCGGTATGTAGGACTTGAGAACGGGAGTTGGAAGCAGCACGCCCCCGAGCTGGTTTTCGAACAGCAGCCGCATGGCATCCGGGCCGACAATACGCTGCCCGTCGTATGTCCCGCCTCCCAGGACGAGCCTGAGAAAAGCAATGTAGTCCGAAGCGCTCCCGTAGAGGGCATGGCCCATGTGGTATATCTCGGGGTTCGCTGCTGGATAGTTCTCGAATGGCGCGAATGAGCCGTCCGGCCGTTTGAACACGAGTTCGGCCATTCGGTCGCCCGCTTCGGCGCGCTCGAAATAGGTGCTCTTCATGCCCAGCGGCTCGATGATTTCCTCATGTACGAATCGATCGATCGGGCGTCCGTCCAGTTCTGACACGAGAGCACCAACCCAGTCAGTTGAGACACCGTAGGCGAAGCCCTCGCCTGGTTCGAACAGCAAGGGGTAGTTCAAGGATTCCAGGGTCCCGGTGATGTCCGAGGGAGCTCCGGTGACTTTCGCGTACTCCGCCATCAGAGGGTAGAAGGCTTCATATCCCATTCCGCTGGTGTGAGTGAGAAGGTGGCGGAGGGTCGCACGCCTCCTCGGCTTCCGATATTGCGGCCCGTCGGGTGTCACGGTTTCGAGCACTTGGAGCTTGTCGAAATATGGCAGAACATCGCCGACCGGCGTATCGAGGGTCACGAGACCTCGATCGATCGCCATGATTGCCATCAGGCTGCCAATGGCCTTCGTCATTGAGAACCAGCTGAAGACCGTTTCCGGACCGGCCATGCGGCTGTTGTTGGCACGGCCGGAAGCGTGCTCCCAGAGAATGCCGTGCCGATCAGCAACCATTCCGACGACGAATGGTGCCACCCGCCGCTCCACTACATAGTCGACAACCTTGTCCAAGCACGACACCTGCGCTCCTTTCGGATTTCCTTGCATTTGCTCTCGGGACGAATGCCAGATCTGCCCGCCCACCGAATTCATGTGTCCTGAGCGAATCATGCGCGGATCGCAGGCAACACAGTTGACACCAATGTGCATGGGCGAGCAGAACGGTTTCGCCACGCATGTCGTGTTCCGCGTTGAATGAGGCAATCTCCAGTTCGCAGGAGCGCTTCCCCTTCATCGAGTAGAACCCAAATCATGCCGTCAACCACAGTGATGACGTCTATTGTGTCGGTGCGATGCATTCCGGCTTTTTGGGTGGCAGCTTGCTCCCCTTGGTCGCCGTAGAGGTCGCGCATCGACGCCTCGTATTTCTCCATGGCCTCCGCATCGATGTCTTGGTCAGGGGGGAAGACAGCGAGTCGCACCACTACACCTGAGGGCGCTGGAGCCACGATCTTTCCAGACCGGAGCACTTCTTCGTCCATGCGGGGGGGAATGGAGTCTGCTCGCCAGACTTCTGTCACCGACAGTCCGGTGGGCCGATTCACCCAGTCCGTGATGATCGAATCAGAGACGACCCGAGAGCGGCCCCCGGCATCATTGCCGGTGACTAACAGCCGCGGGGACCCCAGACCAGAATCAGATTTCGCCGTGCCCGTCAAACCAAATCACCACCCGGCGTCCGGAGGCTCCCTTGGCAGCCAAGCCCGCCCGAGAGACGAGCGCTCCTGCCCAGCCTGGTTTCTTTCCGGTGGAGGAAAGCCGCCGCATTTCCGTAACCTCTCATCACGATGACGCACGTAGCCTCTCGAGTTGGATCTCCCTGGCCTTCCGCTCTCGGGCGCGGACACTGAGGGTCGCGACCGCAACGCTGACGATCAGCGCTCCCCCGTTGAACATCTGCGTCACACTGCTCGCAACGCCCAACAAAGTGAAGCCATCCACTGCGACCGCAACCAGGAACAGGCCGAACATCGTCCCCCAGACGTTGTAATGGCCTGGCCGGATGGCTGTGCGGCCAAGGAACACGGCTGCCAGGGCGGGGAAAAGGTAGGAGATCGCGCTCGTGGCATCGCCGCCCCCATTGCTTGAGGTCAAGAGCCCCCCAGCCATGCCCGCCATCACTCCGGAAAGGAGATACGTAATCGCAACCGCCCGCCGAGTTCGGATTCCCGCTAGCCTTGCTGCGAGCTCATTGCTGCCGATTGCCGCCAGTTTCCTCCCGAAGGGAATGTGGTCAAGGAACAGCCATACGGCAACGGCGACCACGATCAGAAGCCAGAACGGGAGGGGTATCTGGAGCCATTTCTGCGTCGTCCACAGAGAAAAATCCAGCGGGATATTGCTCGAAATCGTCTGACCCCCGGTGTAGAGTGCCAGGGCCCCTGACCAGAAGATGTACGTTCCGAGTGTGGCGATGAAGGGATCGAGGTTGAAGCCGGACACCAGAACCGCGTTCACGGCGCCCGCAAGGACGCCGACTAGCACCCCGGCAGCCAGACCGACCCAGACCGGCTGTCCGAACTGGGACAGGAGACTGGCAACGGTGACGTTGGACAGCCCGGCGATAGCTGCAACCGACAAGTCAAAGTATCCCGCTACGAGCGGGATCACCATCGCGAGGGCAATCAAGCCGGTCACCGACTGGTTCGCGAGCACGTTCTGCACGTTGAGCAGAGTCCGGAAATGCGCTCCGGTGATCGGCAGGACGGCGAAAGTCGCAATCAGGAGTACCAGAAAGACAGGGAGACCGGACTTTTCGATGTACGAGCGGTAATTCCGCTCGACGGTCTTCGTTCGCTCCGGCGATCGTTGCGCGGTATCAGTCATTCTTACCACCACTCTTCATGTGGACGAGTTCGTTTAGGCGGTGTGCCGTGAGTTCTTCTCGCGGCACGCTGGCAACTATGCGGCCGTTCCGGAGTACCAGGGCCCGGTCGACGAATTGGGCGAGTTCTTCGAGATCGGACGTGACTACGACTGCGGCCGCACCGGCGGCAGTGGCTTTCCGAACCAGCGCATAGATGTCGGAGCGTGCCCCTACGTCGACGCCTTGGGTTGGTTCATCAAGCAGCAGGACCGATGCCTCATCTCGCCGCAGCCAGCGAGCCAAGATGGCCTTCTGCTGGTTTCCACCTGACAAAGTCCTCATTGGCACTGAGCCTGACGGCGCCTTCACCCCAAATTGGGCGCGAAGCTTGGCGGCGTCGACGCGCATCCGTTTGCGGGCGAATCCGAGCCCTCTCCAGTACCGGTCGAGGACCGATACGTCCATGTTCTGATCGACTGTCATGTCGAGGAAGGCGCCAGCACGCGGACGGTCTTCGGGGATCATCACCACTCCGGTTCGGATCGCTTGGTCGATGCGATCGAAGTCAACAGGTTGACCCTTGACCCGCACCTCTCCCCTTTCCTTCCGAAGGCCACCGCATATGGCGCTGAGCAGCTCGCTGCGGCCGGACCCGAGCAGACCTGCGACTCCGACCACTTCGCCAGCTCTGATCTCGAATGTGGCCTCCCGCACGGGACCCGCAGCGAGTCCCGAGACCGACAAGACCTCTTCGCCGAGAGGGGCGGCCGAACGCTGCGGTCGCAGCTCCTCCGCGGTCCGCCCCACGATCGACTCGATCAGTTCCGCTTCGGTCAGCTTCTCCGTCCGATGGTCCTTGAACACCCGGCCGTCGCGCATCACCGTGACTCGGTCGGTCACGGCAAGGACCTCGTCCAGGCGATGGCTGACGAAGATGATTGCGTGGCCCAGGGCGGCAAGCTGGCGCATGGCGCCGAGCAGCACCTGCACTTCGGCGGCGGGCAATGCGGCGGTGGGCTCATCAAGAGCGACGACGCATCTTCCGGAGTCGACATCCTGCAGCGCCGCGGCAATGGCCACCTGTGTACGCACGGACACAGGAAGGTCACGAACGAGGGTCCCTGGCGAGGCTTGGATACCGTAGCGCTCGATCAACTCCTCGGCACGCTGCCTGACGCCTGCCCAGGCAATTCGGCCGAGACGTGTTCTCGGGTAGCGGGCAGCAAGCGCGATGTTCTCTGCGACGCTAAGGTCGGGATAGAGAGGCGGATCTTGGTGGACGACTCTGAAGCCGAGATCGTAGGACGTTTGGGCGTCGATATTGGCGGCGTCGAGCTGCTTCCCATTGATTGTCACGGTCCCGCGGTCTGCGGGCCCCGATCCGGACAGCATCTTGATCAGGGTGGACTTTCCACAGCCGTTGCCCCCGCACAGGGCATGCACCTCGCCGTAGCGGACGTCGAGGTCTACGTCTCGAAGAGCCTGAGTGCCGGGGAACACCTTGGAGAGTCCCCTAATGGACAAGGCGAGCGGCTTCTCGACTGCGGAGTCGACTTCGCCTGCCGGCACAGTGGAGAGTCGTGCTGCATCCAGCCTGGTCATATTGGTCTCTCTATTCGCTGCGCCGGTGCTGGCCGGGGCGATGCCGCGATCGTCCCGCCCAGCACCTGGCGATTGCCGGTGGATCGGCGGGGCCACGCTCAGCTGACTCCCCATGCCTTCTTGTAGAGCTGTTCGAAGGGGACTGCGGTCTGGTAGCCCTGGCCCGAGGCTGAGGGCAAATTGTGGGTCTTGTCGATTGAGATGAACCCGACGCCTTCGGGGACCGAAGGCTGATGGTTCAGGTAGCGGTTCACCTCATCCATGGCAGCCCACGACAGCCAGTCGGAGGAACGAGCGACGCCTTCCGCGTACATCTGTCCCGAGCGGATCAAGTCCAGTCCAGGTCCGGTTCCGATGCCGGACACCACTTTGGCCTTGCTGCCGCTTTGGAGAACCGCCTTGGCGCCGCCGCTGTCTACCCCGTTTGTATCGAAAGGCCACCACACGTAGTCGGCATCGGGGTATTTGATCAAAGAGTTGCGCAAAGCAGTGACCCATGGGCCGTTCGGGGCCAAATCCGAGACCGTCCAGGGCGCGTCTCCGGCGATCGAGCAGCCGGCGCACTTGGCCAACTCGCTCTTGAAGCCGTTGTTAAGCAGGTCGAATTGAGGATCGCCTTGGCCCATCGAGGTGATCACTTTCGCGGTGCCATTGGAGTCAGCCGCGAGGAAATCTGCGGACCAGGCGCCCCAACCGGTCCACCACGCCTTGTTATCCGGATAGGTCTTGCTGTAGATCATCGGGATTGTGAACAGGGAGGGGCCGCTATTGGCATCAGAGCAGTCCAAGGTCTCGAGACCCAGAACAGGAACTCCCTGCTGCTTCGCCTGCTGAAGTTCGGGCTGCACTGTGGAGCACGAGAAGGCGTCTTCGACAATGGCGTCGGGGTGCGCCGCCAGAGCGGTGCGCATTGCCGTCGCATAGCCGTTTGCCTGGTTCAGATTTCCGTCAGCAAGATGGAAGTCCCAGCCCAGCGCCTCGGCCGCGGCCTTTCCTGCTGCTGCATAAGACGCACACGACTGGGTCTGCTGGCCACACGAGATCCACCAGACGCTCTTGCCCTTCGCGGGCTGCGGCGACGTCGTGGGAGGTGTGCTTTCGTTGCCTTTGAGGACTTGATCGAGCGAGGGCAGTCCGGAAGCAGCGAGCGTTGAACTACCTTGAGCGGTCGCACCGGAAGAAGCAGATGAATTATCGGAGCATGCAGAGAGCATGAGTGCTGATGCGGCGACGGCGCCAACAACCGCTGCAAGACTCCGGGACTTGAGACGAGCCAATCGAAACCTCCCGTAAGTGTTAGGACGTGGGGGGAACCCCGTCGTCCTCGGGTCCTCCTCGACCCATGAGGCCTGAAGTTCGTATCTACGAACATTCGTTCCTCGTGACGTTCATCACTGTAATGGCCTCGTAAGCGGATGTCTAGTATCCGCTTTAAGGCTTAGATCTGTAGACTGGTCGGATGACAGAACAGGTGCTTCGGAAGGATGCTGCGCGCAATCGCGAGCGTCTCATCGCTGCTGGCCGCGACCTGTTCGCCCACGGAGGGCTAGACGTCACGCTCAACGACGTGGCCCGCCACGCTGGCGTTGGCATAGGCACTGCCTACAGGCGCTTCACGAACAAAGAAGAATTGATTGACGCCATCTGGGAACAGCAGGTGGACGAGATGGAGTCGATCCTGCGCGACGCACTGGGCACCCCGGACCCGTGGGAAGGGCTCGTCCTCTACCTTGAGCGGTCCCTTGATGCGCAAGCGAGGGACCGGGGCTTGGCTGAGATTCTTGCTGGCCGCGTGTGGCCGAGCCATTACGACCGACAGCGCGACCGTCTCGCCCCGCTCGTCGACGAAATAGCGGACCGGGCACGCGAGGCAGGCGTTCTTCGAGAGGACGTGGTCGGAACGGACTTGATCCTCCTGCAGATCGCCATCACAGCCGTATCAACCACGGTCAATAGCAATGCCTTGCCAAAGCGGAGCAACGATGTGGCAAGGCTGTACAGCCGCTATCTGGCGATCGTCTTGGACGGCCTCCGGGCATCAACGAGACAGTCCACGCTCCCAGTTGGGCCCCTGACCGTTGAGGAGACGCACGCGCTACTCGATCCTCGCAGACGCTGATCTTCCCTGACGAGCAGGATCCGCCCCAGTGGGGTCTCGAGATCCCGGAGGCATGGGGAAGAAGAATACGAGCGATTCAGCCGTCCATGCGGTGATCGTCGGAGGTCTGCTGGCCGGGCTTGTCAGGACACACGCACTCGCCCGGAAGGTGCTAACGAGTCATCCGTGCTCGAGCATTTCGTTGCTCAGCCGAAGTACGGTGGCGGCCTCGCGGTCGACG
The DNA here is from genome assembly GCF_022539255.1 of Sinomonas terrae. Lineage (NCBI taxonomy): Bacteria > Bacillati > Actinomycetota > Actinomycetes > Micrococcales > Micrococcaceae > Sinomonas > Sinomonas terrae. The sequence continues at coordinate 2,676,962 of NZ_JAKZBV010000001.1, forward strand.
GCGCACGACTTGCGCGGCTTACCGGAGTAGCGGCATTCCTCGATGAACCAGCGGGCTCATCTGTCCATTCTCCATCGACGGCTCTCCGTTCGACGCTGCGAAGAACAGCGGAACTGCATCCAAATGGCGGTGTCCATCATCATGTCGCGCTAGTAGAGAGCGGACAGGACGACTAGGAGCGTGGTCGGTCGCGAGGGACGGGCCGACGACAAGGCCCTCTTTCTTCACCGAGCTTCGGCATCACCGCCGAAGCCATCACCGCCTTCGCCAAGGTTTCCATCGCGCACGCCGCAGCCTGACCCCACCAGGAGCACCTCGAGGACCGCGAGTCGGCCCCCGAAGCGCCTCGGGGGCCACGACGACGTCGTCCAGGCCTAGTTGAATCGGCTTTGGCGCCCAGGCCGAGAGAAGACCATGACGATGAGCGCCGCGAGGATGGCCAGAGCGGCGTACCCGAGGGAGATCCGATCGAGTTCCAGCACGCCGGCGAGCCGTCCGGAAACCAAGCTGGGGATGGCTGCGCCGCCATAGGAGAACAGATAGACCGTCGACATGAGTCCCGCCCGGTCCGTGGAGTTCGTTCGGGCGAGCAGGGAGCGCATGGAGCCGGTGAACGCCGCTCCCTGTGCGGCCCCGGCGATTACGCCGCCAACGATCACGGTCACGACGGCGCCGGTGAACAGCCCAATGACGATGCCGATCACCCCGAGGGCGAACACCACCATCCCTGCCCGCTGGGCCGTGAGGGGCGAAAGCCGACCGGTTAAGGGGCCGCCGATCGCGTAGGGGGCCATGAAGGACGCGAACACGATTCCGGCGACCAGGCTGTTGCTCGTGCCGAGGTTTTGAGCGGAGATGGTAGGACTGAAGGCCTGGTAGAAGCCGCCGAGGGCCCAGGTGCCGAAAAAGACGGAGACTGCGGCGGGCAGGAGCGGCCGGATCGCGTGGGGCAGGTGAACGCGCGGCTTCAACGAGGCCACGGTGCCGTGCCGCGGCGTGATGGCTTCCGGACTGACGAGCAGCCCCAAGGTGCACACGAGGAGCAGCGCCGTGGCCCCGAGATAGGGGGCCTGCAGGGGCGCGGGCCCGTACTGGGCGAGCGCGCCGGACCCGACAGCGCCGATGGTCAGGCCGATCAGCGGAGCGCCGGCTGCGGTGGTGGCGGCCAGCCAGCGCGGCCACTGCGGGGCAAGGTCGACGATGTAGGCGGCGATGGCGGAGGAGCCGAGCCCACAGGCAAGACCGTGGAGGATGCGGCCGGGGACGAGCGCCGCGAGACTGGTGACCTCGAGCAGTGAAAGGCATCCGGCGGCGGCGAGGGCGACGGCGATGACACCCACGGCCTTGCGGCCGAGGTGATCCGAAAGGCGGCCGAAGACGACGAGCGCGACCATGACGGCGACGAAGTACGACACGGCCGCGATCGACAGGTCGCCAGCGGTCAGGCCGTCCGCTGCTCGGTACCGCTCATAGAGCGGGACCGGCGCACCCGACGCGGCGAACACCGCGACCAGCGACACCGCCGCGGCCAAGAACCCGAGTCTCTGGCGCGGCAGCAGCCGACCTGGGTCCGGCAGCGCTGTCGCGGGTTCCTTCGCGCTCACTCCCCGCCGCCGAAGACCTGCTTGGCGACGGCCATCGCCCCCATGGCGTTGGGCCAGCCGGTGTAGAAAGCCAGGTGGGTGATGGCTTCCTTGAGTTCATCCTCGCTGACGCCGTTCTGGCGGGCGAAGTCGAGGTGGAACCACAGCTGGTCCGCCTTCCCCAGCGCCATCAGCGCCGCCACGGTGGCGAGGCTGCGGTCGCGCTTCGAAAGCTCCTCGCGTTCCCAGACCTCGTCGAAGAGGACCTTGTCGGTGTAGTGCACCAAACCCGGAGCGAAATCGCCAAAGGCGTTCTTCCCGCCCGTCCAGCCCGTACTCTGCTGCTCGTCGCTCATCTCAGTCCCAACCATGCTTATTTGCTCCTGCTTACCTCGTCCATGAAAACCCGTTCTCCCCGCCGCGTGGGAGGCCCGGCTGTGAGGGGGTACTCGCAGGGACTGGCACGGGAGCCGGGAGGGGCCTTGACTCGATGGCATGAGCACTTCGGGAACCAGGCGCGCCGTCGATCGGGCAAGGCCCGCCCGGCTGCGCGCCGGCCTCCGGGCCGCTCTCGACGCGATCGCAGAGGCCCCGGCGGTTGTCTTCACCGACCGGCTCGACGTGGTCGCGGCCAACCGGCTCGGCCGGGCGCTGCTGACACCCGTGTTCGAGGACGACCGTCCCAATCTCGCCAGGTTCCTCTTCCTGCACGAGGGCGCCTCCACGGCGTTCTTCCCGGAATGGGACCGGATCGCCCACGAGCACGTCCACCGCCTGCAAACCGCGGCGGAGCATGGCCCCCACGAGCGAGAGCTGCACCGGCTGATCGGCGAGCTCTCGACGTCCAGCGCCCCGTTCAGGGCCCGCTGGTCGGCCCGACGGGCGTGCCCCTACCGCCCGCCCCGCATGCTCGTAGGACACCCGTTGGTCGGAGAGCTGGAGCTGGTCCGCGAAGACCTCATCCCCAGCGCCGACCACGCGCTCACGCTGCAGATCTGCACCGCCGAGGCCGGATCGGCGAGCCACGAACGGCTCCGGATCCTGGCCAGCTGGACCCAGGACGGCGCCGCCGCAGAGAACACGGTCCCTGACGGGGCCCACTGACACAGAAGGAGAGACGAATGAACGACATCCGATTCGACCAGATCTTCCCGCTCGGGGAGAAGAACGACGCCTACGCCCAGTACTTCATCGGACAGAGCTACCTGGCTCCGCTGATTTCGGGGAGCGTCCCGGTCAGCAACATCACCTTCGAGCCCGGGTGCCGGAACAACTGGCACATCCATCGCGGCACCGCCGGCGGGGGGGACCAGATCCTGCTGTGCACTGCGGGCAGCGGGTGGTACCAGGCAGAGGGCGAGGACCCGACCAGCATGGAACCGGGCACCGCGATCCGCGTCCCGGCCGGCACGAAGCACTGGCACGGCGCGAAGGCCGACTCGTGGTTCTCCCACGTGGCCTTCATCACCCCGGGCGAAGGCGTCAGCAATGAATGGCTAGAGCCCGTCACAGACGAGGCATACGGCAAGCTGCCGAAAGACGGAGAGAAAGCATGAGCATCCTGAACGAGACCCACACCCTGTCCAACGGGGTGACCATCCCGAAGCTCGGGCTGGGCACCTGGTTCATCGACGACGACAAGGCCGCCGACGCCGTCAAGGCAGCCATCGAAGTCGGATACCGGAACATCGACACCGCTCAGGCGTACGGCAACGAGCGCGGCGTCGGCGAGGGCGTGCGCATGTCCGGCATTCACCGAGGCGAGCTGTTCGTCTCCACGAAGCTCCGGGCGGAGATCAAGGACTACGACAAGGCGATCGCCGCGATTGACGAGTCGCTGGCCAAGCTGGACATCGGCTACATCGACCTCATGCTCATCCACGCCCCGCAGCCGTGGAACGACTTCCGCGGGGGCGATTACGCGGAGGGCAACCAGGAAGCCTGGCGCGCTCTGGAGGACGCCCACAAGTTGGGCAAGGTCCGCTCGATCGGCGTCTCGAACTTCCTGCAGTCCGACGTCGAGAACATCCTCAAGCACGGCAGCATCGCACCCCAGGTGAACCAGCTGCTGGTGCACGCCGGGAACACGCCGAGCGAGCTCCTGTCGTTCTGCGAGAGCAAGGGGATCCTCGTGGAAGCGTACTCCCCGATCGCGCACGGGGAGATCCTCGACAATCCCGACGTCAAGGCGATGGCTGACCGGTACGGCGTGTCAGTACCGCAGCTGTGCATCCGCTACACGCTGCAGCTGGGCGCCGTATCGCTGCCGAAGACCGTCAACCCCGAGCACATGCGCTCCAACGCCGAGGTCGACTTCGAGATCTCGGAGGCGGACATGACTGCACTGAAGAACCTGCACGACCAGGACTACGGCGAGCACAGCGCCTTCCCCGTCTACAGCGGCAAGTAGGACTCACTCCGGAGCAGCGGCCCAGACCGAATCGCCGGACGACGAAGGATGTTTGCCCCAGGGAAAAACGTCCTTTGACTTCGAGTCTACTTTAAGTACTCAGACTCGAGCTATGGCGGTTGCGACGAAGACTTGCTCGATTAGGGAAGCCTCAGAGCTCAGTGGCTTGGCGGCGAGCACCTTGCGCTACTACGAGCAGATCGGGATCATCCAGCCCATAGGGCGGGATGCCGGCGGCGTCGCCGCTACAGCCAGGAGGACATGGACCTGATCGACGGCATCGCCCGCCTCGCCGCAACCGGAATGTCCATTCCCGCGATGCGCGAGTATCTCGACCACCGGCTTGACGGCGCCGCCGGCGCGGCGCAGGAACGTGCACTGCTCATCGACCAACAAGAGCTTCTCGAGCAGGAGGCACACCGCGTGCGGCTGCGGCAGGAGTACGTCGATCTCAAGATCGCGTATTGGCAGGCGGTCGAAAAAGGCGACGAAGCAGGCGCTGTGGAAATCGCCGACCGCGCACGCCTCGCCGCGACCTCGATGCGCCAGAGCATCGAAGAGACCACCGAGTAACGCGCAGCGGACCGCCTCTCTAGAGAGCACATCGCCGAAGTCCGCGGGGCTGTCCAGCGCCCGGGCGGCGCTCATCAGCGCGCCGCGAAACGTCACGAAGGAGAACAACATGTCCGAACCAACCCCTACCGTGACGCTCAACAACGGCGTCGAGATGCCCGTCCTCGGCTTCGGCGTCTTCCAGATCCCCGCCGAGGAAACGGAACAAGCGGTCCTCGACGCGCTCGAGCTCGGGTATCGGTCTATCGACACCGCGGCCGCCTACCAGAACGAGGAGGCCGTTGGCCGGGCGATGGCGAAGAGCGGGGTCCGGCGCAACGAGCTGTTCGTCACCACCAAGCTTTGGATCCAGGACGCCGGTGAGGAGGCTGCGCTGCAGGCGTTCGAGACGTCGATGAGGAAGCTGGGGCTTGACTACCTCGACCTGTGGCTGATCCACCAGCCGTACGGCGACTACTACGGCTCATGGCGCGCGATGGAACAGCTCTACGAGCAGAAGCGCGTTCGCGCGATCGGCGTCAGCAACTTCTACCCCGACCGCCTCGCCGATCTCATCACCCACAACACAGTGGTCCCGGCGGTCAATCAGATCGAGACGCACCCCTACTTCCAGCGAATCGACGACGAGCAGGTCATGCGCGACAAAGGCGTGCAGATCGAAGCGTGGTCGCCGCTGGCGCAGGGGCAGCACGGGCTCCTGCAAGACCCGGTGCTGACGGAGATCGGAACCCGCTACCAGAAGTCCACCGCGCAGGTGGTTCTGCGCTGGCTGACGCAGAGGGGGGTCGTCGCCGTCGTCAAGTCGACGAAGCCGCCGCGCATGCGGGAGAACTTCGACGTCTTCGATTTCGAGCTCACCGACGACGAGATGAGCCAGATCGGTGCTCTCGACGGCAAGAGCGGTCCGTCCTTCGACCACCGCGACCCGGCGGGCGTCGACTTCATCAACAACATGAACCTGACCTGACCGCTCGAGCTCCAGCGAACGAAAGGACCAACCAACATGAACAAAACACTCATGCTCCATAACGGCGTCGCAATGCCCGTGGTGGGCTTCGGCGTCTTCCAGACCCCGCCGGAGGAGACCGCCACCGCGGTGAAGACCGCCCTCGAGGCCGGCTACCGGCACATCGATTCGGCGTCCTCGTACTTCAACGAGCAGGGCGTTGGCGAGGGCATCCGCCGTTCCGGCATCGACCGCTCGGAGATCTTCATCGAGACGAAGGTCTGGGTATCCGACTACGGCTACGGTGAGACGCTGCACGCGTTCGAGAAAAGCGCAGCGAAGCTCGGCGTGGACCAGATTGACCTGCTGATCCTGCACCAGCCGATGCCGCAGCACTTCGACAAAACCCGCGAGGCATACGGCGCACTCGAGACGATGCTCGCCGACGGCAGGGTCCGTGCGATCGGCGTCAGCAACTTCATGCCGCACCACCTCGACGCGCTCATGGAGACCGCCACTGTCGTCCCCGCAGTCAACCAGATCGAACTGCACCCGTACTTCACACAGCCCGCCGTCCGAGAGGCCGACTCGCAGCGCGGCATCGTGACGCAAGCGTGGTCACCGATCGGCGGCATCACCTTCTACCCGGGCTTCGGCAAGGACCGCAAGAGCGTCCTCGAGGACGAAACCGTCGCGGCAATCGCTGAATCGCACGGCAAGACGCCCGCGCAGATTCTCATACGCTGGCACATCCAGGAGGGTCGCTCCGCCATCCCGAAGTCGACCAACCCGTCCCGCATCGCCGAGAACTTCGACGTGTTCGACTTCGAGCTGAGCGCCGACGAGATCGCGGCGCTCGACGGCCTCGACACCGGCCGTCGTCTCGGTCCGGACCCCGACGAGCGGGACCCGTCGCAATGGGGCCTGGAGATCCCCGAGGCGTGAATCGCAGCCGGTCCCGCAGGCCAGAACCCCAGCTTCACGCCATCATCGTCGGTGGATCGCTCGCGGGACTCGTAACGGCCCTCGCGCTGGCCCGAACCGGCATCGCGGTCACCGTCCTTGAGCGATCCGAACCCGACCCGAAGTACGGCGGAGGCCTCGCGGTCGATGCGGCACACCTCGGCGCGGGTCACCGGCGTGACCAGCTTGGGCAGGGGATCAGTTCTCACGCTGTGGTCCATGCTGCGAATGAATCTCCGCGAGGCGGCAGACACCCACCCACTGGTGCACCTGCGTCACCGGGTACGTGTCGTCGACGTCGGCCAGGACGAATCCGGGGTATCGGCCGCGTCTGACTCGGGTGAACGCTTCCGCGCCGATCTTCTGATCGGTGCGGATGGTCACCGCAGCTTCGTGCGCTCTCACGTTGCGCCCGAACGTCCCAACGCCGACTTCGCTGGCTACGTCATCTGGCTCGGCATGGTCGAGGAATTGAAACTGTCGTATCCAGGGCCGCGTCCGTCACGCTGGGAGATGTTGCACTCGGGCGAAAGCATCCTGTTCGGAATTCCCGCACCCGGAGCCGACGGCTCGACCGCGCCGGGCCGTGGGCGCATCGGCTGGGCCTGGTACGACAAGCACAGCAACCCCATGCTGCATGAAGCCGGTGCCGTCGCGAACGGCGTCGTCCAGCACTCCGTACGACCGGAGGACGTCCCCGAGTCCATACTGGCGATGCTGGAGCAGGAAGCGTCGCAGTGGTCCCGTCCATGGCGGGACGCAGTCCTGCAGAGCATCGCCGACCGCAACGTCCTCGGGACTCCCATCGCCGAATACGTCCCGCTGCGGCTCATCGCCGGGCGGCTGGTGCTCGTCGGCAACGCCGCGCACGTGCCGACACCGATGACCGGGCAAGGCTTCGACTCATCGCTTCTCGACGCCGAAGCCCTCGGGCGCGCCCTCCGCGGCGCCGACACGACCACCGCACCCCACCGGCTCGGAGACTATGACGCCCGCCTGCGCGACGCGCAGCGACTCGTCGAGAGCGGCAAGAGCTTCAGCCGGAGCTACACGGCAAAGGAATCGCCCCAACATGGGCAGAAAAGAGGAGCCTGATGGAACGACGACTGCTGGGACGGACTGGCGTGTCCGTGAGCCCGCTGGCGCTCGGCGCAATGATGTTGGGCGCGTGGGGCAACAACGACCGCGACGCCTCCGTCAAGATCATCCACCGCGCGCTCGAAGCCGACATCAACTTCATCGACACCGCCGACGTGTACGGCGCCGGCGAGTCGGAGGAAATCGTTGGAGAAGCGTTGCAGGGCCGTCGGGATGACGTTGTGCTCGCCACAAAGTTCTTCATGCCGATGGGCGAGGACCCCAACCGGTCCGGCGGCTCCCGCCGGTGGATCATGCGGGCCGTGAAACTCGACATTCTCATCGTCGGATCCGAGGAGCAGCCGGCACGTCCATGGCTGACCGTGATCCTCGCCTATCACTCCCGCTCCGTCTGTGGCTACTTCGTGTTCCTCGGCGCACCGTACGCAGCGAACACCGCTCGCGCTCGGCCAAGGGATCTGGCACAAGGTCGACCTCCATGCCGCAATCGAGCAGCTCCACCAGAGGTCCCATCGCTGAAAATTACCTCGCGAAGCACGGGGAGCCGAGATCCTGGAGGCCTGACCGGTAAGGAGGAAGCTGTCCACACCGCGGCGGTCGGGGCAGAACTTCAGCGCGAAACTACGGACTGCCGCCCCGCTTGTCGTCGGGCACCGGCGTACGTCAGCTCAATCAGCTCGAGCATCCGGGTTTCTGACGGGGTGTTCGGATCCGCGCTGTAAGCCGTCAGCGTGAGCCCATGCTCGGCCGGAAGCAAGAGCGAGTCCAGGGCCAGGTGCAGGTCACCAACCTGCGGATGACGGAAGTCCTTATAGCCGCTCAGGTGCAGACGCACGTCGTGTTTGGCCCAGAGCTTCCGGAACTCCTCCGATTTGGTGCTGAGTTCGCCGACGAGCTCGGTCAGGCCCTCGTCCGAGGGGTCCCGGCCGGCCTCGATGTGCAGTAGCGCGACCGCCGTCTCCGCCGCTACCTGCCAATCCGGGTAGAGCCGGTGCGCTCCCTCTTCCAGAAAGCAGAAGCGGGCCAGATTCACCGGCCGCTCGGAACTCACGAAAGCCTCCGAGTAGAGCATCTGCCCCAATGCATTGATCCCGAGCACGTCCAGGCGACCGTTGCGGATGAAGGCCGGGACCTCGGTCATACCGTCCAGAAGCCGCTGCAGGCTCGCCGACACCTGCCCGCGTTTTCGGCGCGGCGCTCGAGGAGCAGGGCCCGCCGCACGGGCGAGGTCGAGCAGGTGCTGCCGCTCGGCATCGTCCAGCTGCAGGGCCCGCGCGAGCGCCTCCAGCACGTTCTCGGACACTCCAGCCATACCACCGCGTTCAAGGCGCGTGTAGTACTCGACGCTCAAGCCTGCCAGCAGGGCCACTTCCTCGCGGCGCAGGCCGGGCACGCGCCGGATGCCGCCGAAGTCCGGCAGACCCGTGTCCCCGGGGCGCAGTTTCGCGCGTCGGGTTCGCAGGAACTCGCGGATCTCGGCTCGATTGTCCATGCGACCGATTTTAGTTCGGAGGGGTTCCGCCCCAAGAGTCCCTGCCCGTACCTGGCACGGCTCGAGACTTCGCCACATGGTTGAATGCCTACGTTCAGCCGAGGCCACGAGCACGCCCGACAAGTCCTCTGCCCTTACCTAAAGGAGCAATCCCATGGCTGCTTGGACACCTGACCAGCTCTAAACCTTGATCCACCGATGGGGTTCGTGGCGGCGTGGCGTAATTAAGGGCAAGATGCCCGCCATCCCGGGGAGAATTGGACTTGCGACAGAACCAGTTCCCTGAGGATGAGAGGGCATCTCGTAGGTGCAAGTTTCCCACAGTCAGGCCGCGGTGGCGGTGTCCTTCGACGAGCCGAACCTCGTCTCCGCGGCAGGCCTGCTGCCGGTGATGCGCCTGGCCGAGGCCGCAGGGCTCCGGGCCCTGACCGACGCGCATCTGAGCGTGCCGACGGACAAGGGCGCGAACGCGGGCCTGAAGATCGCCTCGCTGGTGGCCGGGATGGTCGCCGGGGCGGACTCGATCGATGACATGGCCCTGCTGCGCCACGGCGGGATGGGCAGGCTCTTCAAGGCCTGCTACGCGCCCTCGACCCTGGGCTCCTTCCTGCGCGCGTTCGCCTTCGGCCACGTCCGCCAGCTCGACGCGGTCGCCGCCCGCTTCCTGGCGAACCTCGCCGCGCGGGCCCCGCTGCTGGACGCCCCGGCCGTCGGGGAGTTCGTGTTCGTGGACGTCGACGACACGATCATCGAGGTCCACGGCCACGCCAAGCAGGGCGCTGGCTTCGGGTACTCCGGGGTCCGCGGGCTCAACGCCCTGCTGGCCACCGCCACCACGGCCCAGAGCGCGCCGGTGATCCTGGCCCAGCGGCTGCGCAAGGGCGCTGCGGCGTCCCCGCGCGGGGCGTCCCGGCTGGTCGCCGACGCCCTCTCCGCCCTGCGCCGCGCCGGGACGCCGGGGAGGGCGCTGGTCCGGGCCGACTCGGCGTTCTACGGGCACCCCACCGTCGCCGCCGCCCTCGCGGCAGGGGCCGAGGTCTCGGTCACGGTGCGCCTGGACCCGGCAGTTAAGCGTGCCATCGCCGCCATCCCATCGGAGGCCTGGACGGCGATCGAGTACACCGATGCGGTCTTCGACCAGGCCGCCGGGACCTGGATCTCCCGGGCGGAGGTCGCCGAGGTCCCCTTCACCGCCTTCGCTTCGCGGAAGAAGGCCGAACAGGTCACCGGGCGGCTCGTCGTGCGCCGCATCCCGGACCTGAACCCCAAGGCCCCCGACGGGCAGGGGACCCTGTTCGACACGCACCGGCACCACGCCTTCTTCACCACCGTCCCCGCCCAGGACCTGGGCACTGTCGCGGCCGATGCCACGCACCGTGCCCATGCGGTCATCGAGCAGGTCCACGCCGACCTGAAGGACAGCGCCCTGGCGCACCTGCCCTCGGGGAAGTTCGCGGCGAACTCGGCCTGGCTCGTCGCGGCGGTGATGGCCTTCAACCTCGCCCGCGCGGCCGGGACCCTGGCCGCCGGCCCCTTCGCGAAAGCCAGGACCGGGACCATCCGCCGCAAGCTCGTGAACCTCCCGGCCCGGATCGCCGCCAGCGCCCGGAAGATCCGGCTGCGGCTGCCGGCGAACTGGCCCTGGCAGAACGCATGGGAACAGCTCTTCACCGCCGCCCACGCCCCGCCGTCCATGCCCTAGGAAGACGCAGCCTGGCCCCGCGAGGCCCCGAACAGCACCAGAAGTGGAACACCGCCGGCAGCGAGGCCGCGCCCCCACCCCTGCCCGAAACATCCATCATCCACCGCCCGCACAGGACCGCCGGACCCAACACCCGATCGGTGGATCAAGGCTAAAGGATTGCGACGGGCGACGCCTTCCACATCTCCCGGTTCCACGGGGAGCGACCCCTTTCATGGCTGTGTGGATGGGGGCCGGCGTCGTTGACGGCCCGGCTACGTCCGCGCCCTGATTCTCAGAGCAACGCCGCCCAACCCAGGAGGCGCGTGGCACATCAAGGCCACCTGATCATCATCTTCGAGGAGAGTGGTTGCTCATCTCGGCTGTTCCGTCAGCTGTGTGGTGGCGCGGGACTTCATTGCGTGGTCGGTGTCGGTCAGCTGGGCCTCGAGCCGGCTGCGGAGGTGTATTGCGACCACGGGGTCGGCCGAGCCGATCTTGAACAGGCAGTGGGCCTTCGGGAGCGAGGTGATCTCGGCTGCGGTCCCGGGCGGGAGGCTGAACAGCCGTTCGCAGGCTTGGGCGTCGTCGCTCTTGGACTGCTTGTAGATCAGGGCGGTGCCGCATTCCCTGATCATCGCGACCGCCGGGCTGTCGGCGGGGATGTCGGAGATGTGGTGGAAGGCGAACTGGCAGGAGAGGGACAGGGCGCGGGAGAGCTTGGTGTTGCGGCGGGTCACGGTGGCGACGGAGCCCTGCACGGTGTGCCAGGCCTCTTCGATAAGCAGAGCCGTCGGGACCGCGTTCACCTGCCGGTGGAGCGTGTTCGCCAGCCAGGTGCTGATGATTGTCATGACGATCGGCAGCGCCGGCCCTTCTTCGGGCAGGAGGGAGACGTCGAAGACGGTCAGGCCGGCGTTGAGCTGGATCTCCTCGCTGGTGGGACCGTCGATGAGGCCGGCGAGGTCGTCTTCGATCATCCGCTCGAGCTCGAAGGCCGGATCTCTGCCCCATTCCTTCAGTTCGTCGCCACTGAGCCCGGCAGCCTCGGCCGCCTCCGTGTCGGGACGGTACAGGGCGGCGAGCACGTCGCCGATGTCGGCCACGCGTTCCTGCCCTTGGCCGGCTTGGAGGGCCTGCCGGTGGGCCATGCGCAGGGCCTTGCCCTCGCGCGGGGTCAGCTTCCTGCCCATGGCCTCCTCTGTCACGGCCCGCAGCAGCATCGACTGGCCGGCGGGGGTGTCGGACACGGCGGCCTCGGCGTCCCCGGCAGGGTCGGAGTCTTCGTCGAGGCGGGTGGCGATGCGCGGGTCGAGGATGTTGATCCTCGCGCCTGCGCCGCCGATCCGGAAGCGGATCGGCGCGACGCCCACAGCCTTCGCCAGTGCCGAGTACTCCCCTGCCCTCTGGTCGATCTGGTACTTCTTGTCGATCACGACGATGCGCCGGCCCAGGATCAGCTGCCGCAGGACGCCCCAGGTCTTCATGGCGGAGCTCTTGCCCTGGCCGAGGTCGCCGATGTAGACGACGTTCGGGGACTCCACGGTCTCCCCGTAGCCCTCGAACACGTCGTGGACGAGGAACCACCCGGATTCGGCGTCGATGCCGAAGATGAGTCCCTTGTGCGAGGTCGGCGGGGCGGCGACGGCCATGTGGGAGAACTCCATCTGGCGGGTGGAGGTCAGGATCCCCGGCGCGGCCGGGTCGTAGAACCCGAGCTCGGAGGCGAACTTCCAGGCCCGGGCGTGGAACCACTTCGTCTGCAGAACCGTCTCGGTGCCTAGCGGCGCCGGGGCGCCGTGGCGGGCCTTCCGGTCGGCGACCGATCGCACTGCCTCCCCGTGCCGCTGCGCCTCCTCGGTGCGGGCCGCGGATCGCTTGACCCTCTTGGGGGCGGGGAACAGGGACCAGCGGCGCCGCGCCGAAGGCTCCGCGTCGACATCCAGGGATGCCTCCCGCCTGTCCGCTGTCCTCGTGTCGGTGCTCATCGGATCCCCCTGGTGAACGGCATGGTCGTGATCGGGGCGAGGTCCTGCCGGCGGTCGAGCCACTCGATGCGCTCGATCGCGGCGTCGGCGGCGGCTGCTTCGATGATGTCCGCGGTCGGGAGGATCTCCTCGGCGTCCTGGACGGAGTAGGTGATGTAGAGGGCGAAGGCGGCCCCGGTGTCCCGAGCCGGGCTTGAGGTCGACGAGGCGCTGCTGCGAGGCCTCCAGGAGGACGTCCTCCTCGCCGTCGGTGACTTTCCCGGCTTCGTCCGCTGTCTTCTTTTTCGCCTTGTCGTCGGCGACGTGCCGCCTGGCCTTTCCGCGTGCGCTGCGGGCGTCTTCCAGTTCGGTCACGACCGAGACCGTGTGGACCACGGGCGGCTGGATCCCGCGCAGCAGGGGACGCAGGGCTTCCACGGGGAGCGCCTGCGGGCTGAACGCTGTCGCCGGCACGTAGCCGGTGCGGGTGTGCCACTTGCCGTTGACGACGACGGAGTTCGGCGAGGACGAGCCGTCCAGGTGCTGCCAGCAGTGCGCGAGGTCGGCTTCCTCGTGGTCGTCGATGTCGTAGTCCGGGTCTTGGAGGTGGCGCATCAGCGCGGCCATCTCGATGGGCCCGAGCGGCCTGTAGCCTGTGATGGATCCCAGGAGCTCGGCCTGGGCCATGGCGGAGCGGACCTCGTGGAAGACCGCGAGTCCGATCCCTTCGTCCCCTGCCCCGTACATCCTGGCCCTGCGGTACAGGGCGTCCCCGGCCGGGACCCGGAACGTCTCGTAGGTGCGGTGCTGTTCCGCCCGGGAGCGGACCACCTCGCACAGCTCGCCGTAGGACTCGAGCAGGATCCGCGGCGCGCCGGCGGAGATCTGGCGGCGGATCCACAGCAGATGGTCCGCCGAGTCGACCGGGACGCTGCGGGAGAGCGACTGGACGTGCGTGATCAGCTGCTGGCGGCGTGCGAGCCGCGCCAGGAGCCGCCCGTGGGCGAGGTAGGCGGCGTCTTCGCGGTGCTCCTCGCGCAGCCCCGAGCTCGTGCCGATCGTCTCGACAGTGGCCGTGTAGTACGGCTTCCTGGCATGATGCCTGAACACGGCCATCGGGCCCAGGGGGGTCTCCACCGAGAAGAACCTGACCGATCCCACCATCAGGGGCGCTGTGTCCCGGTAGCGGATCGGGACCTCGACCATGCCGTCTGCGTCGGCCTCGGTCGCCTTCGACTTGCGTGCCCTGACAGACCTGGTGGCGGGGCGGGCGTTGACGGGGACGAAGCTCGCTGTCCCCTTCCGGCGGCGGTGCCGTTGGTGCCAGCGTTCCAGGAGCAGGGCCCCGGCGCTGCGGTAGCCGGTGAACTTGGTCGGGGTCGTGGCCACTGCACCGGCCAGCAACACGGCCGCGGCCCCGAAGAACGCCAGGATCCATTGGAGTCCGCTGAACATCACGATCAGGGCCACCGATATCGCGGCGGCGAACCCGGCCCACTCCGGGCCCGAGCGCCGTCCTCCCCACAGGCCCCGGCCGGCGACTTCGCCGCCGAGCACGACCATCCTCATGGCCAGTCCCTCCCCCTCTAGCGTCCGCTGATGTGGTCGGTGTTCGGTGCCATCGACTCGGCCGCGGTCCGCCCGCGGCGGGCGGCGGTCCGGGCCGCCTCCCTCCCGGCGAGCAGGAACGCCGCGGCGCCGCCGGAGGCGACCTTGCCGGCTGTCTTGGCGGTCACGGCCCCGACCCGCCCGGCGGTCTGGAGGGCAGACCGACGCCCGCGCGGCTCGCCCGCTGGCGGGCCGGCGGGCCCAGTGCCGTGTCCCTGCTGAACGGGGACCCGGCCGGCGTCCTGGCCTCGATTGAATATGCTGCGCTGCTGGCGGATCAGCGAGCTCAGACCGGCCCCGGCACCCGCCACGGCGGCCGCCCCGACGACGGAGCTGCGGCCGGCGCCGATGCTGGTCGAGGCGGACGGGAGCAGCGGCACCCATTTGAACAGGCCCATCGGGGCGAAGGCCAGTCCCAGCATCGCGGCGGCGGCGATGAACACGCTCGAGGCGTTCACCAGGGCGTCGTCGACGCCTTCCTTGAATGCCGGCTGGCCGGCCACGAAGACAAACACTGCCCCGACGAGGAGGATCAGCAGCGGCTTGGACAGGCAGATCGCAAGCCAGAGCGTGCTCATCTTGGCCACCCGGGCCCGGTAGGCCGGGTGGGCGAGGAACCCGATGGCCAGGGCTATGCCGAGGCCGATCATGTAGAGCGCGAACGGCTGGAGGAAGAGCGTTCCCAGGAGCCCCCAGGCGCCGAGGAAGAGCAGCCCGAACAGGATGACAGCCGCGAGCGGGCCGAAGGCCCCGTTGGACTGGTAGGAGGCGAAGCGGGAGACCACCTCCATGAAGGCGGCGATCCTGGTCGCGGTCCAGTCGGTGAAGGCCTCGGTGAAGCCGGCGAACCAGTCGTTGACCACGTGTCCGATGGCCGGGCCGAACAGCACGAGCACGACGGACAGCGGCCCGTACCAGAGGAGGGAGCGCCGCACTTCGTCCAGGTCGATGTCCTCGTCCTTGGCGGCGTCCTTCCAGAGCTTGAAGTACATCAGGGCCAGGATCACCAGGCCGATGGCTGAGAACGCCGCCCAGGTGTCCCGGAATCCGTCGTCGATGCTGAACGCCGTGGTCTTGGTCAGGTTCTGCACGACTTCGCTGGTGGCCTTCACGCCGTCGGCCTTGACGGTGTTGGCGAACTGCTCGAAGCCGTCTTTGGGGTTGGAGATGAACCCGATGACGTCCATGGTCCCGAGGATGAACTGGCCGCCGGGCGAGGCCGCGATGACGCCCTTTAGGACCGATCCGGCTATGGGAGCCATGGATGCGACGGCATTGTCGAGCCTGCAGGCCATCGAAGCGGCAGGGTTGCCGATGGCCATGTAAGCCGAGCAGAGGCTCGCGCCGTCCTGGGCCGGGCTGTAGGCGAGGGCCTGCTCGGGAGTGGTCAGGAACATCCCGAACGCCTTGGCCGTGTCCTGCTCGCACGAGCTTGGCAGTGCCAGGTGCAGGGCGTTGATTCCGCAGGCGTCCTGCGAAAGCTTCTGCACGATCGAGTCCCGGATCTGGCTGCGCTGTGCGGGCGGGAGCCCCGCGAGGCGCTTCATCTCGTCGGCGTTCAGATTCGAGGACTGGGGCTGCGACGGGTCGGCCGCATAGGCGGCCTGGGCCGAGACGACGCCGAAGCTGAACACGACGATCAGGGCCGCGGCGACGGCGCGCGTTCTAGCGGACAGCGTTCGCATAATCGATCCACCCTTCCCGGGAGACGTCTTTGAATGCCTGGTTGGCCAGGTCCTTGGTCAGCACCGGCGGTTTGCCCTCCGGCGCGGGAAGCGCGGCGAGGTTCGGGCCGCGGTCTGGAAGACGGCCTCCGAGCGTGCCGTTGTCGCCGAGCGGAGGCTGGCTTCGGGCGACCTTCCAGTCCCCTCCCTGCCACGAAAGGTCCAGTGACTGGGTCACGAAGCTCGCCTTGGGGCCGGCGCCGGTCTGGGCGTCGATGCGGGCGTAGACGACCTGCACCAGGGCACTTCTGCGTTCGGTGCAGGAGACCATCCGGTAGAGCCCGCCGCTCTCGACGTCGGTCCTGGTGACCCAGTCGCCACCGAAGGTCCGGATGCCGCTGGCGTTGAGGTTCTTGGCCTCGAGGTCGGCAAGCGTGGCCAGGTCCTTGAGCTCGTCGGCGTTCACGTCGATCTGGGCGAGGGCCTTCTGCTGTACCGGCCAGGCGCTCGGGTGCACGTCGGCGATGACGGGCATGAAGTTCGCCGCGGCTGCTGCCGCGGAGTTGCAGCTCCCGTCGTACCCGACCGGGGTCCTGCCGTCGGCGGAGACGCCGGTTCCGCCCGCACCGATCTTCACTGGCGAGACTGGGAAACCGAGCTTGCCGCCGCCGGCGACCGTGGCCACTGGCTCGGGGGCCGGCTGGTCGTGGCGGGTGCCGAGGATGAGCGCGGCGGCCGTGACGGCTGCCACGACCATGGCGGCGGCCAGGATGGCCTTCCAGTGGCGGTGCATGCCGCTATGCCCCGATAGCGCCGGCGAGGGCCAGGATGAACCCGAGGATCAGCCCGGCGGCCGCGGTGCAGCCGAAGACGAGCGTGGTCTTCTTCACGCCCTGGGCGCCCTCGGCGATGTCGTCGACGTGGCCCCTCTGCCGGGCGACGCCCCACCGGGCCAGGGCCATCAGGAACGCGCCGGCGACGACGATGAGCGCCAGGCCCCAGATGCCGCCCAGGAGCAGGCCCGCGGCGTTCTTGAACTTGACGCCGAAGACGTTGAAGTTCGGGCTGGTCCAGTCGAGCGGGTTCTCGACGAATGGCGCCGCGGAGCGGATGACGAGTTCGGAGGTGAGAGCGGTCAGCATGTTTAGCGCCTTCCATGTGTGATCGGGTCGGCCTGGGTGGGTGCGGAGGCGGCATCGACGGAGTGGAGGCCGTCGGCGATCGCCGCGGCTGCGCGCTCGAAGGCGCGGCGGACCGGGTGCCCTACGAGCTGCCAGTCGATGATCGAGCCGGTGTCGAGGGCCTTGTCGTAGGGGACGTCGATCACAGCGCGGACGGTGCCCTGGAGGGCCTTGCGCAGCTCGGCGCGCTCGGCGGCCGCCGAAGAGGCACCGCCTCCCTGCGTGACGAGCACCACCGCATCGGCGACGAGCTCCCTGTAACGAGGGTTGCCGGTGCGCTCGGACATCGACTCCAGCTGCTCGATCATCCGCAGCGCCGAGACAACGGCGTTGCGCTTGAGGGTCGTGGGGATCACGAGCTGGTCCGCGACGTCGATCGCGGCCAGCCAGTTCGCGCTGCGGGTGTTGTTGCCCGTGTCGACGAGGATCGTGTCGTAGAAACGGGTCAGGACCGCATGGAGCCGGTTGAACTCCTCGACGCCGATCTGCTTCATCCGGTCGGGGTCCTCGTCGGAGACGAGGACGTTGAACGAGTTGTTCCCCTGGTGGCGGGTGTAGAAGGACAGTTCGCCCTTGCGGGCCTCGATCCGCTCGAACGACCCCAACGCCCGCAAGAGGTCCCAGACCGTCCGGGTCGAGTCGTTCGAGCTCGTGCGCACACCGAGCGTGCCCATCGTCTCGTTGTTGTCCCACACGAGCGTCTGCAACGCCGAGTGCCTGCCGAACGTCGAGCCGAGCCCGATGCTGCAGGTCGTCTTCCCGACCCCGCCCAGAGGCTGGGCCACCATCACCATCATGGGGCGGCTGTAGATCCGCTGGATCGCCGCGATGTCAGCCCTGCGCCCGAGCTCCTCGGTCCCGGCCTTCGGGCTCACCAGGCCGAAGGTCACCGCGCGGATCAACGCCTGCCACCCGGAGGTCGGGGGCAGCTGGTCGTCGACGTTCTCCTTCCGCAGGATCGCCGAGCTCCTCCGCCCGCGCACGAGGGGCTCTGCCTGCACCGGTGCCTCGGGCTCAGGTGGCGACGGTTCCGCCATCGGTGCGACCAGGTCGGGGACCGCCCCCACGGCCGCCTCGGGCGTGAGGTGGTCATCGATATCGGCGGCCAGGTCCGCGATCGCCGAGCGGTGAGCGGCGCCTCGCTCCGTCCCCTGCCAGTTCGTCGTCATGGATTCCTCTTCCTCTTGCGCTGTCTGTCTCATCCGGAGCCCGGGACGTTGAACCGGACGACTTTCCATGGGGCCTCGGCGCCGTCGCGGTGCAGGACCACCTCGTAGGCCCCCTGCGGCGATCCGAACCGGGCCGACGCCGCATAGCCGTTGGCCTCGTCAACGACCAGCTCCCCGGTTCCGAACGAGGCGATCTCGATCGTGGACGGATCGACGTCCGCATAGTCCTGCACCGCCTGGGCTGTCAGGAGCGGGCGAAGGTCCGCGATCCATGCCTGGGCGTTCACCCCCGGGCGGGCGTACAGGGTCATGGCCCTCGTTGCGACGTCGAGGGCTGCTGCCTTCGACCTCGCGTCCCACGCCACGCCCAAGGTCGCAGGAGGCGTCCCCCCTCCCGGCGCCTGCGGGCTGTCCTCGGCACTGAGCGACACCGAGGCCGAGGCGGTGGGGCCGGCTGGCGACGACGCGCCCGGATGCGGGGTCGAGGCCGCAGGGGATGCGGCGCACCCTACTGTGAGGGCGAGCGCAAGCAACGTCGCGGCCGGGGCAGCCGTCTTGGCGGCTGGGCTAGGAGGCAAGGCCGAAGTCCTTCCGGGCGGGCACGTACAGGAAGGCGCTCGGCGTGCTGCTCCTGACCGTGCGCGTGTAGTAGGCGTGGTCGTTGGGGGCGGGGTTGCCGTTATACCCCTCCTCGAGGAACGTCCCGTCCGTGTTCACCGCCTTCACCACAGCGACGTGGCCGAGGCCTCCGGCTCCGCCGACGTTCGGCGCGTACCAGACGATGGCGCCGGGCTCTGGGTCCTTGCCGGTGGGCCAGCCCCTTGCGTCCCAGCCGTCCTTCCACGTCAGGGCCGATCCGAGGGGCTTCCCGTCGGGGCGGAACGTGGAGTTGAGGACCTTGAACGGGAACGTGGTGCTGCCAAGTTCCTGGTTGACCCGCCAGAGGGCGAAGTCGACGCACTCGCGCGTGAACATGCCGTCCGGAGACGTCGCATCGACCGGACCGGCGCCCCAGGGCAGGTCGTCCCCCGAACCCCCGGCGGCCGGGCAGGCTGTCCCCCCGGCGATGTCGGAGGCGTTCACGCCCTCCAATGCGCTCACCACTGCGGTCGCGGCGGGCCAGTAGCTCGCGTAGTGGTACGGGTCGGCGTTGCGCTGGACCCTGTGGGCGGCGATCGTCGGATCCAGCTCCGCCCAGCCCTGGACGCCCTGAAGCTTCTTGAAGAAATCGGCGGCGCTCGTGCCCGGGTCCATACGGTCCTCCGGCGAACCCCACGCACCGTTTCCCCGCTGCTGGAACAGGCCCAGGCTGTCGGGGCCGGCGGCGTCCCCGTGGTCCAGGACCCGCAGGCCGGACTCCCCCATCGCCGTCATCACGCCGATCGCCTGCCCGCGGACAGACAGCCCCATCGCCTTGCCGGTATCGATGATGGTCCTCGCGTTCGCCAGCTGGACACCGGAGTAGCCGTCGATCTCCCCGGACCCGGCATCCACGGCCGACGATCCCGAAGCGGCCGGGACGCACGCGGCTTGGGCCGCCACGGGCGACGCACTGCCGCTGCCGTCTGTCACGACCGTGACCAAGGCCACGGACCCGGCGAGGAGCGCAGCCGCTGCCGCCCCTAACGCCGTCCTTGAACCCATGCGGAGTCACCTCCCCGAATTGCTTCCACTTCTCGAGGTGCACCGACAGGGCCGACAGGGAGGCCGCAACCTGGCATGAACGAGACCGAGTTCATTCAGACGTGGATCAATCGACAATTGCGGATTCTGGCAGACGAAGCCACGGCTGGCGACACCACACGTCAAATCCATACGGCATTCCGTCAAATCTTCAAGAGTACGCTCCGAGAACGACGGGCCTCATCGGTAGGGCCCGAAAGCGCAACCCCGGGTTGATCTGGGCGAACGCGCAAGGGCCTCGTTCCCGGCTGAAAGCCGCCGGTTGCGTCGTTGATCTGAGCTGCCACTGGCTATAAACTCCCTCGGTTTCTGAACGGCCTGCCAATCGGAATCCCGTTCCCTCGGTTGCCGACACCCGACCGGGGCCTGGGCGACTGACTGGCTAGTCTGAGGTCTATGACTTCTCTGGTCGAGCGGGCGCGGGCTGTGGCGTTGGAGACGCTTTCCGATCTTCCGTCGAGGCGGGCGCACGTAGTCGGGGTTGCCGCCACGGCCCGGTCGACCGCCGAGCAGTTGGGGCTGTCGGGGCGCGATGAGGTGGTGGCAGCAGCGTGGCTTCATGACGTCGGCTATGCCGAGCATCTCGCGGTGACCGGCTTCCATCCCATCGATGGAGCCATGTTTGTCAGGGACCAGGGTTTTCCCGATGCGGTGGTGTCGCTCGTGGCGTACCACACGGGAGCGGAGACCGAGGCCGCGGAGCGGGGACTGTCAGATGCACTGGCTGCGTTTGAGCGGCCTGATGCCGCGCTGCTGGATGTGCTGACGTTCTCCGACCTCACTGTCGGACCGGAGGGCGAGCCCGTAGAAGTGGAGGACCGGATCGCGGAGATTCTGTCGCGGTATCCGGACAGGCACCCGGTGAACAGGGCGGTGGTGCGGTCGTCTCCTGTCCTGCTTGCTGCGGCGCAGAGGGTGAAACGTCGGATTGCCGCAGTGGACGCCGGCTAGCGGCCTTTTTCGGGGTCGGGAGATGCTCAGCCGAGGTAGGGGGCGGGGCGGCGCTCGAGGTAGTGGCTGATCCTCAGGCTCATCGAGGGGTGCATGTCCAGTTCGGGGATGCGTTCGGGCTCGACCCAGGCAATGTCGGTGCTCTCGGTGTCATAGGCGAGGGTGCCACCGAGGAGTTCGGTGGTGAAGCAGAGCGAGAACTGTTGGCGGACTTCGCCATCGGTGTATTCGATGACGTGATTGGGGTTGGTGTAGACCCCGACGAGCCCGGTAATGCGGACATCGAGCCCGGTTTCTTCCCTGACTTCACGGACCGCGCAGTCTTCGATGGACTCCCCGAGCTCCATCCCGCCGCCCGGGAGCGCCCAGAGCCCGTTGTCCTTGCGATGCACGAGGGCAATCCTGCCCCCGTCGTCTATGACGACGGCTGTGGTGGACGGGACGACGCTGTTGGGCTTGGGGGCGTTCGGGTTGTTGAAATGGTCTGTTCGGGACATCCTCAGATTCCTCCGTCGTTGCTGTGAACGGGATAGGCCGTCGCCCAGATGCGTTCGAATGCGGTTGTGTAGGTCTCCCAGGGGACTGCGGCGGTGTCCTCGGTGAGGATGAAGACAGGGTTGTCGCTGGCCGGAGAACCGTAGACGTGGGGATTGACGACCATGGTGCTGTCCGCGCGGAAGATCGACGTGTACAAGGACGTGCCGTGGACTCTGATGCTGACGTTGGCTTCGTCTGCTATCGGTTTGAGGCGCCGGATAGTCATTCTGCATCTGTCGCCGAGGCTGTGTTCGATCTGTTCCTCGATGCCGCGCCGGTGGACCGCCTCGGAGGTCGGGTCGCCCGCCATGAAGCGAATCAGCGCGCCCCTGCGTGCTGCGCCGCGGGCGAGATCCAGGAACCTCGGAACGGTGTCGAATAAGAACGTCCCGCCGTACACGCAGATATCGATCTGCTCGGATGCGCCGCCGAAGAGGTCGGCCCAGGTATCCCTCGGTACGTGGGCGCGGCTGGGGTAGAAGACGGCGGGGATCGTCCCCGCGCCGCTCGCGCGAGGTGGGGAGAAAAGCTGAGGCCAGAGGTCGTGGAGTTCGCATTCAAGCGCCCGGGCGACGGCATTCGCGTTCTCCCGCTGGGGCTTCGTTTCGCCGTCGAGCCAGCGTTCGATGGTGCGCTGGTCGATGCCCGACTTGCGCGCTAATGCCGCCGCTGTGAGTGCCTTGGCGGCCATGCGCGCGCTCAGCAGCTTGTTCCGTTCGCGCACCTGAGCGGCGGGCCTGTCTTCTTCCCGGGCGGTGGCATTGGTTTCGGTCAACGGCACTCCTTGGACATCGGTAAGCCTCATTCTGCCGTGGTGTGGGGGGCTTCTGTCCAAGGACTGGCGCCTGAATGACGTGGGAATGCCGGAAATGGGCGCTTTAAGTGGTCATGTACTCCAATCAGGTGGGGGCACAGACCTCGACAGCTGGGCGAGCCCGCTTGAGCCGGGTCACCGGACACTCGCTCGCCCGCTCCTTGTTGCCCGTCGCTGGCTCGGTGATTCGGTGACGCACCTCATGGTTGCTTGGCCGCCCGGCGCTTGGGCGGCATCGAACGGAGGAGGCTGTGATGGCCGCAAGTGAGGATTCCCGTACGGCGCGAGATGCCAAGCTCGACGAGCTGCATGACCTTCTCACCAGCGCCGTCGAAGCGCTTGTTTCGGGTGATGACTGGAATCGGGCGCTTGAGTTCGCGGCTCGTTTCCGGGCCAGGTCGTTCAACAACACGCTGTTGATCTGGGCGCAGCACACGGCGGCCTTCGAGGCGGGTCATGTGCCGGATCCGTTGCCGTCGTATGTCGCTGGATACAGGCAGTGGCAGTCGCTCGGTCGCCAGGTGGAACGGGGGCAGCCGGGGTACATGATCTTCGCGCCCGTGACAGGCCGGTTTGCGTCGCCGACCCCGCAGGATGCCCAGTCGTGGCGCAGGCTCGGGAAGTTCGAGAAGCCGAAGTCCGGTGAGGTGGTGCGCTCGTGCATGGTCGGCGCCCGCCCGGCATACGTGTGGGATGTCTCCCAGACAGCGGGTGATCCGATTGCCGAGCGGCCCATCCCAGCGCTGTTGGAAGGCGAAGCGCCTGCTGGGCTGTGGGAGGGCCTCGCTGCTCTCGCGGAGGCGGAGGGGTTCGCGGTGCTGCGGGTGCCGGATGGGGATTTGATCGGCGGGGCGAACGGGGTGACCGACTTCGCCGCGCGGACGGTCGCCGTGCGAGTGGACATGGATCCGGCCGCCCAGGCGAAGACCCTGGCGCACGAGCTCGCGCACGTGAAGCTGCACGGCCCCGGCAACCCTGACGCCACTCGTCATCGCGGGATCGGCGAGGTGGAGGCGGAGTCGGTCGCGCTCATGATCGGCGCCGCACATGGGATGGACACAAGCTCCTACACGATCCCGTACGTATCCGGCTGGGCCGGACGCATCGAGGGCAAGTCCCCGGTCGAGGTAGTCCAGGCTACCGGTGAGCGGGTCCGGCGGACCGCCGGAACCATCCTGGACGCTCTGTCCACGATCCAAGTCGGGGCGGGCGGCCCACCTGGCCTGACCCATGAACGCGAGGACATTGAACGAGCCCCCAACTCCGGGCACGCCTCGTCGCCGCCGGCCAGCGGTCATCGAGTGTCGAGGGCGGCGGCCCCCGAGCTGCGGAGCCTCTGATGGATCCCGCCGAGCTCTTCCTCGAGGTCGCGAACCTGCCGCTGGCAGAAGCGGCCGCGCGATTCGCCGCTTCACGGGTACCGGTGTTCCCCTGCGTGCCGGGCGGGAAGCGTCCGCTGACGGCGCGTGGCTTCCACGACGCGACAGCCGATACGTGGCGAGTGGCGTCGTGGTGGCGTCGGTGGCCCGGCGCGAACATCGGTCTTCCCACCGGGGCAACATCCGGGGTAGAGGTCGTCGATGTCGACCGGAAGGCAGGCGGCAGGACTGGATTCAGCTCATTCGAGCGGGCTCGCCGTGCCGGGCTGGTCGGCGGGTGGCAGGCGTTGGTGCGCACGCCATCGGGCGGGATGCACGCCTACTACCCGGCGGACCCGGCGCGGCCGCAGCCGTCGTGGCAGGCAGCGTCGGCGCGAGTGGACTTCCGCGGCGGGGGCGGCTACGTCATCTTGCCCCCATCCATTCTGGACCTGGAGACCGGGCGGCGCGCGTGCTATGCATTGATCCCCGGACAACGAGGGAACGTGTCGCCGGTCGACGCCGCCGCGCTGCGGGACCTGCTCGACCCCAGGCCCGCCCCTGTCGTACGCCCGAAGGGCATCGTGACCGCGACCGATGGCGAGCGGCTAGCGGCATGGGTCGCCGGGCGCGGTGAGGGTGAGCGGAACCGGGGCCTGTTCTGGGCGGCGTGCCGGATGGCCGAGGCGGGCGCCGCCCCGGAGGTGACACAGGAGCTGTTGGCGCCCGGCGCCGAGCAGGCGGGGCTCCCATCCCGCGAGGTGGCCGTGACGATCCGGTCCGCCTACCGAGCACACCACAAAACCCAGCGCTCGGACGACACGTCGAGGCGGGATGGCGCCGCGGGTCGTACCGTGCAGGCCGAGAGCCGAGGGCTCTGATGTTCCCGACCGGTCTCGGCGGCAGCGACCTGGCGGTCCGAACGGCGGTCACGGGGACTGTGCTGATCGCCGCGTTCGCGTTCTGGCTCTCCTTCACCGCCCTCTCAGATCTGGCGCGTCGGTCAGGCGTCGAGGCGGGCCAGGCGTGGGCGTGGCCGCTGATCGTGGACGGGTTGATCGTGGTCGCCACCGTCGCGGTCGTCGCGCTAGATCGGCGCCCGGCGGCCTGGTATCCGTGGCTGCTGCTGATGGCCGGGACCGTGGTGTCCGTGACAGCGAACGCGCTGCACGCCAGCGTGGCAGCCGACGCGGACGTGCCCAGTCTCCTGGCCGCCTGTGTCGCGGCCGTCCCACCGCTCGTGCTGCTCGCGAGCACGCATCTGACGGTCGTCTTGGTCCGCTCGCGTCGTACCGTCCGAGGCCTAACTCCCGCTGAAGGCCCCAAAGGCGTCGAAGACGGTGCCCTGGCCGGAATGGCATCCGTGCCAGGGGCGGTTGGCCGGCGGGAGTCCGCGGCGGCCCTGCACGCGGAGGGATGGTCGAACAAAGCGATCGCCCGACACCTCGGGGTCGCCCCTTCCACCGTCGGTCGCTGGTTCTCCAACGCCGAGGCGGCCAACGCAGCTGACGGATACGGGACACCGAAGGAGCTGACCACGTGAACGACTCTCCAAACTGGGCTCGCCCGCCGCACCTGACGTCTCCCGATCCAGCCGGTCGCCGCCGGCCTCCCGGATGTGAAGTGACCGTGTCGGGCCCCAGCATCGCGCCCGCCACGTCGATTGCTGGGGAACGTGTGTGCACCTGCTGGCCAGGAGGTGCCGCACTTATGGCCAGGACCGAACGCGAACGGAAGCACCGCTATGGCTTCGAGGATTCCGAGGGGCTGCGAGCCCTGCTGACCCGCCTTCACGACGCCGGCCGCGGGGCCTGGCGGGAGGACCCCGAAGCCGCGGCACTGATGCGGCACGCCGCCGAGAAGTACGCCGCCCTTGCCCGCAAGCACGGGCTGGACCCGTGGGAGGCCGCGACCGCAGCGTTCGAGGCGATGCGCAATCCCTCGGTGCGTCGGGCCCAGGACCCGTGGGCGGTGATCACCCACGCGGTGCGGATCACCTGTCTGGCCGAGGAACGCGGCCAGGGTCTGCTGTGCTCGGTAACCCGCGCCCGTCGCCCGCAGTACAGCGGATTCCATGACGCGCAGCGATTCAGCGACCGCGAGAGCCCGCTGACCGACTACCACCCTGCCTTCTGCACCAGCTTCGGGGACGAGGCCGATCAGGCCACGCCCTCCAACGCGGGCGAAGCATCCACCAGGATCCGCTCCGCCGTCGAGGACGCGATCGTCTTCTTCGCCCTGCTGGGCTGGCCCCCGGCGACGGCGCGCACGGGGATCGAGTACATCTGCACCAGGCTCGCCGAGGCGCCGTCGCGGGCCTCGGCGTTCGAGGCCCTGCACCGCGACTTCCACGCCCGCGCCCTGCTGGACATTCCCGGCAGGTCGTGGCTGGCGATGCTGCGCACCGTGCTCGGCAATCCCGATGCGGACCTGGCGCACACGGCCGCGGGACGAGGAATCCTGTTGCGGCTGCTCGTCGGCGAACCCTTGGGGGGCCTGCTGGCCGACGACGCCCTGCTGGCCGAGGTGGTCCTGTGCGCCCCGTCGGGCGGAGGCCATGGGTAGCCGGCCGGGGTACATCGAGCTCGAGCGCGCGCTCGACTCCATCCGGGTCGGGCGCCGACACCGCGCCGACCTGGGCGACATCGGCGAGCTGGCCGCGTCCATCGAACGCGAGGGCCTGCTCCAGCCGATCACGATCGCCCCGGACGGGGTCCTGGTCTGCGGGCTGCGACGCCTGGCCGCGATGCGCCAACTGGGCTGGAGGACGGCGAACGTATGGGTGCGGTCAGGGATCAGCGACGAGCTCGGGCAGCTCCTGGCAGAACAGGACGAGAACGCCCTCCACAAGCCCCTCACCCAGACCGAGCAGGCCGCCCTCTACCGGGAGCTCAAGGCCCTGCTCGCCGAGGACGCCGCCCGGCGGCAGGAAGCCTCCCGGTTCCCCGCTGACGGACAAAAGCCCAGGTCACACGGTGGGGCCACCGTGGCCCCACCGTCAAGTGCAAGCGGAAAGACGCGGGAACAGGCCGCGCTCATGGTCACCGGCCGGAACTCGTACACGAGCCTGGAACGCATCAGCGAGCTCCAACGCGTCGCGGCCGACCCGACCGTGCCATCGGGGGTCAGGGACCGGGCGGCAGCAGAACTGGCGGGGATCGACGCAGGCGGGTCGATCAGGGCAGCGCATCAACGCACCAGTGCCGAGGTCTCCCTGACCGAGCTCGACCGCCTCGCCGTCGACCCCATGGTCCCCATGGGGATGCGGGAGCGTGCCAAGCAGGATGCCGCCCGGCTGCGTGCATCCCAGGCGCAGACCCGCGCCGGCGACCTGGAACGTCTCGCCGCCGAGGCACTCGCGCGCGTCCGCGCCGGGCAGAAGCGCCCCCGACACCCCCGCCCCGCACCGACACCGGCGGCCGGGGTTATGACGGTCCGGGCGTTCGTCCTGACCTGGGACGAGCTGACGGGATGGTGGGAGCGCTGCGACCCCACCGAGGTCGCCGCGGCCCTGACTGATGATCAATGGGAACGCTTCCAGAACACCCTGACCGGCACAATCAGGTTCGCCGAGGCCATTTCCGCGGCCCGCGCCAGCTCCGAGCCCCGCACCGCCTGAGGACCGCCAGGCGCGGGCGACAATGAGCTCCACGCCCTGCGACAGCCGACGGCGCACCTCACCTGTATGAAGAAGATCCATCCCCATTCGGCCCCGAGCCTGGTTCCCCACGTCGTCCTCGATGTCCATGCCGACGGCACGCTGATCGCGTCCGTGGATGGCGTACCGTTGGATCCGCCGCCGGCCGCGGGGCCGTGGCGTCGGTCCTCGCTTGGGCAGATCATCGACCTGGCGACCGGCGGCCGCACGGCCCCTGTCCGGGTCGAAGTCCACGAGACCGATGACACCGTGTTCACCGAGTTCATCACCCCGAGCTCCCGCCGCCGCAACGCGGCCCTGGAACCCGCGACCCCCGTCGAGGAGATGCTTGAGACTCACCCGCCTGCGTTCGTGACGATTGAGGAAACCGGCTTCCTTCCGGCAGAAGACGTCGCGGTCGCAGTCATCGTCAGACACGCTGAAGCGGACCCGTCAGGGATGGCACGGGCCTTGCTCGACTCCGCACGCCTCGGAGCCGGTGAGGTCGTTCTGCTCGGGCGCGTCTCCGGCACGCTCGTCATCCGGAAGATCCGGTGAGCGGGGACGGCCGGCGGTCGGAGCAGTTCGTGGACGAACTGGCCGACATCGTGATCCTCGCGCTCCTCGGCCTGCTCGCCATCGCACTCGTCCTCCGGGCTGCCGGCGCTGTGGCGGCGTTCCTGACCGGCACGCCGCAGCCCGCTTCCGGGATTGCCTCGGGAGCCGGAGTGCTGTTCCACCCGGGCGACCCGGCCCGAGCTCTGGACGCGGACAGGCTCGACCCCTTCGCCTACTGGGCCGTCGCCGGGCTGCTCCTTGCCGGGTTCGCATCGGTCGGGTCGTGGGCATGGATCGCTGTGCGGCGACACTCCCGGGAGACGGAAACGGACCCGGGACGGATAGAAGGGACGGCGACCGCCGCGGAAATCAACCGGACGGCGTCCGCGAAGGCCTTGCTGAACCGGGCCGAGAACATCCGCCCCTCCCTCGACCGCCCGCGTCCCCACGACGTCGGGTACCTCCTGGGGAAGAGCCGCGGCAAAGAGGTGTGGGCGTCGGCGGAGGACTCGATCCTGCTTATCGGCCCGCCCCGCTCGGGGAAGGGCCTGCATGTCGTGATCAATGCGATCCTCGATGCCCCCGGCGCGGTCGTCACCACCAGCACCCGTCCCGACAACCTCGCTGCGACTCTGCGGGCTCGCCAGCGCATCGGCCCGGTCGCGGTGTTCGATCCGCAGCATCTCACCGAGGGCCTCCCGGCCGGGCTTCGCTGGTCCCCGGTCCGCGGATGCGAAGACCCCCTGACCGCGATGATCCGCGCGACAGGCCTGGCCTCCGCGACCGGACTGTCCGCTGGCGGCGTCGAGTCCGGCGGGTTCTGGGAAGGCAAGACCCGCACCGCTCTCCAGGGCCTCCTCCACGCCGCCGCGCTCGAACATCGGCCGCCTGCGGAGCTGTTCCGGTGGACACTCGACCCCACCGCCGCCGCGGACGCTGTCGCCATCCTGAACAGCAGCCCGTCCGCGGCCACCGGGTGGGCCGAGTCGCTGGAGTCGATGATCGATGCCGACCCGCGCACCAGGGACTCGATCTGGCAGGGTGTCTCCCTGGCGCTCGGGGCTCTCGCGGACCCCCGGGTCCTGGACGCGGTCACACCGCGCGACGGGGAGGGCTTCGACCCAGAGGCGTTCCTGACCGGAGACGGCACCCTGTACCTGCTCGCCACCGGGGCCGGGGCTGGCGCGTCTGCTGCCCTCGTCGCGGCGTTGGTGGAGGACCTCGTCGAGACCGCTCGCCGCCTCGCGGCCCGCTCTCCCGGGGCGCGGCTCGATCCGCCGCTGCTGCTCGCGCTCGACGAGATCGCCAACCTCGCCCCGCTCCCGTCCCTGCCCACCCTCATGGCCGAGGGCGGCGGCACCGGGATCACGACCATGCCGGTGCTGCAGTCCCTCGCCCAAGCCCGCGACCGATGGAACGAGCACCAGGCCAACGCGATCTGGGACGCCTCGATCGTGAAGGTCATCCTCGGCGGTGCCTCCAATAGCCGAGACCTCCAAGACCTCTCTGCCCTGATCGGGGAACGCGACGAATACACCGATTCTGTGACCTTCGGCGACCAGGGTTCCCGGTCCAACCAGCGCTCCGTCCGCCGCGTCCCCATCCTGCCGCCCGACCGGATCCGCACCCTCCCCTTTGGCACGGGCATCACGATGCTCCGCTCCGCCCCACCGATCGTCACGGATCTGAACCCGTGGCCAGCCCGGCGTGACGGCGCCGAGCTCAAGGCCGACCGCGCCGAGATCGAAGCCCTCCTTCGGAGTCCGACGTCGTCCTGACCCGCACTGCAGGGAGCTGCTGCGCACCTTCCTGTTGACGGCGACCCAATCCCGGGTCCCCGCAGATGTCAGGAGGGCAGTCCCATGGCGATCCACACCCAGCAGTCCGTCTCCGGGTTCATCGCATCCGAGCCGCAGCTGACCTACACCGCAAAGGGCGATCCAAGGTTCTACGCCCGCATCGGGCAGGAGCACTACCGGCGCGAGGCCGACGGGTCCTTCACCGAACTCGAGCCGACGTTCCACGACCTCGTGGCCTACCGGGCCACGGCAGAGCGGGCATACGAGCGGCTGGCGAAGGGCGACAGCTTCGTCGCCGAGGGATACGCCCACACCTTCGAGCACGAGCGCGACGGGCAGACCGTCGAGAGCGAGGAATTCGTGGCCAAGAAGATCGGACACAACCTCGCCCGCACCACGTACGAGGTCGACCGCAGCCGCCGGGCACAGGCCGTCGCCGAACGCGAAACCCCAGCCACCGGGCCCCAGACGAGCGCACCACCCCGCAGGGACCCGGCAAACACCTCCTCCGGGCTCGGACTCTGAACGGCCGCCGCGATGAGGACCAACCGCGACACGGCGCCCGAGCCCGACGAGCCCGAGCTCTACGACACCGGCAGCGGATTCGACGGCCCAGTGCTGCCCGAGCCCCCGCACCCGATCAACTGGAACCTGCTCACCGCCGACGAAGCCGAATCCGAATGGCTGGACCTCAACGCGTGGGTGAACTGGCTCCGCCGCACCTATGGCCTCCCGGCCGCGGTGATCCCGCCGTCCTGGCACCGGCATCCCGAACTGGTCTGGGAACTCTCCGCGCTCCACCTGCACTGGCTCTGCGCCTACGACCCCGAGCAGAACGGCTCCGCGCCCTTGGGATGGCACCGGGACTTCGCCGACGCCAGACAGCGCCTCCGCGACTGGGTGACCGTCTCCGGCACCCGCCTCGACCGGGACCGACCCACCCGGCAGACCGCCTGGCCCGGCGAGGAACACGCCACACCCTTCGAGGACACAACCATCACCAACCGCGACGAGGACTTCGTCCAGTTCGTCCTCGACGACGTACGAGGGCGCCGGGACGCGGAAGATGAATTCTTCCGCAACCTCGACGGGCCTCATCCAGAGGATGCCCGGTGGCCGTGGATCCCGTGACCGCCGCGGCCTCGCCCTTGCTGGACAGCCGGGAGGTCGCCGCATACCTGAAGGTGTCCGAATCCACGCTCTCGCGCTGGCGGTCCGCCGGAACCGGGCCGCCGGTGCTGCGTCTGGGAGGGATCGCCCGCTACCGGCTGGAAGCTGTGGATCGTTGGCTCGGCAGCCTGGAGCAGTCCAATGCCGAAGAGACCTGACGCCCTGCCGAAATCCCAGCCGAAGCCAGTGCCCCCGATCGGGGTGAAGCTCTCCACGGACCTGGAACGCCGCTCCTACGGCATCCGCGCCCGGGCCCGCTGGACCGATCCGATCACGAAGCGGCGCATCACCCGGTCCGAGATCGTCCCTGACGAAGATGCAGCCCTGGCCTTCTTCGGACGGCTGCGCCATTCCTCCCGGTCAGGCACCGACGCGACAATCACCCTGTCCGAGTTCGTCGCCTCGATCGGGGACCGGTGGGCCAGAGGACTGGACCCAACCTCGACCGGCGAAACGTACGGCTACGGGCTGAAATTACGAGTACTGCCCTCCCTGGGGCACCTCCCCGTCACCCAGATCACCGCGGGAATGATCGACCGCACGATCGACGATTGGGAGACGAGGTACGGGCCCTCGACGATCAAGAATGCCATCGCCCCGCTCGTCCGGGTCCTCGACGAAGCCGTTCGCGACGGGCTTCTGATGAACAACCCGGCGAAGAACCGCGCCAAACGGAGCCTTAACCGGAATGCCTTCCGCGCCCAGCGGCCAGAGGACGACTCGCCACGGAAGCATGCAATCCCCGACTTGGCCACCCTGAACCGGCTTGCCGCGGCCTGCGGCACGGTGCACCAGTCGTATTCCGACTACGTCATGCTCGCGGCCCTCCTGGCCGCCCGGTCCTCCGAAGTCTCCGGTCTGCAGGCCGGGGATGTCCTCCTGGAGAAGAACCTCGTAGCCATCCGGCGGCAGATCTTCCCCGGCAAGGGCGGTCTGGTGACCAAGGCAACGAAGAGCCGCAAGGAGCGCCGCGTCCCGATCCTCGATCCCCTCCGTCCGGTCCTGGAACGCCTGACCGCCGGAAAAGAACCCGGAGACCAGCTTCTCGTCGGGCCGAAGGGCGGGGTGATCACCACCGCGACCTTGCGCGACGCCACCAACTGGGATGCGCTCGTAGCCGATCTCGGCCTGCCGAACCTCACACGGCACGGGCTCCGCCACACGGGGGCAACTTGGATGGCCGACGCGGGTGTCCCCCTGCACGTTCTCCGAGAGATCCTCGGTCACGCCTCGATCGAGACCACCCGCGGCTACCTGCACCCCGACGAACGGCACCTCGCCTCCGCGGCCGAACAGGCCAACGCCTTCCTCAACCCTCCCGGGCAACACCGCAGGACGCCCCATCCGGGCGGACCTGCGCTGTGACAGGATCTCTGCCCGGAGCGCCGGACTGGATTCTGGTCCCCTTTTGGTCCCCTCGTCCACGGAAGACCGTGCCCGAATACAACGAAGTCCTGGCGAGACAACCGTCTCACCAGGACTTTCTTCAGTCGGGCTGACAGGATTTGAACCTGCGACCCCTTGACCCCCAGTCAAGTGCGCTACCAAGCTGCGCTACAGCCCGAAAGTGCCTGCCCGTTCTCGCTGTTCGCGCCCGTTCAAGCAACCGCTTCAGCATATCCGACGAGGGCTTTGAAGGCGAATCGAAGCGGGCCGGCGCGCCTGCTTGAAAGGCGCGCCGCGACGTCGTCCGCCCCTCCCCCGAGCGCTACTTCTTGCGTGAACGCTTCTCCCGAACCCGCATGCTGATCTCGATCGGCGTGCCTTCGAAGCCGAACGTCTCGCGCAGCCGCCGCGTGATGAAGCGCCGGTAGCCGGGGTCGAGGAAGCCGGAGGTGAAGAGGACGAACTTGGGTGGGCGGCTCTGGGCCTGGGTACCGAAGAGGATCCGCGGCTGCTTGCCTCCGCGCACCGGGTGCGGGTGCGCCGCGACAAGCTCGCCGAGGAACGCGTTGAGCTTGCCGGTCGGGATGCGCGTGTCCCATCCCGCGAGGGCTTTGTCGAGGGCGGGCACGAGACGGTCGCGATGCCACCCCGTCTTCGCGGAGAGGTTCACGCGGGGCGCCCATTCGATATGGGCTAGGTCCTTCTCGATCTCGCGCTCGAGCCAGCGCCGCCGCTCGTCGTCCATGAGGTCCCACTTGTTGAACGCGATGACGAGGGCGCGGCCTGATTCGATCGCGAGGTTGATGATGCGGACGTCCTGCTCCGCCAGCACCTCGTCGGCGCCGAGGAGGACGACGGCGACCTCCGCCTTCTCGAGCGCGGCTTGAGTTCGCAGGGAGGCGTAGTACTCGGCGCCCTTGGCCATGTGCTGACGTCGACGGATGCCAGCGGTGTCGACGAAGCGCCAGATGCGTCCCCCGAGTTCGATGAACTCGTCGACCGGGTCACGGGTCGTGCCTGCGAGTTCGTTCACGACGACGCGCTCGGAACCAGCGAGCTTGTTCAGGAGCGAGGACTTGCCCACGTTCGGACGCCCGATGAGCGCGACACGACGGGGCCCGCCCGAACGCTCGAGCCCGGCGATGGCCGAAAACTCCGGCAGCACCTCCATGGCCGCGTCGAGGAGGTCGGCCACACCGCGGCCGTGCATCGCCGAAACGGGGTACGGCTGGCCGAACCCGAGGCCCCATAGGACAGCCGCGTCGGATTCCTGGGCGAAGTCATCCACCTTGTTCGCCACGAGAAGCACCGGCTTCTTCGACTTCCGCAGCATTCGCATGACGGCCTCGTCGGTAGCCGTCGCCCCGACCGTCGAGTCGACGACGAACAGGACCGCGTCAGCCATGCTCACCGCGATCTCCGCCTGCTCCGCAACCGAGGCGTGGATGCCCCGCGCGTCGTGCTCCCAACCGCCGGTATCCACGAGCGTGAACTTCCGCCCGCTCCATTCCGCGGGGTACGAGACGCGGTCACGGGTCACGCCCGGGACGTCCTCGACCACGGCCTCCCGGCGCCCGAGGATCCGGTTCACGAGCGTCGACTTGCCGACGTTCGGGCGTCCGATGATTGCCAGCACGGGATCCATGCGGGTGGGAGCCTCGGCATCCCACTCCTCGCCTTCCACAGCGAGGAGGCGCGCATCCTCCTCGTCGAGCTCGTAGTCCTCGAGCCCGGCGCGGAGAGCCGCGGCACGCTGCTCGGCCTCGTCGTCGCCCATTGTTGCGAGGTGCTCGGCGATCTGGTCGCCGCCCTCGGGCTCGTACTCTTCAGCGGCGATGTCGCCCACGGCGTCGCTCATGCTGATTCTCCTTCGTTGATGTCAGAAACGGCGGGTCAGTGCCCGGCCTGAGGTGCGGCAACCGCCGCGTGGACGACTGCGAGGACCGCCTCGACGGTCTCCTCGAAGTCGAGGTCTGAGGAATCGACGGTGTACACGCCGTCGGCGGCTTGACTGAAGCTCGCCACAGTCGAGTCCTTGAGGTCCCGCTCGATGACCTGCTGATGCAGGTCCTCCGCGGTCTGCGTGCCGCCGAGCTGAATCCCGCGGCGGCGCATCCGTGCCTCCTCCGAGGCCGTCAGAAGCAGGCGCACCTCGGCGTCGCGGGCGACGACGGTCGTGATGTCGCGGCCCTCGACGACCATGCGGCGCCCGTGGACTGCGATGAGGGCCCTTTGACGGCGGATGAGCTCGTTCCGAACGCCGAGGTTCGTGGCCACCGCGCTGACCGACTGCGAGATCCGCGGCTCGCGAATCTCGGCGGTCACGTCATGACCCCGGACGGCGACGCTCTCGTGGTCGGCGCTCGTGCTGAGCTCGAGGTCGAGCGCACGGGCCGCCGCCTCGACGAGAGCGCTGTCCGTGAGGTCGAGCCCCCGATCGAGGCAGTCCCACGTGACCGCACGGTACATGGCGCCGGTGTCCAGGTACGCGACGCGCAGGCGCCGGGCCACTTCCTTCGACAC
The DNA here is from genome assembly GCF_022539255.1 of Sinomonas terrae. Classification (NCBI taxonomy): domain Bacteria; kingdom Bacillati; phylum Actinomycetota; class Actinomycetes; order Micrococcales; family Micrococcaceae; genus Sinomonas; species Sinomonas terrae. Next base: position 2,711,713 of record NZ_JAKZBV010000001.1, read on the forward strand.
GCTGGATTTGCCCGAACCTGAAGGACCATCAATCGCGACGACGAGCGGGCGCCCGACGCGCAGCGGCTCTTCCCCGGGCACGGGCGTGTAGCGAACGCTTGTGCCCCTCGACGTGCTCGACGAACTGAATTCCGTCACTGCAGCACCCGCCATCCCCGCTCCTCCAGTTCTGCCACAAGATCATCGTGCTTGCTCGGGAGCACGGAGATCTCCACCATGCCCACGTTCCGCCCCGACGAGTGGTCGAGGCGCAAGTCCTCAAGGTTCACGCCAATCTCGCCGATCTCGGTGAGCAGCTTCGCGATCTGCCCGGGCCGGTCGTCGACGAGCACGGTCAACCATGCAAACGCCTGCGGCGGACCGCCGTGCTTGCCGGGGATGCGCGCCTGGCCCGCGTTGCCCTCGCTCATGAGCTGTGCGAGGTCAAGCCGCGCTCCCGGCGCCGTCGGGGCCTCGAGCGTCCCGATGAGCCGCTCGACGTCCTCCCGCACACCGTACAGGTGCTTGACGAGCTTGTCCGCGTTCGCCCCGAGGATCTGGATCCAGAGGTCCGGATCGCTTGCTGCGATACGTGTGGTGTCCCGGAGGCCGTTGCCGGCGAGCGAGAGGAGGCGGAGGTCCGTGCCCTGGAGCCGGCTCGCGAGGAGCGAGGACATGACCTGCGGCAGATGGCTCACGAGCGCAACCGCCTCGTCGTGCTCATCGGGGTCGAACTCCGTGACGATCGCGCCGAGGTCCGCTCCGAGCGCCTTGGCGAGGCGCACGGCGTCGTCCGATGCGTCCTTGTGGGCGCACACGACCCACGGCATGGAGGTGAAGAGCTCGCCGCGCGCCGCGACCGGCCCGGACTTCTCCCGACCCGCCATCGGGTGCGTGCCCACGTAGCGAGAGAGGTCCAGCGAACGGAGACGCAAGTCCGCGAGGATCGCGGACTTCACGCTGGCGATGTCGACGACGACGGCGCGAGGCCAGCGAGCGAGCGCGTGTTCGACGACGTCGGCCGTCACGTCCGGCGGGGCCGCGACGACGACGAGCTGCGGCTCGACGCCGCGGTCCGCCTCAAGCTCGGCCACGGGCCGGCCTGCGCCGATGTCGACCGCGACAGCCTGGTGGGTGGGCGAGGGATCTTCAAGGAAGACGGGGACGCCGCGGTGCTCGAGCCCGAGTCCGATGCTCGTGCCGAGGAGGCCCGTGCCGATCACGACGACGGGGCCGCCCAAGTGCGTCGGGGCCATCCTCTAGAGCCCCACAGCCGCCATGAGATGCCCGACTTCCTGCTTGCCGAGCTTCCGGATGGTGCCCTGCTTCTGGTCGCCGAGGCCGATAGGCCCGATCTTCGCGCGGACGAGCCGCTGGACCGGGAACCCGATCGCATCGAACATCCGACGGACGATTCGGTTCTTGCCCGAGTGCAAAACGACCTCGACCAGGACGAAGCCCGGAGTTGAATCTACGAGCTTGAACGAGTCGACCTTGGCGAGGCCGTCCTCGAGCTCGATGCCACGGCGGAGCTGCGCGCCGACGCCGTGAGGCATCGGGCCGCGCACCTGCACGACGTATGTCTTGGGCACCTCGTACGAAGGGTGGGAGAGGCGGTTGGCCAGCTCGCCGTCGTTCGTGAGGAGGAGAAGCCCCTCGGTGTTCGTGTCGAGCCGCCCGACGTGGAAGAGTCGCTCCGGCGTGCCTGCGCGGAGGTAGTCCGAAATGCAGGGGCGGCCCTCGGGGTCATCCATGGTGGAGACGACGCCGCGCGGCTTGTTGAACGCCATGTAGACGAGGTTCTCGTTGAGCTGGACCCGCACGCCGTCGACATGGATGACGTCGGTCTCCGGATTGACCCGGCTGCCGAGCTCCGTGACGATCTGGCCGTTGACCTCGACGCGGCCCTGCTCGATGAGCTCCTCGCACACCCGCCGCGAGGCCACGCCCGCGTTCGCCATGACCTTCTGAAGGCGCACGCCCTCGTCGTTCATCTCTGCGCGGGTCCGCGGCTTGTGCTGGGGCAGCGGAGTCGGAGACTTCCGATCCGTCCGCTGAACAGCGCCGAGGTTGCGGCCGAAGCGCTCGTTCGCGAAGGGTGCCGCTCCGGTTCCCTTCGCTTGGGGGCGCTCGCCGCGCTTCCGCTGCGAACCTTTCGGAGCGCCCTTGGCGCCGCCCCTGGCAGCGTTCCCGCGGCCTCCGAACGACCCCGAGTTGCTCTGGGCTCCGCCGTTCTTCTGGCCTGCGCTGTTCTTCTGAGTGGGGCGTTGCCCTCTGTTGCGTGGTGAACCCTGGCGTCCCGCCTGTGTCATGACCCGGCCTCAAGTGTGTTGGAAGAAGAAACTCGGCCCGCTTTCGTGCGGGCGGGGCCTGAAGGCCCCCATCTACGATACCGGATAGGGCACTCCCGCTTGAGTCAGGCGTGAGCAAAATCTCGCTTCCGCTCACGGACGGGACAAAGTGCCTGGAACGAATTGCAGATTGGATAAAATGAATTCCTGACACGCAGCCGTCCGGGAGCCCAGGAGATACCACTGCCATGACCTTCTTTGACTTTCTCAACCCCCGCTCTACTGGGCGGATCGAGCGCCTCTCACGCCAGGTCGCCAGGCTGAATCGGATGATGGGCTATGACGAACTCACCGACCCGGATTTCCAAGACATCATCGGCGAGATCCGGGCCGGCCGCGAGATCAAGGCCGCGGAGCTGTACTGCAAGCGCTTCGGGGCCTCAATCGGTGAATCCCATGCCGCTGTCAGTGACCTCAGACAGCGGCTGCGGTAGGCGCAGGGTCACTGCTCGAGTTCGATGCCTGCGAGGTCTTCGAGTCCAGGCAGGTGGGGCGAGATCTGCGGAAGCTCGGAGACCGAGCCGATGCCGAGCCGCTCGAGGAAGTACGACGTCGTCTGATACAGGATGGCGCCCGACTCAGGGTCCGTCCCGACCTCCTCAATGAGGCCCCGGGTAACAAGGGTGCGCACGACCGAGTCGACATTGACCCCGCGGATCGCTGCAACGCGAGAGCGGGCAACGGGTTGCCGGTAGGCGATGACGGCGAGCGTCTCGAGGGCCGCCTGGGTGAGCCGGGCCGTCTGGCCCTCGAGGACGTAGCGCGAGACGATCTCGGCGAATTCCGGCCTTGAATAGAACCGCCATCCGCCCGCCACCGAACGGAGCTCGAACCCTCGGCCCTCGGCCATGTACTCCGCCGCGAGCCCCGAGAGGAGTTCCTCGACCTCGGGCTGGGGCAGCTCGAGCGTCGCGGCGAGCTCGGCCGCGCTCACGGGTTCGTCGACAACCATCAGCACCGCCTCGAGCGCGGCGGCGTGCGGATTACCCTGCATGCTGCTCCTCCTCCATCTCACCGGCTTCAGCCATCTCACCGGCTTCGCCCATCGCGCCCGCTTCGCTGGTCTCGCTTCCGACGCTCGGCGCCTCGCCGTCGTCGTACTCCTCGCTCAGACGCTCGGCACTCCAGTCCTCCCCTGCCGTCCACCGCACGCTGAGGTCGGCGAGCGGCGCCGCCTGCTCGAACGCCACGGCTCGGTCGCGGAACATCTCGAGCAGTGCCAGGAAACGAACCACGATCATGAGGCGCGAATCGGCGTCGGTGGTGAGTGCCCGGAAGCTCTGAGGACCGCCGGAGCGCAGACGCTCGCCTAGAATTGCCGCCTGCTCGCGAACGCTCACCGGCGGCGCGTGCAGGTGCGCGAGTCCGACTTCCGACGGCGGGGCCTCCTTCGGCGCCAACGCCTTCGCGGCAAGCGCGGCGAACTGCTCCGGCGTGTGCTGCCACACGAGCTCGGGCAGGAGGGCGGCGAACGCCGGCTCGAGGCTCACCGTCCTCGCGAACCGCCGCCCCTCGGTCTCGAGCGTCTCCCCGAAGATCGCAGCGATTTCCTTGAACGCCTTGTACTGGAGCAGCCGCGCGAAGAGCAGGTCCCGGGCTTCGAGTCGCGCGACGTCCTCCTCATCCTCGACCTCGCCCTGCGGGAGCAGCCGAGCGGCCTTGAGGTCGAGCAGCGTCGCCGCGATCACGAGGAACTCGCTCGCCTCGTCGAGGGCCCACTCCTCGCCTCGATCCTGCATTGCGCGGATGTAGGCGATGAAGTCGTCGGTAACGGTCGCAAGCGCCACCTCGGTGATGTCGAGGCGGCGCTTGGCGATCAGCCCGAGGAGGGCATCGAACGGGCCGGTGAAGTTCTCGAGCCGGACTTCGAAGCCGGAGGCGGACTCCCCCGCAGTCGGATCGCTAGGGTGCTCCACCACGGGCCACGAGCTCACGCGCGAGCCGTCGGTAGGACTCGGCACCCGGATGGTTCGTCGCGTAGCGGGTGATGGGTTCGGCGGCGACGGTGGCGTCGGCGAACTTGATGGTGCGCTTGATGACGGAGTCGAAGACCTTGTCGCCGAAAGCCTCGATGAGCCGTGCGAGCACTTCGCGGCTGTGGAGCGTCCGCGAGTCGTACATGGTGGCAAGGACGCCGTCGACGACGAGCCGCGGGTTGAGGCGGTCCTGGACCTTCTCGATCGTCTCGACCAGGAGGGCGACGGCGCGCAGCGCGAAGAACTCGCAGATGAGCGGGATGATGACACCGTGCGCGGCCGAGAGCGCGTTGACCGTCAGCAGGCCGAGGGAAGGCTGGCAGTCGATGAGGACGAGATCGTAATCGTTCTCGACCTTCCGGAGCGCGCTCGCGAGGACCTGTTCGCGCGCCACCTCGGTGACGAGCTGGACCTCTGCCGCGGACAGGTCGATGTTCGCGGGCAGGAGGTCGAGGTTCTCGATCTCTGTCTTGCGGATCGCGTCGCGGATGTCGACGTGCCGGTCCATCATGACGTTGTAGACGGTGAGGTCAAGCTCATGCGGGTTCGTCCCGAGACCTGCCGACGCCGCGCCCTGTGGATCGAAGTCGACGATCAGGACCCGCCGGCCGTACTCCGCGAGCGCCGCAGCGAGGTTGATGGCCGACGTCGTCTTGCCGACGCCGCCCTTCTGGTTGACCATGGCGATGATCCGCGCGGGCCCGTGGGACTCGAGCGGAGCGGGCACGGAATACTCGCGTTCGGGACGGCCCGTAGGGCCGAGTACGACGTCGGTGAGGTCTTCGGTGATGCCGTCCAGAGTCGCCGAGCTCTGCTCTGTGCTCACGTATCCATCCACACTTTCGAATCGCTGTCTGCGGCTTCCTGAGACCCCACCCTACACGCGCACGAGAGGCATCCCGGGCACCTTGACACTTACCTCAGGTTGAGCCTTTACCCTCAGCTAGAGGCTCAATGTTCGTCCCCGCACGAGTTGCGCCGTCACCTTTGCTGGGTGCAGACCCAGCAAAGGTGACGGCGCGAGGGGACAGGCCTCGGGTCAGACGCGGACAGGCTGGGGCAGCTCGGCGCTAGGCGAAGCGCCGGCGTCGCTGGACCCAGCCGAGTCCTCAGGGGAGCCGTGACCGTCGGCGAGCATGGTGGTCTCGTCGAACGGCAGGCGTCCGGAGAGCACTTCGCGGACCCGGGGACGGTCGATCTCATGCGTCCAGACGCCCATGAGGATGGTCGCGACGGCGTTTCCGGTGAAGTTCGTCAGAGCGCGGGCCTCGGACATGAAGCGGTCGATACCGACGATGAACGAGACGCCGCCCACGAGCTGCGGCGCGTGCGACTGGAGGCCGCCCGCGAGGGTCGCGAGGCCGGCACCGCTGACGCCCGCCGCACCCTTCGACGCGATGATCATGAAGACGAGAAGCCCGACCTGCTCGCCGATGTTCATCGGCTGGCCCATCGCCGTCGCGATGAAGAGCGAGGCCATGGTGAGGTAGATCGCGGTTCCGTCCAGGTTGAACGAATAGCCGGTCGGGACGGTCACGCCGACCACGGGCTTCGATACGCCCAGGTGCTCCATCTTGGCGATGAGGCGCGGCAGCGCAGCCTCGGAGGACGACGTCGAGACGATGATGAGGTACTCGCGGGCCAGGTACTTCATGAGCTTGAAGATGTTGACGCCGCCGACGGCGCGCAGGAGCGTCCCGAGGATGACGACGACGAACAGTAAGCACGTGATGTAGAACGCGACCATGAGGGTCAGAAGGCTCACGACGGCCTTCCAGCCCGTCGTGCCGACGACGGCGGCGATCGCGCCGAAGGCGCCGATGGGGGCGACCCACATGATCATGATGAGGATACGGAACACGAGCACCTGCGCCTGGCGGATGAACTCGAGCAGCAGGGCTCCGGTCTTGCCCATGCGCTGGAGCGCGAAGCCCACGAGCAGTGCTACGAAGAGCGTCTGGAGCACCTGGACGGAGGTGAGCGCCGAGACCAGCGTGTTCGGGATGATCCCGAGCAGGAAGTCCGACGTCCCCGAGGCAGCGGGCGCCTTGTACGTCGCGTCCTTGAGGTCGAGGCCGGATCCGGGGTGGATGACGTTGCCGACCAGGAGGCCGACGGCGAGCGCGAAGGTGCTCATCACCATGAAGTAGACGAGCGCGAGGCCACCGACCTTGCCGACGGTCGCGGCCTTCGCGATCGAACCGATGCCGAGCACGATCGTGCAGAAGATCACCGGAGCGATCATCATCTTGATCAGGTTGACGAACGCGTCACCGAGCGGCTTCATGTCGGCCGCGAACCCGTCCTTGCCGGGAAACATGAGACCGACGACGACGCCGAGCACCACCGCAACGATGACGGCGATGTAGAGCCAGTGGGTGCGGTCGGCCTTCTTCTTCACCGGCTGCTTCGCCGGTGCCAGGGGCACGGTTGCCATGAGTCCTCTTCCTCGAGTGGGGGGCCGCGTCCCTGTGACCGCGGCCATACCACCTTCCCGTAGAGTGTGAGGAGGACCACCCTTGCGTTCATATTGGTCACGCGGACTGGTCACTGGGATTCGATCGGAGGGAAGCAGTTGAGCCTCGCACGGAGGCTGTTCCTCCTGCTCGTAGTCGCCGTCGTCCTCTTCACGGCCTTCGCCGGCACGGCGTTCTACCTCGACGCCCGCGACCAGCTACACCAAGCCGCCGGGAACAGGACCCTCGCTGTCGCCGAGGCGATCGCCGACAGCCCCGTGGTCGCCAATGCCGCGCTCGACGCGCAGCGCACGAATCCCACTCCCGTCCTCCAGCCGTATGCGGAACAGGTCATCTCCGATGCCAAGCTGGACTTCATCACGATCATGGCCCCGGATGGGACGCGCTGGACCCATCCCAATCCTTCGGAGATCGGCGGCAAGTACATCGGCTCGACTTCCGAGGCGCTCGCTGGCCGCCCCTTCACGGAGACCTACACGGGGACGCTGGGGCCCTCCGTGAGGACGATCGTCCCGATCAAGGCCCCGGGCTCGGACCGCGTCGTCGGGATGGTCGCCGCCGGCGTGACCGTCACGAACCTTGACGTCACGCTCGCGTCGCGGCTCCCGGCCCTCCTGGGGATCGCCGTCGTCGTCCTCCTCCTCGGCTCGCTTGGGGCCGCCATCCTCGAGCGCCGCCTCTCTGCCGCCACCCACGGCTATGGGCTCGAGCAGCTGAGCCAGCTCTTCGCGTACTACGAATCGGTGCTGCATTCGGTGCGGGAGGGCGTCGTCATGGTTGATCCCCGCGGACGGCTCGTGATCCGCAACGATCAGGCCTCCGAGCTGCTCGGCCTCCCGCCGACCGCCGCGGCGGGCCCTTCTCCCAGCCTCGCTCCCCTGCTCGCCGACGTCGACCTCCCCGAGAGCCTCCGCGAGCTCCTCGCGAGCGGACGGACGGCGCGAGACGAGATCCATCTCACGAAGGACCGCGTGCTCGTGGTCAATCAAGAGCCCGCCCTGGCTCCGGACGGGCGGCGGACCCGAAGGCTCGGCTCCGTCGCGACTCTGCGCGATCAGACGGAGATCGAGACGCTCGGCTCGGAGCTCGCGACCATGCGCACGCTCTCCGATGCGCTCCGCAGCCAGACCCATGAGCACGCGAACCGCCTCCACACGATCGTCTCGCTCCTAGAGCTTGGCCGTACGGATCAAGCCCTCGAGTTCGCGACCGAGGACCTCTCGCTGAGCCAGTCCCTTGCCAACGAGCTCGTCGTCTCCGTGCAGGAGTCCGTCCAGGAACCGGTCCTCGCGGCGCTCGTCATGGGCAAGGCTGCGCAGGCCCACGAGCGCGGCGTGCGCCTCGACGCCGAGGCGACGGGAAGCCTCGCTGAAGTCGGCCTCGAGCCCCAGCACCTCGTTACCATCGTGGGCAACCTGCTGGACAATGCGATCGACGCCGCCGCGGCGGCTGAGCCTCCCCGTTGGGTTGCGCTCGAGCTCCACGAGGAAGCAGGGGGCGTACTCATCGAGGTTTCGGACTCCGGGTCCGGAGTGCCTGCCAGCGAGCGCGAGCGGATTCTGCACTTCGGCTATTCGACGAAGCCCCATGGGGCAGAGGGTCGCGGTCTGGGCCTCGCCCTGGTGCGCCGATCCGCCGAGGCATTGGGCGGTACCCTCGCCGTTGAGGGGACGAGCGGTGCGGTGTTCACCGTGTCGATCCCGGCGCGAAAGGGAAGGAAGGAATGAGCGAACTCCGCGTCCTCGTCGTCGAGGACGAGCCGATCGCCGCGGATGCCCACGCCGCCTACATCGGGCGCATCCAGGGTTTCACTCACGTCGGCACAGCCCACGACGGCGCCTCCGCCCTTCGGCTCGCTGGCGAGCTCGCCGCAGCAGGGCGCCCCGTAGACCTCGTGCTGCTCGACATGAACCTGCCCGACCTCCACGGGCTCGACGTCGCGCGGCGGCTGCGAGCGGCAGGCCACCACCCGGACATCCTGGCGATCACTGCCGTCCGAGAGCTTCCCGTGGTGCGTCGCGCGATCTCGGCCGGCGTCGTGCAGTACCTCATCAAGCCGTTCACGTATGCCGCGTTCGCCGAGCGGCTCGAACACTACCGGGAGTTCCGCGAGTCCCTCTCCCACTCGGAGGGCACGACGTCTCAGGACGCGGTGGACCAGGCACTCGCCGCGCTGCGGACCCCCGTGGGAACACCGCTTCCGAAGGGCCTCTCCCCCGACACCCTCGACGCGATCCGCGCTTTCGTCCGGACCCGGGGCGCCGCCGTCTCGGCGAACGAGGTCATGGAGGCCGTCGGAGTCTCCCGAGTCACGGCACGTCGCTACCTCGAGCACCTCGCGGATGCGGGCGTTCTCACACGTTCGGCCCGTTACGGCACCCCCGGGCGGCCCGAGAAGGAGTACCGGTGGGCCAGCCTCTAGCCGCACGATCTAGCTGCACCCGTCTGCCCCTGCCGTTGGCGCCCAGACAGGCCTAACGTGGTAGCGAGGGTTCTTCCCTCGCTAGCAGGAAACCAAGCAGAAGCACTAGGCACGGCACGAAGGGCAGGAGGAGCGATGAGCACCGAGCGCACGGAGCGTATTGCCAGCGAGGCCGACGTCCTCGGCACACCCAGCCCCCGGAACGCGGATGTCTCCGCGATCCCCGACGGCTCCGGCAACGACCGCGACGACGACGAACGGGACGACGAGCGCTTCGACGCCGGCTGACCCCGCGACCCGTCGTCAGGCCGGGCGAAGAGAGGAGCACGCCATGACCCACGACGTCGACTACGGAAACACCGAGGACGACGACCTCACGGAGCCGCTCGACGGCCGCAACAGTCAGGCACCTGAGGAAGGCTCATCGGACAACCCCGAGATCCTCGACGAGGTCGATCCCCTCCACAACCCGCACCGGCTCATCGATCTGGATGCGGAAGACGAGGAACCGAACCCCGACATCGACCTCGGGTACGACTGAGGCGATGGCATTCTCGAACACTCCCTTGGCCGGAGTGCTGCTTGCCGCGGGCGCCGGACGGCGCTTCGGCGGCCCGAAGGCGCTCGCAGCGACCCCCGACGCCGGGGGCTGGCTCGAGCGCGGCGTGCGGCTCCTGCTCGACGCGGGCTGTGATCCCGTGGTCGTAGTCCTGGGCGCCGAGGCCGAGAGGGCACGAACCCTCCTCCCGGCCTCTGAACCGCGCGTCGTGCCCGTCATCGCCGACGATTGGGCCGAGGGCATCGGCGCGTCGCTTCGGGCCGCTCTCGCCGCCCTCGAGGGCACCAGGCTCCCTGTCGCCGCTCTCGTCACCCTCGTCGACCTCCCCCGCCTCGCACCAGAGGCCCTCGAGCGCGTGGCGGGGGGCGATGTCGTCCCTTCCTCGCTACGGCGCGCAGTCTACGAGGGGATCCCCGGGCACCCCGTGCTGATCGGGCGCGACCACTGGCACGACCTGCGGCAAGGGCTCAAGGGCGATGTCGGCGCGGGCCCCTACTTGCGGGCGCACCGCGCCGAGCCCATCGAGTGCTCCGGGCTGGGCGGGGACGACGACGTCGACGCGCCGGCCGGGGTCCGGGACGGCTTCTAGGCCCCCTCTAGGCCCGATCCGGCTCCTCGAACAGCCCGCGAGCCTGATCCTCTTCGGCCTGCTCGGCAAGCACGTAGTGGATCTTCTTGCCCGTCGCGGTCATCGGCAGCTCGTCGATGAAGCGGTACGCACGCGGGCGCTTGTAGTTCGCGAGCCCGTCGTCGCCGACGCACCACTCCTCGAGCTGGCCAGCCGTGAGTTCCTCGTCCCTCCGCACGACGTACGCGACGACTTTCTGACCCCACCGCTCGTCGGCAAGCCCCACCACGACCGCGTCCTTGACCCCGGAGTGCGCGGCGAGGACCTCCTCGACTTGGACGGGGTGCACGTTCTCGCCGCCCGAGATGATCATGTCGTCCTTGCGGCCGAGGATCGTCACGAACTCGCTCTCGTCCCACACCGCCAGGTCGCCTGTGTAGAACCAGCCGTCGTAGAACTTCTCCTCATTGATGCTCGGAAGGTTGGCGTAGCTGAAACCGGACTTTGCCGAGCGCATGATGACTTCGCCCTGCTCCGTGTTGTCGTGCGCGACATGCTCGTCGGGGCGTCCGCGACGGTCGGGGAAAATGCGGACGACGGCGACGTCGTCGTCCGTCGATGCCCTCCCCGCCGTGCCGGCATGCTCGGGCAGATCCTCCGGGCGGAGGAAGGTGTTCCAGAACGTCTCGGTGGTGCCGTACCCGTTGAAGATCCGCGGCGTGAGAGTGCGCTGGTACCGCAGGGCGGCGGCCTTGTCGAGCGGGGCGCCCATCGTCACGATCCCCCGGAGCGGCCCGAGGTCGCGCGGGTTCCGCTCCTGCTCATCGGCAAGCATCTCGAGGGTCGTGGGGGCGCCGATGAGGAACGTGATCCCGTGCTCGGCGACCCAGTCGAGGGCCGTTCCCGGGTTGAAGGCCCGCATGGGTACCACGCTGCCGCCGACGTAGAAGACCGGGTTCGGGCCTCCCGAGTAGAGGCCGCCACGGTGGAACCAGGGCGTCATGTTGAGGGTGCGGTCGTAGGGCGTGAGCGGGAAGTGCATGATCACGTCGTGGGCCGACATGACCTCTACGAGCGAGGGAAGCGAAACGCCCTTGGGCATCCCTGTGGTCCCGGAGGTGTAGAGCCGGGTCGTCTCGTCGTAGACCGTCGTCGAGGAATCGTATTCAGGGAGCTCGCCGTGCGCCGCCTCGCGCGCGTGGGCGAAGTCCTCCGCCTCCGCGAGGTCAGCGACGTCGTCCTCAGAGCGCCCGACGACGAGGAGCAGCGGAGCGGCGTCGACCTGCTTGAGGGCACGTCCCACACTCGCCGACACCTCATGGTCGAACACGAAGACGACAGGCTCGCTGTCGCGGAGGATGTGTGCAATCTCGCCGGGGGCCAGCCGGAAGTTGATGGGCACGCCGACGGCGCCGAGCCGCTGGGTTGCGAGGTAGAGGAGCGCGAACTCTAGCCCGTTGAACAGCTGGTAGAGCACGCGGTCGCCACGGCCGACGCCGCGCTCGGCGAGCGCGAGCGCCGTCTTGTCCACTTCGGCCGCGAGCTCGCCGTAGTTGAGCTGGACGCCCGTGACCGGGTCGAAGAACGCCGGACGGTCCCGGTACCGACGCACGTTGCGGCGGAAGCCAGCCTCGTACGTGAACTCGTGCTCGAAGTAATTCCTGAAGCGACCGGCGTCGTATGCCATGCCGCTGCCTCCCTTCGCGGTAGAACAACTACTCGCGAAGGCTACTCCCTAGTACCCGTCTCAGCCGACGAGCGTTCTCGCCGCGCCGTCCATGTGATCGTGGATGGTCTCACGGGCCAGCTCAGCGTCCCCGGATTCGATCGCGTTCACGATCTTGCGGTGGCGGTCGATTCCCATGTTCTGGGTTGCCCGTTCGGAGCCCGCGAACATGATCGACATCCGGATCGATCCCTCGAGCGACTCCCACGAATGAAGGAGGGTCTCGTTGCCGGAAAGCCTGCAGAGGAGCCGGTGGAAGTCGAGGTCGGCCTCGATGCGGTCTTCGAGGCCGCGCGCCGCGACGTCCTCCATCAGCTCGATCGCCGCCCGCAGCTCGCCGACCGCGCGTGCCCGACGGGGCTGCTCGATGAGCGTCTGGGCGGCGAGGGATTCGAGCGCCGCGCGGACTCCGAAGATGTCCCGGATCTCCTTCGCGTCGAGATGCCGGACGCTCAAGCGCCCGCGCGGCCCTGCGGAGGCGAGGCCCTCCTGTTGAAGTTGGCGCAGCGCCTCACGCAGGGTCCCACGGCTGATCCCGAGCCGTTCGGACAGCTCGGTCTCGACGAGATGGCGGCCGGGTTCGAGTTCGCCGGAGGTGATGGCGCGGCGCAGCGCAACGAGAGCCTGTTCCCGCAGACTCGTCTTCTCGAGACCCAGCAGGGCTGCGGTGGCCGCCATTCAATCTCCTTGGATAGCTGCCGCATAGTGCGGCATTGTCAGTCGTGCGGCGATGTTACTCGTGCGGCATTGTCAACAGTCATCATAGGACAGCCCCCTGAGGATGACCGGTGAAGCGGGCCTGGACCGCTCAGCCGAGTTCGCTCAGGACGCGTTCGACGATGCGGTCCTTCGAGAGGCCGTACCGGTCGTGGAGCGTTGGAAGCGCGCCCGCGTGGAGGAACTCGTCGGGCAGGCCGATCGGCACGACCCGGCGAGCCTCGCCGCGGCGGACGAGGGCTGAAGCGACAGTCTCGAACAGGCCCCCGACCACGGTGTGGTTCTCGAGCGTCACGGCGAGGCGGTCGCCGGCCAGCTCGGCCAGGACGGTCTCCTCATCGAACGGCTTGAGCGTGGGGGAATGCACGACGGCGACGTCGACGCGGTGGGCAGCGAGCGCCTCGGCGGCCTGCAGCGCACGCATCGTCATGAGCCCCGAGGAGACGAGGACGACGTCGCGTCCGCCGCGCAGGACCTTGGCCTTGCCGAGCTCGAACGTGTAGTCGTACTCGTCGAGGACGGCAGGGACCTTCCCGCGCAGGAGCCGCAGGTACGTGGGGCCCTGGGCGGCGGCAAGCTGAGGCACGGCCTGCGCGATGTCGACGGCGTCGCACGGGTCCACAATCGTCAGGTTGGGCATGCCGCGGAAGATCGCGACGTCCTCCGTGGCCTGGTGGCTCGGCCCATAGCCTGTGGTCAGGCCGGGAAGGCCGCCGACGATGTTGACGTTGAGCTCGGGTTCGGCGATGTCGAGGCAGATGAAGTCGTACGCGCGCCGGGCGGCGAACACCGAGTAGGTCGTGGCGAACGGCACGAGCCCCGCCTGCGCCATGCCGGCTGCGGCGCCGAAGAGCAGCTGCTCCGCCATGCCCATCTGGAAATACCGGTCCGGGTGCCGCTGGCCGAAGATGTGCAGGTCCGTGTACTTGCCGAGGTCCGCGGTCAGGCCCACGATCCGCTCGTCCTGCTCCGCGAGCTCTGCGAGCGCGTGCCCGAAGGGCGCCGAGGCAGTCCGCTGCCCCGGGTCCGCGAACGAGGCGATCATCGCCGAGGTCTTGAGCTTCGGCGACTTATGGTTCTCCGTCTGTGGGGCTGTTGTTGTCACAGTGCCGCCTCCTGACGGTTCTCGGTCCGCGCACGGTGACCAGCCTCGAGCTGCTCGCGGCAGATGGCCCATTCGTGTTCTTCGATCCGCATGAAGTGCGCCTTCTCGCGCTCCTCCAGCAGGGGAACTCCGCGGCCCACCCTGGTGTCGCACAGGATGACGGAGGGAGCGCCGTCGTCCGCCGCGCCGGCAGCGATGGCCTCGAAGGCCGCGAGCAGCGCCCCGACGTCGTTACCGTCCACCCGCTGGACGTTCCACCCGCACGCGGCCCACTTGTCGGCGACCGGCTCGGTGCGCAGGACGCCGGCGGTGGGTCCGTCGGCCTGGAGCGCGTTGATGTCGACGACGGCGGTCAGGCGCCCGAGGCGGTGGTGGGACGCGCCCATGGCCGCTTCCCACGTCGAACCCTCGTCGAGCTCGCCGTCGGAGAGGAAGTTCACCACACGGGCCGGGTTGCCCTTGGCCCGGAGGCCGAGTGCGTAACCGACCGCGACCGTGAGCCCGTGGCCGAGGGACCCACCGGAGATCTCCATCCCGGGGGTGTAGGTGGACATGCCGGACATCGGGAGCCGGGAATCGTCCGAACCGTACGTCTCGAGCTCCTCGACCGGCACGATCCCGGCCTCGGCGAACGCGGCGTAGAGCCCGATCGCGTAGTGGCCCGTCGAGAGCAGGAACCGGTCGCGGCCCTCCCATTCGGGGTCCTCTGGCCGGAACGTGAGCTGGTCGGTGTAGAGGGCGGCGAGGATGTCCGCCGCGCCGAGCGCCTGCCCGACGTACCCCTGGCCTTGGACCTCGCCCATTCCGAGGGCGTAGCCGCGGATCCGGTATGCCGCGTCTTCTACCTCCGCGACCCTCGACGCCTTCATGCGCGCACCTCGTGCGGGGTCTCGGCGGTGGCCTTCGCGGCGGCCTCGCGCACGGCGCGGCCCCAGGTCTCGCGGGTCGACAGTGCGGCCCAGAGGCCGATTGCACCGTAGAGGCTGAAGAGGAGGGCCGGCCCGAGCCAGCCAAGCCACACGAAGAGGATGGTCGTGATGAACGGTGTGAAGCCGGAGATCATGGCCGAGATCTGGTACGCGAGAGAAGCCCCCGACGAGCGGGTGTTCGCCCGGAAGAGCTCCGGGAACCAGGCACCCTGCACGCCCGCGAGAGAGTTCTGGCACACGGCGTACGCAATGACGATCGTCGCGATCACGAAGAGGAATAGGCCGGTGTTCACGAGCAGGAACATGGGCACGCCGAACAGCACGGCGAACAGGCTGGACCAGATGTAGATGGGGCGCCGGCCGATCCTGTCCGTGAGCTGACCCCACGCGGTAGTTGCCCAGATGCCGATCGCGGAGGCGATGCAGAGCGCGACCAGCGTCTCGGCGGTGTTCGCAAGGTGCTTGCTGTTGAGGTAGGAGATCATGTAGGTCACCGACACGGCGTAGCCGGCCGTCTCGGCGATCCGGAGCCCGATGCCGCGCACGATGTTGCGCCAGTCGTGCTTGATGACCTCGACGATCGGTGCCTTGGTGATCTGGCCGGCGTCCTTGACGTTCTCGAAGACCGGGGACTCGGGGACCTTCGAGCGGATCACGATACCGACGGCGACGAGCACGATGCTCGCGAGGAACGGAACGCGCCACGCCCAGCTGCCGCCGAGGTGGACGCTCACGAGGAACACCAGGTTCGCAAGGAGCAGCCCGACCGGGAAGCCCGACTGGACCATGCCCGTGAACTTGCCCTTGCTCTTCCACGGCGCATGCTCGTACGCCATGAGGATCGCCCCGCCCCACTCTGCGCCGAACGCAATGCCCTGGATGATGCGCACGGTGACGAGGAGTGCCGGCGCCAGAAGGCCGACTTGGGCATAGGTCGGCAGAAGCCCGATCGCGAACGTCGCAAGGCCCATGGCCACGAGCGACGCGACGAGGACCGGTTTGCGGCCGAGTCGATCGCCGAGGTGCCCGCCGATGAAGCCGCCGAGGGGGCGCGCAGCGAAGCCGACTCCGAGCGTTGCGAACGAGGCCAGCGTGCCTGCGAGGGGATCCGCTCCGGGGAAGAAGGCCTTGCCGAGATAGAGGGCGGCGGCGGTGCCGAAGCCGATGAAGTCGTAGGTCTCGATCACAGCACCGACCGAGGAGCCGATAGCAACGCGACGCGCGTCTGCTGTGCCATGGACCGGGCCGCGAAGGGCCAGAGCCTCATTGCTCATTGATCTTCCTTCCACAAATCGACGGCCTGCCCAAGGACTGGGGCCGCGGGACTGAGCATGTCGACGGTTGACATGCTAGCCAGTGTGCGCAGCATCACGTCGAACTGTCAACCGTCGACTTTAAGAGTTGACTGTTAACATTGCTTCTGCCTACCGTGTTGTGCATCACCTCACCGGAAGGACACGACGATGTTCCACTCCCGGCTCGGCTGCTCCTCGATCAGCTTCCGCCACCAAGATCTCCCGACGGCGCTTGCGACCATGAGCGGGCTCGGCTTCCAGGAGATCGACCTCGGAGCGCTTCCCGGGGTGTGCGACCATGTGCCGTTCGTGCTCGACGACGACGCCGTGGCGACCGTGGCGGAGCAGGTGGCCACGAGCGGCCTCCGCGTGCGCTCCGTCAACGGGGACGTGGGCGACCTCAACCTCCCGCTCGACCCTGCAGGTCAGGCCGCGCGCCAGGAACACCTCGACCGGCTCCTCGATCTCACGGAGGCCGTTGGCGCTCGGGCCCTGGTCCTCCCCTGCGGGGCCCTCGACCACGAACCAGTACGGACCCTCGAGCAAGACCTCGACCTCGTCGCTGCCGAGCTCGCTGCCTCAGCCGAGACGGCATCAGCGCGCGGGCTCGAACTCTGGACTGAGTCGCTCCACGCGCTCCGCCTCTCCTGGAACCTCGATCGCGCCCTCGCGCTCGCCAAGCGCCTCGACGGGACGAAGGTCCGCCACGTCCTCGACGCGAGCCACGCCGTCGCCTCCGGAGGAGACTTCGGCGAAGCTGCCCGCGCGCTCGGCGACCGGATCGCCCACGTCCACCTCCGAGACGCCGTCGAAGGCGACATCCACCGCAGCATCGGCGCCGGAGAGGTCGACTTCGGCGCGGGGCTCGCGGCCTTGCGGAACCTCGGCTTCGCTGGCCACTTCACGCTCGAACTCGAGACCCGAGATCTCGAGCACAGCGAGCGCCCCGCCGCCGCCGCCAAGGCAGCAGACTTCATTACCGCGCTCATCTGACACCGGCAAATTTCCAGAACAAATCTGCCAAAAACAAATCTCAAAACAGCAAACAAACCGCCAAGCAAGGAAGCATCATCATGAACACCACTCAGCGCACCGCCGTCCTCACGGGAGCCACCTCCGATCGGGGCATCGGCGTCGCCACCGCCCGCCGCTATGCCCGCGAGGGCTGGGGCGTCGTCATCCTCGACCTCGACGGCGAGAAGTCCGCGAAGGTCGCCCAGGACATCGCGAACGAATTCAACGTCCCCGCGTTCGGCCACCAGATCGACGTCGCCGACGAGGCTTCGGTGAGCGCGGCCGCGAAGGCGGTTGCCGCCGAAGTTGCCGCCGGGCGTCTTCCCGTCGTCGGTGCCCTCGCCAACATCGCAGGCATCACCTCGCCGGTTCCGTTCCTCGAGACCGACCTCGCCCTCTGGAACAAGGTCATGGCGGTCAACGCGACTGGCACCTACCTCGTCTCGAAGGCGTTCCTGCCGGCCATGATCGACGCCGGCTGGGGCCGGATCGTGAACATGTCCTCGGTCTCTGCCCAGCGTGGCGGCGGCGTCTTCGGCCGCGTCCCGTACTCCTCCGCGAAGGCCGCGATCCTCGGCTTCACGAAGGCCCTCGCCCGCGAGATCGCCCCGACCGGCGTGACCGTCAACGCGATCACTCCCGGCGCCGTCGACACCAACATCCGGGTCGGCAGCACCAATGAGCAGGAGGCCGCTATCGCGCGCGACATCCCCGTCGGACGCACGGCCACGACCGAGGAGATCGCTGCAGTCATCACATGGCTCTCATCCGAGGACGCCTCCTACCTCACAGGCACCACGGTCGACATCAACGGCGGAAGCCACATCCACTGACATGACACGCATCTCGAACGATCCCGCCGACTTCGCGGACGAGGCGCTCGCCGGCTTCTGTGACGCTCACGCGCCGCTCGTCCGTCAGGTAGACGGAGGTGCGGTGCGCCGCGCACGCCCAGCTGCGCCCAAAGTCGCTGTCCTGCTGGGCGGAGGCTCCGGTCATTACCCCGCGTTCGCGGGGCTGGTCGGAGCCGGTTTCGCAGACGGCGCCGTAGTCGGCAATATCTTCACGTCACCCTCGGCGCAGCAGGCAGTCGCGGTCGCCCGCGCCGCACATTCGGGAGCCGGCGTGGTCTTCGCCTACGGCAACTACGCCGGCGACGTCATGAACTTCGGCGTTGCCACGGAGCGGCTGCGCGACGACGGGATCGAGACCGAGAACGTCATCGTGACCGATGACATCGCAAGCGCACCGCCCGGCGAGCGAGAGGGCCGCCGCGGGATCGCTGGCGACTTCACGGTGTTCAAGGTCCTGGGCGCCGCCGCCGAGGAGGGCGCCGACCTCGCCGAGGTCGTCCGGCTCGGACGCAAAGCCAACGACTTCACGCGGACGATGGGTACTGCCTTCGCCGGCTGCACATTCCCCGGCGCCGAGAAGCCGCTGTTCTCGCTGCCCGAAGGGATGATGGGTCTCGGTCTGGGCATCCACGGCGAGCCCGGGCTCAAGGACTTGCCTCTCCCCCGCGCCGAGGAACTCGGACGCAACCTCGTCGAGCGAGTCCTCGAGGAGCGTCCCGACGGCGCCGGCGATCGCGTCGCCGTCATCCTCAACGGCCTCGGCAGCACGAAGGCCGAGGAGCTGTTCGTCCTGTGGCGAACGATCGGCCCCCTTCTTCGAGATCACGGGCTCGAGCTCGTTGCCCCGGAGGTGGGCGAGCTCGTGACGAGCCTCGACATGGCAGGGGTCTCGCTCACGCTCATGTGGCTCGACGACGAGCTCGCGAGGCTCTGGCTCGCACCGACGGAAACCCCGGCTTTCCGGCGCGGCCGAATGGATGCCGCCAACGCCTCCCCCGGCACAACCGGGTCGCGCACCGCCACCGAGTCCACCCCCGCTGCGTCGGCGAACCCAGCGCCTGCCCCGGCGGCGCCTGCCCCGGCAGCGCCTGCCCCGGCGGCGCCTGCCCCGGCAGAGCCTGCCCCGGTCGCGCCTGCCCCAGCGTCCGTCGCATCGCGCGACTACGCGCGCTCGTGCCTCCAGGCACTCGCCGAAGCCCAGCGCACTCTCCACAGACTCGAGCCCGAACTCGCAGCCTTGGACTCAATCGCTGGCGACGGCGACCACGGCCGCGGCATGGTCCGTGGCGTGGACGCGGCAGTCACCGCGGCGCGCGAAGCCGCCGACGCCGGTGCGGGCGCGGGAAGCGTCCTCGCCGCCGGCGGCGATGCGTGGGCCGACAAGGCGGGCGGAACCTCAGGCGTCCTATGGGGCGCCGGGCTCCGGGCGTGGGGTCAGCGCCTCGGCGACGAGGACGCCCCGGACGACGCTGCCGCTGCAGCAGCCGTCGCGTCGTTCGCCGAGCGGATCGTTGCCTTGGGAGGCGCCCAGCCCGGGGACAAGACCCTCGTGGACGCACTGGCGCCGTTCGTCGCGGAGCTGACTGCCGGCGTCGACCGCGGGACTCGCCTCCCCGAAGCCTGGGAGGCGGCGTCCGCAGCTGCCGAAGCTGCCGCTCGGGCGACGGCCGGGCTCCGCCCGCAGAAAGGGCGCGCCCGTCCGCTGGCCGAGAAGAGCCTCGGCACCCCCGACCCCGGGGCCGTCTCCCTCGCCGCGGTCTTCGCCGCTATGGGCCCGGCGTTCGCCGACGCGCGTTCGCGGTTCGCGCCAACGGGCTCCGTGATCCGATGAGCGGCCTGCGGGGGCATCCGCAGGGAATTCTCACGCCTGCTGCCGCCAGCCGTACTTCGGGTCGAAGCCGAGGAGCCGGCGGGCCTTGTCGATGCTCAGCATCGTCTCGTGCTCGCCGAGCTCCTTGGTGACTTTGACGTTCGGGAAGACTTCCGCGGCCAAGGATGCGGACGAACGGCTCATCACGGTGTCCGCGGCGGCGATGATGTACGCCTCGAAGCCCGGACCCGCTGCCTCAAGGGCCTTCTCAACCGCCTGAGCCCCGTCGCGTGCATCGATGTAGCCCCAGAGGTTCCACTTCCGTCCCCGAGGGTCAGCGTCATAGGACGGGAACTGCGCATAGTCCTCCGGGAGCATCACGTTGGAGAACCGGAAGGCCGAGACGCTCAGCTCGGGATTCCACCGGCACATCTGGCGCGCCATCTGCTCCTCGAGGTGCTTGACGAGGGAGTAGGTGCTCTCGGGGCGCGCCTCGTACTCCTCGTCGACGGGGATATACGGCGGGTCGATGTCGAACGGGAGGCCGAGGACCGTCTCGCTGGACGCATACACGATCCGGTTGATGCCGAGCTTCCGCGTCGCCTCGAAGATGCTGTAGGTCGAGAGCATGTTGTTGCGGAACGTCGCGGAGTCAGGGGCGAGCCCCGGGGCCGGGATCGCGCCGAGGTGTACCACCGCATCGATCCCGTCGTAGCGGTCGTCGACCCCGCCGAGGGCGTCGATCACCTGCCCGTAGTCCGAGAGGTCGGTCTGGATGAAGCCCGGTTCCCGGGCGCCGACCCGATCGAGGTTCCACACGTCGTGGCCCACCGACCGCAGATGGGCTACAACCACGTGCCCGAGCTTGCCGCTGCCACCCGTCAAGGCGATTTTCATACCGCTCCTCCTCTTGCAGGTCAGATTGTCCCTGCCTATCAGACTCGCGGGCCCTTCGGAAGGTCGGACCACACAGCGGACCGCATGTAGAACGGCCCCGCACCGTGCGGGTGCGGGGCCGCTGGCCAGAGACTTAGCGTCGGGATCGGCTAGGCCACAGCCGCTTCGGAACGCACAGTCTCAAGGGCACGCGCCCAGCGCACGACCTGATCGAAGACAGGGAGCACCGAGGAAGCCTGGAGCTCGCTCGGCGAGAACTCCCCGTCCTTGAAGTCAATGAAGAGGGAGAACATTCCGGTCTTCTGGACGTGGGCGACCTGCAGCTCGGAGAGGATGCCCCGGAGGTGCTCAACCGCGCGAGCGCCGAAGGCCGAACCGTACGAGACGATCCCGGCAGCCTTGTCGGCCAGCTCAGGCTTGAGGTAGGTCAGCGCGTTGGAGAGGGCGGGCGAGACCGAGTGGTTGTACTCGGGCGTCACGAAGATGAAGCCGTCGAACTCGTCCATACGAGCCGAGAACTCCTTCACCGACTTGAGCGCCTGCTCGTTCCCCGGCTCGCCGAGGAGGGGCAGCCTGTAGTCTGCGATGTCGACGAGCTCGAACTCGGCGTCCTCGCGTTCCCGGCCTTGGGCCACGACCCACTCGGCCACCTGGCGGTTCTTGCGCCCGTCGCGGGTACTGCCGGTGACAACGGCGATCTTGGTCACGCTTCCTCCTGATTGACGTATCAACGATTCTTGGATGATTCAGCTTTACACCCATATGATTGATGCGTCAAGTTCGTTGCATCATCACCTTGCACTATCCGGGGGCAGCACCATGGAGGCACACGTCACGCCCGCCGAACCCGCCGCCCGTGCGGCGGAGAGCGGCGCCGGCGCCAATTCGTCGGCTGGCTCGTCCGCCCGTTCGTCGGCAGGCTCGTCCGCCGGTTCGTCCGCTCGCGAAGGCCGCTGGCTGAACCCCCGCGAGCGTGAGGTTTGGCTCGCCCTCCGGCACCTCCTCTGGGGCCTGCAACCCGCCGTCGACCGCCAACTCCAGCGTGACTCCGGGCTATCTGGGCCGGAATACTCCGTGCTCGCCACGCTTTCGGAGGACCCGGAGGGCATGGTCCGCTCCGGGACCGCAGCGCGCATGCTCGGCTGGGGTCGCAGCAGGCTCTCGCACCTGCTTCGGCGGATGGAGGGCAAGGGCCTCATCGCCCGCTCGTGTTCGCCCGACGACGGGCGCGGCCAGGACATCGCCCTCACTCCCGCGGGGCGCGATGCGATTGTCGAGGCGGCACCGGGGCACGTCGACTTCGTCCGCAGCGTCGTCTTCGATCCGTTGACTCCAGAGCAGCAAGAAGCCTTGCGCGAGGCCTGTCAACGGATCTCGGCTGCCATCGAGTCTTCCGGCACGTGCGACGCCGTGTGCGACGGGGAAGCTTCGGGCTGCGACGAGGGGCCTGCCGCCTAGACTGGCCCAGTGACCTGGCACCGTACGGCATCCCAATGGTTCCGCCTCCCCGCAGAGCGCCTGTGGGACGTCCTTGAACGCGTGGACCGTTGGCCTGAATGGAATCCGGCCGTGGGGCAGGCAGCAGTGGACGGCCCGATGCGCGAGGGCGCAGCCGGCCGTTATTCGCCGTCGCACCGCCTGCTCGGACCCCTGCACCGCCGAACAGCCCCGTCGTTCCGCGTGAGCGCGTTCGAACCCGGTCGGCGCCTCGCCCTCGAGCAGCCCCAGCCTGGGGGCAGCCAACTCATCGAGTGGACGCTGGAAGCACGCGACAATGGAACACTGTTCACTCAACGAGTCACGCTCGACGGGCCTCTCTCCCAACAGTTCGGCCTCACCGCGGGCGAGCCGCTCGTGCGGGACTTTTCGACCCAGTGCGCGCGGCTGTATCGCCTGAGCAGCGCGGCGGACGACGACGGAGACTCCGGCGCGCTCACGGTCGTCGCGGGCGGCACGGGCTTCCTTGGCACGCTCCTCGCGGCGAACCTCGTCTGCGACGGCCGCCGGGTTGCCTTCTTGGCACGCAACCCCCAGCGGTCGCCCTTCGAACAGATCTTGTGGGACGGGCGGCAGGCCGGAGCCTGGAGCGAGCGTCTCGGCGCGGAGGCCGAACTCGCCGTCGTCAATCTCGCCGGGGTGAGCCTCGACATGCCTGGAACTCCCGAGAACCTCGCACGACTCGAATCGTCTCGCACCGAACCCACGCGGGCGCTCGTCGAAGCGAGCCGGTCCTGGAGGCGTCCAGCTGCGCGCTGGCTCCAGCAGAGCGCCGTGGGAATCTACGGCGACTCGGCCGAGGAGTTCGACGAGCGAACCCCGCCGCCCACCGCGGCACCCGGGCTCGCCGCCGTCGTCCGCGGTTGGGAGGCCGCCGTCGACGGCGCGAACGCAGACAAGCTCACCGTCTTCCGGACCGGCGTCGTGCTCGCTCGCGAGGCTGCGCTCATGAATCGGCTGACGGCGATTGCGCGGCTCGGCGGAGGGGGCCCGCTCGGGTCCGGTCAGCAATGGTTCAGCTGGATCCATGCCGAGGACTGGGTGCGAGCAGCGCGGGCGGCCCTGGGCTTGCCAACCGCCCCCGGCGAGCCGTACGTCGAGGTGCCGCAGGGGGTCGTGAACGCGACCTCGCCGCACCCGACTCAAAATCGGGAGCTCATGGCACACCTGCGCGAGTACGTCGGCGTCCCGCTAGGCATTCCAGCCCCGGCAGGTCTTCTCCGCGCAGCCGCCACCGTTTTGCGAACGAACCCTGACCTTGCTTTGGACAGCGTCCGAGCAGTGCCGACGGTGCTGCGCGAAGCCGGCTTCGCCTTCCGATACCCGCAGCTCGCTGGAGCGTTCCGGGAGATGGCTGCCTAGGCCGGGCTCCGGACGGACAGTATGCCCAAGGCCTGAGCGAGGACCCTCTTGATACCCCAGCTTTGGCGAACTTCGACTGCAAAGTCAGACTGCAGCGGTCAGAAGGGCGGAGGCTCGCTGGGGCGTGGTGACGCGTATGACTTCGGTGGGGCGTCTGTCGTTGGCGGGGTGGTCGCCGCTGGTGATTGCTCTTCATCAGGGCGCGTTTCGTCGGTAATCGGTGACGGTTGGGGTGTGCCGTGGCGGGCGATGGGTTGCCGGTCTGCGGGCTCGCTGATGTAGGTCCGTCCCAGGGGTGATGTCCATTTCAGGAGCCCGGGCGCGGCGGTCTCGGTCGGTTCCTCGGGGTGGGGCTGGCGCCGTCCCTGTGGTGGGTGCTGCACTTCGGGTTGGCATTGCCCCTGTGGTGGGTGCCGGCCGTCGGGTTGGCATTGCCCCTTTGGTTGGTGCCGGCCGTCGGGTTGGTGTCGGTCTGGTTGGTGGTGGTAGGTCCAGGCGCCGATGGATTTGAGGGCGTGGTGTTTTCGGCACAGCAGGGCGAGGTTGTGGGGGTCTGTTCTGCCGCCGTGCTGCCATTCGGTGGTGTGGTCGGGTTCGCAGGCCCTGGCGGGGCGGGTGCAGCCGGGGAACCGGCATCCGCCGTCGCGGTGGGCGAGGTAGCGGCGCAGGGCCCTGGGCGGGCGGTAGGCGCTGCGCCCGACCCCCAGGGCCTCCCCGGTGTCCCAGTCCGTGAAGAGCCTGCCCCAGCTCGGGGCCAGGGACGCTTGTCAAGTCTTCTGTGTAAGGGGCGGGGTCATAGGTAGGGGTTGATGCGGTCGGGGTAGGCGAGGGCGAGCTGGGCGAGGGCCTGCTTCCAGTTGGTGGTGACCTGGCCTTCGACGAGGCGTCCGTCGGCGTGGCGCTTGTCGGAGGGGACGTTCTGGTCGCGTTCGCGCTGGCGGTCGCGGGCGCGCTTGTCCTCGATGTTGCAGATGGCGAGCCAGAGGAGCTTGACGACGGCGTCGTCGTTGGGGAAGTGGCCGCGGTTCTTGATGATCTTGCGCAGCTGATAGTTCAGGGACTCGATGGAGTTGGTGGTGTAGATGACGCGGCGCAGCATGGGCGGGAAGGCCAGGAACGGGGTGAAGCGCTCCCAGGCGTCGGCGAAGACGCGGACGGTGTTGGGGTTCCTCTTGCCGAGCTCGCTCGCGGCGAAGGCGTCCAGGGCGGCTCTGGCGGTGGGGGCGTCGGGGGCCTGGTAGACGGTCTTCAGGGCGGCGGCGACGGCCTTGCGGTGGCCGTAGTTCACGAAGCGCATGGCGGCGCGGATCAGGTGCACGACGCAGGTCTGGACCATCGAGCCCGGCCAGGTGGCCTCGATCGCCTCGGGCAGGCCGGTGAGGCCGTCGCAGCAGACGACCAGGACGTCGGCGACGCCGCGGTTGGCCAGCTCGGCGCAGACCCCGGCCCAGAACTTGGCGCCCTCGGCGGCCTGGACCCAGATCCCGAGTACGTGCTTGATGCCCTCCAGGTCCACGCCGACGGCGATGTGGGCGGCCTTGTTGCGCACGTGGGCCCCGTCGCGGACCTTGACGACCAGGGCGTCCAGGTAGACCACCGGGTAGAAGGCCTCCAGGGGGCGCCGCTGCCAGGCCAGGACCTCCTCGAGGATCTCGTCGGTGATCTTGGAGATGGTCTCGTGCGAGAGCTCGGTGCCGATGGTGGAGGCGAGATGGTGCTGGATGTCCCGGATCGTCATCCCGCCGGCGTAGAGGGAGATGATCATCTCGTCCAGGCCCCCGAGACGCCGGGATCCCTTCGGGACCAGGCGCGGGGCGAAGGTCCCGTCCCGGTCGCGCGGCACCTCCAGGCCCACATCCCCGACCTCGGTGGCGACCGTCTTCGGGCTCGTGCCGTTGCGCGAGTTCGGGAACGACGCTGCCTCCGGGTCGCCCTTCTCGTAGCCCAGATGGGAGCTCATCTCCGCCTGCAGGCCGCGCTCGAGGGCCGCCTTGAGAAGCCCGGGCAGCAGGCCCCCGTCGCCGGTGAGCTGGACCTCGCCCGAGTCGATCCTGGCGAAGAGAGCGTCCAGGGCCCCGGAGGCCTCCAGGTCCGCGGCGACCTCGGCCGTCGAGCGGCGCCGGCCCTGCTCCTCGTCCTCTGTCATGGTCATGATCCTGATCCCTTCAGATCCGGCCGTCACCCCTTACACAGAAGATCTGACACCTCCTCCGCCAGAGCGGCCCCGAGCCGGGCCAGGGCCTCCAGCTTCGCCGCGCTCGCCCAACCGATCACCCGCTCCGCGCACTCCACCACCGCCAGCGCCTCCGCCGCGGAAAGCGACGCCGCCGCGGGCAGGCCCACCGAGCCGTGCAGCGGCGAGGACGACGGCTCGTCCAGCACCACCAGCTCCGCCCAGCCCCCACCCGGCACATCCTCCGAGAACCCCATCTCCTCCGAGAACCCCATCGCGTCTCCGGCCCCGGACGGACCCACCGCAACAGACTGCACCGCCCCGGAGGGACCGGCCTCCGGGCGGACGCTCACGGAGGGAGCGGCCTCGGAGGGAACGGCCTCGGAGGGGACGGCGGCGGAGGGAAGGACGCTAGACGGGATGATCTCGGAGGGAGCGGCCTCGGCGGTGATGCCGGGAGGGTTCCCTGAGGGGACGGCCTCGGAGGGGAGGGGGCCGGTCCAGCCTCCGGCCTCGGCCCAGCCTCCGGCCTCTGTCCAGCCCCCTGACCAGAAGTCCGGGCAGGGCTCCGGGCAGACGTCCGGCCGCCCGTGGTCGGCCGCGTGCGGCTCCGCGCCCATCCCGTCACCCCCCGTCCCGCCGGAAAGTCCCATTCCCCCCGGCCTCTGATCCGAGCCTACGGAGGACCTCCGACAAAACAAGGGCCGCCCTCGAGGGCCGCCCTCGGAGGCGGCACCGGGAAGCCGACACGCCCCAGCCGGTGCCCGGCCCGGAAGCCCCGGGGAAGGCAGATCCGGCCGGCGGGCGGCGGCGGGCTCAGCAGCCCTCGCCCTCGGGGTTGGCGTTGCAGTCCTCGGCGTAGAGCCTGACCTCCGAGCGCCACACCGAGACCGGCCGCGGCGGGGTGGGGACCTCCGTGGTGCCCGCGATCGGCTGCCACGGGCCGCCCTCGACGGAGAACTCCCCGGCGAACACGCTCACCAGCCCCACCAGGTAGTCCCCCGTCGCCTTGTACACGTGGCTCGTGACCGTCTTCTCCCCCCACCGCTCCTGCGGGAGCGGCCCGCCCGGGGCCGCACTGTCCAGGGCGGCCCCGTCCCCGTAGTCGAAGCGGTGCACCACCGGGCGCACCCGCACCTCCACCCCCCGGCCCAGCACCGTGACCCGGAACGACTGCCCCGCCGGCTCGGCGTACACATTCGTCTCCGCACCCTTGAGCGTGTCCCGCCCCGGCTGCACCCCCAACCCCGCCGGCGCGATCGGAAGCTCCCGCAACTGCCGCTGCGTCACCGACACCACCAGACCCCCACCCGGACGCTCAGGCGCCTCCCCCGGATACAGGCACCCCGGCTCCAGCCGCTCCCGCTCCGACCCCGGCAGCTGCCGGTACCAGTTCACCAGCATCCCCCCGGGCCTCTCCCGGCACGCCGCCGCAGCAGCATCGCATACCGGCGAACCGCCCAAACCCGAAGGATCCGACAGGCACGCATGACCATACGAATAGGCATAGGCATCAACAGCACCAGGAACAGGAGGCGGGAACTCGACCTCGACGCGACCGCCCGTAGAGGCATGCACTTCCGCATTCGTGCCATGAAGTCGTCCTCCTGTGTCGGAATAGGGGGTATCCGAAGGAACGCCGGTGATGACCACGCTGAGGACAATGAGGGATGCGCCGAATCTCCAAGGCATTAGAGGTTACCGGTCTCTAGAACTAGCCATCGACCGGCTTCGTAGCTCGCATATATCTCCTGATAGGTGCCGGTGTCAACGGCCAGTTGGTTTTCCCCGTGGACGGCCAGTTGTTCTCCCCGGTGGCGGCCATCTTTCCTCCCCACGTATGGCCAGTTGATTCCCCGGTTCGGGTTTGGACTGTCTGTCGGGTCAGCGGAAGGGCGTCACCCCCTTGCCGGAGGCGGCTTGGGCGAGGCGGTAGGACTCGCCCTTGGTCTCGACCCGGTGGGCGTGGTGCATGAACCTGTCCACCGTCGCGGTCGCGATGGTCTTGGGCATGATCTCGTCGAATCCGGCCGGGGCGAGGTTCGAGCTGACCGCCATCGCCCGGCGCTCGTAGGCGGCGTCCACGAGGCGGTAGAACCCCTCGGCGGCGTCTGGGGAGACCGGGAGCAGGCCTATGTCGTCCACGATGATCAGATCGCTGCGCACGACCCTGGTCAGGGCCCGGGCGATGGAGTCGTCGGCGCGGTGCTTGCGCACCAGGGCGCCGAGATCCTCGATCCCGAACCAGGACACGATCATGCCGGCCTCGACTGCCGCGTGGCCGAGCGCCTCGCAGAAGTGCGACTTCCCAGTCCCCGACGGCCCGTAGATCGCGAGATTCTCCCGCCGGCGGACCCATTCGAGGGACTTGAGTGCTTCCTGGGTCGGGCGCGGGATCGGGGAGAGCTCCTCGTCCCAGTCGCCGAAGGTCTTCCCTGCCGGGAAGCCGGCGGATTTGCGGCGGGTGATCAGGTTGGCGCGGTCGCGGCCGGCGACTTCCTCCGCGAGCAGGACCCGCACGAGCTCGGCTGGGTCCCAGCGCTGGGCCTTCGCGGTGGGGATCAGGTCCGTGAGCGCCTTGCGCATGTGGGGCAGCTTCAGCCGGCGGGTCAGCTCCAGGGCCTCGGCCAGCGGGTCGCCGTGGGCGCGGGCGACCACGGTCTGCATCGTTGTGATCGTCACCGGCCCTCCTCCTCGCCCGTCATGTCGGCGGCGGCGGGCTCTGAGCCATCGAGGCGGCCCCAGCCGCCCGTGCCCGGCTGGAGGGAATGGGCCTCGGAGGCCCGGGAGGGCTCCACGTGGGCGAGCCCGGCCTGGTAGCCCAGGATCGAGACCAGGTCCCTGTCGGCGAACCTGCCCGTCGTCGCGGCCGTGCCCAGGGCCCGGTCGACCTGGTCGGTGCCGTAGAGCTTGGCGAACGCGACGGCCTCGGCCATCTTCGCCCGGATCCGCCTGGCTCCCGCGGCGGCGGCCTCGACCAGCCACGCCTTGGCACCCGCGCCGAGCATCAGGAACGCTGCCTCCTCCGGGGTGGTCGCCCTGGGCTGGCGGTCCGCGGCCTCATCCGCCCGGGGCGGGTAGTGCGCGTCGTCCAGGACTGGGGTCCCGGGACGCCCGGTCGCATGCCGGGCCACCTCGCGGGCCTCCCCGCGCTCGGCCACGGAGGTGACGATGACCTCCTCGCCCGCCTCGCGCACCCAGACCCTGGTGTTGGCCAGCTCGTGCGGGACCGAGTACCGGACCCCGTTCATCGACACGGTCGCGTCCCAGTTCACCCGGCGGGTGGTCCCGAACACCACCGTGAACGGCGCCTTCGGAAGCAGATGCAGCCGCTCCCGCTCCGCAGCGAGCATCGCCGCCGGCGCCTGCCGTGTCTCCCGGTGCGGGCGGGCGTTGACCTCGTCGCAGAAATCGTGGCACGCCTTCTCCAACTGCCCGAAGGTGCGGTACTCCTCGAGCAGGTTCGCCGCCGTCGGCACCAGGTCCGCCTTCGAGATCCGCACCGTGGACTCCGAGCCGCCCTTGGACTGCGGGTCGGCGGGAACGCAGGTGCGCACGGTCATCCCGTAGTGGCGGCCCATCTCCACGATCTGCGGGTTGCGCACCGCGACCCTGGCGATGTGGTCGGCGGTCACGGTGCGCTCGTTGTCGGTCAGCGCGAACGCCGGGACCCCGCCCATCCTGCGCAGCGTGGCATCCATGCACGCCACGACCGTCGGCAGGCTCTTGTCCCAGATCGGGATCACGACGCGGAACCGCGACCACGCCAGCCACGCGCACCACAGCAGCGTCGCCCGGCCCCCGATCCTCGGCCCCCATCCGTAGTCCCACTGCAGCCACAGCCCAGGCTCGACGATCCAGGGGCGGAACACGCGCCGCCGCCCCGCCGCGAACTGCGCCTTGGCCTCCGCGACCGTGCGCCTCGTGGTCCTCTCCGCGCCGGTGAACCCCATCGCGACCAGCCGCTCATGGACCACATCCGCCCGGACCCGGCCTCCCGAGCGCTCGACGAGTTCTTCGATCTTCGGCAGGAACCCGTCGATCGGCCTGGCCCGCTGCCCCTTCTCGCGATCCGGCCCTCCGGCAGCCCGCAGCTTCACATACCTGGCCACCGTGTGATGGTCACACCCCGCGAGCTCCGCTGCGGCACGGTAGCTGCCGGTGAGGTCATACGCCTCAAGAATCTCCATGATCTCCTCGTTGCTCTTCATCCGCGATCATCACCACGACCGGCGGAAGGAATCCCGCACCCGGGGAGAACAACTGGCCGTGGACGGGGAGAAAGAACTGGCCGTCAGCGGGGAACTATCTGGCCGCCAATGGGGAGAATCTCATGGCCGCTGACATGCCGGATGGGTCGCCGGGAAAGGAGCGCCTAATAGACCCGTCCGAGCTGTAATCCACCGAAGTTGATTCGATTCCGAGGTAGCGACCGAGGAACTGGCGGCTTGGATCGCGAGTCATGTCGGTAGTAAAGCTCCGGACGGTCCAAGAGGGACCCGCTGCCCACCCGCCCTCGTCATGCAATTGGCGGACCTGATCTATAAATCGGCCGCAGACTTGACACGAAGACGACGACGCGAGTTTTAGCGGTTCGATGTCCCCGCTTCCGAATGCATAGGTCACGCTATCTAGCCAATACTGCGTGAATGCCTCGAAGCCCTCCGCCGTGTTCTGCTTCGCGGCCTCCGGAAGCGCCGGCGGAGGCACGTTGCGGGCCGGCCCGCGTGAACTCGCGGGCGTGGGCCGCGGGTCGGGCGTGGGGGGCGGGGCCGAAGCGTCGGCACTGGCCGAAGCAGCCGTGGATGCTGACGCTGGATCTGCGTCAGCCGAGGTCCCGCATCCTGTCAATAGCAACAAGCAGATGAGGAGAAGAGAACAGCAGAAAGGGCGGCGCGGTGCCATGACATCCCCCAGTCAGTGGTCCGGTGTGGGTGCTGAAATCGACAAGCAAACGATCTGGTTCCGAGACACTAGCGCGGGCAGAGGACACTGAGGCGCGACCACTTAGGGCTCTATCGACGCAGCCCGAGTGTCAGGCTATCCTGACACCATGGCAACGACGTCAGAACACTGGCGCGAAGGACGGAAGGCGTGGGAACGCCTTCGCCGCTGGTTCGGTGACGCACCCGGCTCGACGCCGGATGGATCTGGCGCACTCGACGCCTTGAGCGACGTGGGACGCATGCGGAACCTCCTCGACCAAGCGGAGCTCGCAGCCGTCCGCACCTCGCGGCGGCGCGGTTCCTCGTGGGCCGAAATCGCCGCTCGACTCGGCGTGACCCGCCAGTCTGCCTGGGAACGCTGGCGCGACCTCGACGATGCAGCCCCCACACTCGAAGCTTCCACCCAGACGCCCGCGGGCCAACCGGCGCAGCAAGAAGAAGCGCAGCCCATGGACCCAGCTTTCGTGGAGGAGCTGCAGGCAGCAGCGGCCGCGGAACTGATCAACGAGACCCGGAGGCGCTCCACCGTGGCGGTACCGGACGTCGTCGGCCTCTCCTTCGCGCAGGCGAGGGAAGCCCTCCTGGACAAGCGCCTCGTCCCGATGCCCTCGGACCCGGATGGTGCACCCCTTGTGGCGCAGGAATGGCTGAGCGCCGTCGTGACAGATCAGAGCCCAGAGTCGGGAGCGAAGGTACCACCCGGATCGAGGGTCACCCTGTGGCTGGCCCGAGGTGGTTCGGCGGGGGTCCGGGAACCGCGACGCCCGTCGCCAAGCCCGCGCAGCCTGCGAGCCATGCGCGATGAGCGCACTGGAGAAACCCTCCCCTGAGGGAACTACCGCCCCACGGCGTAGCCGGTCATGCCACGGGGGTTGGCGCCCGCCCGAAGCAGGCCAGTTTCGGGATCTCTGGAGACTGCGCACAGGCGCCCGATCTGCCAGTTCCCTGTGACGCCGACACGATGGCCGCGGGCCCGAAGCCCGTCGATGACCTCCTGCCCGATCCTGCCTTCGGCGAGCGCGACGCCCGGTTGGGCCTCATGCGGATAGAAGCTCGATGGCAGGTGGACCGAGTGGAAGGCTGGCGCTTCGATGGCTTCCTGCAGTCCCGCGCCCGTTAGCGCAATGTCGAAGAAGAAGTGCGGTTGCCATTGATCCTGCTGGTCCCCTCCCGGCGAACCGAACGCGAGCACGGCCTCTCCCCCTCGCGTGGCGAGGGAAGGAGAGAGCGTGGTGCGAGGACGGCGGCCTGGTGCCAGGGTGTTCGGCAGACCCTCCTCGAGCCACGCCATCTGGAGCCGGGTGCCGAGGGGGAAGCCGAGCTCCGGGATGACGGGAGAGCTGGAGAGCCAGCCGCCGCTCGGCGTCGCCGACACCATCATTCCCCAGCGGTCGACGACGTCGAGATGGACGGTGTCGGTCCGCGCCCTCCCCTCGGCGTCCGGAAGCGCATTGGCCTCGAGCAGCGCCCGAACCGCGTTCGGCTCGCCCAGCCCGTTCACACCTGCAGCCTCGAACTCTCCGCGGACGGTCAGATCAGGAAGTCGCGGGGCGCGACCGCCCGGCGAGCCCGGCCTGACCTCAAGCGATGCCGTTTCCCCGATCAGACGCGCCCGTTCCGCGCCGTAGCTCGGCGAGAGCAGCTCCTCGGCCGGAACATCCGGCGAGTCCCCGTACCAGGCGTCGCGGTCGGCGAGCGCGAGCTTGGTCGCCTCGAGGACGGCGTGGGTGAAGCCCGCGCTTCCCGGGGCGAGACGGCCTTCCCCAAATCCCGGAACAGCATCGAGGATCCTGAGCTGCTGGAGGAATGCCGGCCCTTGACTCCAGAATCCGCACTTGTGGACGGTCCACCCGCGGAAATCGACGGACACGGTGTCCTCGTAATGGGGCCGCCACGCGGCGAGGTCCCTTGAGGTGAGCAGGCCCGAATGGTCTGTGCCGCTCGAATCCCGGTGCGGCGTACGGCAGAAGGCATCAATTGCCGCCCCGACGAACCCTTCAGTCCATTCACGGACGACGGCGGCCAGCGCCTCTCGTCGTCCGGCGCCCCTCGCAGAGGCACTCGCCTCAGCTTCGATGAGGCCGCGCCACGTCGCGGCGAGGGCGGGGTTCTTCAGGAGGCTTCCGACCGGATGCGGCTGCCCCCCGGGCGCATATAGCGCTCCGGAGCTTGGCCAGTGACGGACGAAGTGCGGTGCCATCCGCTCCAGCACAGCAGCCAGCCGCGCCGTGACGGGCACCCCGTGCTCGGCGACCCTCAGTGCCGCCTCGACAACCTCGGCGAACTTGAGCGTTCCATGGTCTGCAAGGAGCGTGAGCCACCCCAGAGTCGCACCCGGGATCGCCGCGGCGAGCAGGCCCGTTCCGGGCACCTGGTCGAGGCCGAGCTTCCGGAAGGCGGCGACACTGGCTCTTTCCGGTGCTGGCCCCTGAGCGCAGAGGACGCGGGGCTGGGAGCCCGGCTTGGCGAAGATGAGGGTCAGATCCCCACCCGGCCCGTTCTGCTGGGGCTCCGCCGCCTGGAGCGCGAGGCCCCCGGCGACGGCGGCGTCGACAGCGTTGCCGCCTCGCTCGAGCATCGCCATGGCCGCCTGCGCACCGATCCAGTGGGTTGCCGAGACCATGCCGAATGTGCCGGCGAGCTCGGGCCGCGTCGTGAACACCATGGATCCACGCTATGCCCCCGCGCCTGCCAGCCGGCATCTACCACGCGTGGGGTGCAGGACGTCGCGTGCTGGGGAGGGCATTCTCCTCGCGCCAGCGGTGAAGGAACTCAGGCAGAACGAGGTCCACGGGCGGATGACCGACCTCGGCGAAGATCTCCTCGTTGGTCACCGGCTGGCCAGCGTGGACGAGGCGCGTGGCGATGTAGGCCCGCGCGTAAACCTCACCGCCGGCCACCATGCGCTGCTCAAAATAGAAGGCCCGCTCGTCTACCCCGATGACGCGGGTTTCGATCGTGTAGGCCTGCCAGAGGGTCAGGGACTTGCGGAAGGTGATTGTCTCTAGGTTGACGACCGGACTCCAGCCCTTGGCTCGCATCTTCGCCCAGGCTCCCGACCGCACCATGAGGTCGAATCGGCCGAGGTCCATGAGGGAGAAGTACATACCGTTGTTGACATGCATGGCGATGTCGATGTCGGTGGGGAGGACCCGAAGAGGCATGCTCGACGTTCCCCAGAGGCTGAGGGGCGCACGACGACGGGACGTGACCAGCAGCATGAGGGTCCGGAGGAGGAGGTGCATGGGAATACATTACCGGTGGGTAACCCCTGTCGCAGCAAAGCTTTCTGTATACACAATATGGGGCATCTGCGATGTCCTGCGCTTGCAGACGAGGAGTCCCCGTGGGAATGTATACATCGTGAAGGCCAGCGACCGCGCGTATGCGACGCTCCGCGACGACATCGTGGAGTGGCGTCTTGCGCCCGGGGCTCTGTTGGCCGAGGTGGAGCAGTCGGCGCGGCTGGGCGTTTCCCGGACTCCCCTGCGCGAGGCCCTCGCCAGGCTCACGGCGGACGGGCTGGCTACCGCCCAGCGGGGTCGCGGCGTCGTCGTCAGCGAACTCTCGCTCCACCAGCTTGGGGAGCTGTTCGAGCTGCGGGAGGCCTTGGAGTGCAAGGCCGCGGCGCTGGCCGCCCAGCGCGGGGAGCCCGCGGGCTTCGCCGATCTGCGGGGACGCTTCGCGCAGGCGCCGACGCTTCTGACGGACGACGATCCGCAGCGGCAGGCGTACTACGCGCTTGCCGCCGACTTGGATGCGGCCATCGACGAGGCGATCGCCAACTCGTACCTGTCCCAGGCTCTCGGAGGCCTTCGAGTGCACCTCGCCCGGGTGCGCCGATTGGCGAAGGACGACGCCGCGAGGCTGCGGCAGGCCGCCGTCGAGCACGCGACGATCGCCGGCGCTATCGCCGACCGGAACGCTCCCCTGGCCTCTGCCGCCACCGCCGTTCACCTGAGCAACAGCCTGACCCACATCCGAAGGAACTATCCGAAAGAGGCCGCCCATGGTTGAGCTGCACCACGTCCGCGTGTACCGGAGCGAGGAGAACCTGCCCCGGGAGGGGCAGCTGGCGCACAGGATCGCCGAGGTCGCCGCCGACCCGGTCGAGGTCGCCCCCAAGGTCGCCGAGATGGTGATCAACAGGATCATCGACAACGCGTCGGTCGCGATCGCTTCCCTCAACCGCGGACCCATTGTCGCCGCCCGCGCCCAGGCCCTCGCCCACGCGCCCTCGACCGGGGGCCGCGGCGCACTCCTGTACGGGATCGGCAAACGCGTCTCCCCCGAGTGGGCGGCGTGGGCCAACGGGGTCGCCGTGCGGGAGCTGGACTACCACGACACGTTCCTGGCCGCGGAGTACTCCCACCCGGGCGACAACATCCCGCCGATCCTGGCCGTGGGCCAGCACGTCGGCTCCACGGGGCACGACCTGATCCGGGGCATCGCGACCGGGTACGAGGTCCAGGTCGACCTGGCCAAGGCCATCAGCCTGCACAAGCACAAGATTGACCACGTCGCCCATCTGGGTCCCTCGGCCGCGGCCGGGATCGGGACCCTGCTGGGCCTCGACGTGGAGACCATCTTCCAGGCAATCGGGCAGGCCCTGCACACCACGACCGCGACCCGGCAGTCGCGCAAGGGCGAGATCTCCACGTGGAAGGCCCACGCCCCCGCCTTCGCCGGGAAGATGGCCGTCGAGGCCGTGGACCGGGCGATGCGCGGGCAGACCTCCCCCGTGCCGATCTACGAGGGCGAGGACGGGGTCATCGCCTGGCTTCTCGACGGCCCGGACGCCGCGTACGAGGTCCCCCTCCCCGCACCAGGGGAGGCCAAGCGCGCCATCCTGGACACGTACACCAAGGAGCACTCGGCCGAGTACCAGGCCCAGGCCTGGATCGACCTGGCACGCAAGCTCCACCGCGAGCACCCCGAGGCGATCGATCCGGCCCACGTCAAGAGCATCCTGATCCGGACCAGCCACCACACCCACTACGTGATCGGCTCCGGGGCGAACGACCCGCAGAAGTACGACCCCACAGCCTCCAGGGAGACCCTGGACCACTCGATTCCGTACATCTTCGCCGTGGCCCTCCAGGACGGGGCGTGGCACCACGTGGACTCCTACGCTCCGGAGCGGGCCGGCCGCCCGGACACCGTGGAACTCTGGCGCAAGGTCACCACCGAGGAGGACCCCGAGTGGACCCGCCGCTACCACTCCCTGGACATCAGCGAGAAGGCGTTCGGCGGCTCCGTCACCATCACCCTCACCGACGGGACGGTGATCGAGGACCAGATCGCGGTCGCCGACGCCCACCCGCTCGGCGCCCGCCCCTTCGGCCGCGAGCAGTACATCGCCAAATTCCGCACCCTCGCCGCCGACACGATCGCCCCCGAGGAGATCGACAGGTTCCTGGACACCGTCCAGCGCCTGCCCGAGCTCGGGCCCGGGGAGCTCGATGCGCTGAACATCCTGGCCAAAGACGGGGTCATCGACCTCGCCGCCGGGCCCCGCGGCCTCTTCTAAGGACGGTTCTAAGATGCTGTATTCCAAGACCACCCCCGAGCAGAAGCGCCTCGCCCTCCGGCAGGGTCTGGCCTCCGGGCGGCTCCAGCAGTTCCCCGGCGCGTTCAACCCGCTCTCCGCCCGCCTGATCCAGGAGAAGGGCTTCCCCGGGGTCTACATCTCCGGCGCCGTGCTCGCCAACGACCTCGGCCTGCCCGACATCGGCCTGACCACCCTGACCGAGGTCGCCACGAGGGCCGGACAAATCGCCCGCATGACCGACCTGCCCGCCATCGTCGATGCCGACACCGGCTTCGGCGAGCCCATGAACGTGGCCCGCACCGTCCAGGAGCTCGAGAACGCAGGCCTGGCCGGGTGCCACATCGAAGACCAGATCAACCCCAAGCGCTGCGGGCACCTCGACGGCAAGGCCGTCGTCGACCTCGACACGGCGCTCAAGCGCATCCGGGCCGCCGCCGACGCCCGCCGCGACCCCAACTTCCTCATCATGGCCCGCACCGACATCCGCGCCACCGAGCCCGGCACGGGTGGGCTCGAAGCCGCGGCCGACCGCGCCCGGGCCCTTGTCGACGCCGGTGCCGACGCGATCTTCCCCGAGGCGATGGGGACCCTCGAGGAGTTCAAGGCGATCCGCGACGCCGTCGACGTCCCCGTCCTGGCCAATATGACCGAATTCGGCAAGAGTCGCCTCTTCACCGCCGCCGAACTCGAAGCCGTCGGCATCAACCTCGTCATCTACCCTGTGACTCTTTTGAGGATTGCCATGGGCGCTGCAGAACGTACGCTGGAAGCAATTGCTGCGCACGGCACTCAGGAGGCCCAGGTCGAGGAGATGCTGACTCGTTCCCGCCTCTATGAGCTAGTCGACTACGAGGCGTATAACCGCTTCGATACGAGTGTGTTCAACTTTCAGGTTCCCGGCCGATACTGAAGCCCTGGGGCAGCACCAACGAAGGAGCCCTGCCATGACGCAGCAATCAAACACTGACGAGATCAAGAAGGGCCTCGCCGGGGTGGTGGTCGACTTCACGGCCATCTCCAAGGTGAACCCCGATACGAACTCCCTCCTCTACCACGGCTACCCCGTCCAGGAGCTCGCAGCCCGCTGCACGATGGAGGAGGTCGCCTGGCTCATCTGGAACGGCGAGCTCCCCAGCCACGACCAGCTGCTCGCGTTCGAGCGGCAGGAGCGTGCCGGCCGCGCGTTGGACCCCGTCGTCAAGCGCGTCATCGACGAGCTGCCGACGACGTGCCACCCCATGGACGTCTGCCGCACCGCCGCCTCGGTCCTCGGCGCCCGCGACCCGAAGGCCGCGGACTCCTCACGGGAGGCGAACCTCGCAAAGGCCCTGGCCCTGTTCGCGGCGATGCCCG
Organism: Sinomonas terrae; assembly: GCF_022539255.1. Lineage (NCBI taxonomy): Bacteria > Bacillati > Actinomycetota > Actinomycetes > Micrococcales > Micrococcaceae > Sinomonas > Sinomonas terrae. The sequence continues at coordinate 2,749,274 of NZ_JAKZBV010000001.1, forward strand.
CCGTCGTCGCCTACGACCAGCGCCGTAGGCGCGGCGAAGAGCTGGTCGAGCCGCGCGAGGATTTGGGCTACTCGGCGAACTTCCTGTGGATGACCTTCGGCGTCGAGGCTGCCCCAGAGGTGGTCAGGGCCTTCGAGGTCTCGATGATCCTCTACGCCGAGCACTCCTTCAACGCCTCCACCTTCACAGCAAGAGTCGTCACCTCGACTCTGGCCGACCTGCACTCGGCCGTCACCGCCGCGATCGGCGCGCTCAAGGGACCGCTCCACGGCGGGGCCAACGAGGCCGTCATGGAGACGTTCGAGGAGATCGGCATCAACCCCGACGAGTCCCACGAGGACGCCAAGGCCCGCGCCAAGGCCTGGATGGACAACGCCCTCGCGGCCAAGAAGAAGGTCATGGGCTTCGGGCACCGCGTCTACAAGCACGGCGATTCCCGCGTCCCCACCATGAAGGCGGCCCTCGACGACCTCATCACCTACTACGGCCGCCCCGAGATCCTCGGCCTCTACGACGGACTCGAACAGTCCATGGACGAGGCCAAGGGCATCAAGCCCAACCTCGACTACCCCACCGGCCCCGCCTACCACCTCATCGGCTTCGACATCCCCACCTTCACGCCGCTGTTCGTCGCCAGCCGGATCGTCGGATGGACGGCCCACATCATGGAACAGCTCGAGAACAACTCCCTGATCCGCCCTCTCAGCGCCTACAACGGCCCCGACGAACGCCACCTCGACTGAATCTGCTCAGCTCTGCCCCTGATGGTGGATAGGGCTGTTGCTATGGTGCCTCAGCCCAGCGTGCAGCTGGGTGGCGGTCGTGATGAGCGCGAAGTGGCTGAAGGCCTGGGGTGTGTTTCCGAGCTGGCGCGCGGCCTGCGGGTCCCATTCCTCGCTCAGAAGACCGACGTCGTTGCGGAGCCCGAGGAGTCGGTGGAAGAGTTCCTCGGCTTCGGGCCCGCGGCCCGCCCCCAGCAAGGCCTCGACAAGCCAGAACGAGCAGGCGACGAAGATGCCCTCGCGGCCCGGGAGCCCGTCATCGCTCGCCTCTGGCTTGTAGCGGAGGACGAAGCCGTCTTGGGTCAGCTCGCGCTGGATCGCATCGATCGTGCCGAGGACCCGCGGATGACGGCGCGGGAGGAACCCGACGCGCGGGATGAGGAGCAGGCTCGCGTCCAGTTCCTTGCTCCCGTACGACTGGACGAACGTGTTGCGTTCGCTGTCGAACGCCTTCTCCATGACTTCGTCGTGGATCCGATCACGTAGGTCCTCCCATCGGTCGGCTGGCCCCGGGAGGCCGGAGTCGCGGACCGCCTTGACCATCCGGTCTGCCGCGACCCAGGCCATGACCTTCGAGTGGGTGAAGTGGCGACGCGGCCCTCGCATCTCCCACAGGCCGTTGTCCGGCTGGTCCCAGATCTTCTCGAGATGCTCCATGATCGCCGTCTGCAGATCCCACGACTCGTCGGGCTGCCCGAGAAGGGAGTTGCGGGTGAGGGCGAGGCCGTCGAGGACCTCGCCCCATACGTCGAGCTGGAACTGCCCTGCTGCGGCGTTGCCGATGCGCACCGGGGCTGAGCCCTCGAATCCCTTCAACCAGCCCAGCTCGGTCTCGGGCAGCCGCCGCGCGCCATGGAGGGAGTACATGATCTGCAGGTCCGCTGGATCCCCGGCAACCGCCCTCAGCAGCCAGTCACGCCACGCCGCTGCCTCGTCGGTGTACCCGCCGGCGATGAGCGACTGGAGCGTCCATGTCGCATCGCGGAGCCAGCAGTACCGGTAGTCCCAGTTGCGCGGGCCCCCGATCTGTTCGGGAAGCGACGTGGTGGCAGCCGCCACGATTCCCCCGGTGGGCATGTAGGTGAGGGCCTTCAACGTGATGAGCGAGCGCTGGACAGCGTCACGGTGGGGTCCCGAAGCCTTGCTCTTGGACGACCACTCCGTCCAGTAGGAGGTAGTGCCCTCGAGCGCCTCTTCCGGGTCGACGGAGCGGGGGCGCGGCAGATGGCTGGGTGCCCAGGTGAGGACGAAGGGCACTCGTTCCCCAGCCTTGACGGTGAACTCGCTCACGGTGCTCATATGCTCGCCGTGGACTCTCGTGCTGGTGTCGAGGTAGAGGGCGTCCGGGCCAGCGACGGCGTGAACCCCCGTGTGATTCCGCCGTACCCACGGGACGATGTGACCGTAATCGAAGCGCATGACGAGCTCTCCGCGCATCTTCACTTCGCCGCTGAGCCCCTCGACGATCCTGACGACGTCCGCGACCTCGTCGCGTGGGGGCATGAAGTCGATGACGCGGACGGCGCCGCCGTCAAGCTCCCACTCGGTCTCCAGGACGAGGGTGTCCTCCCGGTACTGCCGTTGGGTGCACTCGCCCCCGCCCTCCGGGGCGAGCAGCCATCGTCCCGCTTTCGGCCCGTCGAGCAGGTTAGCGAAGCAGGCCGGCGAATCGAAGTTCGGCAGGCAGAGCCAATCGATCGAACCATCGGTGCCCACGAGGGCGGCTGTGTGGAGGTCACCGATGATCGCGTAGTCTTCGATCCTGCTCATCTCAGCCCGCCTTGATCTCGAGCACGACCTTCACGTCGGTGGGTTGGCGCTCGAAGGCCTGCCGGTACTGCTCCAGCGGGACCCGGCGTGTGATCAGGCGCCCGAGCCATTCCTTGTCCGCCTTCTTCAGCGCCTCGGCGGCAGCCTCGTAGTGGCCCCGGTTGGCGTTGACGCTCCCGAAGACCACGTCATTGCCGAGGACTGCTTCGCGGTTCACCCCGCCGACATCGACCTGAAGCTCCTTGCCCGTCGAGGAAACCCCGGTGAGGCAGGTGATCGCGTCGAGACCGTGTTTCGTGATGGCCTCCATGACCACAGATGGTACGCCCGTGCATTCGAGGACGATGTCAGCCTGGACCCCGGACTCGGTGAGAGTGTCAGTGTGATACGTGGCGCCGAGGCTCCGCACGAGGTCCGGCTTCGGCCCATCCTCGACCCGGTCGTAGACGTGGACCTCAAGCCCGCGCTGGACACCGAGCAGTGCCGCGAGCAACCCGACAGGCCCAGCACCCGTGACGACCACGACCTTCGGATCGAAGAAGGCGCGCTTGCCGATGCCCTCGATGTGCTCCCAAGCCTTGGCGACGATCGTTGTGGGCTCGAGCAGGACGCCGACACCAGTGAGTGCCGGGTCGAGCCGGACGAGGGCGTCGGGGTCGGCCCGGTAGCGCTCGCGGGCGAAGCCGTGCCGACCCTTGATGCCGTGTTCGGTGTACTGGCCGTTCCGGCACATGTCCCACTCCCCCGCCGCACAGGCGGCACAGGGGACAGGGTCAGGACGCCGGACGATGCCCACCACGAGATCCCCCTCCGACAGGCCGCAATCCTTCGGCGCAGAGATCACCCGGCCGAGGTTCTCGTGCCCTATGACGAGGTGCTTGCTGCCCTCGGGCGCCTCACCGTATTGGGCAGTGATGATCTCTATGTCTGTCCCGCAGAGCCCGACGTCGAGAGCTTCAACCAGGACGCTTCCATCGGATTCCGTGGGTTCGTCCATCTCCAGCAGTTCCAGCGAATCCTTCACGCCGGGGGTTACGGCCAGTGTCTTCATGGATATCTCCTTAGTGGTCGTTTCCCTGATGAGGAATGAATTCCTGCGCCTTGGTCTTGACGCCTTCGCGGATGACGCCCCAGACGCTGTCATCCCCCTTGAGCATCGCCTTGGCGCTGTTGAGCGCCTGCTCGAACGTCGCGTGGGGCGGGATGGGAGGGATGTCCGGATCCGTACGGACGTCCAGGACGGTGGGGCGGTCGGCAGAGAGAGCCTTCTCCCATGCGGAGGCCAGCTGGTCTGGGGCCGTGACTGAGATGCTGCCGAGGCCGAGGACCGAGGCCATGGCCGCGTAGTCGACGTCGGGCAGGTCCTGGGATTCGCGGAAGGCTGGGGCTCCGCCCATGGCGCGCATCTCCCATGTGACCTGATTGAGATCGTCGTTGTGCAGGATGGCGACGATGAGCCGTGGGTCGGCCCACTCCCGCCAGTACCGCTTGATCGTGATGAGCTCGTTGAGCCCGTTCATCTGGATCGCGCCGTCGCCTGCGAAAGCGATGACCGGGCGGTCCGGATGGCCGAACTTGGCTCCGATCGCGTACGGAACGCCGGGCCCCATGGTCGCGAGGTTTCCGGAGAGCGAGCCGCGGACGTCACCCCGGAACTTCAGCTGCCGGGCGTACCAGTTCGCCGAGGAGCCGGAATCGGCGGTCACGATGGCGTTCATGGGAAGCTGATCGGAAAGCTCCGAGAAGAGCCGCATCGGGTTCACGGGATCGGCCTCGACCATCGCCTGGGCCCGCATCGTCTCCCACCAACGGGAGACCTTCGATTCGATGTCGTCCCGCCACGAGCGGTCCTCCTTCCGGCGCAGGTGCGGGATCAGCGCCCTGAGCGCGGAGGCAGCGTCCGAGACGATGTTGAACTCGTAGGGGTAGCGCAGGCCGATCATGCCTGGATCGATGTCGATCTGCACACCTCTGGCCTGCCCTTCCTTCGGCATGAACTGGGTGTAGGGGAAGCTCGAGCCGACCGTGAGGAGGGTGTCGCAGTCCCGCATCATCTCGTAGCTCGGCCGGGTGCCGAGCAGGCCGATCGAGCCGGTCACGTACGGCAGATCATCCGGCAGGGAATCCTTGCCCAAGAGCGCCTTGGCCACCCCCGCCCCGAGAAGATCTGCGACCTCGCGCACCTCGGCAGCCGCGCCGCGCGCCCCCTGGCCGATGAGCATTGCCACCTTCGAGCCCGAGTTGAGAAGCTCCGCGGCGCCGCGGATCGCGTCGTCGTCGGGCTGGATCTCAGGCCAACGGATGTCCATGCTCGACGGCACCATCTTGAAGGCATGGGTCGGCGGGGTGTATTCGAGCTCCTGGACGTCGCTGGGGATGACGATGGCGGTGGGTGCCCGCTTCCCGACGGCGATCCGGATCGCGCGGTCGAGGACGTTCGGGAGCTGTTCGGGAACAGTCACCATCTGGATGTAGTCCGAGGCGACGTCCTTGAACAGGGTGAGCAGGTCCACTTCCTGCTGATACGCCCCGCCCATCGCGCTCCGTGCGGTCTGGCCGACGATGGCCACCACGGGGACATGGTCGAGCTTCGCGTCGTAGAGGCCGTTGAGCAGATGGATCGCGCCCGGCCCGGAGGTCGCCATGCACACCCCGACCCGGCCCGTGAACTTCGCGTAGCCGACAGCTTCGAAAGCCGCCATCTCCTCGTGCCGGGCCTGGATGAACTTGGGATTGTTGTCGGACTTGCCGAACGAGGCGAGGATGCCGTTGATGCCGTCGCCCGGGAAGGCGAAGACGTTGTCGATGCCCCATTCGCGCAGGCGGCTCAGAAGGTAGTCGGCGACTGTCTGGGTTGGCATGGGGTCACTCTCCTTTTCCTGTAGGTAAGACACGGGGTCCTGCGTCAAAAACGGCGGTCGGAACTTGTGTGTCGCCGCAAGCTTTGCGGAGACGCAAAAGACAAGGGGATACTTGGCTCGTGGAGAACATTGGATTCCGGGGGGAGCGAGAGCAGGTGGACGCCGTCCTGAGGGCAGCCGATGTGCTGCTGCGCGTGGCCGCGACCTCGGTCGTCGAGATCGAGGACGTGGTGACCACTCCGCAACTCCGCGTCCTCGTGCTCATCGCCTTCCAAGGGCCGCAGAACCTCGGTGCCGTGGCACGGGAGCTGGGCGTGCACGCCTCGAACGCGACGCGCACCTGCGAGCGGCTCGTCGTCGCGGGGCTCCTGAGCCGACGGGAAGACCCCTCCGACCGGCGCTTCCTGCAGTTGGATCTCACAGCCAAGGGCCGGGACCTCGTGGAGACGATGATCGAGCACCGCCGACGGGCCATCGCCGACGTGCTCGAGCGCGTCCCAGCGGACTCGCGGGAAGCCCTCGCATCCGCCATGTCTGCCTTCGCAGATGCCGGCGGTGGGCAGGGCACGGACGACGGGCGATTCACCTTGGGCCTCGGGAGCTGATTGCCTCCAACAGGGCGGGGTTCCCCAGCGGTCAGGGTCACCGGAACTCCCCTGCGGCAAACGCGAGAGCAATCGCAGCATTGAGAGCGGCCGCGCGGCGACGCTTCGGATCGAATGCGGCCAGAGCCGCCATCGAGAGAGCATGCAGGGCATCGGCTCCGCCCCCGAGACATCGCCCCGTACGGCCCGCGCGCGCTGTGACGATTGCTTGGAGCACGTGCCGCGCCCCGAGGATCCGAATCGTCGTCCGGGCGCGCTCGTCCGCGACCGTTCCGACCAGTAGGCGCTCGAGCGCTCCCGGAGCGAACAGCTCGGTGGCCCCGTAGGCGGCACGGAAGACCTCGAGGGGCCTCATCGGGAGGCCTTCCGCCACACCGTGCCCACAGTCGTGGCGAGCCCGGCCAGGAGTGCGCCTGAAACGGCGGCGACGAGTCCGTGGTGATGCGAGGCCTTGAGCTGGTAGCTCCGTGACGAGGACTTGTTGTCGAAGATCCCGTGGGCGCCGTAGTCGCGATTCGCGTCCGCGGGCTCCCACAGGTTCGCCGGCTGATCCGGGTCGTGGGGATCCGGGGTCTGCTGGGACTTGAAGCCGGTCTTCGCCAGATACCTGTCAAGCAGTCCGGGCACGATGGCGTTGGCAATGAGAGTCGCCGCCGTGCTTCCGCCGACCCAGTACTCGCGTCGTTCGGGGTGCGCGGCAGCGTAGACGACGCCGCGCGCCGCGACCTCTGGCTGATAGATGGGCGGCACGGGCTGCGCCTGATGAGGCAGGCGCGAAAGTACCCAGGAGAACTGGGGGGTATTCACGGCAGGCATCTGCACCATCGTGTTCTTGATGCCGCTCCTCTCGTGCAGGAGCTCGGTTCGAAGGGCCTCGTTGAAGCCTTGGATGGCGTGCTTCGCGCCGCAGTAGGCAGTCTGGAGCGGGATGCCGCGGTAGGCGAGGGCCGAACCGACCTGGACGATCGTGCCGCGGTTCCGGGGCCGCATCCGCTTGAGTGCTGACATGGTCCCGTAGACGAAGCCCAGATAGCTGACCTCGGTGACGCGCTTGTACTCCTCCGGCTTGATCTCGTCGAAGCGGGAGAAGACCGAGGTGAAGGCGACATTCACCCACACATCGATGGGGCCGAGCTCGCGCTCGACGCGCTCCGCGGCGTCGTCGACCGCCTGCGCGTCGGCGACGTCGACCGGAATGACCAGCGCCTGGCCTCCTGCCGCCTCGACTTCTGCGGCCGCGCCGGCGAGTCCCGCCTCTCCGCGCGCGAGCAGGGCTACGGCGTCGCCCTCTCTGCCGAAGGCCACCGCCGAGGCACGGCCGATCCCTCCGCTGGCTCCGGTGACGACGACAACGCGACGTGCTGTTCCCATCGGGATTTCTCCTTCGGCTTCTAACGTTGGCGAAAAGGCGAACCTATCTATGCTGAGCGTCCCCCGCGAGCTACAGGCTCAATACCCCAAGTACCGGTGTGCGACTCCCCCGGGGCGAGCGTGACGAGACCCTCGCCTGAATTGAAGGCATTTGGCGCGCAGGTCATGGGTTCGACGCCTAGGCCGGTACGACGCCGGTCCTCCTGTGGGAGGGTGTCCCCGGTGAAGATCTCGAAGTAGGGGTAGGCCTCGTCGGACCACAGCGCGACTCCCGGGGAGCCGTCGGGATGGGCGAGATGAACCCGCGCACGCCCGTCGTCGTCCCGTTCGAGCTCCGTGTAGGTGACGTCGATCTGCCGGTCGCCGAGGGCCTGCATCTCGCGCAGGTCGTACGGGGTCCCTTCCACGGGCCGGTGTCCGGTCGGGATGCCCTGTTCGTCGACGGGCAGGTAGACGGAGCCCGGGACGCGGGCCTGGGCGGGATCGATGTGCGGGGTGCCGACGGTCAGGTACGGGTGGGCGCCCGTTCCATAGGGGCAGGGTGTGCTGCTGCGGTTCACGGCCGTGGTCCGCACGGTCAAGCCGGTCTCGTCCAACGAGTACTCGAGATGGCACTCGAGGACCCACGGCCACCCTTGGCAGGCATGCTGAGTGTGGACGAAGGCGATGCTGCTCTCCGAGCTGCGCTCGACCTCCCAATTCGCCCAGCGGGTCAGGCCGTGGATGGCTCCGCCTTTCTCAGGCTCGCTCAGGTCAAGCTGCTCCTCCTGCCCCTTCCAGGTGTAACGACCGTCTCGTATGCGGTTCGGCCAGGGGATGAGAGATTGACCGCGGGCGCCAGTGCACATCTCGCCCTGCGCGTAGCCGTCCAGGAGGTCCCTGCCGTCAACATGGTAGCGGCGGAGTGCCGCGCCGACTTCGGTGATCAGTGCCGTCTGGCGCTCGTACGAGATCGTGAACTGCCGCCCCGACGGCGGCAACCCGGCTTGCGGCGTCTCCGTGGTTCCTCCAGCATCCATCGCACACTTCTCCCTCGTCAGGCATCAGGCTCGCAATGATTGCGTACCCGCAAGGGAGGCTTCCAAACGTGGTTGCGCTAACGCAATCGACTCCTTACTGTGGCGGCATGGCTGCCGACGGCGAGGAGTTCCCACCGCACGTTCTGCGCGAGTACGCGATGCTCGCCGATGGAGCCCGCGCCGCCCTTCTCGGACCGCGCGGGGACATCTCCTGGATGTGCGTCCCCAAGTGGCACGATGGGGCGATCTTCTCCTCGCTTCTGGGCGGCCGGGGCTGCTTCGCGGTCACGCCGACTGACCGCCGCTTCGTGTGGGGTGGTCAGTATGAGGACGGGACCCTCATCTGGGTCAGCCGTTGGATCACGAGCACCGGAATCATCGAGTGCCGTGAAGCCCTCGCCTATCCCGGGGAGCCCCATCGGGCAATCCTGCTTCGCCGGATCAGGGCCGCCCAAGGTCCCGCCGAGGTCGAGGTCCGCCTCGACGTGCGCGCCGAATACGGCCACCATCCGATGAACCGCATGCGCGAGGAGGACGGGGTCTGGACGGCGCGCAGCGGTCCCCTCCGGATCCGGCTCTCCGGCGCCGTCGAAGCGAAGGCCGCCGGCGGCGAGATCAGGTTCCTGGTCCGGCTGCCGGAGGGCCGGCACCACGACATCGTGCTCGAGGTCTCGGACGAGGAACTGCCCGCCCAGCCGGTCAGTCCGGACGAAACGTGGAGCGCCACGGAGCACGGGTGGCATCAGGAGGTGCCGCAGTTCGAGAACACGATCGCGCCCGACGACGCGCGGCAGTCGTACGCCGTGCTGCGCGGCATGACGTGGGCTGGCGGGTCCATGGTCGCGGCCGCGACGATGGGACTCCCCGAGCGGGCCGAGCAGAAGCGCAACTACGACTACCGCTACGCGTGGATCCGCGACCAATGCTTCACTGGGGTCGCGGTCGCTTCCTGCAAGGAATTCCCGCTCCTCGACGACGCGGTCCGCTTCGTCGCCGCACGCCTGTTGGAAGACGGTCCCCAGATGCGCCCCGCCTACACCGTCGGGGGTGGGCGGGTCCCTGATGAGCACGACGTCGGACTGCCGGGCTACCCGGGCGGGTCCGGGAAGGCCGGCAACTGGGTCAACGGGCAGTTCCAACTCGACGCGTTCGGCGAAGCGCTCCTGCTGTTCGCGGCGGCGGCAGAGAACGACCGCCTGGATCTCGACCAATGGAAGGCCGCCGAGGTCGCCGCCGACGCCATCGCCCAGCGGCACACCGACCCTGATGCCGGGATGTGGGAGCTCGAGGACAAGCGCTGGGCCCATTCGCGGCTCATCTGCGCGGCAGGCCTTCGGGCGATAGGGCGGCAGGCGCCTGCGAGGCAGGGTTCGCTCTGGTCCGCGCAGGCCGATGAGCTCATCGCCGACGTGACCAAGGAGTGCCTCCACCCGAGCGGGCGATGGCAGCGCGCCCCCGACGATCCGAGGGTCGACGCCGCACTCCTGCGGCCGGTCCTTCGGGGCGCCGTGGCGCCCGAGGATCCGCGCTCGGTCGCCACCCTTGCCGCAATCCGCGAGGATCTCGCACGCAAGGGCTACCTCTACCGCTTCAGCCAGGACGAGCGGCCGCTCGACCAGTCGGAGGGCGCGTTCCTCCTGTGCGGCTTCGACCTTGCGATGGCCCTGCACCAGAGCGACCAGCCCCTCGAGGCGGCGCGCTGGTTCGAGCGGAACCGCGCCGCGTGCGGCTCTCCCGGTCTGTTCACTGAAGAGTACGACGTCGAGCAGCGCCAATTGCGGGGCAACTTCCCCCAGGCGTTCGTGCACGCCGCGATGCTGGAGTCATCGAGAAGGCTTGCCGACGAGGCTCCTCCGTGGGGCGGCCTCCAGACATGAGCTCGGCCTAGTCCTGGCCTGCGCCCTTCACACTGAACTTCGCCACGGTCTCATTGTCTTCGGCCATGACGACCAGGAAGTCCGACGCGACCCCTGAGAGGACGACAGGCAGCCAATGGTCGGCGTCCTGCCACATGTCCGTCAGCGGAAGCGCGCTCGCCGGGTACCAGGCAGGCTCGATCTCCTCGCTCTCGGCGATCTCGCCCGTCCACCGTGTGCACGTGAACATGGAGCACTCCATGTCCCACTCGGGCCGAGCGGGAAAACGGAAATCCACCGTCCCGGCGGGCCGCATCGCACCCTCGACGAGGGTCACACCGGCCTCCTCGAAGAGCTCGCGCGCGGCAGCCTCGGCCGCCGACTCCCCTTCTTCGAGGTGTCCGCCGAGACCGACGATCTTCCCGAGGCCGAAGCCACGCTTCTTCCGGCCCAACAGCACCTCGGGCCCATCGGCGGAGGCGCGGAGGAGGAAGCAGAGCGCGACTCGGGCTGCCATCAGCCCCTCGCCCGCGGGTGAGCGGCCGCGTAGACTTCGCGGAGCGTGTCGGCGGTGACGAGCGTGTAGACCTGCGTCGTCGTGACAGACGCGTGGCCGAGCAGCTCTTGGACCACCCTCACATCGGCACCCCCCTCAAGGAGATGCGTCGCGAACGAATGGCGGAGGGTGTGGGGCGAGACATCCCGATCGATCTGGGCACGCTCGGCAGCGTCCTTCAGGATCGTCCACGCGCTCTGACGGCTCAACCGACCGCCGCGCGCGTTGAGGAAGAGACCGGGCGTCCCACTCCCCTTCGCCGCAAGAACGGGACGCCCGCGGACGAGGTAGTCGTCGACGGCGCGGGCGCCGAACGAGCCCAGTGGAACGAGACGCGCCTTCGAGCCTTTTCCGAAGAGCCTCACGATCGACGGGCCGCCGTCCGCCTCGCCGTCCAGACGAACGTCGTCGACGTCGAGGCCGACCGCTTCGCTGATGCGGGCGCCCGTGGAGTACAGGAACTCGAGGAGGGCACGGTCCCGGAGACCGGTCGGCGTGTCCAGCGAGGCCGCCTCGAGGATCCGGGCGACGTCGTCGACGGGGATCGCCTTCGGCAGCCGCTGCCCGGGCAGCGGCGGGTGGACATCCGCGGCGGGGTCTCCCGCCGTCGTGCCCTCGAGCGCCCAGAAGCGGTGGAGGCCGCGGACGGCGACCACCGTCCTGGCCGCCGAGCGGATGCCCAGCACCGTGCCGCCGTCGGCCCCGTCCCGCAGCGCCTCCGCGAAGCGCGCGACGTGCTGGCGCGTCACGCCGTCGGGCGCTCCGATGCCCTGGGCGGCAAGATAGTCGAGATAGCGGCGCAGATCCCGCCGGTAAGCCGCGAGCGTGTTGGCCGCGAGGCCGCGTTCGACCGACAGGTGGCGCAGGTAGTCGTCGACGCCGGTCGCGAGGTCCATCAGCGCTGGGCCGGGTGCGCCGGCCACGGGGCATCGCCCGGCCGGAGCCCAGCGAACCCGGATCGGCTCGCGGCCTGCGCCGCAAGGATTCCGACGACGGCGCTCGGGTTGTGGAGGCGCCCGTCGAGGACGGCAGCAACCGCCTCGTCGAGATCGACCCACGCAAACTCGATCTCCGACTCCTCAGCCGTCCGCACGTGACGGTCGGGCTCCGGGACGTCCTCGAGCCCACGTGCGAGGTAGATGCGGATGGCTTCGCTCGAAGAACCGGGCGAGTTGAAGACGTCAGCGAGGATGTGCCATTCAGCAGCCGTGAGGTCAGCCTCCTCGGCAAGCTCACGAGCTGCCGCTGCGAGGTTGGCTTCGCCCTCGACGTCCAGGAGGCCCGCGGGGATCTCCCATAGCAGCATCCCGACCGGATGCCGGTACTGGCGGAGCAGGAGGACCCGGCCCTCTTCGTCCATCGGCAGGATCGCCACGGCGCCGGGGTGGTCGATGAATTCCCGGCGGAGCGGCTCCGAGCCTTCCGAAAGCTCGAAGGTGTCCGAGCGGACGTCCCAGATCTTGCCGTGGAAGACCGGTTCCGAGGCGAGCACGCGCCGCGGACTCAGCGCATCCTCGATGTGCGGCCGCGGCGCGTGCGTCGTCACCGGCGTGCCCTACTCGGCCTTGGCGGCCTGGACCGCCTTCGCCGAACGGTCGGCCTTCTTGGACTCCGGCTTGGCCGCGGAGAGGCGATCGAGCGCAGCCTTCACGAGGCCAACGAAGAGCGGATGTGGCCGTGTCGGGCGCGAGCCGAGCTCCGGGTGCGCCTGCGTTGCCACGTAGTACGGGTGGGTCTCGCGCGGGAGCTCGACAAACTCCACGAGCTTCCCATCCGGGGACGTCCCGGAGAAGACGAGGCCCGCCTCCGCGAGCTGACCGCGGTAGGCATTGTTGACCTCGTAGCGGTGCCGGTGGCGCTCGGAGACCTTCGTCGAGCCGTAGGCCTCCGCAACGACCGACCCTTCGTCGAGGACCGCGTCGTAGAGGCCAAGCCGCATGGTGCCGCCCATGTCGCCCTTGCCTTCGACGATCTCGAGCTGCTCCGCCATGGTCGCGATGACCGGGTACTTCGACTCCGGCTCGAACTCCGTCGAGGAGGCCCCTTCGAGGCCCACGATGTTGCGTGCGTACTCGATGACCATGCACTGGAGACCGAGGCACAGCCCGAGGGTCGGAAGGCCACGCTCCCGTGCGAAGGTCAGGGCCCCGAGCTTGCCTTCGAGGCCGCGGATGCCGAACCCTCCGGGCACGACGATGGCGTCGACTCCGGCGAGGGACCGCTCGGCACCGGCTGGCGTCTGGCACTCGTCCGAGGCGACCCAGCGGATGTTGACCTTCGTATCGTTCGCGAAACCGCCGGCGCGGAGTGCCTCGGTCACCGAGAGGTAGGCGTCCGGAAGGTCGATGTACTTGCCGACGAGGGCGATGTCGACCTCGTGTGCCGGCTCGTGCACGGCCTTGAGGAGGCGGTCCCACTTGGTCCAGTCGACGTCCTTGAACGGGAGGTCGAGCGCGCGGACGATGTACGAATCGAGGCCCTGGGCGTGGATGACCTTGGGGATGTCGTAGATGCTCGGGGCGTCCGGGCAGTTGACGACGGCGTCGGTATCGACATCGCACATGCGCCCGATCTTGTCCCGCATCGCATCCGGGATCTGGCGGTCCGAGCGGACCACGATCGCCTCGGGCTGGATGCCGATGGAGCGCAGGGCCGCGACCGAGTGCTGGGTCGGCTTGGTCTTGAGCTCCTGCGACGGCCCGATGTACGGGACGAGGGAGACATGGAGGAAGAACACGTTGCCGCGTCCGATGTCCTGGCGCACCTGTCGTGCCGCCTCGAGGAACGGCTGCGACTCGATGTCGCCGACGGTTCCGCCGATCTCCGTGATGATCACGTCCGGCGCGTCCGGGCCCTCGGCGGGCAGGCGCATGCGGCGCTTGATCTCGTCGGTGATGTGCGGGATGACCTGGACGGTGTCGCCGAGGTACTCGCCGCGCCGCTCCTTGGCGATGACTGCGGAGTAGATCTGGCCGGTCGTCACGTTGGCGGAGCCGTCGAGGGACTCGTCGAGGAAGCGCTCGTAGTGCCCGATGTCGAGGTCGGTCTCGGCCCCGTCCTCGGTCACGAAGACCTCGCCGTGCTGGAACGGGTTCATCGTCCCCGGGTCCACATTGAGGTAAGGATCGAGCTTCTGCATCGTCACGGAGAGACCGCGGCCCCGCAGGAGGTGCCCGAGGCTGGACGCCGTCAGACCCTTCCCGAGCGAAGAGGCCACGCCTCCGGTCACGAAGATCTGCTTGGTCGTCTTGTCGGCGTCTGAAAAGCGGGAATGAGAGCGATGCACCACGGAATTCGAGCTTATCATCTCTTCCCCGCGCGGACCCGGCCGCCACGGCGCGGCGCGCCGGTCGCGTCAACAGGGTGTGGGCCCGGGTCGGGATCAGGGTCGCTCCGCGCGTCGTCAAGGAGCTCCTGGGCGTGCGCCCGTGCGGAGGCCGAGTCCTCCTGGCCGGCGAGCATGCGCGCGAGTTCGACGACGCGTTCGTCCTCCGCGAGGAGCGCGACGTCGCTCGACGTGAAGCCCGCTACCCCCGCGCTCCGATCGGCGGACTCCCCCGTCGCGACCGAGGTCTTGGTGACCCGGATGTGGCGGTCCGCGAACGCGGCAACCTGGGGAAGGTGCGTCACGACGAGCACTTGGACGTGCTTCGCGAGCATGGCAAGCCGCCGCCCGATTTCCACGGCAGCGCGGCCGCCGACGCCGGCGTCGACCTCGTCGAAGACGAAGGTCGGCACAGGGTCGACCGCGGCGAGGACAACCTCGATCGCGAGCATGACCCGCGAGAGCTCACCGCCGGAAGCGCCCTTCCCCAGAGCGCGGGCGGGCGCGCCGGCGTGGGGGCGCAGGAGGATCGCCACCTCGTCCGAGCCGAGTGGCCCGAGGTCCGGGGTTTCCTCGACCGAGACCTGCAAGGTCGCGTCAGGCATGGCAAGGGCGGTGAGCTCCGCGCTGACCCGCTCCGCGAGTTCGGCCGCCGCGTCGCGTCGCCGGACCGTGAGCTCCCCTGCGAGACCGCGGAGCTTCTCCTCGTCGCGCGCGACCTGCTCGGTCAGCACGTCGATCCGGCCGCCGTCGTCCTGAAGTTCGTAGAGCCGCTTCTGCGCGGTCTCGGCCCAGGCAATGACCTCGTCGACGCTCGGTGCGTATTTCCGAACGAGCCCGCCCAGCGCAGCCCTTCGCTCCTCGACCTCGGCGAGACGCTGCGGGCCCTCGGCGTCGAGCGAGGCGCCGTAGCTTGCGAGCTCCTGGGCGATGTCTGCCAAGACGTAGCCGACGTCGGCGAGCCGCTCGGCGGCGCCCGCCAGGGCCGGGTCGTGCTCGGAGACGTGATCGAGGGCGCGCTTCGCGGCGTCCACAAGCGTCGTCGCATCCCCTGCCTCGCCGAAGTCCTCCGCAACCAGCGCCTCGTGCGCCTGCTGGGCGGCGAGGCGCAGCCCCTCGAGGTTGGAGAGCCGCAGCGACTCGGCCTTGAGGGCGTCGTCCTCTCCCGGCTGGGGGTCGACGGCCGCGATCTCCTCGAGGGCCTGCTCGAGGGACTCGGCTTCGCGAAGACGCTCTCTGGAGGCCGAGGTGAGTTCGTTGAGCTCGCGCTGTGCGCCCACCCACCGCGCGTACAGCGCCGCGTACTCGGCGAGCCGGCCCGCGAACTCCTCCCCCGCGAAGCGGTCGAGTGCCTCCCGTTGGGCTGCGGCACTCTTTAGCCGGAGCTGCTCGGACTGGCCATGGATTACGACCAGCTGCTGGCCAACCTCTGCGAGCGCCCCGACCGGTGCGCTGCGCCCCCCGAGGTGCGCCCGACTCCGCCCGTCCGCACCCACCGTGCGGGCCACGATCAGCTCAGCGGCGCCGTCGTGCTCTTCGACGTCGGCGCCCGCCTCGACGGCTCGCTCGACGGCGGCATGGCCCGGTTCGAGGCGCACACTCGCCTCCGCGAGGGCGGACTTGGCCCCCACGCGAACCGCACCGGCGTCGGAGCGTCCGCCGAGCAGGAGGCCGAGCGCGGTGACCACCATGGTCTTGCCGGCACCGGTCTCGCCCGTTACCACACTCAGTCCGGGCCCCAGCGGCAGCGTCGCGTCGGCGATGACGCCGAGGTCACGGATCCGGAGCTCCTCGATCACTCGTCGCTCTCCTTTCGGCTCTCTGCCCACCGCGGCGTGAGGCTCTTCCCGCTCCACGGCTGCGGCGGGACTTCCTCGACTTGGCCTCCGTTCGTCCCGAGCGGCGCGGGTCCGCGCCATCCGTGGATCGGCAGCTCGAACTTCCGAACGAGCCGCGCTGAGAACGGGGTCGCGCTGATCCTCGCGAGCTGCACCGGCTGAGCAGAGCGCGTGACCTCGACCCGGGCCCCCGGCGGAAGATCCACCGAGCGGCGGCCGTCGCACCACAGCACCCCCTGGGCGTCGGTACGCGTGAGAATCTCAACCGCGAGCCGCGAATGCGGCGACACGACGAGCGGTCGCGCGAAGAGGGCATGCGCGCTGATAGGGGCGATCAGCAGGGCCTCGACCTCGGGCCACACGACCGGCCCGCCAGCCGAGAACGCGTAGGCCGTGCTCCCCGTCGGCGTTGCGAGCACGATCCCATCGCAGCCGTAGGACGTGAGCGGCTTGCCGTCGACCTCAGTCACGATCTCGATCATCCGCTCGCGGCTTGCCTTCTCGATCGCCGCCTCGTTGAGCGCCCAGCTGTGCGCAACCTTGCGGCCCTGGATCCACACGCTCACGTCGATCGTCATGCGTTCCTCGACCGAGTAGCTGCGGCTCGCAACCCACTGGACGGTCTGGGCGAGGTCGGCGCGCTCGCTCTCGGCGAGGAAGCCCACGTGGCCGAGGTTGACGCCCAGCAATGGCACGTCGATGCCGCGGACGAGCTCGGCCGCGCGCAGGATCGTGCCATCCCCGCCGAGCACCATGACGAGTTCGACGTCGGCCAGAGCGACGTCTGCTTCCAGGATCTCGGTCGGGTGGTCGAGGCTCCCGAAGTGGGTTTCGAGGTCCTTCTGCTGCTGGGCCGTCATAACGGGCACTAGGCCCGATCCGTGGAGCTGGGCGCACGCCTCGCGTGCCGCGATCATCGATTCCTCGCGGCCGGTGTGGGCTAGGACAAGCACGCGTCGGTTCATCGGGTTTCCCTCCCTCGTGCTTCGGGCCAGACCGCCGCCAGAAGCTCCTCGACTCCCCGGCCAGCCTTGTGGCCGCCTGCCGTTCCGTCCGGAAGGGGCCTGGTCAGCCACAGGAAGTATTCCACGTTGCCGTCTTGCCCAGGCAGGGGGCTCTCGGCGAGCCCCCGAAGGAGCAGGCCGGCGTCGTGCGCGGCGCGCGCGACTCCAGCGACGGCCCGCTGCCGTTCGCTGGGTGATTGGACGACGCCGGTCCTCGCGAGGCGTTCCCTTCCCACCTCGAACTGGGGCTTGACCATGAGCAGGAGGTCGCCTCCGGGCACCGTCGATGCGCCGAGGGGGCCCACGACGAGCGTGAGGGAGATGAACGAGAGATCCGCGACGGTGAGCTCGGCGGGGCCCCCGATGCTGTCCGGGGCGAGGTCCCGGACGTTGAGCCCTTCGTATACGTCGACGCGCGGGTCTGCGCGCAGGCGCTCGACGAGCTGCCCATGCCCGACGTCAACGGCGACGACGCGCGCGGCGCCAGCTTCTAGCAGGACGTCCGTGAAGCCGCCCGTCGAAGCTCCGGCGTCGAGGCAGCGGAGCCCCTCGGGCATGATCTCCGGGAAGCGGGCGAGCGCCCCTGCGAGCTTATGCCCGGCACGGCTCGCGTAACGGTCGTGCTCGGACGCTTCGACTTCGATCGGCTCGTCCGCAGAAACGGGCTGAGAGGCCTTGCCCGCCAACTGTCCGCTCACCGACACGTGGCCGTCCGCGATGAGGTTTGCAGCGTGCGTGCGTGACCGGGCGAGGCCACGGTGCACGAGTTCGAGGTCGAGTCGGGACACCCGTTAGGCTCCCGGCTCCTCGTCGAGCGCCGCCGCCAGGGCGTCGTGGAACCGCTCAAACGCCTCGGCCCGGTCGGTTCCGGCGAGTGAGCCCGCCTCGTCCAGGAGCGCAAGCGCGCGTTCGACAGCGACGTGAGGTTCCTCGCTCATGAGCCCCAGCCTATCGGCTCAGGACTCCCACACGAGTTCAGGCGCAGTCTCGCGCTCAGCCGCAGGGTGAGCCTCCCACCATGCCGCGCAGGCTGCACGCCACGCATCCACGTCCTCGGGACTGCCCGTGACGCGGATGGAGCTGCCTTCGACTCTCGCCGTGGACCGGGCGGCCCGCCACCCGCCGTCGAACGCTTCCGGGGCAGCGTAGGGCTCGTAGAGATCTGCGAGCGTCGCGAGGATGTACTTCGGGCGCTCGTCCGTGCGGGCCGCGAGAATCGTCTCAGTGGTGTCGACGCCGGTCAGGACGGCGGCGGTTGCGAAGCCGGCACGGTTCCCGCCCAGGATATCGGTGTCCAGCCTGTCGCCGACGACGACGGGCCGTTCGGCGCCCAGCCGCTCGGCGGCAGTCAGGAACAGCGGAGCCTCAGGCTTGCCGGCGACGAGGGGTTCCTTGCCGGTCGCGGCGCGAACGGCGTTGACGAGGCTCCCATTGCCAGGGGCGATGCCCCTCGCCTGCGGAATCGTCAGGTCCGTGTTCGTGGCGATCCACAGCGCGCCGGAGGCTACCGCGTAGGTGGCCTCAGCGAGGTCGCGCCAGCCGAGGTCGGGGCTGAAGCCCTGAATGACCGCGACAGGGGCATCGTGGGCTGAGTGAACCGGAACGAGGCCTCGCGCCTCGACTTCGTGGGCAAGCGCGGAACTGCCCGTCACCAGCACGCGCGACCCGGCGGGCACCTGCCGGGCGAGCAGGTCAGCCCCCGCCTGGGCCGAGCTCACGACGTCCTCGTCCGCCGCGGGCGCGCCGAGTTCGCGGAGGTGAGCCGCGACCTCGGCGGTGCTACGCGAGGCGTTATTGGTCACGTAGCCGAGGCGGACGCCTCGTGGGGCGAGGGCCTGGAGCGCCTCGGGCGCCCCAGGTATCGCATGCGGGCCAGCGTAGACAACCCCGTCGAGGTCCGACAGGACGGCGTCGAAAGCGTCGATGAACGCTCCGGACTTGTCGTAGTCAGGCACCATGTCAGGCGTCAGCGTCCCGCTCGCCGTCCTCTGCGCCTGCGTCTTCGATACCGGCCTCTGAGCTGGACTCGCGCTCCGTGACACCGATCTCGTCCTCGGCGAGCCCTGCCTCCTCGTAAGCCGGGCCCTCGCCCTCCGAGCCAGCAGAGGGCTCGTCTTCAGCCGAGGCGTCCTCACCGGCAGAGGCCTCGTCGTCAACAGACGCGCCGTCACCAGGCAAGACCTCATCGCCAGGCGAGACCTCATCGCCAGGCGAGACCTCGTCACGATCGGAAGCCTCTTCAGCACCATAGCCGTCGGACTCGTCGTCCTCCGCGAAGTCCATGATGTCCGGCTCAGCGAACTCACCGACGCCCAGCGCGCTCTCGGCGACCCCGATCTGGCGATACCACTTCGCCGCCTCGTCGGCGCGACCCGCCGCTGCAAGGGCATCTGCATAGGCCTCGAACAGGCGGGGGCTGAATGAGAACGCCCGGTTGATATCCAGCTGCGGGATCTCGAGCTCGGCAACGGCTCCCGCGTAGTCGCCGAGGTCTCCCCGCGCTCCGGAGGCGACGATCGCCAACTCGACCTTGCCCGCGGCATCGAGCATGTTGCGCTCCTCCGACGTCGCGAGTTCGAGGGCCTTCTCCGGCCGTCCAAGACCTCGTTCGCAGTCGGCCATATGCGGAAGATGGATGCTCGAGCCCGTGATTCGACGGAAGGTGCGGAATTCGCGCAGCGCATCGTCGTATCGACCGGCCTCGTAGGCAGTCATGCCCACCGCTTCGCGTACGGCGCCGATGCGACCTCCGCGGCGGCTGGCCGCGAGGGCGTGCTGGTACGCGAGCTCCGGATTGAAATCAATGAGCCGCCCCGCCATCACGAGGTGCTTCGAGACCCACTCCGCGTTGCGGCCTTCGAGCGTGCGCAGCTGCGCCGCCGTGGCCCGGTCGAGCTCCTTGCCCGTAACGTCCGGGTCGATCTCCGGGGAACGCTCACGGTCCGGTCGATTCGAAACCCGCAGGTCTGCAGCATTCGGGTCACGGCGGAACTCGTTCTCGCGTTCGCCACGCTCGTCCTGACGCTCGTAACGTCCGCGATCCTCATGACGAGGCCTATCGAAGCTCGGACGGTCGCCAAAGCCCGGCCTGCCACCGCCGTTCCGGCCTCCTGCGGGGCGCTCACCTTGGCGACGATCCCCGAAGGGACGGCGGTTTCCGCGGTCCCGGTCAGTACGGTCAGGCCGCTCGCCACGCGCTCCGCGGTCGTCGTAGGACCGGTCGCGGTCACCCCGGGCGCGGTCATCCCTGTCGCGTTCAAAGCCCGGGCGTTCGCCACGCTCCGGACGGTCGCCGTAGGGACGGCCCTGGCCTCGGTCCCCGCGATCGAAGCCGGGACGACCGCCACGATCAGCACGGTCACCGTACGGACGACGCTCACCGCGCTCGGGCCGGTCGCCGTAGGGGCGACGCTCACCACGGTCCGGACGATCACCACGATCAAAGCCGCCGGGACGACCACCACGCTCCGGGCGGTCGCCGTAGGGGCGACGCTCACCACGATCGAATCCTGGGCGACCCCCACGGTCACCGAACGGACGACGCTCACCACGGTCCGGACGATCACCGAACGGACGACGCTCACCACGGTCCGGACGATCACCGCGGTCCGGACGACCACCACGATCAAAACCGCCGGGACGACCACCACGGTCAGAACGGTCACCAAACGGACGACGCTCACCACGATCGAATCCTGGGCGACCCCCACGGTCACCATAAGACCGACCCTCACCGCGGTCCGGACGGTCTCCCCGGTCAGGGCGATCGCCGTACGCGCGACGCTCACCACGGTCTCCCCGGTCGCCATACGGACGGCGCTCGCCCTGACCAGCTGGCCGATACGGACGGCCCTCGCCCCGGTCGTCACGGCGGTCGTCGCGCCTGTCGCTCCACGGACGATCGTCCCCGTCGCGCCGACGATCGCGGAAACCGCGAGGGTTGCCGCCCGAGTTATTCGCGCCGCGGAAAGCACCACCGGACCGATCCGAACCCCGGCCGGAGCCGGACCCGCGGCGCGGGCCGCCGAACCCCCGTCCGCCTTGACCGCGTCCGAAGTCGTCTGCCATGTGGTTCCTTTCCTTGTGCAATCGCCGTATAGCGGCTGCAAATAACGCGGTCGAAGACCGCGCACCGAATGTCTGAA
The DNA here is from genome assembly GCF_022539255.1 of Sinomonas terrae. Classification (NCBI taxonomy): domain Bacteria; kingdom Bacillati; phylum Actinomycetota; class Actinomycetes; order Micrococcales; family Micrococcaceae; genus Sinomonas; species Sinomonas terrae. The sequence continues at coordinate 2,770,406 of NZ_JAKZBV010000001.1, forward strand.
ACAAGTCTAGTTGGAATTGCGGGGGCGACCCTCCGGCGGGGGCTTCGGGGGTGGGTTGCTTCCGGCTTGCCCGACGGGGGTCCTTCCCGCTGTGCGGTCCCGTTAAGCCTTGATCCACCGATGGGGTTCGTGGCGGCGTGGCGTAATTAAGGGCAAGATGCCCGCCATCCCGGGGAGAATTGGACTTGCGACAGAACCAGTTCCCTGAGGATGAGAGGGCATCTCGTAGGTGCAAGTTTCCCACAGTCAGGCCGCGGTGGCGGTGTCCTTCGACGAGCCGAACCTCGTCTCCGCGGCAGGCCTGCTGCCGGTGATGCGCCTGGCCGAGGCCGCAGGGCTCCGGGCCCTGACCGACGCGCATCTGAGCGTGCCGACGGACAAGGGCGCGAACGCGGGCCTGAAGATCGCCTCGCTGGTGGCCGGGATGGTCGCCGGGGCGGACTCGATCGATGACATGGCCCTGCTGCGCCACGGCGGGATGGGCAGGCTCTTCAAGGCCTGCTACGCGCCCTCGACCCTGGGCTCCTTCCTGCGCGCGTTCGCCTTCGGCCACGTCCGCCAGCTCGACGCGGTCGCCGCCCGCTTCCTGGCGAACCTCGCCGCGCGGGCCCCGCTGCTGGACGCCCCGGCCGTCGGGGAGTTCGTGTTCGTGGACGTCGACGACACGATCATCGAGGTCCACGGCCACGCCAAGCAGGGCGCTGGCTTCGGGTACTCCGGGGTCCGCGGGCTCAACGCCCTGCTGGCCACCGCCACCACGGCCCAGAGCGCGCCGGTGATCCTGGCCCAGCGGCTGCGCAAGGGCGCTGCGGCGTCCCCGCGCGGGGCGTCCCGGCTGGTCGCCGACGCCCTCTCCGCCCTGCGCCGCGCCGGGACGCCGGGGAGGGCGCTGGTCCGGGCCGACTCGGCGTTCTACGGGCACCCCACCGTCGCCGCCGCCCTCGCGGCAGGGGCCGAGGTCTCGGTCACGGTGCGCCTGGACCCGGCAGTTAAGCGTGCCATCGCCGCCATCCCATCGGAGGCCTGGACGGCGATCGAGTACACCGATGCGGTCTTCGACCAGGCCGCCGGGACCTGGATCTCCCGGGCGGAGGTCGCCGAGGTCCCCTTCACCGCCTTCGCTTCGCGGAAGAAGGCCGAACAGGTCACCGGGCGGCTCGTCGTGCGCCGCATCCCGGACCTGAACCCCAAGGCCCCCGACGGGCAGGGGACCCTGTTCGACACGCACCGGCACCACGCCTTCTTCACCACCGTCCCCGCCCAGGACCTGGGCACTGTCGCGGCCGATGCCACGCACCGTGCCCATGCGGTCATCGAGCAGGTCCACGCCGACCTGAAGGACAGCGCCCTGGCGCACCTGCCCTCGGGGAAGTTCGCGGCGAACTCGGCCTGGCTCGTCGCGGCGGTGATGGCCTTCAACCTCGCCCGCGCGGCCGGGACCCTGGCCGCCGGCCCCTTCGCGAAAGCCAGGACCGGGACCATCCGCCGCAAGCTCGTGAACCTCCCGGCCCGGATCGCCGCCAGCGCCCGGAAGATCCGGCTGCGGCTGCCGGCGAACTGGCCCTGGCAGAACGCATGGGAACAGCTCTTCACCGCCGCCCACGCCCCGCCGTCCATGCCCTAGGAAGACGCAGCCTGGCCCCGCGAGGCCCCGAACAGCACCAGAAGTGGAACACCGCCGGCAGCGAGGCCGCGCCCCCACCCCTGCCCGAAACATCCATCATCCACCGCCCGCACAGGACCGCCGGACCCAACACCCGATCGGTGGATCAAGGCTAAATGCGGCGAGGGCCCCACTGTCGTTGTGGGGCCCTCGGCGTGTGGTGCTGTCCGGCGGTGTCCTACTCTCCCACACCCTGGCGGGTGCAGTACCATCGGCGCTGTGGGGCTTAGCTTCCGGGTTCGGGATGGGTCCGGGCGTTTCCCCCACGCTATGGCCGCCGTAACCTTCTCTCCTCGCACCGGCCCCCGGCTGTTCGGGGGTGGTGGGGAAGCGTGCGGTCGCGGTGCGCTGGTGCGCGGTGCTGTGTTCTGTTGTGCTGTGTTCTGTTGTGCGTGTTCGGTCGTGCTGGTCCCCCCGTGGGGGGTGTTCCCCTTTTTGGGGGGTGTCCCGTGGGGTTGTTGTCCGGGGACCGTAGAGTGGACGCGGGCAGTGCCGTTGTGTGTGTGAGGCTGTCGGCCTATTAGTACCGGTCGGCTTCGCAGGTCTTTGGTCCCTGCTTCCACGTCCGGCCTATCAACCCAGTGGTCTGCTGGGGGCCTTCAGGACAGATGTCCTTGGAGATCTCATCTCGAAGCGGGCTTCCCGCTTAGATGCTTTCAGCGGTTATCCCATCCGAACGTAGCCAAGCAGCGGTGCACCTGGCGGTACAACTGCCACACCAGAGGTTCGTCCGTCCCGGTCCTCTCGTACTGGGGACAGCCCTTCTCAGATCTCCTGCGCGCGCAGCGGATAGGGACCGAACTGTCTCACGACGTTCTAAACCCAGCTCGCGTACCGCTTTAATGGGCGAACAGCCCAACCCTTGGGACCTACTCCAGCCCCAGGATGCGACGAGCCGACATCGAGGTGCCAAACCATGCCGTCGATATGGACTCTTGGGCAAGATCAGCCTGTTATCCCCGAGGTACCTTTTATCCGTTGAGCGACGGCCCTTCCACGAGGTGCCGCCGGATCACTAGTCCCGACTTTCGTCCCTGCTCGAGATGCCTCTCTCACAGTCAAGCCCCCTTGTGCACTTGCACTCGCCACCTGGTTGCCGACCAGGCTGAGGGGACCTTTGGGCGCCTCCGTTACCCTTTGGGAGGCAACCGCCCCAGTTAAACTACCCGTCAGGCACTGTCCCTGGCCCGGATCACGGGCCGAGGTTGAGATGCCCAAAGCGACCAGAGTGGTATTTCAACGGCGACTCCACCGGCACTGGCGTGCCCGCTTCGCAGTCTCCCACCTATCCTACACAAGCCGCTCCGGACACCAATACCAAACTGTAGTGAAGGTCTCGGGGTCTTTCCGTCCTGCTGCGCGTAACGAGCATCTTTACTCGTAGTGCAATTTCGCCGAGCTCGCGGTCGAGACAGCGGGGAAGTCGTTACTCCATTCGTGCAGGTCGGAACTTACCCGACAAGGAATTTCGCTACCTTAGGATGGTTATAGTTACCACCGCCGTTTACTGGGGCTTGAATTCTCCGCTTCACCCCACGGAGGGGGCTGACGGGTCCTCTTGACCTTCCAGCACCGGGCAGGAGTCAGTCCGTATACATCGTCTTGCGACTTCGCACGGACCTGTGTTTTTAGTAAACAGTCGCTTCCCCCTGGTCTCTGCGACCCCTCCCCCCTCGGGCCAGCGCGTGGCCTCCAGGGTCGGGGTCCCCCTTCTCCCGAAGTTACGGGGGCATTTTGCCGAGTTCCTTGACCGCGATTCTCTCGATCGCCTCGGTATCCTCTACCTGATCACCTGTGTCGGTTTGGGGTACGGGCGGCTAGGACCTCGCGCCGATGCTTTTCTCGGCAGCATAGGATCACCCGATCCCCCCTCGCGGGGGTCCCGTCGGACCTCAGGCACATGGACGGCGGATTTCCCTACCGTCCGCCCTACATCCTTGGACCAGGTCAACCATCGCCTGGCCGGGCTGCCTTCCTGCGTCACACCTGTTAATGCGCTTGCCTCGGGGCCTCGGTTCCCGCGCTCACCCCGCACCCCCCGCCCCGAAGGGCGGGAAGGGCGACGGGGATCCGTCGGTTAGCATCGGCCCTCCGGCACTGGCGGTCCTTCGCCGGTACGGGAATATCGGCCCGTTGTCCATCGACTACGCCTGTCGGCCTCGCCTTAGGTCCCGACTCACCCAGGGCAGATTAGCTTGACCCTGGAACCCTTGATCATCCGGCGGACGGGTTTCCCACCCGTCTTTCGCTACTCATGCCTGCATTCTCACTCGTGCGGGCTCCACCGCTCGGTCACCCGGCGGCTTCAGACGCCCGCACGACGCTCCCCTACCCAGCCCCACCCCTGAACCACGAAGGCTAGGGACGCATGGGACTGCCGCGGCTTCGGCGGTGTGCTTGAGCCCCGCTACATTGTCGGCGCGGAATCACTTGACCAGTGAGCTATTACGCACTCTTTCAAGGGTGGCTGCTTCTAAGCCAACCTCCTGGTTGTCTCTGCGACTCCACATCCTTTCCCACTTAGCACACGCTTGGGGGCCTTAGCCGGCGGTCTGGGCTGTTTCCCTCTCGACCACGGAGCTTATCCCCCGCGGTCTCACTGCTGCGCTGGTCTTGCCGGCATTCGGAGTTTGGCTGACGTCAGTAACCTGGTCGGGCCCATCGGCCATCCAGTAGCTCTACCTCCGGCAAGGAACACGCAACGCTGCACCTAAATGCATTTCGGGGAGAACCAGCTATCACGGGGTTTGATTGGCCTTTCACCCCTACCCACAGCTCATCCCCTCCATTTTCAACTGAAGTGGGTTCGGTCCTCCACGACGTCTTACCGTCGCTTCAACCTGGCCATGGGTAGATCACCCCGCTTCGGGTCTAGACCGCGCCACTGAACGCCCTGTTCAGACTCGCTTTCGCTGCGGCTCCCCCACACGGGTTAACCTCGCGACACGGCACTAACTCGCAGGCTCATTCTTCAAAAGGCACGCCATCACCGGAACAAGCCGGCTCTGACGGATTGTAGGCGCACGGTTTCAGGTACTCTTTCACTCCCCTCCCGGGGTACTTTTCACCTTTCCCTCACGGTACTGGTCCGCTATCGGTCATCGGGTAGTATTCAGGCTTATCAGGTGGTCCTGACAGATTCACACGGGATTCCTCGGGCCCCGTGCTACTCGGGGACACCCGCAAGGACGAAAAGCAGGGCATTCACGGCTACGGGACTCACACCCACTCCGGCCGGCCGTTCAAGACCGTTCGCCTATACCCCACCACGCCCCGGCACGCCGGCAGACGCACCAAGCAGGACCCCACAACCCCATGCGCGCAACCCCTGCCGGGTATCGCACGCGCACAGTTTGGCCCTCGTCCGCGTTCGCTCGCCACTACTGACGGAATCACTGTTGTTTTCTCTTCCTGCGGGTACTGAGATGTTTCACTTCCCCGCGTTCCCCCCACACCGCCTATGCGTTCAGCGGCAGGTCACCGCACATGACATGCGGCGGGGTTTCCCCATTCGGACACCCTGGGATCACCGTCCGGTTATCGACTCCCCCAGGCTTATCGCAGATTCCCACGTCCTTCATCGGCTCCCGATGCCAAGGCATCCACCGTACGCCCTTGAAAACCTCGCACCCACACGGGCACAAAAAAACACTTCCAAGGAACAAGGCCCGCAACCCCACCACCCGAAAGCAGCAGGGCGCAGGACCAAGAAACAAAAAGAAGAAATTGCACACGGCACCACACGACCCCCGCACCCCCCACAGAAAGGGAGGCACCCGGGCCCATGGCACCGCAAGATGCTCGCGTCCACTATACAGTTCTCAAACAACAACCCCCACCGGCCCCCCGCACCCCACAAGGGGACAACGGGGAGGACCCGGAAGGGAACAGATCCGGGACTGCTGCCCCAGGACCCAACAGCGTGCCACCACCCGCACACCCCCCACCAAGGGAAGGCGCACGCGCCGGCCCGGCCCCACCGGGCACCGCAGCCGCTTTCCAGCCCCAGCACACCCCCCGCACCCGCACAGAGACGGGAACAGGGAGGGCACGGGACGTACTCGCACCACGGCACCCCACAGGGCGCCAGGCCATCCGATATGACGTTCCACCCACGAGCACCCGCCGCAGGGCATCCGCCTGCGCAACGGGCTCCCACCTGCCCCACGGGCACACCGGCGCAGCGCGCCGGCACCCGCAACGGGGAGGGGCTCCTTAGAAAGGAGGTGATCCAGCCGCACCTTCCGGTACGGCTACCTTGTTACGACTTAGTCCCAATCGCCAGTCCCACCTTCGACGGCTCCCTCCCCACAGGGGGGTTGGGCCACCGGCTTCGGGTGTTACCGACTTTCGTGACTTGACGGGCGGTGTGTACAAGGCCCGGGAACGTATTCACCGCAGCGTTGCTGATCTGCGATTACTAGCGACTCCGACTTCATGGGGTCGAGTTGCAGACCCCAATCCGAACTGAGACCGGCTTTCTGGGATTGGCTCAGCCTCACAGCATCGCAACCCTTTGTACCGGCCATTGTAGCATGCGTGAAGCCCAAGGCATAAGGGGCATGATGATTTGACGTCGTCCCCACCTTCCTCCGAGTTGACCCCGGCAGTCTCCCATGAGTCCCCACCTTCAAGTGCTGGCAACATGGAACGAGGGTTGCGCTCGTTGCGGGACTTAACCCAACATCTCACGACACGAGCTGACGACAACCATGCACCACCTGTGGACCGGCCCCGAAGGGAGGGACTGTCTCCAGCCCTGTCCGGCCCATGTCAAGCCTTGGTAAGGTTCTTCGCGTTGCATCGAATTAATCCGCATGCTCCGCCGCTTGTGCGGGCCCCCGTCAATTCCTTTGAGTTTTAGCCTTGCGGCCGTACTCCCCAGGCGGGGCACTTAATGCGTTAGCTGCGGCGCGGAGGACGTGGAATGCCCCCCACACCTAGTGCCCAACGTTTACGGCGTGGACTACCAGGGTATCTAATCCTGTTCGCTCCCCACGCTTTCGCTCCTCAGCGTCAGTTACAGCCCAGAGACCTGCCTTCGCCATCGGTGTTCCTCCTGATATCTGCGCATTTCACCGCTACACCAGGAATTCCAGTCTCCCCTACTGCACTCCAGCCTGCCCGTACCCACTGCAGACCCGGGGTTGAGCCCCGGGCTTTCACAGCAGACGCGACAAACCGCCTACGAGCTCTTTACGCCCAATAATTCCGGATAACGCTCGCGCCCTACGTATTACCGCGGCTGCTGGCACGTAGTTAGCCGGCGCTTCTTCCGCGGGTACCCTCACCACCGAAGCGGCTTGTTCCCCGCCGAAAGGGGTTTACAACCCGAAGGCCGTCATCCCCCACGCGGCGTCGCTGCATCAGGCTTGCGCCCATTGTGCAATATTCCCCACTGCTGCCTCCCGTAGGAGTCTGGGCCGTGTCTCAGTCCCAGTGTGGCCGGTCACCCTCTCAGGCCGGCTACCCGTCGTCGCCTTGGTAGGCCATCACCCCACCAACAAGCTGATAGGCCGCGAGCCCATCCAAGACCGCACAAGGCTTTCCACCCCCCACCATGCGGCAGGAAGCGGACATCCGGTATTAGACCCAGTTTCCCAGGCTTATCCCAGAGTCAAGGGCAGGTTGCTCACGTGTTACTCACCCGTTCGCCACTAATCCACCCCCGAAGGGGCATCATCGTCCGACTTGCATGTGTTAAGCACGCCGCCAGCGTTCATCCTGAGCCAGGATCAAACTCTCCGTCAAAAAACAAAAAAGCACAGGCAGCCGGCACGCCCCGGAAAAGGACACCCCCGACCACCAGATCCAAGCCAAAAACCCAGCCCGCACACACGAGGGCGCACAGGCCAGGCAATACAGCCATCAAAAAAAATGGCGTCAATCGAACATGGCACACTATTGAGTTCTCAAACAACAGGCCCAGAAAGTACATCCCCCAGGCACCAAAACCCGGGATATCTCCCAACCGAACGAGGTTCTAATTTACCTTCCCGAAGGCTTCTCCGCAAATCCCGGAATCTAGTCCGTGATGATGCTTTTGAGGCAACTTGAGGAAGGATTTCGTCCGCCACTCTGCGGTGGCGACTCGAAATACAGTACACGGCCGTCCACGAGACGGCAAATCCGCCCAGACCCCCGGGCGTGTCGCACGAGAGACTGGGCGGATCAGGTGCTAGGCGGTCCGCAGGCGGCCGTGGTCAGTCCGTCAGCACCGCGGTCGCGAGGCTCTTCTTCCCCCGGCGTACGAGGAAGTACCTGCCATGGAGGGCGAGGTCGGAATCGACTACGGCGTCGGGGTCAGTGACCTTGACGTTGTTGACGTAGGCACCGCCCTCCCCCACCGTCCGTCTGGCCGCGGACTTGCTGTCCGACAGCCCTGTCACGACGAGGAGGTCGACGATGCCGAGCTGCTCAGGTGTCACGGCGGCCGTCGTGAGCTCGGCGGTCGCGGCCTCGAGGGTGCCCTCATCGAGCACCCCGAGGTCACCGTTGCCGAAAAGGGCGGCTGACGCCGCAATGACCTTCTCCGTCGCGTCGACGCCGTGGACGGTCGAAGTCACCTCGAACGCGAGCCTGCGTTGCGCCTCCCGCGCGAAGGGCCGATCCTTGACGGCCGCCTCCAGCTCCTCGATCTCCGCGCGGGTGAGGAACGTGAAGACCTTGAGCCGGTCGACGACGTCCGCGTCCGAAGTGTTGAGCCAGAACTGGTAGAACGTGTACGGCGAGCACATGGAGGCGTCGAGCCAGATCGCGTTGCCCTCGCTCTTGCCGAACTTGGTCCCGTCAGCGTTCGTGATGAGCGGCGTGCCCAGGGCGTGGACGCTCTTGCCTTCGACCTTGCGGATGAGCTCGGTCCCGCTCGTCAGATTGCCCCACTGATCCGAGCCGCCCGTCTGCAGGACACAGTCGTAGGCCCTGAACAGCTCGAGGTAGTCCATGCCCTGAAGTATCTGGTAACTGAACTCGGTGTACGAGATCCCCTCGTCCGAGGAAAGCCTGGAGGCGACAGCATCCTTTCGGAGCATCGTGCCCACCCGGAAGTGCTTGCCGATGTCGCGCAGGAAGTCGATCGCGCTGAGCGGCGCGGTCCAGTCCAAGTTGTTGACCATTCGCGCGGCGCTCTCGCCCTCGAAGCTGAGGAATCGCTGCACCTGCGCTTTCAGGTAGCCGACCCACTCGGCGACGGTGTCCTTCGTGTTCAAGGTGCGCTCCGCCGTCGGACGCGGGTCCCCGATGAGCCCGGTGGAGCCGCCGACGAGCCCAAGTGGCCGGTGACCCGCGAGCTGGAGGCGACGGAGCACGAGGAGCTGGACCAGGTTGCCGAGGTGGAGGCTCGGGGCCGTGGGGTCGAAGCCGCAGTAATACGTGATCGGATCCCCCGAGAGCAGAGCCTCGAGCTCAGTCTCATCGGTCGAGACGTGGACCAAGCCACGCCACTTGAGCTCCTGCCAGATGTTCGGGAAGCTCGGATCGTTCTTCTGCGTATCGAGTACTGTCTGCGGCACGGCTTCTACGGTATCAGTCAGGCCTCGGCAAATTGGGCTTCGATCCCCGCCGGCAGCGGGTCTGCCGCGATGAGCCGAAGCCGCTGGGTGGCCCGCGTCATGGCGACGTAAAGGTCGCCGACTCGGCCGTGATGCTCGTCGACGAGACGGCCCGGCTCGAGGACGACAACGCCGTCGAATTCGAGCCCCTTCGCCTCACGCGGATCGATCACGACGATGTCCTGGTCGAAGCTCCCCGCGCCCGCGCCGACGCGGGCGCCGTAGACCTCCCGCAACGCATTCCGGGCGCCCTCGACGAACTGCTCCGGCGCGATGACGGCGACCAGACCGCCGTCGGCCGCTTCCAGTTCCTCTGGCATGACGGCGACCAAGCGCTCGACGACGGTCCCCGGATCAACTAGGTCGACGATCGGCGGCCATTGGCCCTCGCGGACCGCCTTGGGCGCCGAGACGGTGAGGCCCGCGGCAGCCGCCATGCGCGCCGCCGATTCAGCGATCTGACTCGGCGTCCGGTAGTTCACGGTGAGCTCCTCGAGCTGCCAGCGCTCCCCGAAGAACGGCGTGAGCGCTGCGCTCCAGGACGACGCGCCTGCGGCCGAGCTCGTCTGCGCGATGTCCCCCACGATGGTGAAGGACTTGAGCGGGCACCGGCGCACGAGCAGGCGCCACTGCATGTAGGAGAGCTCCTGCGCCTCGTCAACGATGATGTGGCCGTACGCCCACGTGCGATCCCCCACGGCCCGTTCAGCCGCCGTCAGCCGCGCCTCGGGTGCCTGCTGGAAGTCAGCGAGGTCCTCGGCGCTCACGACGCCGTCGACGCCCTGTTCCCGCAGCGCGTTGTTGAGGTTCGCGAGCGTGCGCTCGGCGTTCTCGAGGTCGCGCCGTCGTTCGGCTTCACGGCGCGCGGCCTCCGTGCTGCCCGCTGCGTCGGGCTCCCCAAGCAGCTCCGCCGCCTCGTCCAGGAGCGGAATGTCCGCCTCGGTCCACGGGAAGTCAGCCGGACGCTCGAGAAGGTCCCTCTCCTCGGCGGTCAGACCGGTCGCGACCGTATCGAGGATGGCCCGCTTCGAGAACAGCTCGGTGAGCAGCTTCTGTGGCGTCATCGGCATCCAGCAGAGGTTGAGCGCGACGCGCACGTCCCGCGACTGCCGCACATCCTCCGCGAGATACGAACGGTCGGCGTTGTTCCCCACACTCGAAGCCTCGAGCTTCGACTGGAGCTGCTCCGTGAGCTCGCGGAGGAGAATCTTGACGAACGTGTTCCGGGCCTCGTTGTAGGGCTTGCCGGTGGCACGCGCCTTGTCCCGCGCACGGCGCACCTGCCGAGGCGTGAGCACGAGCTTCTGACCCTCGACATCGACGACGCGATCCGCGGCCGGGATCCGCTGGCGATTGGATACGGCGGCGGCCACGAGCTCGACCATGCGCTTGCTGCCCTTGAGCCTCGCAATCCGCGGATCCTCTTCGGGAACCGCGCTGATGCCCGGCATGAGCCGGCCGAGGCTCGACATGACGACGCCTGTCTCGCCAAGCGACGGGAGCACCCGCTCGATGTACTTCATGAACGACGGCGACGGCCCCACGAGCAGCACGCCCGCCGACTTGAGCCGGTCCCGGTGGCTGTACAGGAGATAGGCCGCGCGGTGGAGGGCGACAGCCGTCTTGCCGGTGCCCGGGCCGCCTTGGACCACGAGGGCCCCAGGCATCGGCGCGCGGATGATGCGGTCCTGTTCGGCCTGAATGGTGCTGACGATGTCCGCCATGCGGCCTGTGCGCTTCGAGTTGAGCGCGGCGAGCAGGGCGCCCTCGCCCTGATGATGGCCCGCCTCGAGCATGTCCGCGTCGAGGATGTCGTCCTCGATCGCCTTGACTTCCCTGCCCTGCAGGATGAGGTGGCGACGCCGGCGCACGCCCTGCCGGTCGAACGCCGTAGCCTGATAGAAGTGGCTCGCTTCAGGCGCCCGCCAGTCGACCATGAGGCGGCGGAGATCGTCCGTGCTCAGCCCGATGCGGCCGATGTACTGTGCCTCGCCGTCGTCGAGATCGAGGCGGCCGAACACGAGCCGGTCCTCGACCGCATCAAGCTGCGCAAGCCGATCCTCGTACATGGCGGCGAACGCGTCGCGCTCAGAGATGTTCTGCACGGAGCCGACGGCCCCCGCCTTGCGCACGGTGGCGAGCTGGCTGCGCTTCTCGTCGCGCAACTCATCGAGCCGGCGGTAGAGGCCCCGCACGTAATCACGTTCGTGAGCCAGATCGGCGTCGGGCATCGGCATGTTCCCCTTACTGCAATGACGGACCGTCCATTCTACAGCGATTCGGGTGAACATGCCGGTAAGCGCATCCGCTGTGTGACGCTACAACTCGATGCGCTGGAGCGAATGAACACCGTGCCCTTCGAGGGCGTCCCGTCCGCCGAGGCCGGCAAGCTCGAGGACGACGCCGATTCCCACCACGTGCGCCCCGGAACGCTCCATGAGCCGGGTGGCCGCAGAAAGAGTCCCGCCTGTGGCCAGGACATCGTCGAGGAGCAGGATCCGGGCCTCTGGCGGGACGTCGTCCTCGTGGACCTCGATCGTCGCGTGGCCGTACTCGAGGGCGTAGTCCTCCGAGAGCGTCGGTCGTGGGAGCTTGCCCTTCTTCCTCACCGTGATGACGCCGGTCCCCGTTGCGTACGCTGCGGCGGCCGCCAGGAGGAAGCCGCGGGCCTCGACTCCGGCCACAAGGTCGAACTTGCCTGCGAAGGGCGCCGTGAGCTCGTCCACCATGACGCGGAGGCCTTTGCCGTCCGCGAAGACGGGAGTCAGGTCCTTGAACGTGATGCCGGGGCGCGGATAGTCCTCCACAGTGGCACAGAGTCGGTTGAGGAGGTCGACGACGCTTTCGTCGGGCGCGGTTTGTGGGATCACCCTTCCACGTTACCGAATGTTCATATCCACATAGCCTGATCGCGGGTCTCCCCGCTCCCACACGGCTGCTTCAATGAGCCCCATGCAGCACCGCGTTTCTCTCGCCGGACATGGCGTGCGCCTCGTGCCGCTCGCGCCCCTGCAGGCCGAGCAGCTCTTCCCACTCATCGACGCCGAACTGTGGTCCGGGATGGCCGCCCCGCGCCCGGAAACTCCGGAGGCTCTCGCACGGCTCTTCGCCATGCGGCTCAACGATCCCGGCGCCCTGCCCTTCGCTGTCGCGCAGGACAGTGTTGCTGAGGGCAGCGTCGCAGCGGGAAGCATCGCAGCGGACAGCGTCGGCACCGACAGCTTCGCCGATGACATGACCGGCGCCCTCATCGGCACGACCGGACTGTACGAGCTGAACTCCGAAGAGGGCAGAACCGAGGTCGGTGGCACCTTCTTCGGCCGGGCCTACTGGGGGTCCGGCGCGAATGACGCATCGAAGCTCCTGCTCCTAGGCCATGCCTTCGACGCCCTCGGCCTCTCGCGAGTCGGGTTCCGGGTCGACACACGCAATCGACGCAGCGCGAAGGCCCTCCTGCGGATGGGAGCGCAGTACGAGGGAACGCTGCGGTCCTACCGGGCCATGGGGCAGGCCACCATGGGCGCGGAGGCGCGCTCCGACACAGCCGTGTTCTCAGTCCTCGATACCGAGTGGTCGGCGGTACGCGCGCGGCTTCTCGACCGGCTTGCCCGTCGCGACGAGACCTGCCGCGACGCCGCTTGACGGGCCCGAACTCCCCAACCTCTCGCCCCACCTCCCCAACTCTTCGCCCGAACTCCCCAACCTCTTGCCTTCTTGAGCGCCCGAACGACGCGTAATAGCGGCGAACACGCCCCGGTTGACGACGAAAGCCGGGGAGACCGGCGCCAAAACCGGGGAGACCGGCGCCAAAGCTGGGGAGACCGGCGAGACTCAGCGGACGACGGCGTTGCCCGCTGTGCGAGCGCGAGTCCTCGGCTTGGCGGCGCGGTAGGCCGAAACGCTCGGTTCGCCAGGCAGCCAGAACCGCCATGGATAGTCGGCCGAGCCCCCGGCTCCCGCGACGCCGACCCGAGGGCCGTTGAGGACCGAGGGCGCGCGGCGGGCCGGCGGAAGGAGCCGAAATTCGCCGTCGAGCGCTGCACCGTTGTGTTCCCGGGTGATCCCGAGGGCCTGCGCGAGCCTCGCAGGGCCCCGTGCGAGCTCCGATTCCTTGCGGGCGGCAGCTCGTCGCGCCATAGCGAGGTCAATTCCCTCCACAATTTCCCCGGCACGCAGAAGACACCCGGAGGATCGACCCGCGGGTCCGCACACGATGTTCGCGCAATAGTGCATGCCGTACGTGAAGTAGACGTAGAGATGTCCCGGAGGTCCCCACATGACCTCGTTACGGGCGGTTCGGCCGTTGTAGGAATGGGAGCCCGGGTCTGCATGTTCCGAATCGCGATGGCCGCGGTACGCCTCGACCTCGGTGAGACGCACGCTGACCGCGCCCTCCGCCGTCGTATGGGTCAGGACGGCGCCCAAGAGGTCTGGGGCGACGGCGACCGGGTCGCGCAGGAGCCAGTGGAGGAGTTCGTCGTACTCCATGGACCGCAAGGGCTACTTGACGGCGAGCGCCGACGGCCAGGGGCCGATGGCGGGCAGCGAAACTGCCTCCCCCGCATGCTCCGCCCGGACGGACCCCCTGCCGACCTCCCGTCCCGCAAGCCACGCGGCTAGGTCCTGAAGGCGGCCTTCGACGATGACGCCGTCGCTGCCGTCCCCTAGCCGAATCTCCTCGCCATGGTGCGGCCGCAGATAGAACGTCTCCCCCTGCGGCACCCGCGGCTCGAGGAAGCCGAGGAGATGATGGCAGAAGTCAGAGCTCCATTCCTGCTGGCTGCAGCCCGTGCCGAGGTCAGTGTGGTGGATGACGAGCTCGCGCCAGAGGGCGAACGCGGCGTCGCGCACCACGCCATTGCGGAAGCGCACGCGGGCGTCCCATTCGCCGGGCTTGAGCGCAGCGAACTCATCGAGGACCCCGTCGAGCGCAGCGCCCACGCGCTCGCGGCACTCGTCCGCGGTCGCGTGGGCACCGTCCTCGATGGCCTGATCGCGCGCCAGCTGACCGCCGTCGTAGAGCTCGACCTGCTCCCCTCGCCGGGCGTACTCGACCTGCCGGCCGACGGCAGCGCTAATCCCCTGGATGTGGGCCAACACGTGGCCCCTGGTCCAGCCCGGCAGCTCGGAGGGCTGCCGGGCCGACTCGTCGGTCAGTCGCTCGAGCTCGTGACGGATTCCCGCGGCGGCTGAACGGATCTCGGCTAGGAGGTGCTCATCGGTGAGGGCAGCGGCTTCGGTTCCCATGCCATCAGATTAGCCAGTGCCATCAGATTAGCCACTCGAAACCTGCCACGGGATCAGCCAATCAAGCGATCAGCCAATCAGCCTGCGAAGCCGCGGGCCTCCCCGAGCTGTGCCTTGAGACTGTCGAGCTGCCGGGCGACGGCGGACGGCGCGGTGCCGCCCTGTGCGCTCCGGCTGGCGAGCGAGCCCTCGGTGCTCAGAACCGAGCGCACCTCCGACGTGAGGACGGGACTGATGGCCGAGTACTCCTCGTCCGTGAGGTCCCAGAGTTCCACTCCCCGGCTCTCTGCCTGCCGCACCGCCGCGCCCGAGAGTTCGTGCGCGTCCCGGAACGGAACGCCCTGGCGGACGAGCCACTCGGCGATGTCGGTCGCAAGCGCGAAGCCCTGCGGCGCGAGCGAGGCCATGCGCTCGGTGTTGAAGGTGAGCGTTGCGATCATGCCGGACACTGCCGGGAGAAGGAGCTCGAGTGTATCGGCCGCATCGAACACCGGTTCCTTGTCCTCCTGGAGGTCGCGGTTGTACGCGAGCGGGAGGCCCTTGAGCGTCGCGAGGAGCCCTGTGAGGTCGCCGATGAGCCGCCCGGCCTTCCCCCGGGCCAGCTCGGCGACGTCCGGGTTCTTCTTCTGCGGCATGATCGATGAGCCCGTCGAGAACGCATCGTCGAGCGTGACGAAGGAGAACTCCTTCGTGGCCCACAGGATGACTTCCTCGCTGATCCGCGAGAGGTCGACACCGATCATGGCGGCGACCCAAGCAAACTCTGCGAAGACGTCCCGCGAGGCGGTGCCGTCGATCGAGTTGTGCACTGCGGAATCGAAGCCGAGGTCGGCTGCGACGGCTTCCGGATCGAGACCGAGCGAGGAGCCCGCGAGTGCTCCCGAGCCGTAGGGGGAGACAGCGGCCCGCTTGTCCCAGTCCTGGAGGCGCTGCACGTCGCGCAGGAGCGCCCACGCGTGGGCGAGCAGGTGATGGCTCAGGAGCACGGGCTGCGCGTGCTGGAGATGGGTCCGGCCGGGCATTGCTGCGTCAGGATGCGCCTCGGCTTGGGCGACGAGCGCGTCGACCGTATCGAGCACCCCGCGCGCGATGAGGCGGGCGTGGTCGCGGAGGAACATGCGGCCGAGCGTTGCCACCTGGTCGTTGCGGGAGCGTCCGGCGCGCAGCTTCCCGCCGAGCGCGGTTCCGGCGCGCTCGATGAGACCCCGCTCGAGGGAACCGTGCACGTCCTCGTCGGATTCCGCGGGCTGGTAGGCCCCGGAAGCGACGTCGGCGTCGAGCTCGTCGAGTGCCGCGAGCATCCCCGCGAGCTCCCCGTCGTCGAGCAGGCCCGCGCGATGGAGGACCCGCGCATGGGCGCGGGAGCCCGCGATGTCGTAGCGCGCGAGGCGCCAGTCGAAGTGCGTCGACTTGCTCAGGGCGGCGAGGGCATCAGCGGGTCCGCCGGCGAAGCGGCCACCCCAGAGGGCGCCCTCGTTCGTACTAGCCACGCCGGCTACTCCCCCGCGACCCGCTGGTCGCGGCCCGAGGCGACCTTCGAGGCCATGCCCCAGATGTCGATGAAGCCCTTGGCGCTCGACTGGTCGAACGTATCGCCGGTGTCGTAGGTAGCGAGGCTGAAGTCGTAGAGCGAGGTGTCGGAGCGGCGCCCGTTCACGACGGCTGTGCCGGCGTGCAGGACCATGCGGACCTCGCCCGAGACGTACTTCTGGCTGTCGTCGATGAAGACGTCGAGGGCGCGCTTGAGCGGGGAGAACCACTGGCCGTCATACACGAGCTCGGACCAGCGCTGGCCCACCGTCGTCTTGAAGCGCGCATGCTCGCGCTCGATCGTGACGTCCTCGAGGTGCTTGTGCGCCGTGATGAGGGCCATGGCGCCCGGTGCCTCGTAGATCTCGCGGCTCTTGATGCCGACGAGGCGGTCCTCGACAACGTCGATGCGGCCAACGCCCTGGGCGCCGGCTCGGCGGTTGAGCTCCTGGATGATCTGCAGCGGGGTGAGCTCGACGCCGTCGATCGCAGTCGGGACGCCCTGCTTGAAGGTGATGGTCAGCTCGTCCGGCGCAGGCGGGAACTCCGGGCTCTGCGTGTAGTCGTAGATGTCCTTCGTCGGGGCGTTCCAGATGTCCTCGAGATAGCCCGTCTCGATGGCGCGGCCCCACACGTTCTGGTCGATCGAGTAGGGGTTCTTCTTCGTCGTGATGATGGGGAGGTGCTTCTCCTCCGCGTAGGCGATCGCCTTGTCGCGGGTCAGCGCGAGGTCGCGGACCGGTGCGATGCACTTGAGGTCGGGGCCGAGCGTCTGGATGCCGACCTCGAAGCGGACCTGGTCGTTGCCCTTGCCGGTGCAGCCGTGAGCGACGGTCGTGGCGCCGAACTCGCGTGCGGCCTTGACGAGGTGCTTGACGATGACGGGACGGGAGATCGCCGAGACGAGCGGATAGTGCCCCTGGTAGAGCGCGTTCGCCTTGAGGGTCGGCATGCAGTACTCGTTCGCGAACTCGTCGCGCGCGTCGGCCACGTACGCCTCGACGGCGCCACATCCGAGGGCACGCTGGCGCACGGTCTCGAGGTCCTCGCCGCCCTGCCCGACGTCGACGGCCACGGCGACGACCTCGGCGCCGGTGGCATCAGCGATCCAGCCGATCGCGACGGACGTGTCGAGGCCGCCCGAGTAGGCGAGGATGATGCGATCCTTCACGTTGTTCTCCTTGGAGTGACTGGTCTTGAACCCGCCCGAAACTAAAACTGGGCGCGAAACGAATGACTATTCAGAAGTCTACATAACTATTCAGTGCTTTCGCACTATTCAGTGCTTTCACACACCGAGCGGGCAACCTCCAGCTCGATGTCCCAGCCTTGGCTGTTCCCATCGAACGCGGCCCGCCTGTCCGCGTCGCTTCCCGGGAGGGACGCGAAACCGGTCTCGACGACGCGAAGGCGGGCTCCGCCGTCGTACTCCTCGACGAAGAACTCGAGGAGGGTCGACCCCGCGCCTTCCCCCACCCAGCGGAAGACCACATGATGGGGAGCTTCGAGCGCCACCGTGAGGATGCCGAAGTCGCCGTGGACCGGATCGCGGACGAGGCTCACGTCGCCGTCGCGGTCGATTTCGTGCGGACGGTATTCCCCGTCATTGACGAACCAGCCGGGCTCCGATACAAGCGCGAAGACGCGCTCGACCGGGGCGGAAATCTCGATCGTCTTCTCGATCCGGTCGAGTTCAGCCATGTCGGAGGGCTCGGGGTTGGAGAGGATCAGGCCGGACGCTGCCTCGTTAGACGCCTCTGCCTCGTTAGACGCCTCAGCCTCGTTAGACGCCTTTGCCTCATTAGACGTTGTCATGGCCCCATCGTCCCGCCCGGTCAGCCGCCTTGTGAAGCCAGTTCGAGGAACCGGGCGGCGACGGCCTCCCCGCCGAGCGGATCGCGGGTGACGATCATGACCGTGTCGTCGCCGGCGAGCGTGCCGAGAACCGATGGGATGACCGAATGGTCGATCGCGAGCGCGAGGAAGTTCGCAGCGCCAGGGGGCGTGCGGAGGACGACGATGTTCGCGCTCGCTTCGGCCGTCACGAGGAGCTCGGCGCACAGCTTGGCGAGCCGCGCGTCGAGGACCTCGGGATCGAGCCCGATACGGGGACTGCGGTCGCCGCCCTCGCCGCGGACGGCGTACACCAACCCGCCGTCGGCCCCGCGCACGCGAACCGCGCCGATCTCGACCAGGTCGCGCGAGAGCGTGGCCTGGGTGACTTGCACGCCGTCGTCCGCGAGAAGCGCCGCCAGCTCCGCCTGCGAGCGCACGGCCTGTCCCGCCAGGAGCGCGCGGATACGTGCCTGACGGGCTGCCTTCGTCTGGGGCGCCGGGCCGGGAGCGAGGCTCATGACGCTGGCCCCATCTACTCCAGGCCCTCCACGCTGGCTTGGCCTGACCGATGAAGAAGCCACGCGAGCAGCGCCTTCTGCGCGTGCAGGCGGTTCTCGGCCTCGTCCCACACGACCGACTGCGGCCCGTCGATAACCTCGCCCGCGACCTCGTATCCCCGGTAGGCTGGGAGGCAGTGGAGGAAGATGGCGTCCTCGGCCGCCTTGCCCATCGCGGCTGCATCGATGCTGTAGTCCCGGAACAGGGTCATCCGGGCTTCCTTCTCGGCCTCCTGCCCCATCGACACCCACGTGTCGGTCGCGACCACGTCAGCACCCTCGAGGGCCGCCGCCGCATCGGCCGTGACGAGCACCGAACCGCCGGTCGCAGCGGCCACGGCCTCCGCCTCTGCCACGACCCCGGGATCCGGAAGGTAGCCCTCCGGGCCCGCGATCCGCACGTGCATGCCCGCGGTGACTCCCGCGAGGAGGTAGGAGTTGGCCATGTTGTTCGCCGCGTCCCCCAGGTACGCCATCGAAAGCCCGGCGAGCTTCCCCTTGTGCTCGCGGACGGTGAGGAGGTCCGCGAGGAGCTGGCACGGGTGGTAGTCGTCGCAGAGCGCGTTCACGACAGGAACACGCGAATGGGCCGCCATGTCCACCAGCCCCTGATGCGGCCCCGTCCGCCAGACGATTGCCGCGACCATCCGCTCGAGGACCCGCGCAGTGTCCTCGACGGACTCCTTGTGGCCTATCTGGCTCTCTCCGGGATTGATGATGAGCGGGGTCCCGCCGAGGTCCGAGACCCCGGTCGAGAACGAGACACGGGTGCGCGTGGACGTCTTGTCGAAGATGACCGCGACCGTCTTGCGGGCGCTCCCCGGGCCCGCGAGCGGCTGGGCCGAGTATGGCGCGGCCTTGAGCCGCAGCGCGAGGTCCAGCACCTCGGCCTGCTCGGTCGGGCTCAGATCGGTGTCCTTGAGGAAGTGGCGGACTCCCCGTGAAGCTTGCTCTGTCATGACTGATCCTTCTGCTTGAGTGTGGCCGCGGCTGCCTCCACGAGGCCGGGCAGTGCGGCGAGGAACGTGTCCGCCTGCTCCGTGGTGAGGATGAGCGGCGGGGCGAGCCGGATGGTCCGTGGTCCGGGCGCGTTCACGATGAAGCCCGCCGCGAGCGCGGCATTGACGACGGCGCCGGCGAGGTTGGCGTCCTCGGCCACCGCCGCGGCGTTTCCTGCGGGACCCGCGAGATCGAAGCCCACGAGGAGTCCGCGCCCGCGCACCTCGGTGACCTCGGGCAATCGCTCGAGCCCGGCCCTGATGTGCTCCCCGACCGAGCGGACGTGCTCGAGCAGGCCCTGGCTCTCAATCGTGTGGAGGGTTGCGAGCGCGGCGGCGGTGGCGACGGGGTTGCCGCCGAACGTCGTGCCGTGCTGGCCGGCCGAGAGCAGGGCGCTGTTCTCGGGGCCGAACGTGATGAGGGCGCCGATGGGGAAGCCGCCACCGAGGCCCTTGGCGAGGGACACTGCGTCGGGAACCACTCCCGAACCGTCGATCGCAAGCCACGAGCCGGTCCTGCCGATGCCGGTCTGGACCTCGTCGATGATGAGGAGGGCTCCAGCCTCCCGCGTGATCCGGCGCGCCTCTGCGAGGTAGCCCTCCGGGAGCGGGATGACGCCGGCTTCGCCCTGGATGGGCTCGAGGAAGAGGGCCTGGGTGGTCTCGTCGACTTCGGCGCGCAGCGCGTCAAGGTCGCCGAACGGGACATGGACGACGCCGCCGGGCAGGGGCGCGAACGGCTCGCGGTATGCCTTCTTGGCCGTCAGGGCGAGGGCGCCCATCGTGCGGCCGTGGAACGCGCCCTCGAGCGCGACGATCTTGGTGCGGCGCTGCGACTGGCGCTCGCCCCCGTTCCGCCGTGCCAGCTTGAACGCCGCCTCGTTCGCCTCAGTGCCTGAGTTCGCGAAGAAGACCTTGGATCCCGCCGGCGCGCTCGTGATCTCGAGGAGCTTCTCCGCGAGCGCCACCTGGGTGGGACTCGTGAAGAAGTTCGAGACGTGGCCGAGGGTCGCGAGCTGGGACGAGATGACGCTGGTGACGAACGGGTGGGCGTGCCCCAGCGCGTTGACCGCGATCCCGCCGAGCAGGTCGAGATACTGCTTGCCGTCGGCATCCCAGACATAGCAGCCTTGGCCCCGGACGAGCACTCGCTGCGGCGTGCCGAACACGCCCATAAGCGATCCCGAGTAGCGGGCCAGCCACGCCTCGCCGGTCGACGCGCCCACGAGCTCGGAGACCTGCCGCGCCTCAGGGGTTTGGGAAGTGCTCACGCGGTTCCTCCTGCATGTTCTGGTACGACCTGCGTGCCGACGCCGGCGTCTGTGAAGATCTCGAGCAGCATCGTGTGCGGGCTCCGCCCGTCGACGATCGCCGCGCGGTCCACGCCCTCGGTCACTGCCTTGAGGCACGCGCTCATCTTGGGGATCATGCCCGATTCGAGGCTCGGAAGCATCTCCCGGAGCTCTGAAGCAGAGATCTGCGAAACGAGCGAATCCTTGTCCGGCCAGTTGCGGTAGAGGCCCTCGACGTCGGTGAGCACCACGAGCCGCGACGCGCCCAGGGCGACGGCGACCGCGGCTGCGGCCGTGTCCGCGTTGACGTTGAGGACCTGGCCGGTCGGCTGGTAGGAGGCAGCGCCGTCGTCCGCTCCCGAGACCTCCGGGGCGACCGTCGAGATGACCGGAATGCGGCCGGCCTCGAGGATGTCGTGCACGGCGGCGGGATCGACGCCGACGACCTCGCCCACGAGCCCGAGGTCGACCTCCTCGCCATCGACGACGGCGCCGGTGCGCACGGCGCGCAGGAGACCGGCGTCCTCGCCCGAGAGGCCGACGGCGTACGGGCCATGGGAGTTGATGAGGCCGACGAGCTCGCGCCCGACCTGCCCGGTGAGCACCATGCGGACGACGTCCATGGCCTCGGGCGTCGTCACCCTGAGTCCGCCCTTGAACTCGCTCTCGATCCCCACACGCTCGAGCATGCGGTTGATCTGAGGGCCGCCGCCGTGGACGACGACTGGCCGGATCCCTACGTGGTGCAGGAACACGATGTCCTCGGCGAACGCTCGCCGCAGCTCGTCGTTGACCATCGCGTTGCCGCCGTACTTGACGACCATCGTGCTGCCCGCGAACTTCTGGATCCACGGGAGCGCCTCGATGAGGGTCGCGGCCTTGTCCATCGCGAGGCGGATATTGGTGTTGGATGCTGCCTCTGTCATGCCGCCCTCAGCTCGAGTAGGCGCTGTTCTCATGCACGTAGTCGTGCGTGAGGTCGTTGGTCAGGATCGTCGCCTCGGCCTCGCCGGCCTGGAGGTCGATCTCGACGAGAACTTCGCGAGGCTCGAGGTCGACGAGCGAACGGTCCTCCCCGATCCCACCCTTCTGGCACACCTGCACCCCGTTGATCGCGACGCTCAGCTCGTCCGGGTCGAAGACGGCATCGGTCGTGCCGACAGCGGAGAGGACGCGGCCCCAGTTCGGGTCCTTGCCGAAGATCGCGGTCTTGAAGAGGTTCGAGCGGGCGACGGCGCGCGCTACCACTTCTGCGTCGCTCTCCGAGGCCGCGTTGAACGCCCGGATCGCGATGTCATGGCTCGCGCCCTCGGCATCGCCGATGAGCTTGCGTGCGAGCTCGGCGCAGACCTGCGTGAGGCCGGCCGTGAACTCTGCGGCGGCTGGCACCGCTCCCGACGCGCCGGACGAGAGCAGCACCACAGTGTCGTTGGTCGACATGCAGCCGTCCGAGTCCGCGCGGTCGAAGGTGACCCGGGTGGCGTCCCGCAGGGCGGCGTCGAGCATCCCGGGCGCAGTGGCGGCGTCGGTCGTGAGGACAACGAGCATCGTTGCCAGGCCCGGCGCGAGCATGCCGGCACCCTTGGCGATGCCGCCGATCGTGTACGCCGTCCCCTCCGCGTCCGTCCCGGTGAAGAGGGCTTCCTTGGGCACCGTGTCGGTCGTCATGATGGCGACGGCGGCCGCATGCCCGCCGTCGTCCGCGAGCGCGGCCGAGGCCGCGTCGATGCCCGAGAGGACCTTGTCCATCGGGAGCTGCTCGCCGATGAGCCCGGTCGAGCAGACGATGACGTCCACGGCAGAGCCCCCCAGCACGTCCGCCGTCTTCTCGGCCGTCTTGTGGGCGTTCTGGAAGCCCTGCGGCCCGGTGCACGCATTGGCTCCGCCGGAATTGAGGACGACGGCGTCCGCCCGGCCATCGCTCACGGCCTGGCGGGACCAGCGAACCGGTGCGGCGGCGACGCGGTTGGAGGTGAAGACGGCCGCGGCATTCTTGTCGGGGCCGTCATTCACGACAAGTGCGAGGTCCGGCTTGCCCGAGGCCTTGATCCCGGCGGTCACGCCGGCTGCCCGGAAGCCCTTGGGTGCAGTGACGGTCACGGTGCGACTCCCAGCTGTGCGAGGCCGGCGCCCTCAGGGAGCCCCAGCGCGATGTTCATGGACTGCACCGCGCCGCCCGCGGTGCCCTTGGTGAGGTTGTCGATCACAGAACTGACGATGACCCGGCCCGCGTGCTCGTCGAACGCGAGCTGGATGGCCGCGTTGTTCGAACCGAGGACCATCTGCGTTGCAGGCCATTGGCCCTCGGGCAGGACGTGGATGAACTCCTCGTCCCCGTACGCGTCGCTCCAGGCGGCCCGCAGCGTGGCGCCGTCGACACCAGGCTTCACCCGCGCCGTCGCCGTCGTGAGAATGCCGCGGCTCATCGGCGCAAGGGTCGGAGTGAAGGAGATCGTGACGGATTCCCCCGCGGAGTTCGAGAGCCCCTGCTCGATCTCGGGCGTGTGCCGGTGACCGCCCCCGACCCCGTAGGGGCTCATCGAGCCCATGACCTCGGAGCCGAGCAGGTGCGGCTTCGCGGACTTCCCCGCACCGGAGGTGCCGGAGGCCGAGACGATGACGACGTCCTGCGGCTCGAGCAGCCCCGCCGCGAAGCCCGGCACGAGCGCGAGCAGGGCCGAGGTGGGATAGCACCCCGGCACGGCGATGCGACGGGCTCCCTGGAGCTTCTCGCGCTGGCGATGGCCGCCGTCGAGCATCAGCTCAGGCAGCCCGTACGGCCACGTCCCCGCATGCTCCGAGCGGTAGAACTTGAACCACGCCTCCGGATCCTCGAGCCTGTGGTCCGCGCCGGCGTCGATCACGAGCGTGTCCTCTGGCAGCTGCGCGGCGACCGCCGCCGAGGCCCCGTGCGGGAGCGCGAGGAAGACGACATCGTGACCTGCCAGGTTCTCTGCGGTCGTCTCGGTGATGGTGCGGTCCGCGAGAGAGAGGAGATGCGGCTGAAGCTCGCCCAGCCTGCTGCCCGCGCTGCTGTGCGCGGTGATGGCGCCGATCTCGATCTCGGGGTGGTTGGCCAGCAGGCGGAGGACCTCTCCCCCGGCGTAGCCGCTGGCCCCGGACACTGCTGCGGTAATAGTCACCCGACCACTATAGGCAAAGTTATGCATGGCCATCAATATTTATGCATGAAAGAATCGGCCGTGGCCCACCTCAGGGGATGACGCTCCTTAGGATGGGTCCGGACGAGAACTCATGAAGCAACGCTGGAAAGAGGAAGACTCCATGATGAAAGCCATCGTCGCCACCGAACCGGGCGGACCCGAAGTCCTGGTGCTCGAGGAGGCCGAAAGGCCACAGCCGGGCCCGGGCCAGCTTCTGGTCAAGATCGCCGCGACCGGGGTCAACTTCATCGAGACCTACCAGCGCCAGGGCATCTACAACGTCCCGTTCCCCTTCACCCCGGGCGACGAGGCTTCCGGCACCATCGAGGAAGTCGGCGAAGGCGTTGAGGGCTACGGGGTGGGAGACCGGATTGCGACCGCCGAGGGCCGCCGGACGTACGCCGAGTACATGCTCGTCGACGCGGACAAGGCACTTCCCGTCCCGGACAGCCTCGACCTCGAGACCGCGGCGGCCCTCCCTCTCCAGGGCATGACGGCGCACTACCTCATCAACTCGACGTTCCGCGTCGAGCCGGGCCAGACGGCGCTCGTCCACGCTGGCGCCGGCGGGGTGGGCCTGCTGCTCATCCAGCTGCTGAAGGCCAAGGGCGCGCGGGTCCTCACGACCGTCTCCACGGATGAGAAGGCACAGCTCGCTTCGGAGGCCGGCGCGGACCACGTCCTCAAGTACTCCCAGTTCTCCGAGCACGTCCAGGAGCTGACAGGCGGCGCTGGCGTAGATGTCGTGTACGACGGCGTGGGCCGGGACACGTTCGACGGCTCGCTCGCGAGCCTGCGCCCGCGGGGATATCTCGTGCTCTTCGGCGCTGCGTCCGGTCCGGTGCCGCCCGTGGACCCGCAGCGGCTCAATTCCGGAGGCTCGCTCTTCCTCACGCGCCCCACCCTCAAGCATCACCTGCTCAATCCGCAGGAGAGGCTGTGGCGCTCCTCGGAAGTGTTCGCGGCTGCGGCGGATGGCTCGCTCTCGGTGCGCATCGGCGCGACGTTCCCGCTCTCCGAGGCGGCCGACGCGCACCGGGCCCTCGAGGGCCGAGCGACGACGGGCAAGGTCCTCCTGGTTCCCTGAGACTGCTTGCCCTGACCGGATCTCCCAGAGACCGGGCGCGCTGGAGCTCCCCGGCCGTCGGTTTGCCGACGAGCCAGGGAGGCTCCGCCCCTGGGAGCGGCAGAGCGCGGAGGATCAGCGCTGGACGGCGCCGAACTGCTCGGCCGCGCGTGCCACCGCCGCCGCACGGGCTTCCGACGCCTCGTCAGCCGTGAGCGTCCGGTCGGGCGCCCGGAAGCGCAGGCCGAACGCGAGCGACTTCTTCCCTTCGCCGATGTTCTGGCCTGCGTACACGTCGAAGAGGTGCACCTCTTCGAGCAG
Source organism: Sinomonas terrae (assembly GCF_022539255.1). Taxonomy (NCBI): domain Bacteria; kingdom Bacillati; phylum Actinomycetota; class Actinomycetes; order Micrococcales; family Micrococcaceae; genus Sinomonas; species Sinomonas terrae. The sequence continues at coordinate 2,795,630 of NZ_JAKZBV010000001.1, forward strand.
CTCGCCTGCCCCCTCGCGCAACGCCTCCCTGACGTCGTCGGCGGGGATCCCGGCGTCGACAATGAGCGCGACGTCCTGGGTGGCCACGGGGAACGTCGAGATGTGCTTGGCAACGATCACGTCGGGGGCCGCCTCGAACAACACATCCGCGTCGAGTTCGAGGGCGACCGAGCGCGCCGGCAGGTCGTGCGCCGCGAGCAGCTTCGGGTGCAGTTCTCCAGCGAAGCCGACGAGCTCGCCCGTGCGAAGGGCAAGCTTCGCCGTCCGTCCGGGGTGGAAGGCCTGATGGACGCCTTGGGTCACGACGAGTTCGACCCCCAGGACGTCGCCGGCGAGACGCGCGATGTCGAGGGCGTCGGACCAGTCCCAGAGCCTGGGCGTGTGGTTTGCCGCGGCTGGCGAGTCGTGGCCCGTGAAGACCGCGCCGATGTGGAGCGGCTGATGCGGAAGGCCCGCCTCGAGGACGTCGAGGACGTCGTCGGTGGGCAGAGCGCCGAGGGGCGGGATCGAAGCCGTGCCGATCCTGCTGTCGTCGGGCAGGAACACGAGCCCAGCCTCGAAGAGTGCGAGGTCGCGGAACCCGCGCGAGAGGTTGCGCTTGGCCACCTCGAGCAGGCCGGGCAGCATTGAGGTCCGCAACCAGCCGAGTTCCTCGCTCAGCGGGTTCGCGAGCTTGACGGCAGGGCGCGCTGCGCCGGCCTCGGCGACACCGAACGTATCGTTGGCCGCCTGCGAGACGAACGGGTACGCGAGCACCTCGGTCAGGCCGGCGTCGGCGAGCGCCTGCACGAGGCGACGGCGCTGCTGCTGCGCCCGGGTCAGGCCGCGACCCGGGGGCGCTACAGGGAGGCGCGAGGGGATCTTGTCGTAGCCGACGAGCCGCGCAACCTCCTCGGAGAGATCCTCCTTCGTCTCGAGGTCGAGGCGCCAGCTCGGCGGAGTCACGAGGTAATCGGCACCTCGCCGCTCGACGTTGGCCCCGAGGTCCCCCAGCGTCCGCGCAATGAGCTCCTCGCTGAACTCCATCCCGATCCGTTCGGACGCGAAGGTTCCGGGCAGGAGGATCTTGACGGGCTCGGGAGCGCTGCCGACATCGGTGCCGGCCTCGTCCGCGACGCCACCGCCCAGTTCGACCAGCAGGTCGACGACGCGCTGCGCAGCCTCATCTGCGACCTGCCAGTCCACACCGCGTTCAAAGCGCTTGGACGCCTCCGAGGGAAGCTTGTGCCGACGGCGGGAACGGCCGACCGTGACGGTGTCGAAGTGGGCAGACTCGACGAGAACGTTGACCGTGGCGTCCGAGCACTCCGTCGAGGCGCCGCCCATGACGCCGGCGATCCCGATGGGGCCCGACTCGTCGGTGATGAGCAGGTCCTCGGGATCGAGCTCGCGGACCTTGCCGTCGAGCGTCTCGAGCTTCTCGCCCTCCTCTGCACGGCGCACCGTGATCGTGCCGGTGAGCTTGTCGAGGTCGTAGCAGTGGGTCGGCTGGCCCAGCTCGAACATCACGTAGTTCGAGATGTCGACAGGCAGGGAGATCGAGCGCACGCCCGCAAGCCGAAGGCGGGAGACCATCCACTGAGGGGTCGGCCGGGTGGGGTCGATCCCGCGGACGGTCCGGGCGACGAAGCGATCGCACCCGAGGACGCCATAGATCGGCGCACGGTCGTCGAGGACGACGTCGTAGCCGCCTTGGAGAGACACCGGCGGGGTGACGAGCGTGGCCGGGTCCTCGAACGAGGTCCCCGTGGCATGCGCGTATTCGCGAGCGATCCCGCGGATCGAGAAGCAGTAGCTGCGGTCCGGGGTCACGTTGATCTCTGCGGCTTCGTCGTTCAGTCCGAAGAGCGCAAGTGCGTCCGTCCCGAGCTCGGGGTCGAGGCCGAGGCGCGAGAGCACGATGATACCGTCGTGGTCCTCGCCGATGCCGAGTTCACGCGCCGACGCGATCATTCCGGCGGAGACGTGGCCGTACGTCTTGCGGGCGGCGATATGGAAGTCGCCGGGCAGCGTGGCGCCGGGCAGGGTCACGACGACCTTGTCGCCCTCAACGAAGTTGTGGGCGCCGCACACGATGCCCTGAACACCCGAGGGGTCTATGCCCTTGCCTGCGAGCGTCTGTTCCTGCCCCTCGGGCACCACGCGGACCTGGCACCAGTTGATGGTCTTGCCGTTGGTCTGCGGCTCCTTGACGAGGCTCAGGACCTGGCCGACGACAATCGGCCCGCTGATGCTCTCGGAGGGCCGGTGCACGGCCTCTTCCTCGAGTCCCACGGAGACGAGGTCTGCCATGAGGTCTTCGGCGGTCGCGTCCGCCGGAAGCTGCGTGTATTCGCGCAGCCAGGAAAGGGGGATTCGCATGTCCCTAGATCTCCATCCCGAAGTGCTCACTGAAGCGGACGTCGCCCTCGATCATGTCCCGCATGTCCACGACGTCGTTGCGGAACATGAGCGTCCGCTCGATGCCCATCCCGAAGGCGAAGCCGGAGTAGACGTCAGGGTCGATGCCGGCGGCCCGCAGGACGTTGGGGTTGACCATGCCGCAGCCGCCCCACTCGATCCAGCGGGGTCCGCCCTTCGCACCCGGGTGCCAGATGTCGAGCTCGGCGCTCGGCTCAGTGAACGGGAAGAAATTCGGGCGAAGCCGGATCTGTGCCTCCTGGCCGAACATGAGCCGAGCGAAGTGCTCGAGCGTGCCGCGGAGGTCCGCCATGCTCAGGCCCTTGTCGATCGCGAGGCCCTCGAACTGGTGGAATACGGGGGTGTGGGTCGCATCGAGCTCGTCCGTGCGGAACACCTTGCCTGGGCACAGGACGTAGATCGGCACCTCGCGCTCGAGCATCGCCCGCACCTGCACCGGCGAGGTGTGCGTCCGCAGGAGGACATGCCGTTCGGGCGGGTCGACGAAGAACGTGTCCTGCATCTCCCGGGCCGGGTGGTCCGGCTTGAAGTTGAGCGCGTCGAAGTTGAACCACTCGGATTCGACCTCGGGGCCCTCGGCGATCTCCCAGCCCATGCCCACGAAGATGTCGCTCACGCGATCCTGCAGCGTCGAGAGCGGGTGCCTCGCGCCCGCACGACGCCGTCGCGGCGCGGCCGTCACGTCGACCGTCTCCTCGAGGAGGATCCGGGCGTCGTTCTCCGCCTCGAGCACCTCGGACCGCTCGGCGATCGCCCTGTTGACGCGCCCTCGCGCCGAGCCCACGATCTTGCCCGCGCTGGCCTTCGATTCCTTGGGCAGCGCACCGATGGCTCGATTGGCGAGAGCCAGCGGAGACTTCTCACCGGTGTGGGCGATGCGGACGGCCTTGAGCTCGTCCAGATTGGACGCGCCCGAGATGTCCTCGAGGGCGCGCTCGACGGCGGCGGTGACGGCAGCTTCGTCCAAAGGATCCGGGACGGTGGCGCCGGGCAGTGTTTCAGTCATGGACCGTTCTTACGCAGCGGGTGGGTTTGCGCCCTCAGTCTAGTAGACGTGCCCTCAGCTCTGGGCGAGCCGGGCATGCCCGGCTACCGTGAGAGACGTGGTACGCAAGCCCGACATCGTCAGCACTACCGGCACCGGCTCCGTCCGCGCCGCGCCGGACACCGCCGTCCTCCGCCTCTCGGTCGAAGTGCGCGAGGCTGGCTTGGCCCATGCCTACTCGGGCGCTTCCGCGGCGGCCCGAAGAGTTGTGGAGAGCGTTCTGGAACAGGGCGTTCCGCGCCCCGACGTTTCAACCAGCGGCCTCAGCGTGCACAGCGAGACCGTATGGCGCGAGAACAGCGGGCAGCAGGTTGTCGCCTACGTGGCCAGCACGGGACTCACAGTCACCGTGCGGGAGCTGGCACGCACACCCGAGGTGCTCGACGCCGTCGTCCGCTCCGCCGGGGATGCCCTCAGGGTCAACGGCGTGGCACTCGAGGTGAGTGACCGGGCGAGCCTCGAGGCAGCGGCTCAGGAGGCGGCGTTCGACGACGCGCAGGCGACAGCGGCACGACTCGCCCGGAGGGCGGGGCGCGCTTTAGGCGAGGTCCTGCGAATCGACGCGGCCGCCTTCAGCGCTCCGGGACCGCCCATGCCCCTCGCGCGTGCGGCCTTGGCGAGCACGGTCGAGCCCATGCCGGTCGAGGCGGGCGAGACGGACATCCGCGCCTCCGTCTCGGTGACCTGGCGGCTCTCGCGGCCGGCCGAGCAGCATTGAGCAGGCTTGACACGAGGTTCGAAACTGTATTCGAATAGTTGCCATGCGATGGAACACGCAGACGGCGCAGGGCGAGTCCGAAGCAAGCGGCGAGGCAGTTCCTCTCATTCCGCTTGCAGGCCTGCTCCGCGCCGTCCGGACGCCGGAGTTCCAAGGCATCACTTTCCATGAGGTCGCCGCGAGATCGGCGCTCAACAAGGTGCCGCCGGCGTCCTCCATGCCATTTCGGTGGACGATCAATCCCTACCGAGGGTGCAGCCATGCGTGCGTCTACTGCTTCGCGCGCGGCACCCACAAATATCTGGACCTCGATGCCGGCCTCGACTTCGATCGACAGCTCGTCGTCAAGGTCAACGTCGTCGACGTCCTGAAGGCGGAGCTCGCCAAGCCGTCATGGTCGCGTGAGCACGTGGCCCTCGGGACCAATACCGACCCGTACCAGCGGGCGGAGGGCCGGTACGCCCTCATGCCGGGCATCATCCGCGCCCTCGCCGAATCGGGCACCCCCTTCTCGATCCTCACGAAGGGGACCCTCCTCGCAAGGGACCTGCCGCTCTTGAAGGCAGCCGCCGCGCACGTGCCGGTGGGCACCGCCATTTCGCTCGCGATGCTCGACCCCGGCCTCCAGTCCGTGGTCGAGCCGGGCACCCCGAGCCCATCCGCCAGACTGTCCCTCATCTCGAAGCTGCGGGACGCGGGCCTCGCGTGCGGCGTCATGGCCATGCCGATCCTGCCCTGGCTCACGGACGGCGAGGAACAGCTCGATGCACTTTTCGCCTCCCTCTCCGAGGCTGGCGCAACCGGAGTGACGGTCGGCGCACTCCACCTGCGCCCCGGAACCAAGGAATGGTTCATGCAGTGGCTCGCGCGCGAGCATCCACGCCTCGTGGGACGCTACCGAAGGCTCTATGGGACCGGTGCGTACGCGCCCAAGGACTACCGGACGTGGCTCGCCCGCCGAGTGAATGCCGCGAAGGCGCGGCACGGCTTCGCCGGCTCCGAAAGCTTCGGCCACCGCATGGGCGGCGGGGGCAGGAGCGAAACCGGCCCCACTGAGAGCAGCATCGGCCCCTCTGAGAGCAGCATCGAACTCCGCCCGGTTGCCGTGCAGGGCGAGCTGTTCTAGGCGCTGTGCAGGCGAACAGCCTCGACGATGGGGAAGTCGGCGGGGATCCAGGCGAGGCCAGTGAGACGCTCGACGTCGTCCAGCGGCACCCAGCGCAGTTCGTCGTGGTCCTGGAGCGGCGCGGCGTGGCCGTCGACGATCTCGGCGAACCAGACCCGCATGACTGCCTTGGCGTTGAGCGGCCAGCCGTCGGACTCGGGGGCCGGGACTTCACGACCAAGCCTCACGCGAACGCCGAGCTCCTCGGCTAGCTCACGGTGCAGCCCGGCTTCGTGGGTCTCCCCCGGTTCGACCTTTCCGCCCGGGAACTCCCACATTCCAGCGAAGGCGGGCGGTGCGGTCCTTCGGGCGGCGAGCAGCCGCGTCGGGCGCGCGAGCGAATCAACGATTGCCGCGCCCACCACTTGAACTGTCACCGGTCAAGTCTAGGCGCGCGAAGATTGGGCCCGCGAAGATGGGGCACGGAATGCGCACGGCCTGGAGCAGGTTGAAGCCCGCGTGACGAAATCCGACGCCCAGACCGCGCCGAGCTCCGCCCGATACACAGCTCCCAGCTCAGCGCAAAGCTCCCTCCACCGCCCGCCGCTCGCCCCGAAGGCCCTGTTCTGGGCCATGTGCGCCCTAGCGATCGGAGGCTTCGGCATCGGCACCGTCGAATTCACGACCATGGGCTTGCTCAATGAGATCGAGCGTGGCCTCGGCATCACGACCCCGCAGGCCGGGGAACTCATCTCGGCTTACGCGCTCGGCGTCGTCGTCGGCGCGCCGGTGCTTGCCGCGGTCGGAGCGCGTCTCCCGCGCAAGTTCCTCGTCATGGGTCTGGCAGCGTTCATCGCCCTCGCGAACCTCTCGTCCGTCTTCGCGGCGGGCTTCGGGCAGATGCTCGTGTCCCGCTTCGCCTCCGGACTCCCCCACGGTGCCTATTTCGGCGCAGCTGCCGTACTGGCAGCTTCGCTCGTCGCCCCGACGAAGCGCGGCTGGGCGATCGCGACGGTCATGTCCGGGCTGACCGTCGCAAATGTCCTCGGCGTCCCCTTCGCGACTTGGCTCGGCCAGTCCTTGGGCTGGCGCCTTCTCTTCGTCCTGACAGGTGCCATCGGGCTTGTCGCCGTCGCGATGATCTGGCGCTTCGTGCCATTCGAGCCGGCACACCCCGAGGCGAGCATCCGCCGAGAACTCGGGGCGCTCTCCCGCGTGCAGCTGTGGTTCGCCCTCCTGACCGGCATCGTGGGCTTCGGCGGCTTCTTCGCCACGTACACGTACATCTCGCACACGATGACCAGCGTCAGCCGGCTCCCCGAGGACTTCATGCCGCTCGTCGTCGCGCTCTACGGACTCGGCATGGTGCTCGGCAACATCCTGGGCGGCCGTCTCGCCGACCGCTCGGTCATGGGTACGATCTACGGTGGTCTGGCGATCGTCGCGATCTGCATGGTCCTCTACGCGGTTGCTGCCGTGTGGTGGCCCACAGCGCTCCTGATGGTGTTCGTCGTCGGCGGTTCGGGCTCGATGCTCATCCCAGCCCTGCAGACGCGGCTGCTGGACTCGGCGCCGGACGCGCCCACGCTCGCCTCGTCCCTCAATCACTCTGCGCTCAACATCGCGAACGCCCTCGGCGCGTTCCTCGGCGGCCTCGTCATCGGCTGGGGATGGGGCTTCACGGCACCGGCCCTTGTGGGCGCCGTCCTCGCCGTCCTGGGCCTTGGAGTCGCCGCGGCGAGCGGGCGCGTCGAACGGCGCGGTCGGCTCGCCTAAGCCTTGATCCACCGATGGGGTTTGCGGGAAGCATGGCGTAATTAAAGGCGAGATGCCCGCCATCTCAGGGAAAACTGGACTTGCTACAGAACCGGTCTCCTGAGGATGAGAGGGCATCTCGTAGGTGTTAGTTTCCCACAGTCCCGCCGCGGTGGCGGTGTCCTTCGACGAGCCGAATCTGGTCTCCGCTGCGGGGCTGGTGCCGGTGATGCGCTTGGCCGAGGCAGCTGGTCTCCAAACCCTGGCGGACGAGCATCTGAGCGTGCCAACGGACAAGGGCGCCAACGCCGGGCTCAAGCTCGCCGCGCTGGTGGCCGGGATGGTCGCCGGGGCGGACTCGATCGACGACATGGCCCTGCTGCGGCACGGGGGCATGAAGAAGCTGTTCAAGGTCTGCTACGCGCCCTCGACCCTAGGCTCGTTCCTGCGCGCCTTCGCGTTTGGGCACGTGCGCCAATTGGACGCGGTCGCCGCCCGATTCCTGGCGAACCTGGCCGCCCGGGCACCGCTGCTGGGGAACCCCGAGGAGGGGGACTTCGTGTTTGTGGACGTCGACGACACGATCGTCGAGGTCCACGGCTACGCCAAGCAGGGATCCGGGTACGGGTACTCCGGGGTTCGCGGGCTGAACGCCCTGCTGGCCACCGCCACCACGAAGGACACCGCCCCGGTCGTCCTGGCCCAGCGCCTGCGCAAGGGGGCCGCGAACTCCTCCCGCGGGGCCTCCCGGCTGGTCGCCGATGCGCTCTCGGCCCTGCGCCGGACCGGCACCGCCGGGCGGGTGCTGGTGCGGGCCGACTCGGCGTTCTACGGCCACCCCGCCGTCTCGGCCGCCCGCGCCGCAGGGGCCGAGGTCTCGGTCACGGTCCGTCTGGACCCGGCCGTGAGGCGCGCCGTCAGCTCCATCCCGGCCGAGGCGTGGACGACGATCGAGTACACGGACGCCGTCTTCGACGAGGCCGCCGGCGCCTGGGTCTCCCGCGCGGAGGTCGCCGAGGTCCCGTTCACCGCGTTCGCCTCCCGGAAGAAGGCCGAACGGGTGAGCGGGCGGCTTGTCGTGCGCCGGATCCCGGAGCTGAACCCCAAGGTCCCCGACGGGCAGGGCACCCTGTTCGAGATCCACCGCCACCACGCCTTCTTCACCACCGTCTCCGCCGAGGACCTCGGCACCGTGGCCGCCGATGCCACCCACCGGGCCCATGCCGTGATCGAGCAGGTCCACGCCGATCTGAAGGACTCGGCCCTGGCCCACCTGCCCTCCGGGAAGTTCGCCGCGAACTCGGCCTGGCTCGTCGCCGCGGTCATGGCGTTCAACCTCGCCCGCGCCGCCGGGACCCTCGCCGGCACCGCGTTCGCCAGAGCCCGCACCGGCACCATCCGCCGCAAGCTCGTGAGCGTCCCGGCCAGGATCGCCTCCAGCGCCCGGAAGATCCGCCTCCGCCTGCCCGAGACCTGGCCATGGCAGGCCGCGTGGGAAAAGCTCTTCACCACCGCCCACGCACCTCCGGCCACAGCGTAGGAACCCGCCCGCAGCCGGCAACGGCCAAACCGAACTCCAGTGGAACACCCCGGCAGCGAGGCCGGCCGATGTCCCATGCCCAGCAGCCAAAACCGCGACCGCTGCCGAGAACTACTCAGGAACGGCCGCGGATCGGTGGATCAAGGCTAAGTGGCGCGCTAGTCCGCGCGCGGGATGTCCGGCTCGAGGTAGATGACCCGGGCGCTCGGAACCGCGGCCCGGATCCGTGCCTCCGCGTCGTCGATCGCCTTCGCGATCTGCGCTCCCGTCGACGCGGTCCCGACGCTGAACTTCGCCGCGACGAGCAGTTCGTCCGGGCCGAGGTGGAGGGTGCGCAGGTGGATGATGCGCGTCCCATCGCTCTTCAAAGCGGATTCGATCTTCGCAATGTCCGAGGAGGTGGCCGATTCGCCGACCAAGAGGGAACTCGTCTCGAACGCCAGGACCGCCGCGATGACCACGAGCAAAGTCCCGATCATCGCGGTGCCGACCGCGTCCCAGACCCCGTTGCCCGTGATGAGCGTGAGCGAGACGCCGAAGAGCGCGCACGCGAGGCCGATGAGCGCACCGAAGTCCTCGAGGAGGATGACGGGGAGCTCCGGCTGTTTCGCCGCACGGACGAACTGTGCGAGGCTCTGTCCCCCACGCGAAGGCCTCGACGCCCCCATCGCAGTCCGGAATGAGAGTCCCTCGGCGACAATTGAGCCGACGAGGATCGCAAGCGGCACCCACCACCACGCACCCTCGATCGGGTGGGGATTCTGGAACTTCTCCCACGCTTCGAACAGGGCGAAGAGGCCACCGACCGTGAAGAGGACGATCGAGACGATGAACGCGTAGATGTAGCGTTCGCGACCGTAGCCGAACGGGTGCTGGGGGCTCGCCTCGCGGGCCGAGCGCTTGCCGCCGATCAGCAGCAGGATCTGGTTTCCAGAGTCGGCAACCGAGTGGATCGCCTCGGCGAGCATCGACGAAGACGAGGTGAGGATGAACGCGACAAACTTCATCACCGCGATGGAGAGGTTGGCCGCGAGCGCCGCGACCACGGCCTTGGGACCCCCGGAAGACGACATGCCTTTGAACCTACCCGTTCAGTCCGTCTTCAGTCCCACGCCAAGCCGCTGTGCCCGCGCGCTCGCGTACAGGCACACAGTGGCGGCCGTTCCGACGTTCAGGCTCTCCGCATCGCCATAGATGGGCACGGCAACCCTCGCGTCCGCAAGGGCAAGTTCCTCTTCGGAGAGCCCCTGGGCTTCGTTCCCGAAGAGCCACGCCGTGGGTGCCTCGAGCGCGTACGACGACGAGGAGTCGCCGGAGCCTTTCGGCTCTCCGACGGGTGCTGCGCTCAGGCGACGCGCCGCGCTCTCGTCCTGAAGCACATCGAGGTCGACGACGCCGTAGCCGTCCGCGGCCAGAACGCCTAGGCCCGCTCCGCGAAGCCGGGAGACGAGCTCGCCCTCATCCACTCCGGTGACGACCGGCACGTGGAACAGGGATCCTGCTGTGCTCCGGACGGCCTTCGGGTTGTAGACGTCCACGCTGCCCTCAGTGAAGACCACAGCATCCGCGCCTGCTGCGTCCGCAGCGCGCAGGATGGTCCCGGCGTTGCCTGGGTCCTGGACGCGGCAGAGGACGGCCACGAGACGGGGCGCTCGCGCGAGGACGTCGTCGAGGGAGGCATCCAGGTAACGGCAGACGGCCACAATTCCCTGCGGATTCACCGTGTCCGCCATGGCAGCAAGGACCTCGTCTGTCGCGAGACGCAGGGCGCCTGTGGCAGTGGCGAGTTCGCCCAATTCGGGATACCGCTCAAGACAGGAGTCGCTCGCATAGACCTCGGTCACAAGGCGCGTGCCGCGGCGAGCGTCGAGCCGCAGGGCTTCGCGTACTGCTTGCGGCCCCTCGGCGAGGAACAGGCCGCGCCGTTGACGGGCCGAGCGCTGGGCCAGCTTGGCGACATCCCGGACGCGGTCGGCGCGCGGGTTCGTCATGGAAGTCACTGGTCCACCCTAAATCCCGCGAGAGCAGATCAAATCCCCGAGGACAGATCAAATCCCACAAGAGCAAACGCCCGCACTGCCGAGTGGCAGTGCGGGCGTTCGAAACGTGTGCGCGAAAGGACTACTTCGCGGCGACCGGAGCGTTGACGTCCGAGGGGAGGGCCTTCTTGGCAACCTCGACGAGCGCGGCAAAAGCTGCAGCGTCGGAGACGGCAAGCTCGGCGAGCATGCGGCGGTCAACCTCGACCTCGGCGGCCTTGAGGCCCTGGATGAGGCGGTTGTAGGTCAGGCCGTTGGCGCGGGCAGCGGCGTTGATGCGCTGGATCCACAGGCGGCGGAAATCGCCCTTGCGCTTGTGACGATCCTGGTAGCTGTACACGAACGAGTGCAGCAGCTGCTCTTTTGCCTTGCGGTAGAGGCGCGAGCGCTGGCCTCGGTAGCCGGACGCCCGCTCGAGGACGGTGCGGCGCTTCTTGTGGGCGTTGACTGCCCGCTTCACACGTGCCATGTGTGTACTCCTTCAGAAATCCTTCCCAGAGCCGCGGGCGCCTTGCGCCCGGCCGGGACGGCTAGGTGGCCCCGAAGGGCCGGTTGACTGGGAAAGAACTCAGATGCCGAGCATCCGCCGGATGACCTTGGCGTCGCCACCGGTCACGATCTTGTCGGCGTGCAGGCGGCGCGTGAGCGTCGTCGGCTTGTGCTCGAGGTAGTGGCGGCGGTTCGACTGCTGGCGCTTGAGCTTGCCCGAGCCGGTCAGCTTGAAGCGCTTCTTGGCGCCACTGTGGGTCTTCATCTTCGGCATGGTGACCGATCTCCTTTGTTTCCCGCGGCACCAGGCCGCGGCTTTCTCTGGCGGCCCGCTTGCGCGGGCCGACTGGTGGTTCCGCTGGCCGCCAAGACCCGAAGGTCTTCAGCGGCTGCGGTGGACTAGTTGCCCCGGCGACCCGACGGGCGCGGTGCCGAGGGCTTGGGCGCTCCCGCCCCGGGGCGGGGTGCACCCGGCTTCGGAGCCTGCGGCCGAGGTGCCGACGGCTTCGGCGCTGCGGGCTTGGCGGCCTCAGCAGGCTTGGGCGCCTGCGGCCGAGGAGCCGGTGCCGGCCTGGGCGAAGCAGAAGGAGCCGGTGCCGCAGCCCGAGCAGGAGCCGGCTTGCGCTCGGGCTCGGCTGCGGGCTTCGCAGCCGCCGGCTTCGCAGCTGCCGGCCTCTCAGCTGCCTGAGCCGGTTCCTCTGCCGCCGGAGCAAGCTCTGCAGCCTGAGCCGGTTCCTCTGCCGCCGGAGCAGGCTCTGCAGCCTGCGCGGTCTCTGCCGCCGGAGCAGACTCTGCAATCTGCGCGGTCTCTGCCGCCGGAGCAGACTCTGCAGCCTGCGACGTCGGTTCCTCAGACTCCACCGCCGCGGCCGGCTGCTCGTCAGCCTGGACGGCAGCTTGCCGCAGGGCCTCGGGAAGCGCATCGCCCAGAGACTGCGTCATCGGCGCCTGCTCTGCGGTCACGCTGGCGGTCTTCGCCGCCTCAGCCTTGGCCTTGTCGGCGGCACGCTGGGCGACCCTACGGGCCTCGGCCTTTGCCTCAGCCTTGTTCTTGAGCGGACCGATCACCATGACCATGTTGCGACCGTCGATGCGCGGCGCGGACTCGATCGTGCCGACCTCGGCGACGTCGTCCGCGAAGCGCTGAAGGAGGCGGATGCCCATCTCCGGACGCTGCTGTTCGCGGCCACGGAACTGGATCATGGCCTTGACCTTGTCCCCGGCGCCGAGGAAGCGGAGCGCGTGGCCCTTCTTCGTCTCGTAGTCGTGGGTGTCGATCTTGAGGCGGAAGCGAATCTCCTTCAGAACCGTATTCGTCTGGTTCTTGCGTGCCTCGCGAGCCTTGACCGCGGCCTCGTACTTGTACTTGCCGAAGTCCATCAGCTTGCACACCGGCGGTTTCGCCTGGGGTGCTACCTCAACGAGATCGAGGTCTGACTCGGCCGCCAGACGCAGCGCGTCCTCGATACGCACGATGCCGACCTGCTCGCCAGCAGGCCCCACGAGGCGCACCTCAGGGACGCGGATTCGCTCATTGATGCGTGGATCGCTAATGTTCAAGCTCCTCAAGTAGTCCGGGACAGCCCCGACAACGAGGAAGGCCCCCGATTGTCGGTGCAATCGGAGGCCTCGAAGGTGGGCGTCTCCATGGACGCCATGTCCGGCTGCGGCGGGTGCCGCGCCAGCCAACCTGAGTACCCGGCAGCAATGCGATTGCACGCCGACGCGGGTGGGAGAGATCTCCGCTTGCAAACTGTCAATCAAGTATACAGGCAAAAAACGCCTGAATAACGACATCCAGTCGGTCTGTGCCAAGCTTAGCAGCATGAGCACTGACCACACTGACCAGAACGGCACGAGCGCTGGCGCGAACACGGATGCCAGCACCGAACTTCGGGACATCGCGGAAGTTCCCGCCGTCGAGGTCATCACGACCACCGCGGTTCACCTCATGAGCGCGGCTGCCGTCAAAGTGGGTCTGGCCGACGAGGGCGAAGCGCTCAAGGACCTCGACGAGGCGCGGAAGCTCATCACAGCGCTCGCTGGCCTCGTCACAGCGGCGGCGCCCGAAATCGGCTCCCAGCACGCGGCCCCCCTCCGCGACGGGCTGCGTTCGCTGCAGCTCGCGTTCCGCGAGGCGTCGACCATCCAGGACGCTCCCGGAAAGGGCCCGGGAGAAAAGTACACCGGACCGGTCAACTGAAGCTTCCAGTCAGCTGAGCCTTCCAGTCAACTGAGCCGTCCAGTCAACTCAGCCTTCCAGTCAACTCAGCCTTCCAACTGTGGCGCGGCGCCGTCGTCGCACGGCTTGTGCCAGAAGGCCCGCACCACAGAGCACGACTCCGACCGCACCGATCCCTGCGAAGCCGGCCCAAGGGCCGGCAGCGTCGATCGTAAGTCCGGTGAACGGTGACCCGAGGGCCGTTCCTGCCGTGAGCGCAGATCCGTACCAACCCATGGCCTCGCCGCGACGCCCCTCGTCCACGAGCAGGGCCACGGCTTCGGAGGCCGCAGCGAGCGTTGGCGCGCAGAGGAATCCGGCAGGCACGGAGAGTAGGGCGAGACTCCCCACATCGCTGGCGAACCCCATCGGGATCGTGAGCGCCGACATGAGGAGCAGCAGCACAAGCGGGTGCACCTTGCTGGTCATCGCTCCGTAGACGAGGCCGCCGAGGAGCGAGGAGAGGCACCAGGCGAAGAACACCACTCCCAGCTGCTCACTCTGCCCATGGCCCCGCAGGACAGCGACAATCCCGACGTCGGTGCCGGAGAGCACCATTCCCGCTCCGGCGGCAACAACCAGAACGACGACGACGCTGGTCGAGAGCCAGCCGAGCCCTCCGCGGGCACGCCCGATGAGCCGGCGCAGTCCCGAGGCGCCGTCCGCCTGACCCGCAGCCACCTCCGCTGGTGCTGCACTCTCTGCGGATTCGACGCTCGAAGCCACGTCGGTCTCGCACGAGTCCGCACCGTCGTCGGCGACAGCGCCTGGCTGACCTGACCGGGTCGGCGGGTTGAACCAGACGAGCGCTAGCCCCGCCACGGCCGCTGAAAGCCCCACCGCTGTGATCCCGACGACGGTGGAGAGCTGCACCCCGACGAGCGCCGCGAGCGCGGGCCCGACCATGAACGTGACCTCGGTGCAGATGGAGTCGAGGGCAAAGGCCGTCCGTCGCTGCGCAGGTGTTGTCATGACGCCGAGCGACTGCCGCACCACCGAGAAGATCGGCAGCGCGAATACACCGCCGATGAGCGCCGCAGCCAAGAGGCCGGGGTAGTTGAGGTGGGGAGCAACGGACCAGACGACGGCCTCCGCCACGATCGACGGGATAAGAGCGCGGCGGAGCCCGACCGTGTCCACTCGACGGCCGCGCCACGGTGCACCGATCGCGATTCCGATGGTGAGGAGCGCCGCCACGGCACCGGCCGGGCCGTAGCCCAGTCCGAGGGTCTGTACGACATGGAGAGTGAGCAGGACCCCGGCTGCCGAGTGCGGGAGCCGCGCGACCATCGCGACGAGCAGCAGATTCCTCACCGGACGCCGCCGCCAGAGTTGCCCGTAGAGGGCGAAGTCCATCAGTCCCACCTTCCGTGCTCCGCACGGCAGGGTAGGCACGTGCGGATCAGTCCCCCGCGGTGCGGAGTGAGATCTCGATCGAATCCACGGACTCCGCGAAGCGCTCGCTGCCGGCGAGTCGGCCGTTCAGCTCTGCCACGATGTCACGCACCGACTCGGCAGGCAAGCCGGGACTGAGCTCGAGCACGATCCGGAGCTCGGGCCCCGGCCCGCCGCCGTTCAGGATCCGCCCGGAGCGGTCTCGGCTCACGACGCCCTTGCCGGGCTCGAGGCGAACGCCGCGAATCTCGTCGAGCCCTTCGATGGCCGCTGCGACGACCTCCACGAGCGTCTGGTCGCGGTAGGACGGCGTCCAAGTCTGCTGCTGCGCCAAGGCCCACACGGCGGGGCGGCGGAGGACGAACGTCCTCTCCGCTCCAGGATCGAGGACGAGGAGCTCGGCCCCTTCCGATACGGCCGAAAGGGCGGCACGTGGAGCGAAGACCGCGACGGGGCGCGCCTCGGGGTGCCACGCTTCGAGCCGCGCGACGGAGGTGAACGCCGGGAGTGCCTTCCGCCCGTCGGGGGCGCTGAGCGTCACGAGGGCCATATCGGCCTCTTTGTCCTCAGCGAAGCCGTGGTCGCCCAAGCCTCCCTCGGCAAGGGTCGCGACGACGGGCACGAACACTCGGGCCTCTGCGAGTGCCTCGTGGACAGCCTCCTCCGTCCCGCCCGAGGCGAGTGCCGCCAAGGCAGCCTCGACGCCCGGGTCGGCTACGCCGTCGTCCGCGTCGAAGCGGTGGAGCGGATTCCCCTCGCCGGCGAGGTCGCGTCCCGCCCACGACTGCCCGGCCGAGTCGGCGTGCTCCCCCGCGCGGGCGAGTGCCGCTGCGATGTGCCCCGGAAGGTGCCGCGGTGCAGGATGGCCTTGGGCGCCCATGTCACCGGCGGCCGGCGACATCGAGGGCCTCCGGCAGGGTGAACTTGCCGGCGTACAGCGCCTTGCCGACGATCGCTCCCTCGACGCCGAGCGGGACGAGTTCGCGGAGCGCACGGAGGTCGTCGAGGCTCGAGATGCCACCTGAGGCGACGACCGGCTTCTCGGTCCGCTCGCACATCTCGCGGAGGAGGTCGACGTTGGGGCCGCGCAGCGTTCCGTCCTTTGTGACATCCGTGACGACGTAGCGCGAGCAGCCCGCGTCCTCGAGGCGCGCGAGCACCTCCCACAGGTCCCCGCCCTCCTTGGTCCAGCCGCGGGCCGCGAGCGTCGTCCCACGCACGTCGAGGCCGACGGCGATCTGGTCGCCGTAGCGGTCGATGGCCCGGGCGGTCCATTCCGGATCCTCGAGCGCGGCGGTACCGAGGTTGACGCGCGCAGCGCCGAGCTCGAGGGCTGCGTCGAGCGACGCGTCATCGCGGATGCCGCCGGACAGCTCGACTTTCACTGACAGCTGGCGCACGACGCCGGCAAGCAGCTCGCGGTTGCTCCCGCGACCGAAGGCAGCGTCGAGATCGACCAGGTGCACCCACTCGGCACCGTCGTTCTGCCAGGCGAGCGCAGCTTCGAGGGGCTCGCCGTAGCTCGTCTCGCTCCCGGCCTCGCCCTGCACGAGGCGCACGGCCTGGCCGTCGGCGACGTCAACAGCGGGCAGCAGCTCGAGGATGGGCTCCCCAGCGGTCATGAAGGATCTCCTTGCGGTGGGCGGCTGTCAGGCCGATTGGGTGAACAGATACGCGGCGACGAGCGCGGCAGCGGCGAGAACACCGAACGAGATCCAGACCCAGTTCGCCATGCCCTGACGCCGGAAGGACACGACGCCGCCGATGAGGATCCCGGCCAGGCCGAACAGGAGGACGGACCACATCTAGACGGAAGCCTTCTCATTCGAGGGGGCGTTCTTCGGCTTGAGCGAAGCCACCCAGTTCCGCAGGAGCCTCGCACCCGCGGCGCCCGACTTCTCGGGGTGGAACTGCGTCGCGCACAGGGGGCCGTTCTCGACTGCGGCGATGAACGGAGCACCGTGCTCGGACCAGGTCACGAGGGGCGCCGCCATGCTCGGGTGGGTTGCGTCGAACTTCCATTCCTGCACTCCATAGGAGTGCACGAAGTAGAAGCGCTCATCCTCGACGCCCTCGAACAGACGCGATCCTTCGGGGACGCTCACCGTGTTCCACCCCATGTGCGGGACGACGGCCGCGGGCAGGAGCTCTACCGTCCCGGGCCATTCGCCGAGCCCCTCCGACTCGACACCGTGCTCCACACCGCGTTCGAACATCACCTGAAGACCGACGCAGATGGCGAGGACGGGGCGTCCTCCGGCCACGCGTCGGCCGATGATCCTCAGGCCGTCCACGGACTTGAGCTCGTCCATGACGGTCGCGAACGCGCCGACGCCGGGCACCACGAGACCATCGGCGTTGAGCGCGTCCTCCGGCTTCGAACTCAGGGTCACAGCCGCCCCCGCGCTTTCGAGCGCGCGGACTGCCGAGCGTACGTTGCCCGAGCCGTAGTCGAGGACGACGACGGTGGGGCGCCCCTCCGGATCGGGTGCAGGCCCGCCGTGGTTGCGTGAGTCCACGGCGACGCCGTTGGGCGCGGACTTCCCTGTCTCGCTCACAGCGCGCCCTTCGTCGACGGGATCGCCTCCCCGATGCGCGGATCAGGTTCGACGGCGGCGCGGAGGGCGCGCGCGAACGCCTTGAACTGCGCCTCGACGATGTGATGCGGGTCGCGGCCCGCGAGCACCCTCATGTGCAGGCAGATCCCTGCGTGCAGCGTGATCGCCTCGAACACGTGGCGGGTGAGGGATCCAGTGAAGTGGCCGCCGATGAGGTGATACTCCTGTCCCGCCGGCTCCCCGGAGTGGACGAGGTACGGGCGGCCCGAAACATCGACCACGGCATTCGCGAGCGCCTCGTCAAGCGGAATCGTGGCCTCGCCGAACCGCCGGATGCCCGCCTTGTTCCCAAGCGCCTGCTTGAGCACCTCACCGAAAGTGATCGCGATGTCCTCGACAGTGTGGTGGACGTCGATGTGCGTGTCACCCGTGGCCCTGACCGTGAGGTCGATGAGCGAATGCTTCGACAGCGCCGTGAGCATGTGATCGTAGAACGGGACGCTGCTCGAGATCTCGGAGCGGCCCGTGCCGTCGAGGTTGATCTCGACGACGACAGACGACTCTGAGGTCGTGCGCTCCATCCGCGCCGTTCGCGAAGTGCGACGCGCAGCCTGCAGCTCGGTGGTCATGGGTGAACGTCCTTCAATGGAAGCTGATGCGGGGGACCAATCCATTCTAGGCCGCCTAGGCTTGCTCCTCCTCGAGGAGCTCTTCGAGCCGGGAGAGGAAGGCCGACGTCTCGGACTCCGTTCCGGCCGTCACCCTCAAGGAGCCGGGGATTCCGACGTCACGGACCAGCACGCCCGCCTCGAGCAGCCCCCGCCAGATGCGCTGGGGATCCGCCAGACCAGTGAAGAAGACGAAGTTCGAATCGGACGACGCCGGCCTCAGCCCGAGCCGTTCGAGCTCCTTCACGATGCGGTCGCGCTGATGCTTGATCGCCTCGACCTCGGACATGAGGGAGGCACGGTGACGGAGAGCCGCCAAGGCCGTCGCCTGCGTTATGGCCGAAAGGTGGTACGGGAGCCGGACGAGACGGAGAGCGTCGGTCACCTCGGGTGCTGCCGCAAGATAACCGAGCCGAGCCCCGGCAAGGGCGAAGGCCTTGCTCATGGTCCGGCTGACCACGAGCCGCGGACGGCCGGGAAGCAGCGTGAGCGCGCTCTGCGTCCCGAGCTGGGCGAACTCCGCATAGGCCTCGTCGACGATCACTATGGCCTGGCTCGCTTCGCTGGCCTCGTACACCGCCTCGACCACGTCGAGACCGAGCGCCGTCCCCGTCGGGTTGTTCGGCGAGCAGAGGAAGACGACGTTTGGCGCCAGCTCCCTGACCTGCCGCGCAGCCGAGTCGGCGGTGAGCTCATAGTCAGCATCCCGGACTCCCTTGAGGTACGCCGTCCCGGTACCAGCCGCAAGCAGCGGGTACATCGAATACGTCGGAGGGAAGCCGAGGGCCGAACGGCCGGGTCCGCCGAACGCCTGAAGGAGCTGCTGAAGCACCTCGTTCGAGCCGTTGGCTGCCCAGAGCTGCTCGGGCGTCAGGCCATGCCCCAGATACTCCGCGAGGGCCTCGCGAAGTTCGGTGAATTCGCGGTCCGGGTAGCGGTTGAGGCTCGAGACGGCCTCGCGCACGGATCGGGTGATGGCCTCCTGGACGTCCTGGGGCACTCCGTACGTATTCTCATTGACGTTGAGCATGATCGGGACGTCCAGCTGCGGCGCCCCGTATGGGTGCTGACCGCGCAGATCCTCGCGAAGAGGGAGCCCCGCGAGGCGCTCCTCACGGGAGGTGGGCTGAGCAGTCTGATCGTTCACCGGTCCAGCCTACGCCCGGGTGCTTGACGCCTCCGCATTCATGACTCGGCGTACGCCCAGCCCCACGCGGGCTCAAGCCCGGGCCGAGCTCGACCCCCAGCCCGGTTCAACCCTCAGTCGGGACAGCGATCTGCTGCCCTGAAACGACCCTGGTCGAATCGAGGTTGTTGAGTTCGACGATCTCGTCGATGACCACGCGCGGGTCGCGATCGGGAGCGTACTGTGCCGCGACCGTCCACAGCGATTGCCCCTGCTGGAGAGTGACCTGCTTCGTGTGCGTCACCGACGGCGCCGTGTCGCCAGCGTGGGCAGGCGCGATGAGTCCGCTCAGAAACGCGAGCAGCAACACCGCTCCAAGGAAGGACGGGAGGGCAATCAGCACGAGCCGCCCCCGGCGAGTGAGCCGCAGGCGGGGGTGGGGAGCCTGTGCGCCGGTCGAGCGAGCCGGTGTCCCTGCGAACGGAACTGCGAATGCGTGTGCCACGGTTCTTCCTCCTCAGGAATGCCTTCGAACATGTCTTCGAACCATTCAGAACACTTTTAGCACTTCTCATCGAACGATGTCCAGACTCGCTAGAACAAATGTTTGAAAGGTGCCGCCGTGTCCCCTACGGTGGAATCAGCATCCAGATGGGCACCGACAAAATAAGAAGACGAGAAAGAGGGCACGCATGGCAGGAGTGGCCAGAGCCGCAAAGGGACTCACCGTGCGCCAGCGGAAGATCCTCGAGACGATCCAGCGCTCGGTCCAGACCAAGGGCTACCCGCCGTCGATGCGCGAGATCGGAGACACGGTCGGCCTCGCAAGCCTCTCGAGCGTGACCCATCAGCTCGCCCAGCTGGAGAAGCTCGGCTACCTCCGCCGCGATCCCAAGCGACCGCGCGCGATGGAGGTCCTCATGCCGCTGAACCTCGACGAGCGCCCGCTCACCATGGAAGCCGAGAGCGCGGCGCCGGTGCTCGGCGTCGGAGGAATTCCTCTGGACGACATGGCGAGCGCCGCCGACACCGCGATGGTTCCCCTCGTCGGGCGCATCGCCGCAGGCGGACCGATCCTCGCAGACCAAGTCGTCGAGGACGTCATGCCACTCCCCCGCCAGCTCGTGGGCTACGGGGAGTTGTTCATGCTGCGGGTCCGCGGAGATTCGATGATCGACGCAGCCATCTGCGACGGAGACTGGGTGGTCGTTCGACGGCAGAACGACGCAGAGAACGGCGACATCGTGGCGGCTCTCCTCGACGACGAGGCGACGGTCAAGACGTTCCGGCAGCGTGACGGCCACACTTGGCTGCTCCCACAGAACACCCGCTACGAGCCCATCCTGGGCGACCACGCAACCATCATGGGTCGCGTGGTCTCAGTGCTGCGCTCAGTCTGAAGCGGCGAGGCGCTCGAGTGCCTTGAGCACGACTCCGCGGTCCGTCGTGCCCCACAACGGGGGAAGCGCCGACCGGAGGAAGGCGCCATAGCGCTCGGTGGCAAGGCGTGAATCGAGGACCGCAACCACCCCGCGGTCTTCGGTCGATCGGATGAGCCTGCCAGCGCCCTGCGCGAGACGTACCGCCGCGTGCGAGGCGGAGACGGTCATGAAGCCGTTCCCCCCGGCCTGGGCGACTGCGCGCGAACGTGCCGTGGCAAGGGGATCGTCCGGCCGCGGGAACGGGATGCGGTCGATCACGACGAGTCGGCACGAATGCCCGGGCACGTCGACCCCCTGCCACAGGGACATCGTCCCGAAGAGGCACGTGTCCGGCTCGTCGGCGAACTGCCGGACAAGCGCGCTCATCGATGACTCGCCTTGGCAGAGGATCGATACGTCGAGCCGGTCGCGCAGCTCGTCGGCCGCGTCCTCGGCGGCTCGCCGAGACGAGAAGAGGCAAAGGGCCCCTCCGGACGATGCCCGGATGAGGGTTTCGAGCTCGTCGATCGCCTCGACTGACACGCCGCGGCCCGGCTTGGGCAGATGGCGCGCCACATACAGGATGCCCTGCCGGGGGTAGTCGAAGGGTGAACCGACGTCCACGCCGGTCCAGGTCGGGGCGCCGCCGCCGAGCAGGCCGAGTCCCCCGGCGGCTGGCTCGAACGCCGCTCCGATCGCGAGCGTCGCGGACGTGAGCACGACCGTGTGGTCCGCGAAGAGACCGTCCCGCAGCTTTCCGCCCACGTTGAGCGGCGCGATGCAGAGGGTCGCGGGCGCATCATCGGGGGGCGCGGAGTAGCCCGACGCCGGATCGAACGTCCCGGTGCGCGAGGCCCAGATCACCTCGCCCTGGGCCTCAGCGTCGAGCATCCGCTCGCAGCACTCGAGAACCGCGCTGACGCGGGACCGCGCGACCTGCCGCCCGCCGTCGGACGCCTGCCCATCGCTGGGCTTGGAGTCCGAGATGGCCGCTCGGCTCGCATCCCTCAGCAGCACGAGGGACTGCGCAAGTTCCTCCGTGAGCCCCCGGGCAAGAAGGCCCGTGGGGACATCTGCCAGCGCAAGCTCAAGCTGCGTGGCAGCCGACTGCAGCGCCTCGACGGAGAGGCCGCAGTGGCGGCGCAGGCTGGAAGCGGGGGCCATGGCCATCGCTGCGGAGAGCTGGCCGCTCACCGCCCCCGTCACGCGGTCCTGGAGCTCGTGCGCCTCGTCGACCACGACGACGTCGTGCTCCGGCAGCACGTTGAGCCCCTCGAACGCGTTGATCGCGAGCATCGCGTGGTTCGTCACGACGATGTCCGCCTCCGCCCCCCGCTGCCGCGCGAGCTCGCTGAAGCACTCCGCTGCGAGGGGACACCGCTGGGAGCCGAGGCACTCGAGCGCCGTCACCGAGACCTGCCGCCAGGCCCGATCGCTCACCCCCGGGATCAGGTCGTCGCGATCCCCCGTCTCGGTTTCTTCGGCCCACTCCCGCAGGCGTTTGACCTCGCGGCCGAGCTGGGTAGTGGGACCCGCGCCGCCCGGATGGGCGACGGCGGTGTCCTCGCCGAGGGCGAAGAGCGTCCCCTCACCGCCCTCGTCCGAGGGGAACCCGCCCGAGAGCTTGTGCTTGCACAGGTAGTTCGAGCGGCCCTTGATGAGGGCGACGTCGACGGGATGGTCGAGCTCAGGGGTGATCGCCGAGAGCAGCCGAGGGAGGTCGCGCCCCACGATCTGGGCCTGCAGGGCGAGCGTCGCGGTAGCGACAACGGCCGGGCGGCCGCTGCTCTGCGCGTGGGCGATGAGCGGCACGAGGTAGGCAAGCGACTTGCCCGTTCCCGTCCCCGCCTGCACGAGGAGATGCTTGCCCTCGTCGATCGAACGGGCCACGTGCCGCGCCATCTCGTGCTGCCCGTCGCGCTGCTGGCCCCCCATCGCGGCTACTGCGACGTCCAGCAGCCGCACGGCAGTCTCCTCGGCCGCGCTCACCCTCACCTCAGTCATTGACGACGAACGGCTCCAACTCTGCGGCGAACTCCTCGCGCACCACAACGCGCGCGACCGTGCCGTCGGCGGTGTGCTCGAGCGAGCGGATCTCCGAGCTGCTCTCGTGGAGCTTGCTGAGGAGGTCACCTCGGCTGTACGGGATGAGCAGCGTGAGCACCACATCAGGCCGCGGGATCGCGGCGCTGATCGTCTGCTTGAGCTCGTCGATTCCGAGGCCCGTCCGCGCCGAGACCACGACATTGCGAGGCTCGTGCTGGCGCAGCCGCTCAAGCACGAACGGATCGGCCGCGTCGGCCTTGTTGAGGACGATGATCTCAGGGATCTTCCGCGCGTCGACCTCGGAGAAGACCTCCCTCACCGCGGCGATCTGGCCCTCCGGATCCGGATGCGACGCGTCGACGACATGGAGGATGAGATCCGCGTCGGCGACCTCTTCGAGCGTCGACCGGAAGGCTTCGACCAGCTGGGTCGGAAGCGAGCGCACAAAGCCCACCGTGTCCGAGAGGGTGTACGGCAGCCCGTCGGGCGTCTCCGCACGGCGCACAGTCGGATCGAGGGTGGCGAACAGCGCGTTCTCGACGAGCACGCCGGCATCCGTGAGCCGGTTGAGCAGGGAGGACTTGCCCGCGTTCGTGTAGCCCGCGATCGCTACGGACGGAACCTCGTTCCGCTTGCGGTTCGCGCGCTTCGTCTCCCGGGCCGGCTTCATCCCGGCGATCTCACGCCGGAGCTTGGCCATGCGGGTACGGATGCGGCGACGATCGAGTTCGATCTTGGTCTCGCCAGGACCACGGGAGCCGATTCCGCCGCCTGCGGCGCCCACACGGCCGCCGGCCTGACGGGACATCGACTCACCCCAGCCGCGGAGGCGCGGGAGCAGGTACTCGAGCTGCGCGAGTTCGACCTGCGCCTTGCCTTCGCGGCTCTTCGCGTGCTGGGCGAAGATGTCGAGGATGAGCGCGGTGCGGTCGATGACCTTGACCTTGACGATGTCCTCGAGTCCACGCCGCTGCGAGGGCGAGAGCTCCGAGTCCACGATCACGGTGTCTGCACCGGTCGCATAGACGATGTCCTTGAGCTCCTGCGCCTTGCCCGAGCCGAGGAACGTCCCGGCGTCCGGCTTGAGCCTCCGCTGGACGATGCCGTCGAGCACCTCCGAGCCTGCCGTCTCAGCGAGGGCTGCGAGCTCCTGAAGAGAGTTTTCGGCGTCTTCGAGGGTGCCCTCGCTCCACAGCCCGGCCAGCACGACGCGCTCGAGGCGCAGCTGCCGGTACTCGACCTCGGTGACGTCCTCGAGCTCGGTCGAGAGACCCGCAGTACGGCGGAGGGCCCTGCGCTCTTCGAGGTCACGCTGTTCGCCGTCGTACTCGCCGTGCTCGTCGTCCAGCTCGGACAGCGCGAGGGCCTTGCCGCTCGTGAGGCCGCCACGTCGAGCCGACGGGGCGCCGTCGCCGTCGTCCTCCGCTCGGTGGCCTGCGCCCTTGGCGGCGGC
Organism: Sinomonas terrae; assembly: GCF_022539255.1. Classification (NCBI taxonomy): domain Bacteria; kingdom Bacillati; phylum Actinomycetota; class Actinomycetes; order Micrococcales; family Micrococcaceae; genus Sinomonas; species Sinomonas terrae. Next base: position 2,819,630 of record NZ_JAKZBV010000001.1, read on the forward strand.
CGCTTCCTCCTTGGCGAGGATCCGATCGATGACGGCCTGGATGTCCTGCGCACTCAGGTCCTGCGGCTGCGGCTCGGGCGCGGCGTCGTGGTTGGTCATGTTCTCCTTCGTAGGGAAGTCCTTTCCAGAATAGTTCTCAGGGGTGACAGAAGAGAGGTCACGCTTCAAGGCGTCTCCAAGGGGTTGTCCTGTTATGCCCGGCCGGACAGCGGTCGACGGCGGGGCGTGGGCCAGCGAGAAGAGGTGGCTACTTGAACAGGCGCATGGATCTATTCTACTTGATGATGGAACCCGCCCACTATTTCAACGCTCAGCCGGACGTGCCCGACGTACGCCGCCCCCTCGCCGTCGTCCTCGAAGGAGCCGAGCGCGCTCTCGAGACGTCCGCGGGCATCTTCAGCCCGGACGGGGTGGACAAGGGTACGGCCGTGCTGCTCGCGGAAGTCCCCGACCCTGCCCCAGAGGGCAATCTCCTGGACATCGGCTGCGGTTGGGGCCCGATCGCCCTCACGATGGCGCTGCGCTCCCCCGGCGCGACGGTGCACGCCGTCGACGTCAACGAGCGGAGTCTCTCCCTCACCGCGGCCAACGCCCGCAGACTCGGGCTCGAGAACATCCGTGCGGCTCTCCCCGAGGATGTGCCTGCCGGCACGCGCTTCTCCACGATCTGGTCCAATCCGCCCATTCGAATCGGCAAGCAGGCCCTGCACGAACTGCTCCTGCTGTGGCTCCCCCGTCTGGAGGTGGGCGGGGAGGCGTGGCTCGTCGTGCAGAAGAACCTCGGGGCCGATTCGCTCCAGCGCTGGCTTGCGGACACCCTCGGGGACGCCTACGACGTCGGCCGCGAAGCGACGTCGAAGGGCTTCCGGCTTCTCCGGGTCGCCAGGAGAGCAGAGGCCAGCTCTTAGCTCAGGGTGCCGTGCGCGACGATCACGGCGGGACCGCTGAGCTCGACATGCTCTGCACCTTCGGCGTCGGTCACAAACGCTACCTGCACGATTCCGCCCGGGACGCGGACGTCCCACCGGCTCGGCGCGCCCGCGCCGGCCCAATGACGGATCGCGACCGCTGCAGCGCACGCGCCGGTGCCACACGACTGCGTCTCGCCGACCCCCCGCTCGTGGACACGCATCGCGATGGCACCGATCCCCTCGCGCACGAGGGGCTCTGCGGGCACGACGAATTCGACGTTCGTTCCGTGCGGCGGCACGGGCTCCACCTTCGGCGAGTCGAACAGGCGGAGCCTCTCGAGCTCCGCGTCCTCGGCAAGGGCGACGACCGTATGCGGGTTGCCCATGCTCACGCTCAGCGCAGGGCGCGAGACGTCGAGCCCGTCAGCTGTGACAAGAGAATCCCCGGCCTCGGCTTCCGCCTGGGCGGGGTGAATGAACTGCCACGGGCCCATGTCGACCGCGAAGCCCCCGTCACGGCGCTCCACCCGCTTGACACCGGCCCGCGTGCCGACGGACAGCACCCCTCCGGGCTCGAGTTCGACGAGTCCCTGGTCCAGGAGGAACGCGACGAAGACCCGCACCCCGTTGCCGCACATCTCAGAGACAGAGCCGTCCGCGTTCCGGTAGTCCATGAACCACACGGCCTCGGGGTCCTCGCCGAGGATTTCGCGGCCTTCCGGGAGGTGCTCTGAGCGCACGGCCCTGATGAGTCCGTCTCCACCGATGCCCAGATGGCGATCGCAGAGTGCGGCGGCTTGGCCGGCGGTCACGTCGCGGACTCCGTCCGGGTCGGCAACGAGGACGAAGTCATTGCCGGTCCCATGCCCCTTCGCGAACGGGAGCCCGGCGAGCTCCGCGAGCGGGCGCGCGGCCAAGGTCAAGGAATCTGGGGCGGCGGTCATGCGTCCAGAATACCGACCGCGCTTCACGAACCCGCGCTTCACGAACCCATGGTCGAGGCGAGGGCCAGCGCAGCGGGCACGAGGTCGGGGCGAAGAGCGTCGAGCCACTGGACCCTGGGATCGGCACGGAACCACGTCACCTGTCGCCTGGCGAACTGCCGCGTCGTGACGATTGTCTCGTCGGCAGCTTCCTCGGCTGTCACCTCGCCATCGAGCACGCGGAGGAACTGCGCGTAGCCGAGTGCGCGCGATGCCGTCCGGCCCTCGCGGAGCCCCATGCCGTCGAGCCTCCGCACCTCCTCCATGAGTCCCGCCCGCACCATGCCGTGGACCCGCTCGGCAAGCCGCCCGTGTAGAGACGGCCGATCCATGTCCAGGCCGATCTGCAAGGTCGGCTGCACATACTCCCTGCGCGGCATGTAGGCACTGAAGGGCCGGCCGGTCACCTCGTAGACCTCGAGGGCCCGGATGATCCGGCGCGCGTCCTTCAGCCGAGACCCGGACTCGGGATCGCTCTCCTGCAGCCGTCTGGCGAGCAGGCCAATCCCCTCGGTCTCCGCCTCTCTCTCGAGGCGTGCCCGGACCGCCGGGTCAGTTCCAGGGAACTCGAGGACGTCCGTCGCTGCCCGAACGTAGAGGCCCGAGCCGCCCGCGAGGATAGCCCGGCGCCCCCTCGCATGGATGTCCTCGATGGCAGCGCGCGCGGCAGCCTGGAACGCCGAGACACTCGCCTCCTCGCGCACATCGAGGATGTCGAGAAGGTGGTGGGGAACACCCCGTCGCTCATCGTCCGAGAGCTTTGCCGTCCCGATATCCATGCCCCGGTAGAACTGCATGGAGTCGGTGTTCACGATCTCGCCGTCCAAGGCGAGAGCCAGCTCCACCGCGAGATCCGACTTGCCCGTGCCCGTCGGTCCGACGACGGCGATCACCGGCCCGGGCGACTCGCCTCCACTCACGCGCTACCCCACGCGCACGGGAAGCGAGGGCATCCCGAGGCTCACAGAACCGCGCGCACCCGGCGCCGCGCCCGCCGTTGCAGGGGCAGCCGCACCGCACGACTCCGCTTGGGAGCGGTCCCACGCGTCGCCGGCGCGGGACCGGCGCACGGAGTACTCCTCCGGCCGTGGGTCCGCGATGAGGTGATGCGGCGCGGCCTCGGTCACCCTCAGCGTCACGAGGTCCCCGGGACGAGGCTCCTCGGCGCCGGCGGGAACGCTGAAGTGGACGAGCCGATGGTCCTTCGCACGTCCGGAGAGCCGATGGGTCTCCCCGGCCTTCCGGCCGCTCTGAGCGGTCACGAGAAGCTCGACCTCATGCCCGACCTGACGCGCGTTCTCCTCCTCGGAGATGCGCTCCTGCAAGGCGATGAGCCGCTCGTAGCGCTCCTGGACGACCGCCTTGGGCAGCTGGTCCGGCATGTCAGCGGCTGGCGTGCCGGGCCGCTTCGAGTACTGGAACGTGAAGGCGCTCGAGAAGCGCGAGCGTTCGACGACGTCGAGGGTCGTCTGGAAGTCTTCCTCGGTCTCCCCCGGGAATCCGACGATGATGTCGGTCGTGATCGCAGCGTGCGGGATCCGTTCGCGGACGCGGTCGAGGATCCCGAGGAACTTCGACGAGCGGTACGACCGGCGCATGGCCCGGAGCAAGCGGTCGGAGCCCGACTGGAGCGGCATGTGCAGCTGCGGCATGACGTTCGGCGTCTCGGCCATAGCGTCGATCACGTCGTCCGTGAAGGCCGCCGGATGCGGGCTCGTGAAGCGCACCCGCTCGAGTCCACGGATCTCACCGCAGGCTCGAAGGAGCTTGCCGAACGCGAGCCTGTCTCCGAACTCGACACCGTACGAGTTCACGTTCTGACCCAGCAGCGTGACCTCGATTGCCCCGTCGTCGACAAGCGCCTGGATCTCGGCGAGGATCTCTCCCGGGCGACGATCGCGCTCCTTGCCCCGGAGGCTGGGAACGATGCAGAACGTGCACGTGTTGTTGCAGCCGACGGAGATGGACACCCAACCGCTGTAGACCGAATCGCGCTTTGTCGGCAGGGTCGAGGGGAAGACCTCAAGGGACTCGAGGATCTCGAGTTGGGCCTCGTGGTTGTGCCGCGAACGCTCGAGCAGCGCGAGAAGGGCGCCGACGTTGTGGGTCCCGAAGACCGCGTCGACCCAAGGCGCCTTCTCGAGGATCGTGTCCCGATCCTTCTGCGCGAGGCAGCCCCCGACTGCGATCTGCATGCCCGGGTGCCGGTCCTTGACGGGCCGGAGCTGGCCGAGGTTGCCGTACAGGCGGTTGTCGGCATTCTCCCGCACTGCACAGGTGTTGAAGACGACGACGTCCGGTTCGGCCCCCTCCTCGGCACGGACATAGCCCGCTGCCTCGAGAAGACCCGACATGCGCTCAGAGTCGTGGACGTTCATCTGACAGCCGAACGTGCGCACTTCGTAACTGCGCGGGCTGCTCTCGTCGATCGTGGAACTCACCCATCAAGGGTACCGGTCACGCGCGCATGGCCGACGCTCAGTACCAGCTGTTCGACACCTCGTGCGCCCACGCGTTGCACGGGCTCCCGTATCGGTCCTGGATGTAGCCGAGACCCCAGTTGATCTGGGTCCGGTAGTTGGTGAGCCAGTCGGCGCCCGCGGAATCGTACTTCGACGCCGGCAGGGCCTGGGCCACGCCGTACGCGCCGCTCGAGGGGTTGGTCGCGTCCGTCATCCAGCTCGATTCCCGCGTCCACAGCTGCAGGAGGCATTGGAACTGCGAACCGTCCCAGCCGTAGCCACCGATCTGCGACGACGCGTAGGCCTGAGCTCCTGCAGGGTCGTCCGTCACGGACCCGACTCGGGGGCTCACGACCGTCGGCGCGGACTGAACCTGGACCTGAACCGGCACCTGAGCTGCCGCAGCGGCGGCAGCAGCGGCGGCCGCCTGCTGTTGCTGCTGAAGCAGGGCGGCCTGTTGCGCGGCCGCCTCCTCCGCTGCCTTTCGCTTCGCCTCCTGGGCGGCCTCATACGCGGCGAGAGCCTGCTGCCCCTCTTCGTACTTCTGCTCGACAGCCGTCGAGGTTCCCTTGAGGTCTGCGAGCTGCGCGGTCATGGTGCTCTGCTGCTGCTGCGTCTGGGAAACGACCTGTTCGGCGTGCTGCTGCGCCGCTTGCGCCACGCCGAAGGCCTGCTTCGCCGCATCCGATAGCTTTGCGAGGGAATCCTCTGCCGCGCTCGATTGAGCCTGTGCCTGAGCAGCGTTGTTCGCGGCGCTCTGATAATCGGCGACGGCCTTCGCCGCTTGGTCGCCGAGAATCTGCAAGGTACCCAAACGGTCGAGCCCGTCCTGCTCATTGAGAACCGAGAACGCATCGAGGGCACCGGACGGAGTGCCTCCCGTGTACGCTGCAGCGGCGATGCGTCCCGCCGCCTGCTTGCTTGCGTCGCGCTCCTGGATCCGCTGCTGGGTGACCTGCTGAAGGGCGTCGACGATCTTCTGCTGGTTCTTTACGGCCAAGTCGGCTTTCGCATAGGCGGCGCCTGCTGCCACAGCCTTCGCGGATGCGTCCGCCGCAGTCGCCTGAACCGAGGAAAGCAGCCCGTTGATCTTGTCGACCTCAGCTTGTGCAGCAGCGACGTTGGCCTTGGCCGCCTGCACATCAGCCCATGTGGGGAACCCGGTCGGCGGACCATCGTCGGCGACGGCAGATGGCGCGGCGAGACTCAGCGCCAAGAAGGCGCTGACCGTGGCCGCGAGGGCTGACTGGCGCAGTCGGATGGCTGTTTGACGTCGCATACTGCCTCAGAGTATTAAGGTACGGCAACACCTCAGTCCACGCACCACGCCCAATTCACTGGTTATTCCCAGCATCGAGCGCCTCGGCAGCTACCCGGAAGGCTCTTCCCGGTGGGTGCCCTTTGCGTGCCAGCATTCCCACGAGCCGCCGCAACTCTCGATCCCGAGCGGCGGGATCCTCCCCGTCAAAAGGCCGCATCCGACGCTCGACGAGCTCACGAGCTGCCCCCAGTTCGTCCTCGTCGCTGAGCTCGGTGAGGGCCTCCTCGGCCACCGGACCGTCAATGCCCTTGGAGGCGAGTTCCCGGCGAAGAGCAGATTTCGAGAGACCTTTGGTGGCGAAGCGACTTCGGACCCACATCTCGGCAAAGTCAACGTCGTCGATGAGGCCGATATCCTCGAAGCGGTCGAGCAGCGCCGCAGCCACGTCCTCCGGGACACGTCGCTCCCGGAGTTTCACCGCGAGCTGATGCTTGCTCCGCGGCCCCAGCGTGAGTTGCCGGAGGAGGATCGCTCGGGCGACCGACTCGGGGTCGGCCTCGCGGTCCTCCTCCGGGTGGATTCCACTCAAGGACTACTCGCCGTCGACAGCCTTGAGCCGCGGCATCTCCTCGGAGGGCTTGCTGATCCCGACACCGAGCTTCTCCTTGATGAGCCGCTCGAGCTCATCCGCAAGCTCTGGGTTGTCGCGGAGGAACCGTCGCGAATTCTCCATGCCTTGGCCGAGCTGGTCGCCGTCGTAAGTGAACCATGAGCCCGACTTCTTGATGATGCCGTGCTCGACCCCCATGTCAATGATCCCGCCCTCGCGCGAAATCCCCTGGCCGTAGATGATGTCGAACTCTGCCTGCTTGAACGGCGGGGCCATCTTGTTCTTGACGATCTTCGCCTTCGTCCGGTTGCCGACCGAATCAGCACCCTCCTTGAGGGTCTGGACGCGACGCACGTCGATGCGGACGGACGCGTAGAACTTGAGCGCCTTACCACCGGTCGTGGTCTCGGGCGAGCCAAAGAAAACGCCGATCTTCTCGCGCAGCTGGTTGATGAAGATCGCCGTGGTCTTCGTCTGGTTGAGGCGGCCGGTGACCTTGCGGAGCGCCTGGCTCATGAGACGAGCCTGGAGACCCACGTGGCTGTCGCCCATCTCGCCTTCGATCTCCGCACGCGGAACAAGGGCCGCCACCGAGTCGATGACGATGATGTCGAGCGAACCTGAACCGACGAGCATGTCCATGATCTCGAGAGCCTGCTCACCCGTGTCGGGCTGAGAGACGAGAAGGGCGTCGGTGTCGACGCCGAGCTTGGCAGCATATTCCGGGTCGAGCGCATGCTCAGCGTCGATGAAGGCGGCAATCCCCCCATTGCGCTGGGCGTTGGCTACGGCATGCAGGGCAACGGTCGTCTTACCCGACGACTCAGGGCCATAGATCTCCACCACGCGGCCGCGCGGGAGACCACCGATTCCGAGTGCAACGTCGAGTGCGATCGAGCCGGTCGGAATGACCTCGATGGGCGCGCGCGTGTCATCGCCGAGCCGCATGATCGAGCCCTTGCCGAACTGCTTGTCAATTTGCGCGAGAGCCGCCTCAAGGGCCTTTTCACGATCTGGCGCTGCCGCCATGGTCCACCTCCGGTCGGGGTTGTCGTTCAATCCACTCGCTACGCTACCGAGGGTCACCGACAGTCCAGCGCCCCGCGCTGGCGTATGTGGACAACTCGGCGGGAACCCGTGAATCTCCTCGACAACGAGAATACGCCGGCCCGAACAAACCTTCGAATAGGCAGGCGGGCGTGTTGCGGTTCTCCAAAGCGAGCCCAGTCCTGGCGATCTCAGTCCTTGAGCGGCCTGTCCTTGCCCAATCGGCGCTCGGGCGGGACGTCCTGCATGTCGCACACGGCGAGCCACACGGTCCGCGGGTTCTGCCCCGCCTTGAGGGCCTCCACAGCAGTGCGTCCGCCAACCGAAGTCAGCACGAGCGTAGACGCGAGGACCCGGGCATAGCCCGCACCGAACTCGTCCTCCATGAGCCGCCAGAAGTCGCTGTGCCGCATCGGATCATTCTCCCATCGGTCCGTCTTCACCCGCCCACCTATGATGGGCTCATGCCAACCCCGAGCCAGGAACCGGAAGAGTTCGACGCTGCATTCGAGTCGATCGAACAGCAATTGAGCCTCTTCTGGCGCCGGGCCCGGGCGGTCTCCCACACGATCTCTCGTTCTCTGCACCCCGAAATCGAGCCGGGCGCGTACGGCCTGCTCATGATCCTTCAAAGGGAGGGCCCGCTCCGCGTCACGGAACTCGCAGCCCTCATCGGCATCGGAAAGCCTTCCGTAAGCCGACAGGTCGCTCTTCTCGAACAGATCGGACTCGTCGTGAAGGAAGACGACCCCTCGGACCGTCGAGCCCAGAGAGTGACCCTCAGCCCCGCGGGTGCTGCGGAGGTCGAGGAACTGCGACGCCGTCGGCTGTCGTTCTTCCGTGACGCACTCGGATCGTGGGACCTCGCCGACCTCTCGAGCCTTGCCGGCTACTTCTCGCGCGTCAACGCGGACCTGGCAACCGCGGGTCGCCGAAGGTCCGAGAGCCTCAGGCACACGCAGGAGGGGCCGGGTGTAAGCCCGGCCCCTCCTGACAAAGAGTCTGTGACTGGCGAAGATTAACGAGACCCGCTGAGCTCGATGCCGAGTTCTTCAGAGAGGTCGCGTCCGTAGCGCTGGGAAAACTCCTGAGGAACGGTGTCCGGCACGGAAACGCCTTCGGCGACGGCGACACGGTCACTTACCTCGCGGAGCATGGCTGACAGCGGAACGTCCAACGCCGAGCAAATCGATGAGAGAAGCTCGGAAGAGGCTTCCTTCTGGCCCCGCTCGACCTCGCTCAGGTAACCAAGCGAGACCCGCGCGTTGTGAGAGACTTCACGGAGCGTGCGGCCCTGACGCTGGCGGACGTCACGGAGGACGTCTCCAATCTCATGACGCAGAACTACCATTTTGCGCTCCTTCTTCTCTTCAGGGGCGATTTCAGCCAAGCCCACATTGCGCCAGCGGACTACGCCATTGACGGTTACGGGCTGCTTGACCATGTGTATCAGTGCGCTCCTTGTTCGCGGGGCCCGGGCTCCCGGGCTTCCGTGTGACCCATCCTAGTGCCGCCGATCCTTGACGACACTAGAGACAACTCTCTGACGTGGTGGTTTGTTCCCCGCTGACTCCCGAGCCTACCCAAAGTCACAGCTCGCTCTCAGTTTCCGGAAAAGCCAGAGCCGTGAAGAGAGTCTCGAGGGCCGCGTCCCGTGCGGCGCCCCGGATCTCAGCGCGCGAGCCCGAAAAGTGGCACTCGCGCACCTCCGTCCGCTCCGGTCCAGCGACGGCGACGAACACAGTTCCCACCGGCTTCCCGTCGAGAGGGTCAGGTCCCGCCACGCCCGTCGTCGACACCCCGTAGTCCGCGCCGCACGCTTTTCGCGCCCCCTGCGCCATCTGCCGGGCGACCTCGGCATCCACCGATCCCGCCTCAGCCAGAAGCTCTCGCGAGACCTCGAGAAGCTGAGCCTTCACCTCGCTCGCGTAGCTCACGACGCCCCCGCGCAGCATTGCCGAGGCACCGGGAACATCCGCAAGGGTGGCGGCGACGAGGCCGGCGGTGAGCGATTCCGCCGTCGCAGCCGTCACCCCGCGCGCGATGAACGCCGCAACTACGTCCTGGGCTCGCACCAGCATCCCCACCTCACCTTGCCTTCAGCGCTTCGGCGCGAAGCCGCGCAGCCTTCATCACGTAGTCGACCCCGGTCACGACCGTAACGGCGACGGCCGCGAGCATGACGACCAGAGCGACGACCGGCACAACAGGCGCGACGTACCGCAGTGGCAGAAGGAACAGAACGAGTGCGATGGTCTGGAGCACGGTCTTGAGCTTGCCCCCCGACGACGCCGGCATGACTCCGTACCGGATCACCACGAACCGCAGAGCCGTAATCCCCCACTCCCGCACGAGGATCACGATCGTGATCCACCACGGGAGCTCACCGAGCACCGAGAGCAGCACGAGTGCCGCACCGGTGAGAAGCTTGTCCGCAATCGGGTCTGCAATCTTCCCGAAGTTCGTCACCAGATTGCGACGGCGTGCGATCTGGCCGTCGAGCTGATCGGTGTACATCGCCACCGCGAAGGCCGCGAGAGCAAGCCACCGGAGCAGCCCCTGATGCGAATCATCCGCCAGCATGAACCAGACGAACACCGGGACGAGGACGATCCGGAACATCGTGAGGGCGTTGGGCAGATTCCAGAGCTGGGACGGCCCGGGGCCACTTTGCTCCGGACCCTCTTGTTCAGGTCCGCCCTGCCCAGGCGGCTGTGCGGTGCTCACCAACCCAGCCTAGCGGCCGGTGAGCTGCCAGGCGTCCTCGCCCCCGCCGTCGTCGTCCTCGTCGTAGTAGTCCACCGCTTGGGTGCGGTCGTCGAGGTCCGCCGCAACGAGGTCTTCTGCGTAGGGCGAGGCGACCGCCTGATCGCCCAGGTGGTGGTTCGCGTTGGCGTTCTCTGCCAGCGCCTGCTCGGTGTGGCTCGCCGGGGAGGACGACGGCGAGTCCTCCCCTCGGAGGGCCGCAAGGACGGCAGGCAGATCGTCGGGCTTGACCAGGACGTCGCGTGCTTTCGAGCCCTCGGAAGGGCCGACGACGCCGCGGCTCTCGAGGAGGTCCATGAGCCGACCGGCCTTCGCGAAGCCGACCCGAAGCTTCCGCTGGAGCATCGAGGTCGAGCCGAACTGGGTGGTCACGACAAGCTCTGTGGCCTGGAGCAAGACTTCGAGATCGTCGCCGATCTCCTCGTCGATCTGCTTCTTCTCAGGCTCGGCGGCGACGTCCTCCCGGTACGTCACCTGCAGTTGGCCCTTGACGTGCTCGACCACCTGATGGATCTCCGACTCGGAGACCCACGCGCCCTGCACACGCATCGGCTTGGAAGCGCCCATCGGCAGGAAGAGTGCATCGCCCTGGCCGATGAGCTTCTCCGCGCCCGGCTGATCGAGGACGACCCGGGAGTCGGTGACCGACGAGGTCGCGAAGGCCATACGCGAGGGAACGTTCGCCTTGATGAGGCCGGTCACGACGTCTACCGACGGCCGCTGGGTCGCCAGCACGAGGTGGATGCCCGCCGCACGCGCAAGCTGCGTGATGCGCACGATCGAGTCCTCGACGTCTCGGGGGGCGACCATCATGAGGTCGGCGAGCTCGTCCACGATCACGAGGAGGTAGGGGTAGGCCTTGATCTTGCGCTCGGAGCCCGGCGGCGGCACAACCTTCCCAGCTCGGACCGCCTTGTTGAAGTCGTCGATGTGCTTGAAGCCGTAGTTGGCCAGGTCGTCGTACCGCGCATCCATCTCCCGCACGACCCACTGAAGGGCCTCAGCCGCCTTCTTCGGGTTCGTGATGATGGGCGTGATGAGGTGCGGGACGCCCTCGTACGCGGTCAGCTCGACCCGCTTGGGGTCGACCATGACCATGCGGACCTCGTCCGGAGTGGCCCGCATGAGGATCGACGTGATCATCGAGTTCACGAACGACGACTTGCCCGCGCCGGTCGCACCCGCGACGAGCATGTGCGGCATCTTGGCCAGATTCGCGACGACGAACCCGCCCTCGACGTCTTTGCCGACCCCCATGACCATCGGGTGTTCGGTCCGCCGGGCGTTCTGGCTCCGCAGCACGTCCCCGAGCGATACGGTCTCGCGGTCGGTGTTCGGGATCTCGATGCCGATCGCGCTCTTGCCGGGGATGGGGCTCAGGATCCGAACATCCGAACTCGCAACGGCGTACGCGATGTTCTTGCTCAGCGCCGTGACCTTCTCGACCTTCGTCCCGGAGGCGAGCTCGATCTCGTACCGCGTGACCGTCGGGCCGCGGCTGAAGCCCGTCACTTCGGCGTCGACGTTGAACTGCTGGAGCGTGTTGGTCAGCGCCGCGACGATCGCGTCGTTCGCCTCGGTGCGCTCCTTCGGGGCAGTCCCCTGCACGAGGAGCTCCGACGACGGGAGGGTGTAGGTGACGTCTCCCGCGAGCTGGAGCTGCTCGGTCCGCTGGGGAATGGGCGACGGCGGGGCCACTGGCGGGCGGGGCGCGGAAGGCACGATCGGCGCGGCTGCGGCGACGGCGGGGACTGCCACCGTCGGAATGGACTCCGTGGCCCCTTCCGGCGCCTTGTCCGCCCCCTTGCCGCCCCCGCGCGCGGCGCGGATCTTCTCGATCGCGGCCTCGGCCTGTGATCGGCCTTGGCCTGACAGAGCCTCGGTGGGCTCATCCTCTCCGACGACGGCGCGCTCGTACGGCTCGTCGCCAGCGAAGCCGTCCGGCAGCTCCGATTCTTCCGCGTCCTCGTCACGGCCGAACAGGCGGCGCTTCTTCTTGGGCAACTTCTCAGAGCCTCGCGCGGCCTCTTGGGCGCGCCTCTCCGAATCGTAGAGGTAGCTGCGGTCGTGGCCGGCACCCTCGTCGCCACGGTCCCTCAGATCCGCGCCCACCAAGTAGTCCCACGCTCCTCGGAGCCGCCGCGGAATCGCGGTGAACGGCGTCGCCGTGACGATGAGCACCGAGACACACGCGAGGAACGAGAACACGAGCAGCGGCACCACCGGATGGATGGACGCCAAGAGCGATGCAGCGAGGAAACCGAGCATGCCGCCTGCACCGCGGAGCGCGTCGAAGCCGTCTGCCGGGGAAGGGAGACCGCCGATGACGTCGGCGATGCCGCTTCCGGAGAAAGCCATGATCAGGAACCCGATGCCGACGCGATTGTTGCCACGCTGGTCCTCCGGATGCCGAAAGAGCCGCACGGCGCACACCGCGAGCATGAGCGGGAGCACGAGCGAGATCCAGCCGAACGTCCCGTTGACGACGGCGTACACGCCATCCGGGAACCAGCCGTGCCAGCCCCACCACGAGAACGTCGCAATGAAGACGGCAAGCGCGAGGTTGAACAGGCCTGCGCCGTCACGGCGGGCCGCAGGATCGAGATCGCTCACGTCCGTGCCGATACGGCGCACCCCTGCACCCACTGCGTGGGCGACACCCTGCCATGCTCCCCCGACGACGCGTGCGAGCCAGGGCTGGCCCGAATCTCTCGTCGTGACGGAAGATGACCTGCCCGAGGGGCGCTTCGACCCGGAACCAGAGCTCTTGCCCTGGCCTGACCGGGCCGATTGGCCGGACCGGGTGGCTCTTGGCGCGGAGGAAGTGCGAGTCGCCATGGTCCCTACGGTAGCGCGGAGGGCCGCCGAATCCGGGGACATCCACGACTAGCGCTCCCCGGTTCGGCGGCCCTCCTGCGGCCGGCAGTTCCCGTCAGGCCTCGAGGACCACCGGGATGATCATGGGACGGCGCCGCAGCTTGCGGCTCACCCACGTACCGATCACCCGGCGGACTACCTGCTGGAGCTGGTAGGCCGTGTGGTCTGGCTTCGCGAGGATGGCCTCTTCGAGCGCCTCGTTGACCCTGGGGATGATGTCGTCGAAGACGGCGTCATCCTCGGCCACGCCGCGAGCATGGATCTCGGGGCCGGAGACGACCTTGCCTGTCGACCGATTCACGACGGTGATCACGGAGATGAAGCCCTCGTCGCCGAGGATCCGGCGGTCCTTGAGGTCGGCGTCCGTGATCGCGCCGACGCTGCTCCCGTCGACATACACGAAGCCGACCTCGACCTGGCCCACAATCCGGGCGCGACCGTTCGCGAGATCCACCACGGTGCCGTTGTCCCCGAGGATGACGCTGTCCGGCTCCATGCCCGTCTCGAGCGCGAGGTTTCCGTTCGCGATGAGATGACGCGTCTCGCCGTGGACGGGCATCGCGTTGAGGGGCTCGATGATGTTGTAGCAGTAGAGGAGCTCCCCCGCGGCCGCGTGGCCCGAGACGTGCACCTTCGCGTTGCCCTTGTGCACAACGTTCGCGCCGAGCTTGAGCAGGCCGTTGATGACGCGGAACACGGCGTTCTCATTGCCGGGGATGAGCGACGACGCGAGGATCACCATGTCCCCCGAGCCCACCTGCACGCGGTGGTCGCCGTTGGCCATGCGGGAGAGCGCGGCCATCGGCTCGCCCTGCGAGCCGGTGGACATGAGGACGAGCTGGTGGTCCGGATAGTCCTCGATGTGCTTGACGTCGACGAGTATGCCTGGGGGCACGTCGAGGTAGCCGAGCTTTGCGGCGATCGTCATGTTCCGCACCATCGAGCGGCCCACGAAGGCGACCTTGCGGCCATGGTGATGGGCGGCGTCGAGCACCTGCTGCACCCGGTGGACGTGCGAGGAGAAGCTCGCGACGATGATCCGCTTGCGGGCCTGCCCGAACAGGCGATCGAGAACGGGCCCGATCTCCTTCTCGGCCGTCGTGAAGCCGGGAATGTCGGCGTTGGTCGAGTCGGCCATGAGGAGGTCGACGCCCTCCTCGCCCAGCCGAGCGAAGTGCCGCAGGTCTGTGATGCGGCCGTCGAGCGGGAGCTGGTCCATCTTGAAGTCGCCGGTGTGCAGCACGCTTCCGCCGGCCGTGCGGATGAACACCGCGAGCGCGTCCGGAATGGAGTGGTTGACGGCGACGAACTCGGTCTGGAAGGGCCCGAAGTCGAGGACCTGGCCCTCTTCCACCACGCGCAGGACCGGCGTAATGCGATGCTCGGCCAGCTTGGCCTCGACCAGCGCCAGAGTCAGCTGCGACCCCACGAGGGGGATGTCCCGGCGGTGCCGGAGAAGATACGGGACAGCCCCGATGTGATCCTCGTGCCCATGGGTGAGCACGCAGGCCACAACGTCCTGGATGCGGTTCTCGATGTAGGAGAAGTCCGGGAGGATAAGATCCACGCCGGGCTGATTCTCCTCTGGGAAGAGGACGCCGCAGTCGACGATGAGGAGCTTGCCGTCGATCTCGAAGACGGCCATGTTGCGGCCGACCTCGCCCAGTCCCCCGAGGGGCACGATCCGGAGCGTGCCCTGCGGCAGCTTCGGTGGTGTCGTGAGGACCGGGAGGGCAAGTTGGGTCATTGCTTCTTCTTTCTAGGTACTGACCATCTAGGCAAAGTCCATTCCGGCTTCGGCCAGATCGGCTCGGATGAGGGCGAGCTCCGCGTCGCTCGGCTCGACAAGCGGCAAGCGAACGGTGGAGCTAGGCAGGACTCCCTGCCACGTGAGAACTTGCTTCGTCGCGACGGCGCCCTGGACGCGGGTCATGATGCCGCGGATGACGGGGTCGAGCTCGAAGTGGATCTTGCGGGCGGTCGCGAAGTCCCCGGCAAGGGCAGCGTCGACCAGAGCGCGGAACTGCTTCGTGACAACATGGGCCGTCACGCTCACGACGCCGAGCGCTCCCGCAGCCATCCACGGAAGGGTGAGGCCGTCGTCGCCCGAGTAGACGGCGAGATCAGTCTTCGCGAGCACCCGGGTGATCGAGCCGAAGTCAGCCTTGGCGTCCTTGAGGCCCTGGATGTGCGGATGCTCGGCGAGCCGGAGGATCGTCTCGGTCGCAATCGGGATGCCACTGCGCCCGGGGATGTCATAGAGCATGACGGGGAGGTCGGTCGCGGAGGCGATCGCCTCGAAGTGCGCCTGGACTCCCGACTGGCTGGGCTTGTTGTAGTAGGGGGTGACAATAAGGAGGCCGTCCACTCCCAGCTCCGCTGCCCGGCGCGAGAGGCTGATCGAGTGACGCGTGTCATTGGTTCCGGTTCCGGCGATGACCTTCGCCCGGCCGCCGACGGCCTCCAGAACCGCCTTGAACATGCCCAGGTTCTCCTCGTCCGTGAGGGTCGAGGTCTCGCCGGTAGTGCCCGTGACGACGAGGCCGTCGCAGCCGTCGTCGACAAGCTTCGCTGCCAGCTGACCCGCCGCTTCGTAGTCGACCTCGCCGTCCTTGGTGAAAGGAGTCACCATGGCGGTCAGGAGAGTGCCGAAAGTTTGCGTCCGGATGTCAGAGTCAGCCATGTTCAAAACGTTACCCTGTCCCAGCACTTCCTGGACAACGGCGGCAGCCCGCTTTACCGCCGGTAGCGCTCGAGTGCTGACCTGAACAGCAGGGCTGAGACCACCTCTGGGCCGCTTCCCCGCGCGTGGGTCATCCGGTGCCCGTCAGGACCCCACACTCCGCTCCCGCCGCAGGAGGGGCCCAACGACGTCGTTCCAGCGGCGTTCGCGAGGAGTGCGAAGAAGCGGCTGTCCATGGCCCGTGCCCCGAAATGCAGGTCAAGACGGCGCTCCTCCCCCACCACGTAGATGGCTGACGCCGCGTAGAGGTCCGCGCCCGCTGAGGCGGCCTCCGCGGCGTGGGACGGCTGCGCTACGTCGAAGCAGACGGCGAGTGCAACGCTCCATCCGTCGAGGTCGACGAGCGTGGGACCTCCCCCAGGCTCGAAGTAGTGCTGTTCGTCACCATGGAGGTGCGTCTTCGGCGCGATGAGCGGTGCAGCCCCCGGCCGCAGGAGCACGGATGCCAGGCGGGGCGTGCCATCGGGCTCCCGCACCGCTGCGCCGACGACGGCGACAA
Organism: Sinomonas terrae; assembly: GCF_022539255.1. Taxonomy (NCBI): domain Bacteria; kingdom Bacillati; phylum Actinomycetota; class Actinomycetes; order Micrococcales; family Micrococcaceae; genus Sinomonas; species Sinomonas terrae. Next base: position 2,835,789 of record NZ_JAKZBV010000001.1, read on the forward strand.
TCCCCATGTCCTCGCACGCGGCTTGGATTTCAGCGAGCTCGACAGACGGATTCGTGAGCCAGCAGGCGTCGTCGTCGAGCCTTGAGAGGTCGTAGCCGATCAGCGACAGTTCCGGGAAGACAGCGATCCGCGCGCCGTGGCCGTCTGCGTCCTCGAGGGCACTTACATGGGCAGCGACGTTCGCCGCGATCCCGCCCGGGCTCGACTCGTACTGCACGGCTGCGACGGTGAGCTCAGCGGACATGCGGCCCATATTAGGGCATGAGCATGGGAGGCTTACCGGGCGCCGAGGAGCACGGCAAGACCTCAGGATCCGGGGCTGCCGCGCCGCGGGACAGGTGCGACTCGGCGGCCCCGGATGTCTTGCGCCGGGATGTCGTGGGCCAGAGGTGGTGGGCCTACCACGGGAGAACGTCCCTGAACCTGATTGTAGTCGAACACGCATTCGACAATCAATAGGTCATCTCGAAAACCAGTCTGTACATGAGAGCATAAGCCGCATGGCAGCGCGAAGACCTTCTCAACCCCTCTCCGCTGATGTGGTCTCCGCCAACCGCCTCCTAGGGGTCGACCTCGCACGGGGGGCCGCACTACTCGCCATGATGGCAGTGCATGTCTTGCCGACGTTGGCGCCGGACGCGTCTGGACGTCTGGAGCCTACCTGGACAGCACTGGCCTTCTCCGGTCGCGCGGCAGCGCTCTTCGCGGTCCTTGCAGGAGTATCCCTCTCCCTCGGCACCTCCCCCGCCGCCAGCCATCGCCTCGGGGTCGCCCTTCGCGCGGCCGTAATCGCCGTCGTCGGTCTCTGCCTCGGGACCCTCAGCGTGAATATCGCCGTCATCCTGGTGCAATACGGCGTGCTCTTCTGGTGCGTCATCCCTGCGCTGCGTCTCGGCCAGCGCGCTCTGGCCCTTCTGGTCACGGCATGGATCCTCCTTGCACCGATCGCGGTCTACCTTGCGCGCCCGCTGCTCGTTGTGGGCGGCCATTCCGTGCAGCTCGGTCACAACCCGACGTGGCACGACTTCGGCGATCCGGGACGGCTCCTCGCAGACGTCCTGATAACCGGGAACTACCCCGTCCTCGAATGGCTCGCGTACATGCTTCTCGGACTATGGGTAGGCCGGATGCGTCTCCGTCGGGTCAGTGTGCAAGTGGGCCTCGTGTTCGGCGGTGCTGCAGCCGCTGTGCTCGCCAAGACCACCGAGTGGGCGCTCATGGTTCCCCTCGGCGGCCATAACGCGCTCCTTGCGACGCCGCAGGCGAGCCAATGGCCCCTCGATGCCATGCTCCGCGTCAACCTGCTTGGGGTCCAGCAGACAGGGAGCATCTGGTGGCTCGCAACTGCTGCCCCGCACTCGGGCACCACCCTTGACCTCCTTCAGACCTCGGGGAGCGCAGTCGCCGTGCTGGGCGCATTCCTGCTGCTGGCTCGCATACGGCCGATCGAGAGAACGCGTATCCTCGTGCCCCTTGCTGGAGCTGGCGGAATGACTCTGAGCCTGTACACCCTTCACGTCTGGGCAATCTCCTGGTCCGAGGCAGGAGGTACACCAGGTCTTGTGGGAGAAGGACTTTTGGCCACCCATATCGTCGTCGCGCTGGCCGCAGGGCTGTTCTTTCGCGCCAACGGCTGGCGAGGGCCGCTCGAGTTGATTGGTCACGCAGCGTTTCAAATGGGGTCTCCACGTCGGCGGACGACGGCGCGTGGTTCAGGGGGCAGGAAGAGTCCCACCGGCATAGGGAGGCCCAGTGAATCCGGGAGCCCGGCGGGGTCGGGGAGGTCCGCGGGGTCAGGGAGGTCCGCGGCAATCACGGTGCGGGGTCGCTAAGCCCTAGAAGGGGGGAGGGTCATCCCTTCGCGGAATGCTCGCTCCCACTGTTGAGCCTTGCCGAAGATGGGGTGGAACATCTTCGAGACGGTCCGGTTCACTCGTGTACCACCGCCCCAGCACCGGTCGCCAACGGAGACAGCCGTCTGGTTGGTGTCGGTCTGGTTGGTGGTGGTAGGTCCAGGCGCCGATGGATTTGAGGGCGTGGTGTCGTCGGCACAGCAGGGCGAGGTTGTGGGGGTCTGTTCTGCCGCCGTGCTGCCATTCGGTGGTGTGGTCGGGTTCGCAGGCCCTGGCGGGGCGGGTGCAGCCGGGGAACCGGCATCCGCCGTCGCGGTGGGCGAGGTAGCGGCGCAGGGCCCTGGGCGGGCGGTAGGCGCTGCGCCCGACGCCCAGGGCCTCCCCGGTGTCCCAGTCGGTGAAGAGCCGGCCCCAGGTCGGGGCCAGGGGAGCTTGTCAAGTCTTCTGTGTAAGGGGCGGGGTCATAGGTAGGGGTTGATGCGGTCGGGGTAGGCGAGGGCGAGCTGGGCGAGGGCCTGCTTCCAGTTGGTGGTGACCTGGCCTTCGACGAGGCGTCCGTCGGCGTGGCGCTTGTCGGAGGGGACGTTCTGGTCGCGTTCGCGCTGGCGGTCGCGGGCGCGCTTGTCCTCGATGTTGCAGATGGCGAGCCAGAGGAGCTTGACGACGGCGTCGTCGTTGGGGAAGTGGCCGCGGTTCTTGATGATCTTGCGCAGCTGATAGTTCAGGGACTCGATGGAGTTGGTGGTGTAGATGACGCGGCGCAGCATGGGCGGGAAGGCCAGGAACGGGGTGAAGCGCTCCCAGGCGTCGGCGAAGACGCGGACGGTGTTGGGGTTCCTCTTGCCGAGCTCGCTCGCGGCGAAGGCGTCCAGGGCGGCTCTGGCGGTGGGGGCGTCGGGGGCCTGGTAGACGGTCTTCAGGGCGGCGGCGACGGCCTTGCGGTGGCCGTAGTTCACGAAGCGCATGGCGGCGCGGATCAGGTGCACGACGCAGGTCTGGACCATCGAGCCCGGCCAGGTGGCCTCGATCGCCTCGGGCAGGCCGGTGAGGCCGTCGCAGCAGACGACCAGGACGTCGGCGACGCCGCGGTTGGCCAGCTCGGCGCAGACCCCGGCCCAGAACTTGGCGCCCTCGGCGGCCTGGACCCAGATCCCGAGTACGTGCTTGATGCCCTCCAGGTCCACGCCGACGGCGATGTGGGCGGCCTTGTTGCGCACGTGGGCCCCGTCGCGGACCTTGACGACCAGGGCGTCCAGGTAGACCACCGGGTAGAAGGCCTCCAGGGGGCGCCGCTGCCAGGCCAGGACCTCCTCGAGGATCTCGTCGGTGATCTTGGAGATGGTCTCGTGCGAGAGCTCGGTGCCGATGGTGGAGGCGAGATGGTGCTGGATGTCCCGGATCGTCATCCCGCCGGCGTAGAGGGAGATGATCATCTCGTCCAGGCCCCCGAGACGCCGGGATCCCTTCGGGACCAGGCGCGGGGCGAAGGTCCCGTCCCGGTCGCGCGGCACCTCCAGGCCCACATCCCCGACCTCGGTGGCGACCGTCTTCGGGCTCGTGCCGTTGCGCGAGTTCGGGAACGACGCTGCCTCCGGGTCGCCCTTCTCGTAGCCCAGATGGGAGCTCATCTCCGCCTGCAGGCCGCGCTCGAGGGCCGCCTTGAGAAGCCCGGGCAGCAGGCCCCCGTCGCCGGTGAGCTGGACCTCGCCCGAGTCGATCCTGGCGAAGAGAGCGTCCAGGGCCCCGGAGGCCTCCAGGTCCGCGGCGACCTCGGCCGTCGAGCGGCGCCGGCCCTGCTCCTCGTCCTCTGTCATGGTCATGATCCTGATCCCTTCAGATCCGGCCGTCACCCCTTACACAGAAGATCTGACACCTCCGGCCAGGGACGTCAGGCGCCTGGCGGTGGCGGGGTCGATCGGCCCGTACCCCTCCAGCTCCGGGAACCACGCCCCCGCCGGGTCCGGCTCCGGCACGCTGAGCGCCGCGGCGGCCGCCGGGCGCCCTCCCTCGCCGCTGGTAGTGTGTCGCCTTCGGCGGGGTGGAGGGTTCGGACGGGGATGGTGTCAAGCCGATCACCCGCTCCGCGCACTCCACCACCGCCAGCGCCTCCGCCGCGGAAAGCGACGCCGCCGCGGGCAGGCCCACCGAGCCGTGCAGCGGCGAGGACGACGGCTCGTCCAGCACCACCAGCTCCGCCCAGCCCCCACCCGGCACATCCTCCGAGAACCCCATCTCCTCCGAGAACGCCATCGCGTCTCCGGCCCCGGACGGACCGACTGCAACGGACCCGACCGCCCCGGAGGGAACGCACTCGGACTGGCGGGGGTCGGAGGGAACGGCCACGGAGGGGACCGTCTCCGAGGGAGTGCCGGAGGGAACGGCCGCGGAGGGGACGGCGGCGGAGGGAAGGACGCTAGACGGGATGATCTCGGAGGGAACGGCCTCGGCGGTGATGCCGGGAGGGTTCTCTGAGAGGACGGCCTCGGAGGGGAAGGGGCCGGCCCAGCCTCCGGCCTCGGCCCAGCCTCCGGCCTCGGTCCAGCCCTCCGACCAGAAGTCCGGGCAGGGCTCCGGGCAGACGTCCGGCCGCCCGTGGTCGGCCGCGTGCGGCTCCGCGCTCACCCCGTCACCCCCTGTCCCGTCGGAAATTCCCGTCCCCCCCGACCTCTGATCCGAGCCTACGGAGGACCTCCGACAAAACAAGACCGGCGGAACAAGCCGGACGACACTCAGGCATGCCCGGCTTGCACTGTCTTCCATTGGCCGTGATCGTAGAGGGCGTAGATCGCCTTGGCCCGATCGCTCCGACCGCCGTTGTGCGACTCGGCCACGACGCCGGAAGGGTCCAGCCTCCTTGATGGCGACTCCTCCACGACGAAGAAGCCGAGGACTGCCCCGGGCCGATCCCAAGGCACGTCCGAGGTGAACGCCACGATGCTCCAGCGGGGGCCCTCGGAGATCCAGCCCTTGTCATGGGTGCCGAGGGCTGCCTCCACGTAGCCGGTGCAGATCGCGCAAGAAGGAGCGGAGGCTTCCCTCAGAGGCACGACGTCGCCGCTCTCGAGGGCATAGGTGACGGTATCGAACCAGTACTGCGTGAAGGCAGCAAAGCCTTCGCGATTATTCTGCTTCGCCTGTTCCGGCAGCAAAGGCCTTGCTGCACTACTGGCTACACCGCGAGAACCGGCGCCTCCGGAGGACCGGGCAGCCGAGGGAGACTCGGCGGTCGCCGGAGAACCAGCGGCCTCAGAGGACTTCGCGGGAGCGAGGGGCTGTTCTTTCGGATTCCCACATCCCAAGGGGATCGAGAGCATCACCACGAACAGAGGCAGGAGCCAGTACCGCAACCGTTGCCCAGCCATGCAGTCCCCCTGAGTACGAAACGGGCATTGTTCGCACTCTATGCATGTCCCGAGAAGTCTCAGTGGGACGAGCCCGGCGCCTCCGTAGTTCCACGGTGAAGGGCGATGGCCCGACGCATCGCGGCGCGCGCACGCTTTCGGTCGCCCGAGGCGTCGTAGGCAAGCCCAAGTCGGTACCACGAACGCCAGTCCTCGGGTGCTGCCTCGGTCTCGGACTGGTATCGCGGGAACTCGGCGTCAGCGGCCGAGCGGACAATTCTCCCTCCGGGGGTCCGGGGAAGTGCGTCCACGGGCAGCCCGCCTTCCGCTTCGAGTTCACGGCCCAGTCGCTCGAGCCCGGCTCCGAACATGATCTCGCGCACAAGTGCCCAGGCCCCGATGATGGGCAGCACGAGGTACGCGGCTCCGATGGCCTTGGCAATGAGCTGCGGGTCGGCGAGGAGGAGGATCGCCCGGTTGAGGGTGAGCACGAGGTAGAACACGAGGAGCAGCGCAACGCCAGCGACCCACAGCTTGGTTCGGTGTTCCTTGAGCCAGTCCATTTCAGAGCCCCAGATCCAGGTAACCGTCGAGCCCGACGGTGAGGCCGGGGTGTTCAGCGACCGCGCGGACGCCAAGGAGGACCCCTGGCATGAACGAGGCACGGTCGAACGAATCGTGACGAATGGTGAGCTGTTCCCCGGGGCCGCCGAGCAGGACCTCCTGGTGGGCCACCAGGCCGCGGAGCCGCACCGCGTGCACCCGTACGCCGTCGACATCGGCGCCCCGCGCACCCTCGAGCTGCTTCTCCGTAGCATCCGGGGAGCCACCGAGGCCCACCTCAGTGCGATTGGCCGCTATGAGCTGTGCGGTGCGTACCGCCGTCCCCGAGGGTGCATCGACCTTGTCCGGGTGATGCAGTTCGACGATCTCCACGGACTCGAAATAGCGGGAAGCCTTGGCGGCGAACGCCGTTGCAAGCACCGAGCCGAGCGCAAAGTTGGGAGCTATGAGCACTCCGACGCCCGGGTGCTCGGCCAAGAGGGTACGGAGGACATCCAAACGCTCGCCTGTCCACCCGGTCGTGCCGACAACGGCGTGGATGCCGTGTTCGACGGCGAAGCGGACGTTCCGCTCTGTGGCGTCCGGAACGGTGAGGTCGACGACATAGCGCGCTCCGGCGTCGACAATCGCCTCGAGGGCGTCGTTGCGGCCCAGCGCAGCCACGAGCTCCATGTCCGGGGCCGACTCGACGGCCTTCACCGCCTCGGAACCCATGCGCCCGTTCGCGCCCAGCACTGCCACCGGAAGTCGTTCTGCCATGGGTTCAAGCCTAATGGAGCGCGTCAGCCAAGCGCGGCGACCCATTCCTTGCCGCCGTCGTCGAAGAACTGCTCCTTCCAGATGGGCACTTCGGCCTTGACGCGATCCACGAGGTCTGAGCAGAGACGGAATGCCTCGCCCCGGTGTGCGGACGAGACGGCGCACACGAAGGCGACATCGCCGATCCCGAGATCACCGATCCGGTGCGCGATCCAGACGCGCATGGCTCGCTCCGAAGCCCCGAATCGCTCGAGATGCTCGGCCACCACCGTATCTACCACTCCCCGGAGAGTCGCCTCGGCAGTCGGGTGAGCCGTGTAGTGGAGCCGCAGGACGCCGCGGCCCTCATCGTGGTTGCGCACAATGCCGGCGAAGGAGACGACGGCGCCCGCATCCGGAGTATCCACACCGAGGCGGGCCGCGGATTCGTCCAGTCGTTCAACGGAGATCTGGGCGTTCACGATCTCCACCTGCACTGAGGTCTTGTCAGTGGCCATGGCCGCCCTCCAGTTGGTCGCAGAGATGCCCGATGATCGGGTCCAGCACGGTGAGCCCGTCCATGACCCCCGACGGCGACCCTGGGAGGTTCACGACGAAGGTCTTCCCCGCGACCCCGGCGTGCCCGCGGCTCAGGGCCGCGAGAGGGGTCTTCGCTGCCCCTGCGCGCCGGATCGCCTCCATGACGCCGGGAACCTCGCGGTCGAGGAGTGGCAGGGTTTCCTCGGGGGTGGCATCGTCGGCGCTCAAGCCGGTGCCTCCGCTCGTGACGACGACGGACGGCGCGAGCGCGAGAAGGCCACGGAGGGCGGCACCGACGGAGGGACCGTCTGGAACGACAGCGGCGGGGATGATGTCGAAGCCGTGCTCGGCGAGCCAGTCGGCGATGACCGGCGCGGACTGGTCCTCGTAGATCCCCGTCGCCGCACGCGTCGAGGCGATGACGATGCCCGCGCGGCGGGTCACGCCGGCTCTCCTGCTGTCTCCCCTGACGCCCCCGGCTCCCCCGCTGCATCGCCTGAATCGAGGGTCCAATCGCCGCTCTTTCCACCGCTCTTGGCCAGCACCTTGAGCTCGCTGATCACGGCGTGCTTGTCGACCGCCTTGATCATGTCGTACATACCGAGTGCGGCGACGGACGCGGCGGTGAGCGCCTCCATCTCCACGCCGGTCACCCCGCGGGTCTTGACACTCGCGAGGACGCGGACGGAGCTCTCGGCAAGCTCGAAGTCCACGGTCACCTTGGAGATCGGCAGTGGGTGGCACAGCGGGATGAGCTCAGGGGTCTTCTTCGCCGCCATGATGCCGGCCACGCGTGCGACGGCGAGCGCGTCGCCTTTCGGGAGACCGCCCTCGGACAGGAGCGAGATGACCTCCGTGGTCGTCCGGAGGACGGCCTGGGCGGTCGCTTCGCGGCTCGTCTCGGGCTTCTCGCTCACGTCGACCATGTGCGCGGTGCCGTCGGCACGCACGTGCGTGAGGCTCTGGGCGGATTCGGAGTCGTTCACAGGAGCCATACTTCCACGTCGGCCCCAGCGTCGAGCTCCGTCACGTCCTCGGGGGCGAGGACGAGGGCGTCCGACGCCGCGAGCGCCCCCAGCAGGTGCGAACCGGGACCGCCGACGAGACTCACGCGCCCGTCGTCCCCGAGGCGCGCTCGGCGCACTTGGAGCTTTCCGGAGGGCGAGTCGAGGGGGTCTGCGAGTGGGAGCCGAAGGCGCGGCCGGGCGGCCGGCGAGCCGAGGAGTTCCGCGAGGACGGGCCGAAGGAGGACTTCCCACGAGACCCAGCAGCTGACGGGATTTCCGGGGAACCCGAGGAACGGTACGCCGGCTACAGTGCCAATCCCCTGCGGGCCACCGGGCTGCATCGCGAGGTGGACGAACTCGACGTCGGCGTCCGCCAGGGCGAGCTTCGTCGCCTCGAACGCGCCTTTCGAAACGCCCCCCGTCGTCACAAGGAGGTCCGCGGATTCGGCACAGTCCGCGAGTACCGCCCGGAGCGCGTCCGGATCGTCGCTGCGCACCGCCGTCGCCCTCGCCTCGATCCCCGCCTCGTGCAGGGCCGCAACCAGGAGCGTCCCGTTGGAGTCGTAGATCTGGCCCGGCAAGAGAGGCTGGCCGGACGCGGCGAGCTCGGCTCCCGTACTGATGACGGCGACCCGTAGCGGAGCGCGGACGGGAACCTCGGTGAGACCCAGTGCGGCGGCCAGGCCGAGCTGCGCGGGGCCGAGCCTGGCCCCGGCGGCAAGGACGACGTCGCCCGCGGCCACGTCGCTCCCGGCTCGCCGCACATAGCTTCCCGGCTCTGCTGCAGGCAGCACGACGCGCGCGTGGTCCGACAGCTCGGTCGCATCAGGGAACCGCGGGGGCTGTGCCCTTTCGACGGGAACGACGGCGTCGGCGCCGGCGGGCAGCATGGCGCCGGTCATGATCGGTGCGGCCTGCCCTACCCCAAGCGGAACCGGGGCAGCACCAGCGGGGATGGGCTTTGCGACAGCGAACTGCCGCACAGATCCCTCATGCCTCGCCCCGAAGTCCCCGCTCTGCACCGCGAAGCCGTCCATCTGCGAGTTGTCGAAAGGCGGGAGACTCAGCGGCGCGGCAAGGTCACGGGCGAGGGCGAGGCCGAGTGCCCGCTCGAGTGGCCGCACCACGGGCTCCCGCTGGGCGAGCGGCGCGAGGAGGGCCCGGATGGACCTTCGGTAGTCGGCGACGCTCGTTCCCATGCCTCAAGCTCCTGCCTCGATCGTGACGGTGTGGTAGCCGGTCGCCCCGTCGGGCGGCGGCGGCGCCGTCTGCTCCGCTTGGAGAGCTCCGGTGCCGTCCGTGGCACGCACGCTGATCTGGTGCTTCCCTGCGGAGAGCTGCACCTTTGCCGACCATTGGTACCACGTGTCCCGGGAGATCCCCGTGCCGAGCGTAGCTGGCTGCCACGGGCCTTCGTCCACCATGACCTCGACTTTGGAAATGCCGCGGTGCTGCGCCCATGCCACACCGCCGACCATGAGATCGCCGGTCGGGACCTGAGCCGCGTCCTTCGGCACATCGATCCGCGACGACGTCTTGATCGGGCCGCGCTCGGACCAGCCGCGCGTCGACCAGTACGCCTGATCTGCGGCGAACGTGGTCACCTTGAGCTCGCTGACCCACTTGGTCGCGGACACGAAGCCGTAGAGGCCCGGCACGATCATCCGGACTGGGAAGCCGTGCTCGGGCGGGAGCGGCTCGCCGTTCATGGCGATGGCGAGCATCGCGTCCGTCCCCGTATCCGTGAGGACTTCGAGCGGCGTGCTCGCCGTGAAGCCGTCGACGCTGCGCGAGAGGACCATGTCCGCCCCTGGCTTCGGCCGCGCTCGTGCCAGAAGCTCTCGGATGGGCCACCCGAGCCAGCGGGCATTGCCAATGAGGTTTCCCCCGACGGGGTTCGAGACGCAGGCGATGGTCACGTAGCGCTCGACCAGCGGCTTGGCCAGAAGCTCCTGCCAGGAGAGGCTGAGCGGCTCCTCGACCATTCCGGTGACCTGCAGCGACCAGCCGCTGGGGTCTACAGACGGGACGACGAGCGCCGTATCGATCCGGTAGAAGCTCTCGTTGGACGTCACTAGCGGGTCGATGCCGGAGAGCCCCAGCGATGCGGTCTGTGGAATTGTCGGGGCAGGGGAGGCGGGAGCCGGCAGCCTGAGGGCTTCCCGCGCCGCGCTGGCGGCGAGAGCGGTTCCGCGGACGACGGCGGTCACGACGCCGCCGAGCGCGACGACGACGGCGCTGCCCGCCATGACCCGGAGGAACTTGCGCCGGGCGAAGCCGGATCCCTCTTCGCCTCCTCCGGGACCGCCCGGGTAACTGTCGTCCGCGTACATCCCGTCTGCACGGAGCGTCCGCACGAGCCAGCGCACAAGGGCGGCGGCCACTGCAGCCGCGGCGACTGCGCAGGTGATGGCGAGCGGATTCGAGAGCGAGCGTGTCGCCACTGCGGCGATGCCGACGATGCCGATGAGAGTGGCGATGGCTACACCAGTGCCTGGACGCCGGAATTCGAAGACGCCCGCCGCTGCCCCGACAGCCAACAGGACGATCGCGATCACGGTGACGAGGAAGGTCTTGTCGCCGGTCCCGAACGTCTGGATCGCCCATTCCTTGGCGGTGGGGGGCGCAAGGTCGACGACGGCGCTCCCGACGGCCGAGACAGGGCTGAGCGATGGGCTCGCGAGACCCGCGAGAAGCTCGCCAGTGAGGACGCCCGCGATGGCCGCGAGCACTCCCGCTGCAGCGGACCACCAGTACGGATGCCGCGCCGTGCGGACCGGGGGGCGCAGCTGGGTTGCTCCCATGGATCCAGAATAGTTCCGCATCCTGAGCGCGAGCGGGGCGTGGTAGGAGTCACTGGCGTAACGTGGACTCATGACAGTAGAGCGCCCGGCATTCGAAGGGCTTCGGGATCGCTTCGGGCGCGTTGCGACCGACCTTCGGCTTTCCTTGACCGACAAGTGCAATCTGCGCTGCTCGTACTGCATGCCCGAAGAGGGCCTCGCGTGGCTTTCGAAGCAGGCGGTGCTCTCGGCGGAGGAGATCGTGCGGCTCGTCGGCATCGGTGTTGACCGGCTCGGAGTCCGCGAGCTCCGGCTCACTGGGGGCGAGCCGCTCGTGCGGGCCGACGTCGTCGAGATCGTCGCGGCGCTGCGGGCCGCCCACCCCGACCTGCCCATCGCGCTGACGACCAACGCCGTCGGACTGACCGCGAAGGCCGCGCCGCTCAAGGCGGCCGGCCTGAGCCGGATCAACGTCTCCCTGGACACCCTCCACCCAGAGACGTTCGCCCAGCTCACCCGCAGGCCGTTCTTCGACCGCGTCCTCGCGGGCATCGAGGCTGCCGACGCCGCGGGCCTCGGGCCCATCAAGATCAACGCCGTGCTCATGCGCGGGATCAACGACGGCGACGGAGCCGAACTCCTGGAGTGGTCCCTCGAGCGCGGCTATGAGCTGCGGTTCATCGAGCAGATGCCGCTCGACGCCGACCACGGCTGGACCCGGGACGGGATGATCACCGCTTCCGAGATCCGTGAGCGTCTCGGCGAGCGGTTCGACCTCTCACCCGACCCGAGGGAGCGCGACGGCGCCCCGGCCGAGCGCTTCGAGGTGCGAGCCCGCGGGGCTGCCGCAGCCGATCCTCCGCTGGGGACGGTGGGCATCATCGCCTCCGTGACCGAACCATTCTGCGCCGACTGCAAGCGGACCCGGATCACGGCCGAGGGCAAGGTCATGAGCTGCCTCTTCTCCCGTGAGGAAGTCGATCTCCGCGACCTCCTGCGCGGCGGCGCGGGCGACGACGAGATCGCCTCCCGCTGGCAGGACGCCATGTGGCTCAAGCCACGCGCCCACGGGATGGGCCACGTGGGCCTCGGCGCGCCCGACTTCGTCCAGCCCGACCGCTCCATGAGCGCGATCGGGGGCTGAAGACACCCATGGTCATCACGCTCCGGTACTACGCCGCGGCCTCCGCCGCGGCAGGCGTGGAAAGCGAGACGCTCGAGGTGCCCGACGGCGCGACCCTCGCCCGGGCGCTCGAGGCCGCGCGCGCCGTCGCCCGTTCGCCGCGTCCCGACGCGCCCGGGCTTGAAGAGGTCCTCCGCCGGTGCTCGTACCTCGTCAACGAGACAGCGGCGAGGGACCCGCAGCGGCGACTCGCCGAGGGCGACCTCGTCGACGTCCTGCCGCCGTTTGCGGGCGGCTAGCAGGAGGATGAGGGAGTGATTTCCCAGGTCTTCACTACGTCGATCGGCGGCGACCCCGAACTCGTCCTCGAAACCCACCACATGCACCTTGAGGCACCCAACTGGACGCGGGACAGCCGAGCGCTGGTGCTCAACGGCGACGGAGTCCTGTGGCGCTTCGACCTCGGAAGCCACGATCTTGACCGCATCCCGATCTCGGGCGTCCCCGAACTCAACAACGACCACGTACTCGACATCGACGGCGAGCACGCGTTCGTCTCGGCGAATGACGGGCACATCTATAGGGCGCCGCTCGCGGGCGGCCGAGCTGAACGTGTGACCAACGAGACCGGGCGGCAGCAGTTCCTCCACGGCGTGAGCCACGACGGCAGCACCCTCGCGTACGTGGGCCTCGAGCCGGGAGACGGCGACGTCCGGGGGCAGGCGAACATCTTCACGATCCCGGCCCAGGGCGGTCCCGACCATCAAGTCACGTTCGGCACTGCACCCGCCGATGGCTGCGAGTTCTCCCCCGACGACGAATGGATCTACTTCAACACTGAGGCGTTCTCGCCGGGTCAGGCACAGATCGCACGGATACCAGTGAACGGCGGGGAGCCCGAGCAGCTCACGTTCGACGAGCGGGTCAACTGGTTCCCGCATCTCTCCCCCGACGGCACGGCGGCGGTGTACCTGAGCTACCCGCTCGGGACGACCGGCCACCCCGGCGGTCGCGACGTTGAGCTGTGCGTGGTCGCAGACGACTGGAGCGAGCCAGTCCGCCGACTGCCGCTTTGGGGCGGCCAAGGCACGATCAACGTCCCGAGCTGGTCGCCCACGGGCGACCGCTTCGCGTACGTCGCGTACCAGCCCTGAGGATCCTGCAGAGGCCTGAGAGGGCTGAGAGCACCTCAGAGATACGACTCAGGGAGGACGACACGCTCGGGCACCCGGCGTAGCGTGGAGGTATGAAGCGCATTTGGACCCGATGGCTCCCCGCGGCCGCTGTGCCAGCCGCGGTGGCGGTTGCTGTGCTGGCAGGAGGGGCCTCGGCTGTGACTCCGCCGTCGCCCTCGACCCCCGAGCAGGTGCTCGCCCTCGTCGCGGGACACACCGCCCAGCGATTCTCGGGGACGATCGAAGAGAAGACCGACCTCGGGCTGCCTTCCATCCCGTCCCAAGCGCTCGGACCGGCGACGAGCAGCTCAAGCCTCGGTTCCGCCGCGACAGTCCTCGAACTCCTCACGACGCCCCACACCGCGCGCGTCTACGCCGACGGCCCGACCAAGCTTCGAGTCCAGGTCATGGACCAGCTCGCCGAGCGCGACGCCGTCCGGAACGGGAGCGACGCCTGGACCTACGATTCGAAGACCAACACCGCAACTCACCTCAGCCTGCCCTCCGGCACGACGGCCCCCAGGATGCCGGCCCCCAGCATGCCTGCCGTCACCCCTGACCAGCTGGCCCAACGGTTCCTCGCAGCAGCCGGCCCGAGCACGAACATCGCCCTCGGCCCGACGACGACGCTCGCCGACCACACCGCCTACACGCTCGTCCTGACCCCGAAGACCTCGGACACCCTCGTGGCGTCGGTGCAGATCGCCGTCGAATCACAGACCGGCCTTCCGCTTTCCGTGGACGTGTACGCGAAGGGCCAATCCGACCCTGCGTTCCACACCGCCTTCCAGAAGCTCGATCTGAACGCCCCTGACGCTTCGGTCTTCTCGTTCACACCTCCAGCCGGCGCCACAGTCAAGCAAGAACAGCTTCCCGCGCGGAAGACGGCTTCTGAGCCGACGCCGAAGCCGACAGCAACGGCTCCGCACAAGAGCGCTGAGCCCGCGAAGAGCTGGGACTCCGTCGTCGTCATCCCGGCCGACAAGGTCCCCGCAAGCTTCACCGGCTCCGCGCTTGTGAAGCAGCTGGCTTCCCCCGTCGCAGACGGACGCCTGCTCTCGTCATCCCTCCTGAACATCCTCATCACGAACGACGGAAGGGTCATCGCCGGCGCCGTCCCCGCAGCGACCCTCATGGCCGCCGCCAAGTGACGGAAGCGCTCGCTGTCCGCACCAACGGACTCACCAAGCGCTTCGGGCGCCAGACCGCCGTCGACGGCCTTGAACTGGCCGTGCCCCAAGGAGCCGTCTTCGGCTTCCTCGGGCCCAACGGCTCCGGGAAGACGACGACGATCCGCATGCTGCTCGGGCTTGTCGCCCCGACGGAGGGCCACGCCGTCGTGCTCGGCGAGGAGATGCCCGAGCGGCTCGGCAGCGTGCTCCCCCGAGTGGGTGCGCTCGTCGAGGGTCCGGCCTTCTACCCATTCCTCTCCGGTGAGGCGAACCTCCGCCGCCTCGACACCGCAGACCTCCAATCCCCCGCAGGCACCCGCTCAGCGCGCGTGGCTCGCGCGCTCGAGCGGGTCGGGCTCGCCCACGCCGCCCGCAAGAAGGTCCACGCCTACTCGCTCGGCATGAAGCAGCGTCTCGGCCTGGCCGCGGCGCTGCTTGTGCCTCGCGAACTGCTCGTGCTCGACGAGCCGACCAACGGGCTCGATCCTCAGGGCACGCGGGAGGTGAGGACGCTCATCCGCTCGCTCGCCGACGACGGCACGACGGTTTTCGTCTCAAGCCACCTTCTCGCCGAGGTGGAGCAGATCTGCACCCACGCTGCCGTCCTGCGGGCGGGGCAGCTCGTTGCCCAGGGGCCTCTCGACGAGCTCCGCGGAGCTGCGCACCACCGCGTCGAGGTCCAGACGCCTGACACCGGGGTGGCGGCGGACGTCTTGCGCAAGCTCGGTCTGGCACCAGAGATCGCGGCCCCGGACCGGCTTGTCGCCGAGGCCGACGGCGCTCCGCCCGCTGAGGACATCGTCGCCGCCCTCGTGAGGGCCGGAGCCCGGGTGCGAGGTTTCAGCGCCGCGGGCGCGAGCCTCGAGGAACGCTTCGTCGAGCTCACCGGGGAGGGGTTCGATGTCGCCGAATAGGGTCCCGCCCGGCGCCAGGCTCTTCGCGTCCGAAGTGTCCGTGCTGTTCCGGCGCTGGCGCACGTGGGCCATGCTCGCGGCGCTCGCCGCCGTCCCGGTGCTCATCGGGCTGGCGGTCCGCTTCTCGCCCAAGGGGCCGCCCACGGGGCGCGGCCCTGCCTTCCTCGACCAGATCACCCACAACGGGCTCTTCGTGGGCGTCGTCGGGCTCGTAGTCTGCACGCCCCTGTTCCTCCCGCTCACGGTCGGGGTCGTGTCCGGCGATACGATCGCGGGCGAAGCCAACCTTGGGACGCTGCGCTACCTGCTCGTGGCACCCGCGGGGCGGCTCCGCCTGCTCGTGATCAAGTACCTCGCCTCGGCGGTGTTCTGCGTCGCCGCAGCATTCGTCGTCGTCCTCGGAGGGGTTCTCGCAGGCCTCGCCCTGTTCCCGGTCGGGCGTGCGACCCTGCTCTCAGGCGACACGATCGGTCCCGGCGAGGCCTTCGGGCGGCTCCTGCTCATGGGGGCCTTTGCCACGGTCTCGCTGCTGGGCCTCGCGGCCATCGGGCTCTTCGCCTCGACGATGACGACAGTTCCCGTCGGCGCGATGGCCGCGACGGTCGTGCTCGCCGTCGTCTCCCAGGTGCTCGACGCGCTCGACCAGCTCGACTGGCTGCACCCGTGGCTCCTCAGCGACCACTGGCTCGACCTCGCGGACCTCCTGCGCCAACCGATCTCGTGGGGATCGTTCGGGACGAACGCCCTCCTTCAGGCAGCGTACGTCGCGTTCTTCGGTGCGCTCGCCTACGGACGCTTCAGCACGAAGGACATCCTGACCTAAAGCCAGAACCTCTAGAGCCCGAACGTCTCTGTCTCGTCGAACGGTCCGACAACGGTGACGGTGCGCGGCGCGGAGGCGAGCTGCCTCGCGAGCTCGCGGACGTCGTCGGCCGTCACAGAGCGGATCTGGGTGAGCGTCTCGTCAACGTCCTGGAACTCCCCCGAGACGAGCTCTGCGCGGCCGAGACGGGACATTCGCGAGCCCGTGTCCTCGAGCGCAAGGACGATCCCGCCCGAAAGCTGGCCGACCGCCTTGCGAAGCTCCTCCTCGTTGACCCCGTGCTCGGCCAGCTTCGTGAGCTCGGCGTCCATGAGCGCGAGCACCTGCGGAACCTTGGCGGGCGCGCAGCCCCCGTACAGCCCGAAGTACCCCGCGTCCGCGTAGGCCGAGGCGAAGGAGTAGGTCGAGTAGACGAGCCCGCGCTTCTCGCGGATCTCCTGGAACAGCCGCGATGACATGCCGCCGCCGAGCACCGCGTTCAGGACGCTCATGACGTAGCGGCGACCGTCGGTCGCGGTGATAGAGGGGCAGCCCACGATGACGTTGGCCTGCTCGACCTGACGCTTGACGACGGTGAGGCCCGGGCGGCCGATGATCTCCGCCGCCACGGTTGAACGGCGCGGGACCGGTGCAGCGCCCTCTTCGAGCTGCCAGCCCGCGGACTCGAGTGCCTCGAGAACGAGCCGGCAGACGACGTCGTGATCCAAGCCGCCCGCGGCCGTCACAACAAGCTCGGACGGACGGTAGTAGCGGCGGTAATGCTCCCAGACGGAGTCACGGGCGACGGCGCGGATCGCCTCAGGCGTCCCGCCGATCGGCCGCCCCAAGGGGTGCTCGCCGAGTACGGAGGCCACGAAATGCTCGTGGGCGACGTCCGTCGGGTCGTCGCCGTCCATCGCGATCTCCTCGAGGATGACGTCGCGCTCCTGTTCGAGCTCATCGGCATCGAGGACGGCGGACGTCACCATGTCGGCGATCACATCGATCGCCATGGGGAGGTCGGTGTCGAGGACCCGTGCGTAGTAGCACGTGCTCTCCTTGGCGGTGGCCGCATTGGACTCACCACCGACCTCGTCGAACGCCGAGGCGATCTCGAGCGCGGTCCGGCGATGGGTTCCCTTGAAGAGCAGATGCTCAAGGAAGTGAGTGGAGCCATGCTGGCCCGCAGCTTCGTCGCGGGAGCCGACCCCGACCCAGAAGCCGATCGATGCCGAGCGCTGGCCCGGCATCGCCTCAGTGAGGACGCGCACGCCTCCGGGCAGGATGGAGCGCCGCACGACGGCTCCCCCATCCTGCCCGAAGATCGTGGTCGTCGACGGCGCACCGTCGACCAGCTGCCCGGAGGTCAGCGGCAAGGCAACACTGGCCATGGGCTAGGCGTCGGCCGCCTCGGCACTCGCCTGGACGGTCACGGCCTCCTCGTTGGTGGCCTCGTCCTCAGCGATCACCGGGGCGAGCGAGAGCTTGCCCCGATCGTCGATCTTCGTGATCTCGACCTGAACCTTCTGGCCGACGGAGACGACGTCCTCGACGTTGTCCACTCGCTTGCCACCGGCGAGCTTGCGCAGCTCGGAGATGTGCAGGAGGCCGTCCTTGCCCGGCGTGAGCGAGACGAACGCGCCGAACGTCGTCGTCTTCACCACCGTGCCGAGGTACCGCTCGCCCACCTCGGGGAGCTGCGGGTTCGCGATCGCGTTGATCGCAGAACGCGCCGCCTCCGCCGACGAGCCGTCGGTGGCGCCGATGAGCACGGTGCCGTCGTCCTCGATCGAGATGTCCGCCCCGGTGTCCTCCTGGATCTGGTTGATCATCTTGCCCTTGGGGCCGATGACCTCGCCGATCTTGTCGACAGGGATCTTGATCGCGATGATGCGCGGCGCGAACTCGGACAGCTCGTCCGGGCCCTCGATCGCCGCGTTGATCACGGAAAGGATGTGAAGGCGGGCCTCGCGGGCCTGCTTGAGGGCTGCTGCGAGGACCGACGCAGGGATGCCGTCGAGCTTCGTGTCGAGCTGGATGGCGGTCACAAACTCGCTGGTGCCGGCGACCTTGAAGTCCATGTCGCCGAACGCGTCCTCGGCACCGAGGATGTCGGTGAGGGCCGCGTAGCGGGTCTGGCCGTCGACCTCATCCGAGACGAGGCCCATCGCGATGCCAGCGACAGGCGCCTTGAGCGGGACGCCGGCGTTGAGCAGCGAGAGCGTCGAGGCGCACACAGAGCCCATCGACGTCGAGCCGTTCGAGCCGAGCGCCTCGGAGACCTGACGGATCGCGTAGGGGAACTCCTCACGCGACGGGAGGACAGGAACGAGGGCACGCTCGGCGAGGGCACCGTGGCCGATCTCGCGGCGCTTGGGCGAACCCACGCGGCCCGTCTCACCGGTCGAATACGGCGGGAAGTTGTAGTTGTGCATGTAGCGCTTGTGCGTCTCGGGCGAGAGCGAGTCGATCTGCTGCTCCATCTTGAGCATGTTGAGCGTCGTCACGCCGAGGATCTGCGTCTCGCCGCGCTCGAAGATCGCCGAGCCGTGGACCCGCGGGAGGACCTCGACCTCAGCCGTGAGCTGGCGGATGTCAGTGAGGCCACGGCCGTCGATGCGGACCTGGTCGCGCAGGATCCGCTGGCGCACGACCTTCTTGGTGACCGAGCGGAACGCCGCCGAAAGCTCCTTCTCGCGGCCCTCGAACTGGCCCGCGAGCTGGTCGATGACCTCGTCCTTGAGCGCGTCCGAGGCCGCCTCGCGCTCCTGCTTGTCGGCGATGCTGAACACCTCGGCGAGGCGCCCGGCCGCCGCAGACTCGACGGCCTCGTAGACGTCCTGCTCGTAGTCGAGGAAGAGGGGGAACTCGGCCGTCGGCTTCGCCGCACGCTCGGCAAGGTCCTGCTGGGCCTCGCACAGGGCGCGGATGAACGGCTTGGCAGCCTCGAGGCCCTCGGCAACGATCTCTTCGGTCGGAGCGGTGGCGCCCTCGTTCTTGATGA
Source organism: Sinomonas terrae (assembly GCF_022539255.1). Lineage (NCBI taxonomy): Bacteria > Bacillati > Actinomycetota > Actinomycetes > Micrococcales > Micrococcaceae > Sinomonas > Sinomonas terrae. The sequence goes on from NZ_JAKZBV010000001.1 coordinate 2,854,805, forward strand.
GGTTCCAGGAGTGGTCGGTGGCCTCGGCCTCGACCATCATGATGGCGACGTCGTCACCCGCGATGCGCCCGGCCACGACCATGTCGAACGTCGCGTTCTCGAGCTGGGAGTGCTTCGGGAATGCGACCCACTGCGCGCCCTCGCCGTCGTGCACGAGCGCGACGCGCACGCCGCCGATCGGGCCGGAGAACGGGAGGCCGGCGAGCTGCGTCGACATCGAGGCCGCGTTGATCGCGACGACGTCGTAGAGCTCGTCGGGGTCGATCGCGAGGACCGTCACGACAACCTGGACCTCGTTGCGCAGGCCCTTGACGAATGCCGGGCGGAGCGGGCGGTCCATGAGGCGGCACGCGAGGATGGCGTCCGTCGACGGTCGGCCCTCGCGGCGGAAGAACGAGCCGGGGATGCGGCCCGCAGCGTACATGCGCTCCTCGACGTCGACCGTCAGCGGGAAGAAGTCGAAGCCCTCGCGCGGGGCCTTGCCGGCCGTCGTCGTGGAGAGCAGAGCGGTTTCGTCGTCGATGTAGGCCATCGCCGAACCGCCGGCCTGCTTGGCAAGCCGGCCCGTCTCAAAGCGCACGACGCGCTGGCCGAAGCGGCCGTTGTCGATGACGGCCTCGGCGAACTGGATCTCGGGACCCTCCATGGGAGAGCACCTCCGTTTCATTGTTGGCGGAGGCGCGGAACCCGGTCTTCGATCGAGGCCCTTGGCGCCGCCCGGAGGCCGCCCTCAAAAGCCACTACCGAGGACCGCAGATTGCCGGCGCCTCACGGTGGATTCTCGTACTCGGTGCGTAAACGCTTGCGTTATGGTGTTGCGGCCCGCCGCTTCCCTTGAGAAGAGCTCTTCCCTCGGGGAGAGACGGGCCGCTTCACAGACTACCGGCGCAGGCCGAGACGCTCGATGAGCGAACGGTAGCGGTCGATGTCGGTGTCGTGCAGGTAGGCGAGCATCCGCTTGCGACGGCCCACGAGCGCGAGCAGGCCGCGCTGGGTGTGGAAGTCGTGCTTGTGCTGCTTCATGTGCTCAGTCAAGTCCTTGATGCGCTTCGTCAGAACGGCGATCTGGACCTCGGGGGACCCGGTGTCGCCTTCCTTGGTGGCATATTCCTTGATGATCGCCTGCTTGACGGCGGGATCCAAAGCCATTGGAACTCCTCGTTTCGTGCCGTGCGGCCCGCTGGACGCTGCGTCCCCGGGGAACACCGGCCTCGTTCTGGAAGAAATTCTGCAAGAGAGAAATTCTGCAAGAACGGGAGCCAGCGCGGCCCAGGCCGCCACGGACTGCAGCGAGGACCACAGAGGATTCTATCAAACGGCGCGCGAGAGCTCTGCCCTCACTGCCTCCACGCCGCGAAGAACTTCCCGGAAGCTCGTGCTGAGCGGCGAGAGTCCGAGTCGCAGCCCCTGAGGCGCCCTGAAGTCTGGGATGACCCCGCTGCCCCACAGGCGTTGGGTCAGCGCTCGGAACTCGGGATGCTCGAGCGTGACGTGGCCACCACGACGTTCCGCGTCCCGTGGCGAGGCGAGGCGGACACCGAGCGGCTCGAGGAGTTCTCGGTGGGCGGCGATCGCGAACTCCGTGAGCTTGACCGACTTCTCCCGGATCGCCGCGATGCCTACCTCCTCGACGAGTGAGAGCATGCCACGCAGCGGGAGCATCCCGAAGATCGGCGGCGTCCCGCTCACGAACCGCCGGATGCCCTCGGCAGGCTCATAGCCCGATGCCATCTCGAACGCTTCCCTCCGTCCGAGCCACCCTTGCACGGGCTGGCGGAAGTCTCCCAGGTGCCGCTTCGCGACGTACGCGAACGCCGGAGAACCGGGGCCCCCGTTGAGGTACTTGTACGTGCAGCCTGCCGCGAAATCAGCTCCCCACTCGTCGAGCGCGACCGGAACCGACCCCACCGAATGGCACAGGTCCCACACCATGAGGGCGCCCGCGCGATGCGCGAGCTCGGTGATGGCCGAGCCGTCCGCGAGGTAGCCGGAGCGATAGGCGACATGGCTGAGGACGACGACGGCGGTCCGCTCCGTGATGGCCTCGGAGGCTTGCGCCGGGGTCACCCCGGAAGACGGGTCAGCTTGGATCCACCGAAGCGTGAGGTCCCGCTCCGCGGCGATGCCCTCGACGAGGTAGCGGTCCGTGGGGAAGTTGTCCGTATCGGCAACGATCTCCGTCCGCCCGCGCTCCGGGCCGCCCCCGAGCTCCACCGCCGCCCTGATGAGCTTGTACAGATTGACGGTCGTCGAGTCCGCGATGACCGTCTGGCCGGGCGCGGCACCAAGGCACGCGGCGCCGAGCCGATCCCCGAGCACGAACGGCTCCGCGAGCCAGCGCTCGTCCCAGCCGCGGATGAGACGCCCGCCCCATTCCTCGTCGATGAAGCGGCGCACCTCCTCCGCCGTGCTGCGGAGCGGCCGCCCGAGGGAGTTGCCGTCGAGGTAGGCCACGAGCCCCTCGGACTCGACGAACTGTGCGGCGTAGCGTGCGAGTGGATCCTCGTCGTCGAGCTCGCCCGCGCGGGTGGCGAGTCCGGAGGCACCGGGAGCAAGGGCACCGTGGGCGAGCCCGCTCACCGCCCGATCTCCGTCCGCACCGCGAAGAGCTCAGGGAAGAACGTCAGATCGAGGGCCTTGCGCAGGAATCCGACCCCGCTCGAGCCACCCGTGCCGGTCTTCATGCCGATCGTGCGCTGTACGGTCCTGAGGTGGCGGAAGCGCCAGAGCTGGAAGTTGTCCTCGAGGTCGACGAGCTCCTCGCAGGTTTCGTACGCCGGCCAATGCTGCTCGGCGTCCTCGTAGATCTCCTTGAACAGCGGCACGAGCGCCGCGGAGAAGGTGTGGGCAACGCGGACGTCCCGTTCCAGGACCTCGGCCGGAACGGCGTAGCCGTGACGGGACAGGTAGCGGAGGAACTCGTCATACAGGCTCGGCGCTTCGAGGAGCTCCTCAAGCTGTGCACGCATGGCGGGTTCGCCGTCGAACACGGGGAGCATGCCGGCGTTCTTGTTGCCGAGGATGAATTCGATACACCGGTACTGGCCCGATTGGAAGCCGGACGCGTGGCCGAGGAAACCGCGGAACTGCGCGTACTCGTGCGGTGTGAGGGTCGCAAGGACGCTCCACTGCTCGGTGAGGGTCTTCTGGATGTGCTTGACGCGGGCAATCGCCTTGAGCGCAGCGCCGAGGTTGTCCTCGCGGAGCCACCCGCACGCACTCCGCAGTTCGTGGAGGACGAGCTTGAGCCACAGCTCTGTGGTCTGGTGCTGGATGATGAAGAGGAGTTCGTCGTGATGCTCGGGGACGCTCACTGGATGCTGTGCGTTCAGGAGCCTGTCGAGGTCGAGGTAGCCGCTGTACGTCATGCGGCCCGAAAGGTCGCGCACGATGCTGTCTTCGAGCGCTCGGGTATTAGTTGTGAGATCTGTCACCCAGCAAGCGTAGCGAGAATCCGGCGAGCCTGGTCGACGTCGACCTTCATCTGCTCGACGAGCGCCTCCGGGCCGCGGTAGGCGACCATGCCGCGAAGCCGTTCGACGAATTCGACGGCCACCCGCTGCCCATACAGGTCGAAGTCCTCGGGCGCCTCGTCGGGGCGGTCAATCACATGGGCCTCCACCTGACGGGTGACGCCCACAAATGTCGGGTTCGATCCGACGGAGATCGCTGCCGGCCACCGCGTTCCGGCCTCATCCACGAGCCACCCGGCGTAGATCCCATCGGCGGGGATGTGCCCGATCGACTCGTGGTCCAGATTCGCTGTCGGGAAGCCGAGCGCCCGACCCCGTGCGGCTCCGTGGACCACTTTGCCGTGCATCGTGTGCGGACGCCCCAGGATGCCGGCAGCAGTGTGGACGTCGCCGCGGTCGAGGGCCTCGCGGACCCACGTCGACGAGCAGCGCCGCTGGGCTCCCTCGTCCTCCGTCAGGGGTCCCGGATCCTTCTCGCGGAACTCCTCGACGACCACGACGTCGAAGCCGTACTGGCGCCCGAGGTCCTGCATCGTGGACAGGTCGCCCGCGTTCCCCCGCCCGAACCGCACGTCGTGGCCGACTACGACGGCGCTCGTGCGAAGCCCGTCGACGAAGACGTTGCGCACGAACTCCTCGGGCGTCTGCGCCGCGAACTCGAGCGTGTAGTGAAGCACGAGCACCGCCTCGAGACCGTACCCGGCAAGGGCCGCGATCCTGTCGTCGATCCCCATGATAAGATCCGGCGCCGTGTCCGGGCGGTGCACCCGGGCGGGATGCGGGTCGAACGTCACCGCGACGGGCTTGCTGCCCGTCTCGCGGGCGGTGTGAACGAGCGCGGCAAGGACCTGCTGGTGCCCCCGGTGCACGCCGTCGAAGTTGCCGATGGTGACGGCGGCCCGCCCGAAATCGTCGGGGACCTCGTCCAGCCCGCGCCAGATCTGCACCGTGTTCCTCGCCTCCGTCCTCGCCTCGTCGCCCATGTCTCGCGAGCCTTACACTACCGGCTCGCACTCCCCCGCCGGGGCCGGTTGGTCCAAAGCCAGGTGAGGCCGACGAACGGCAGGATGAGGGGGACGAAGCCATAGCCCTTTCCGTACACGCTCCAGACCGTGTCCTGCTGGAAGTCCTGGGGCGCGAGGAGGCTCACGGTCCCGACGACGAGCACGCCCAGCAGTTCAACGAGCACGGCGCCGCAGGTGACGTACCAGCTCGTCACGCCCTTCTTCGCCATCGCGACGGTGGCGACGATGTAGACGACGGCAGCCAGAGCGCTCAGGACGTACGCGAGCGGGGCCTCGGAGAACTTCGTCGCAATCTGGAAGCCCGCACGCGCGGTCGCGGAAAGGGCGAAGACGCCGTAGATCGCCACGATGATCCGGCCAAGGCCCTTGCTGCGGGTACTGGGTGAGTGCTCGGTGGTCTCAGACACGGCTCAGAAAGCTCCATTCCAGATCTGTTCCATGCGGAACAGCATGACGAATACGGTAATCGGCACGGCGGCCAGGACGAGATTGCTCCAGCGCGTCTTGTCGAGGATCGCCCACCAGAACGCCGCGATGGGCAGGATGAAAGCGGTGATGAGGTAGCCCCAGAATTCCCATGGCTCGCCCCTGATGGCCTCGCCCGCAGCCTGCCGCACGCCGGAGGCCACACCGAAGACGACGAGGAAGAGCTCGACGGCGGCCACCGAGATGATCGCCGCGTCCCCGGGGTAGCGCTTGGTGGCGGTCGCGATGATGCAGATGGCGGCCGAGACGGCGCAGATCGCCGTCCCGATCCAGAAGAACGGGTCAGTCACTCGGCCTGCTCTCCCCCGCGGGCGGCGAAGACGAGCTCCGGCCGGGCGGCAGGACCCGCGTCCTTGAGGAGCGCGACCAAGCTGCCGTCGGGCGCGAACGCCGCCGTCACCGCAGTACGCCCAGTCGGAGCGATCCGACGGCCGAAGGAGAGCTCGATCGCCTCGTCGTCGCTCAGCTCGCGGACGGGCAGGAGCGCCCTCGCAGCCTGGGCGAGTGGAAGCACCTCGAAGTCTTCGGCAAGCGCCTCGAGCGTGCGCGCTTCGTGGATGCCGTAGGGGCCGACCTCCGTCCGCCGGAGAGCCGTCAGGTGGCCGCCGACTTCGAGTGCCAGCCCCAGATCCCGTGCAAGGGCACGGACGTAGGTTCCGGAGGAGCAGCGGACGGTTGCATCGACGTCGAGGACACGGCCCCCGCGTTCTCGACGGACGTCGTGGATCTCGAACGAATAGACGGTGATCGGGCGGGCCTCGAGTTCGACGCTCTCGCCAGCCCGGACGCGGGCGTACGAGCGCTGCCCGGCCACCTTGATGGCGCTCACGCTGCTCGGAACCTGAAGAATCTCGCCGGTGAGCTTTTCGGCGGCCGAGCGGATCTGTTCCTCGGTAACCGCCGCAGCAATCGTCTCGGAGACCACTTCCCCCTCCGCGTCGTCCGTGACCGTGCTCTGGCCGAGGCGAATTGTCGCGGTGTAGGTCTTCGAGGTCCCCACGATGTAGGAGAGCAGCCGAGTCGCACGGTTGATCCCGACGACCAAGACGCCAGTCGCCATCGGGTCGAGAGTCCCAGCGTGGCCCACTTTCCGAGTTCCGGCCAAGCGGCGCACGCGGCCGACGACGTCGTGGCTCGTCCATCCCTGCGGTTTGTCGACGATCACGAGTCCAGAAAGCACGCCTCCCAGTATATGGAGGGAGAGGTCAGTACCTGGTCCGCCCCTCGAAGGCGTTCCACGCCTCGAAGGGGGCAACGCGTCGATCGAGTGGGGCGCGGGCGACAGGCATGAGCGAGTGGTCGGTTCCCGCCAGGTATTCATAGAAGACGGCGTCGTCGAAACCTGCCGCGGCGGCGTCATACCGGTCCGCAGCGAAGAAGACTGCCGAGATGCGCGCCCAGAGCGCTGCCGCGAGGCACAGCGGACATGGTTCACAGCTCGTGTAGAGAACCGCGCCGTGGAGGTCGAAGTCCTGCGTCCCAGCGGCCGCCCGGCGGATGGCGACCACCTCCGCGTGGGCCGTCGGATCATGGTCACGGGCTACCCGATTCGTCCCCTCGAAGGCAGTTCCGTCGCGCATCACGACGACGGCGCCGAAGGGTCCGCCGCCTTCCACGACGTTGGCCACGGCTAGTTCGATCGCCCGCTCGAGGTACCTCATCCGGTCGGCGTCGCCCACCGCAGGATTCTGCGCCATGCCGCCCATGCTAACCGCGCACGGCCCACGCTGGAGTGTGCCCACGGGCGGGGGTATCTTGCAACGCCCCCTATTCAGCGTCGACGTCGACGTCGTCGAACTCGGATTCGTGCTCGATGTCGTCGGCGTCCTCGCCGCGGACCTCCGGCTTGCGGTAGGGGTCCGCGTCCCCCGCGGGTCTGGCCTGCTCGGCGAGCCGGGCCACCTCTTCGTCGTGGGCATGCGCCTGACGGAGGAGGTCCTCCACGTGCGAGGCGTTCACAGGCACCTCGTCGGCGACGAATTCGAGCGTCGGTGTGAGCCGAATGGTCAGGTTCCGGCCTACTTCGCGGCGCAGGACGCCCTTTTTGGCGTCCAGCACGTCCCGCGCGCCTTCCTGGGCGACCGAGTCGCCGAGGACCGTGTAGTAGACGGTCGCATGCTGGAGATCGTTCGTGACACGGGCGTCGGTAATGGTGATCGCCTCGGCGCGCTCGTCCTTGACGGCCTTGCGCAGCGCCTCGGCCACGACCACCTTGATCCGCTGCGCAAGCCGCGCAGCGCGGGCCGGATCGGCCATGGAAACTCCTTAGATGAGCTGGGAAGGGGCCCCGCACAGGCAGGGCCCCTTCTTGACGGACGCGTCAGACGCGCGGCTTCTCGCGCATCTCGAACGTCTCGATGACGTCCTCGAGTTGGATGTCGTTGAACGACCCCAGGCCGATACCGCACTCGAAGCCCTCCCGGACCTCGGTTGCGTCGTCCTTGAACCGCTTGAGCGAATCGATCGAGAGGTTCTCCGCAACGACCACGCCACCGCGCAGGAGGCGGGCCTTGGAGTTGCGGCGGATGATCCCGCTGCGCACGATCGAGCCGGCGATGTTGCCGAACTTGGACGAACGGAAGATCTCGCGCACCTCGGCGGTACCGAGCTGCACCTCCTCGTACTCCGGCTTGAGCATGCCCTTGAGAGCGAGCTCGATGTCCTCGATCGCCGCGTAGATCACCGAGTAGAACCGCATGTCGACGCCCTCGCGGTCCGCGAGCTCGGCCACGCGCTCCGCCGGGCGGACGTTGAAGCCGATGATGATCGCGTTGTCGACCGTGGCGAGGTTGACATCGTTCTGCGTGATCGCACCAACACCGCGGTGGATGACGCGGAGCTGGACTTCCTCTCCGACATCGATCTTGAGCAGCGAGTCCTCGAGCGCCTCGACGGCACCGGACACATCGCCCTTGAGGATGAGGTTGAGGGTGTCGATCTTGCCTTCGGCCACAGCCTTGTCGAAGTCCTCGAGGCTGATCCGCTTGCGGCGCTTCGCGAGCTGGGCGTTGCGTTCGGCGGCCTCGCGCTTCTCCGCAATCTGGCGGGCGGTGCGATCGTCCTCGGTCACGAGGAACGTGTCACCTGCACGTGGCACCGAGGAGAGGCCCAGAACCTGGACCGGACGCGACGGGAGCGCGACCTCTACCGGTTCGCCGTCCTCGTCGAACATCGCACGAACACGGCCGTGCGCCGTGCCAGCCACCATGTTGTCGCCGACGTGGAGCGTCCCGGACTGCACGAGCACGGTTGCGACCGCACCACGGCCGCGGTCGAGGTTGGCCTCGATCGCGACACCGCGCGCATCCTTGTTCGGGTTCGCCCGGAGGTCGAGCGCGGCGTCAGCCGTGAGCAGGACCGCGGAGATGAGGTCGTCGATGTGCAGGCTCTGGCGAGCGGAGACGTCCACGAACATCGTGTCGCCGCCGTACTCCTCCGGAACGAGACCGTACTCGGTGAGCTGGCCGCGGACCTTGTCCGGGTTCGCGCCCTCCTTGTCGATCTTGTTCACCGCGACCACGATCGGCACGCCAGCGGCTTGGGCGTGGTTGAGCGCCTCCACCGTCTGCGGCATGACGCCGTCGTCCGCGGCCACGACGAGCACCGCGATATCGGTGACCTGGGCGCCACGGGCACGCATGGCCGTGAACGCCTCGTGGCCCGGGGTATCGATGAACGTGAGCTTGCGGGGGTCACCATCGTGCTCGAACGAGATCTGGTAGGCACCGATGTGCTGTGTGATGCCGCCGTGCTCGCCCTCGACCACGTTCGTGTGGCGGATGGCGTCGAGGAGGCGGGTCTTACCGTGGTCGACGTGGCCCATGACGGTGACGACAGCCGGTCGGGTCTCGAGCTCCTCGTCAGTCTCGGCCTCGAGCTCAGCATCGAGGTCGATGTCGAAGGACTCGAGCAGCTCGCGCTCCTCGTCCTCCGGCGAGACGACCTGGATCTTGTAGCCGAGCTCCTCGCCGAGGACGCTGAACGTCTCCTCGTCGAGCGACTGCGTCGCCGTCGCCATCTCGCCCAGGTGGAAGAGCACCGTGACGAGCGACGCGGGGTTCGCATCGATCTTCTCCGCGAAATCCGTGATGGACGCACCGCGGCGCAGGCGGACGATCGTCTCGCCGTCACCACGCGGCACCGAGACGCCGCCGAGCGAGGGAGCGCTCATCTGCTCCAGCTCTTGGCGCTTCGCGCGCTTCGACTTGCGCTGCTTGCCGCGACCAGCGCCACCCTTGCCGAAGGCACCCTGAGTGCCGCCGCGTCCACGGCCGCCCTTGCCGAAGCCGCCTCCGGCGGGAGCACCTCCCGGTGCGCCACCAGGACGTCCGGGACCACGCCCGCCGGTCCCGGCCGGGCGTGCTCCCGGCTGCGGACGGTCAGAGCGCGGAGGCATCATGCCGGGGTTCGGACGAGATCCGCCTGCACCGCCCTGACGGGGAGCGCCGGAGCCACCCGGGCGCGGAGCACCGGGGCGGGCACCGCCGGGACGGGGGGCACCGGGACGCGGAGCGCCCGGGCGCGGGGCCTGGGGACGCGGGATACCCGAAGTGCCGCCGGGACGGGGGGCAGGACGCGGACCGCCCGGCCGATCGCCATCGCGCCCGGGGCGGGGCATGCCCTGGGAAGTCGCGAAGGGATTGTTGCCCGGACGGGGAGCGCGCTCCTCGCGGCCCGGACGCTGCATCCCCTGAGAGGACGAGAACGGGTTGTTGCCGGGGCGGGGGCCGCCCGGACGGGGGCCGGGGGCGCCAGGACGCGGACCCGAGCTAGCGGCGGGGCGTGCTGCGTCCGACGACGGGCGGGAAGCCGGAGCGGACGGCGCCGCCGGGCGGGCGGGGCCGGGCTTGACCCCAGCTGAAGGCGCCGCGGCCGGAGCCGCAGGCGCAGCGGGGGCCGGCTGGCTGGGCTGAGCCGGCTGGGGGGCCTGCCCCGTCCGGGGGGCCGGCGCCGACTGGCGCGGTGCGGCCGGGCGCGCCGGGGCGGGCGCGGATGCCTTCGCCTGCTTGGGTGAACCTGAGGGGTAGGCGTCGCGAAGCTTCTTCACGACGGGCGCCTCGATCGTCGAGGACGCAGAACGCACGAACTCACCAAGCTCTTGAAGCTTGGCGAGGGCGTCCTTAGAGGTGATACCGAGCTCCTTCGCGAGCTCGTGTACGCGGACCTTGGCCACATTTCTCCTGTCTCGGTCCGCGCCGAGCCAGGCGTGGACCGTCTACTGCTTGCTGCAGGCCTCGTTGTGCTCGAGGCCGTCGGCGGCGCGGAACAACTCGTTCATCGCTACGCGCTCATGGGACGGGGACTCATCGGGTTTCCATCAGATTTCTGACCCGCTTTCAGCTTGGACGGTGACCGTGCGGGCGGGAGCCAGCACGGCGGTGCCGAAGAAGTCGTCGACGGCCGCGTGCTCAACGGCGCCCCGGAAGGCGCGGCTGAACGCTCGGCGTTTGACGGCTTGCGTCAGGCATGCACGGTCGGGATGCAGCCAAGCACCTCGACCGGGCAGTCGGCGGCGCGGATCGACGACGACGCGCTGTGGGTCCTCGGGGTCCCGCACCAACCGGAGCAGTACAGACCGGGGCGCACTCTGGCGGCAGCCGATGCAGGTCCGCAGCGGTTGCGCCTTACTCTGCACGTTCCACTGCCCCTGGCTTCTTTGGCTTGCTGCCGGGCGCGTACCCGGACCTATCTATTCTACAGCCTTGGCAGCCGCGTCGGAGGTGATGTCGATCCGCCACCCCGTCAGCTTGGCCGCGAGACGGGCGTTCTGCCCTTCCTTGCCGATCGCGAGCGAAAGCTGGTAGTCGGGGACGGTGACGCGTGCCGAGCGGCTCCCCTCATCGACGATCGTCACGGACTTGACCTTCGCGGGCGAGAGCGCGTTGGCGATGAAGGTCGCAGCCTCGTCGCTGTAGTCGACGATGTCGATCTTCTCGTCATTCAACTCGGTCATGACGGCGCGTACGCGCGAGCCCATTTCGCCGATGCACGCGCCCTTCGCGTTGATTCCCTGCACGTTCGCGCGGACAGCGATCTTGGTGCGGTGCCCGGCCTCACGCGCGATCGCTACGATCTCCACGCTCCTGTCCGCGATCTCGGGCACTTCGAGCTCGAAGAGCTTCTTCACGAGTCCCGGGTGCGAGCGCGACAGCGTGATCGAAGGGCCCTTCATTCCGCGATGCACGTCCACGACGTACGCACGGATCCTGCTCCCGTGGAGATACTGCTCGCCTGGAACCTGCTCGGGTGGCGGCAGCAGTGCCTCGACCGCGCCGAGATTCACCTGCACCATGTGCGGGTTGCTGCCCTGCTGGATGAGTCCTGCGATGAGTTCGCCCTCGCGGCCCTTGAACTCCCCCAGCACGTTGTCGTCCTCGACGTCCCTGAGCCGCTGGAGGATGACCTGGCGGGCAGTGGTCGCTGCGATGCGCCCGAAGCCCTCCGGCGTGTCATCGAACTCGCCGATCGGGTTGCCTTCCTCGTCGATCTCGGTCGCCCAGATCGTCACGTGCCCGCTCCTGCGGTCCACCTCTGCTCGCGCCTTCTCGATGGCCCCGGGCGACTTGTGGTACGCGAGGAGCAGTGCCTGCTCGATCGTCGGGATGAGCTTGTCGACAGGGATGTCGCGTTCTCGCTCCAGTAGGCGCAGCGCGCTCATGTCGATGTCCACTAGGCCTCCTCGGCGTCGGTATCGGTGTCAAGTTCGGTATCGGCCTCGGGCTCGAAACTCTCGAAGGCCGCTTCAGGGACTGTGTCGACTCGCGAGAACTCGACCTCGACCCTTCCGCTGCGGATCTTCTCGAAAGGCAGCGTCACGGGGTCGCCCTGCTTGGGCTTGACCCCCTTGGCCGCCGGACGATCCGGGACGATCGTCACGCCGTCGTCCGTCACGTCGGTGAGACGGCCGGTGAGGTTCTCACCCTGGATGACGTTGACCTTGACGATTCGCCCGCGCGCACGCCGCCAGTGCCGTGGCTGTGAGAGGGGGCGGGTGACGCCGGGCGAGGAGACCTCGAGGTCATAGGGACGGTCGTCGGCGAAGGTCCCAGCCGTCTTGCGGCTGTCGAGGAGCTCGGAAAGCTCGCGGGAGATCTCTGCGATGACGTCGAGCCCCACTCCCCCTGTCTCATCCTGAGGAAGGTCGACGACGACGTGCAGGGTCCGGTGGGCCCCGGCAGCTTTGATGGAGACGCCTTCGAGGAAGAGGCGATGAGCGGTGACAGTGGGCTCGAGCAGCGCATGCAACCGCGCCTCTTCGGATGCAAACGGAGACTCCGATGCCTTCTCGGACATGGACGTCCGCCTCCTTCGCTCAGTTGTGTCCTCATAGACTATCGGCTCGCGCGCCTCGTGGCGGGCCCCCGTGCCCAGTCGTGCGATGATCGAGGCCGTGAGTTCCGACACCGTCCCGTCCACTCCGTCCACACCGCCCTCAGACTCGTCAGGTTCGTCCACCCCGCCCGGCGGTCCCTCCGGTAACACCCCGAGGACACGCCCCTGGCGGTACTGGGCGCTGGGCGCGGCGGCGATCCTCGTGGCTCTCGGCAGCGCGACCCTGGTCGCGATTCAGGCACCGCAGCCGGCGAGCCCCAGCAAGAGCGAGGCCGCCCTCCACGCCGCCCACGAAGATGCGCTCCGGCTTGCCAGCCTGGCCCATAGCGCAGCCGGGAGCAGCACCGCCTCCGGAGCCCAAGCCGCCCTCTCGACCGCCGCCACGGTACTGGACCGGCAGGCAGCCGTGCTCGGCGGACCACCCCCGCAGGGAACTCCTGGCGCAGCAACTCCCACGGGGCCGGCGGCGGTGGGAACCGCACCGGTCAGCACGACGCCGACTCCCCCAGCCGCGACGCCCCCTCCAATGAGCGATACGGCCAATCCGACGAGCGTTACGGGCAGTCCTTTCAACGTTACGGGCAGCGCGGCGGCAGGCACCGTCCAAGCGAAGGATCTTGCCGCGGGCTTGGCTTCGAGCGTCCAGGCCCGGCTCGCTGCACTCCCCGACGTCGACGCCCCGACCGCGACACTTCTCGCCTCCGTCGCGGCCGGACAATCCGTCCAGCTCGATGCGCTAGCCGCCGCAACGGGAGCGCCGGCTAGCGCCCAGTCTTCGGGATCCGCGAGTCCCACGCTGAGCGCGAGCGCTACGACAAGCAACGGGCCGACGCCGAGCACGGGGCCCTGCCCAAGCCCGACGGCCACAGCGAGCTACGGCGGAACGGGATTCTCAGGTGCCCTCGCGGCGGCAGAACGCGCCGAGTCCGCCGCTGTCTACCTGCTTCAGACGGCAATCGCGCGCACTCCGGCCGGGTCTCCCGACGCCGCCGCCCGCTCATCCGCACTCGACGCCCACCGCCGCCAGCTCGCGTCAGTCGACAGCCTTGCGGCAGCAGCATGCACAGCGCTCCCACCGCGCGACGCAGGCTTCGCCGTCCCGCCCAACTTCGCTTCCGACCCCTCGACCGCCCTCAAGGCCGTGGAGGGGTCGTCCGAGGAGGCATGGGCACAGCTTGTCGGAGAAGCGCCCGGGGCACGCCGAGGCGCCGCGGCGGCCGGCCTCGTGACCGCAGCCCGTTTGGCCGAAGCAGCTTCGCCGTCGGAGGCAACCGCCTTCCCCGGCGTGCCGACAGCCCAGTGAGACCAGACCAGTGAGGCCAGGGCAGTGAGGCCAAGGGCAGTGAGGCTAGGCTTGCTTCGCTGGCAGCGCCGTGGCTCGGGTGCCAGAGTTGAATCATGACGACGGAATCCACCACCGACCTCCACCCCGAGCCGCAGGGAGCTGACATTGCGGCAAAGCTCAACTGGCTTCGCGCCGGCGTCCTCGGAGCGAACGACGGCATCGTCTCCGTAGCCGCCGTCGTCGTCGGTGTCGCAGGTGTGACGACGAACAATGGCCCGATCCTCGCTGCCGGTATGGCGGCCCTCGCCGGCGGCGCCATCTCCATGGCCCTCGGCGAATACGTCTCGGTGAGCAGCCAGAGCGACAGCCAACGGCATCTCATCGCAAAGGAGCGGGACGAACTCCGCGACCAGCCCGAGGCCGAGTTCAAGGAACTCGTGGCGATGTACCGCCACAAGGGGCTCTCGGCCGAGACTGCAACGAAGGTCGCGGAGGAGCTCACGGAGAAGGATCCACTCCGGGCGCACCTCGACATCGAGCTCAACATCGATCCGGACGAGGTTGTGAGCCCGTGGCACGCGGCCATCGCCTCGGCGGTCTCGTTCCTGTGCGGCGCGGTGCTGCCCCTGCTGTCGATCCTGTTCTTCCCGGCAGCTATGCGCGTGTGGCTCACGTTCATCGTCGTGCTCGTCGCGCTGGCCATCACCGGGGCCGTCGGCGCGTGGATCGGTGGAGGGTCGAGGAGCCGGGCCTCCATCCGCGTCGTCATCGGCGGGGCGATAGCACTCGCGACCACCTACGCGCTCGGCAGTCTGCTCGGCACAACCGGGGCGGCCTGAGAAGAACCATGACAGCGACCGGTGTGCCCGCGGACCTCGTCTCGAGGTACTCCCGCACGCCCACCGGCCGAGCGTGGCTCGCGTCGCTTCCCGAGCGCCTCGAGAGCGGACTTCGACGCTGGGAGCTGGAGCTGGACCCGGAGGCGGGCCCATGGTCCGGTTTCGGAGCCCTTGTCGTCGCCGTTCGCCGCGACGGCGAACCGCTGGTCCTCAAACTCCCGTACCCCCATGAGGAAGCCGCTTCCGAGGCCGTCGCACTCAGGTTGTGGAGCGGCCGCGGCGCCGTTCGGCTGATTGCGGACGACGGCGACGGGTCCCTCCTGCTCGAACGGCTCGACGCGGGCCGGCGGCTTCAGGAGGTTCCGTTCCCTGAGGCCTACGCCGTATGGGGCGCCATCATGCGCAAGTTGACGGTCCCTGAGGACGACCGGCCCGACTGGGCGGCACTCGAGCGGCTCGACGCCCGCGCAGAGCACTGGAGCGACGAGCTGCCCGAGCGCTGGGAACGCCTCGAGCGCCCGTTTCCGCGCTGGCTCCTCGAGGAGGCACTCGATGTCTGCGCAACTCGAGGCACGGTGGGGCGGCGCGGCGGTCGGGACGTCCTCGTCCATACGGACCTGCACGGCATGAACGTCCTCGGCGATCTGGACGGCGGGTTCCGCGCCATCGATCCGCAGGCTGCCGTCGGAGAGGCGGAGTTCGCGGTTGCGCCCATGCTGTGGAACCGGCTCCCCGAACTCCGCCGGACGAACTCCGCGGACGCTCTGCTCGAACGCTGCTGGGAGCTTGCGGCCGCCGCGGGACTCGATGCTGAAGCCGCGCGAGCCTGGGCCGTGCTTCGCGAGGTGGAGAACGCCCTGTGGTATGCCGCGAAGCCCGGGCACCGCGGCGACCTCGAACGTTCGCTGTGGGTTGCAAGCGCCCTCTGCTCCCGGCTGCTGCCAGGCCTCCCCGCGGCCTCGGAGCTCAAGCGCCTGAGCTGAGCTGTTCAGGCTGGCCCACTCAGCCCAGCCCAGTCAGCCCAGCCCGTTCAGGCGAAGTTCTCGTTCCATACGTCAATGCCCAATTTCACGGCGAGGGCTGCCACGACGATGAGGAACACCCAGCGGATGAACCGGTTGCCGCGCGCCACCGCCATGCGCGCCCCGACATAGCCTCCGCACATGTTGGCAGCGCCGACCACGAGCCCGACGCCCCAGAGCAGGGCGCCGCTCGGCGCGAACAGCAGAAGGGCCCCAATGTTCGTGGCCATGTTGACGATCTTCGCCTTGGCGCTCGCCTCGAGGAACGCGTATCCCATCCCGGAGACGAGCGCAATGACGAGGAACGAGCCGGTTCCGGGCCCGATGAGCCCGTCGTAGAAGCCGATGACGAGGCCCAACCCGCAGGCCGCGGCGAAATGCCGGCGCCCTTTGAGCCTGAGCTCGGTGTACTGCCCGAGTTGCGGCCTGAAGACGGTGAGGAGCGCGACGGCGATGATCGCGCCCAGGATGATCGGCTTGAACACTCGGGCGGGCAGCAGCGAAGCGAGTTCGGCGCCGCCGAAGGCGCCGGCCAGAGCCACGAGCGCCATCGGGATGGCGGTGCGCAAGTCGGGGCGCACCCGGCGGGCATACGTCAAGGCGCTTGTGCTGGTGCCGAAGACGGAGCCCATCTTGTTGGTCGCGAGCGCCTGGACGGGCGTGATTCCGGGCAGCGCGAGCATGGCCGGGAGCTGGATCAGGCCTCCCCCGCCCACGACCGCGTCGACCCAGCCCGCGGCGAACCCGGCGAGGATGACGAGGACGAGCGTGAGAGGGTTGAGCAGCTCGAAGCCGCTGTGCACGGACGCGGACTAAGCGTCGTCGCGTACGGCGCGCACGACGTGGTCGGCGACGTCGGCCACGGGAACGTCCTCAGCCCTGCCGGACCGCCGATCCTTGACCTCGAGCGTGCCGCTCGCGAGGCCCTTGCCCACGGCCACGATGGTCGGGACGCCGATGAGCTCGGCATCGCCGAACTTGACGCCCGGCGAAACCTTTGGCCGGTCGTCGAGCATGACGGTCAGCCCGCGGGACTCGAGCTCGGCCGCGAGGCGCTCGGCTTCGGCGAAGATCTCCTCGCCCCGGCCGACGGCGACGACGTGGACGTCGGCTGGCGCGACGGCGCGCGGCCAGATGAGCCCCCGGTCATCGTGGTTCGACTCGGCGAGGGCCGCGACCGCGCGGGTGACCCCGATGCCGTACGAGCCCATCGTCACCGTGACCTGCTTGCCGTTGGCATCGAGGACCTTGAGCTCGAGGGCCTCCGCGTACTTGCGGCCGAGCTGGAAGATGTGCCCCATTTCGATCCCGCGGGCGGTCTCAAGCGGGCCCGAGCCGTCCGGGGACTCGTCGCCCTCGCGCACTTCGGTGCACTCGATGACGCCGTCCCACCCGAAGTCCCGCCCAGCGACGAGGCCGTACACGTGCTTGCCGGGCTGGTTCGCGCCCGTGATCCAGCGGGTACCGGGGACGACGCGCGGATCCACGAGGTAGAGGAGTCCGGACTTCCCCTCGAGGCCGAGGAGCGCATCCTCAGTATCGAGGCCAGGGCCAAGATAGCCCTTGACGATGAGGGGCTGCGACTTGAGGTCCTCTTCGTTGGCGGCCTCGAGGCCGATCTCCCCGGCGACGGGAAGGAAGGCGCCGATGTTCGCTTCGACGCGCTTGAGGTCGACGGCGCGGTCCCCCGGCACGCCGATGACGACGAGCTGCTTCTCCCCCGTCGGGAGCTTGACGGTGAGGACGACGTTCTTGAGCGTGTCAGCGGCAGTCCATGCTCGCTCGGCGTTCGGGAAGATGCTCTGCGAGGCAGCGACGAGCGTGTCGATCGTCGGGGTATCCGGGGTGTCCAAGACCTGCGCAGGGGGCGCATCGGTGTAGTCCACAGCGTCCGGGACGACGGTCGTGACGGCCTCGACGTTGGCCGCGTAGCCGCCCGCGGAGCGCACGAACGTGTCCTCGCCGATCTCGGTCGGGTGCAGGAACTCCTCGCTCTTCGAGCCTCCCATGGCCCCCGCCGTCGCCTTGACGGGCACGATCTCGAGACCGAGCCGCGCGAAGATCCGGAGGTAAGCCTCGCGGTGCGCCGCGTAGCTCGCATCGAGGCCTTCGTCATCGACGTCGAACGAATAGGAGTCCTTCATGATGAACTCGCGCCCACGGAGGAGACCAGCCCGGGGGCGGGCCTCGTCGCGGTACTTGTTCTGGATCTGATAGAGGCTCAGCGGGAGGTCCTTGTACGAGGAGTACAGGTCCTTCACGAGGAGCGTGAACATCTCCTCGTGCGTGGGCGCGAGGAGGTAGTCGCCGTCCTTGCGGTCCTTGAGCCTGAAGATGCTCTCGCCGTACTCCGTCCAGCGGTTTGTCGCCTCGTAGGGCTCCTTCGGCAGGAGGGCCGGGAAGTGGACCTCCTGAGCACCGATCGCGGACATCTCCTCACGGATGATCTGCTCGACCTTGTGCAGCACCGCGAGCCCGAGCGGGAGCCATGTATAGATGCCGGGCGCCGCGCGGCGGATGTAGCCGGCACGGACGAGCAGCTTGTGGCTGGCCACCTCGGCGTCGGCCGGGTCCTCGCGGAGGGTTCGGAGGAACAGGGTGGAGAGTCGCAGGACCACGTGCGGCATCCGTTCTGACTGTGAGCTCGACTGGCTCGAGGTGGGAAAGGTCAGCTACCAATGTAGCCCAGTCGTGACGCTGAATATGCCCTCAGCGCCCCGTTCGGCGTCCACCATGTAGTGGGTCACGAAGGGATAGTGCCCCGCCTCCGGGAAAGTGAGGTCCACATAGCCGCCCTGCCCCGGTGCGAGGTCCATTGCCTGTGAGGCGCCCGACCCGGGAGCGAGCCTGAAGGCTCCCTCGGCCCAGACTGTGGTGAACTGACCGCCCACGACGTGGAACGACGTCGGCCGGTCGGGCCCCGCGTCGAGGACCCAGACGCGGATCGGCTGGCCCGCCTCGGCCTGAATCGGCGCCTGCTTGTACTGGTCTGCGTAGCCGTTGAAGACGACAGCATCTGGCTTCTCCGCCGCGATCTTCGCGGGATCCGCCGAACCCGGCTGCCCGCCTGAGCCGTCGGTTGGCTGGCCGTAGTAGAGCTCGCTCTGGACGAGGACGAACTGCTGTGCAACCGGCGGGGCGTCGGGCGGGTCGATGACGACGGCGCCGAACATCCCGTTCGCGATGTGCAGCGACATCGGCATGGTGTCGCAGTGATAGAGCCAGATCCCGGGCGCGGTGGCCGTGAACGCGTAGGTGCCGGTGTTCCCCGGGGCGATGGTGCTCATGGGTCCGTCCGGCGCGAGCGATCCGGCGTGGAAGTCGATCGAATGGCCCATCGACGCGTGGTTGACGAGCGTGATCTCGAACCGATCTCCCACGTGCCCGTGAAGAATCGGGCCCGGGGCCGTGCCGTTGTAGGTCCAGAAGTCCTGCGTCACTCCGGGAGCGACGGCCCGCACGGTGTCCTGCACGGTGAGGGTGATCCGGTGCACCGTCCCTGGAAGGGCCGGCGGCAGCGCGGCGGGGTAGGGCGTGAAGGGTTGAGCGGCCTCGTTGATAGCCGGGTTGGCAGCCGGGGCCTCCCCCACATTGATCCTGAACGTCATGCCCATCTCCTTGTGCCCGACGACGGAGCACCACCCGTCGAGCCCTGTTGAGATGATTCCCGCATCGAAGTCGCTCGTCCCCTCCGGAGCCACGCGCTCGGAAGCCTTGCCATTGGCAAGGGTGAGATCGTGCGGGGTCGGGTCCAGATTGTGCAGATGCACGACGAGATGCTCTCCCGCCTGAACCGTGACGGATGCGGGGCTGAAGTGCATCCCGGACATCGTCACGTTCACAGTCGTCGTGTGCCCCGTCGGCTTCACCGACACATTGCCGGACGAAGCGCCTCCGCCACCCTCGGCGATGGACACAGCGGATGGATCCGCCGCGACTCCCGCCACCACAGCCGCGAGCAGGAGCGCGAGCCCGATCGCCCCCGAGCCGTACCGGGTCCGCGCCTCCATCGCAGCGGTTGGCTTACTGGGCGCCTTGCCACCTCGCGCTGTCCTCTCACCTGCTGTCAGCTCCCCGGCTGTCCGTTCCGCTGCTGTCAGCTCCGCTGCTGTCCGCTCCGCTGCTCGCACGACGAGCCACAGGGCCTTGACGACGAGCCAGAGGAACGCGCACAGCGCGATGAGGCCGACGGCCGCTGCGGCGACGCGCACAGTGCTGGGTACGGGAAGGACATAGAGGAGGACCGCGCCGTTGGCGGCCACCACCCGGAACCAAGCTGCGCCGTCGAGTGCCTCGGTCCGGAGCCGCACCGCCGCCGGGCCACCGCCGAGCACGACCGGCAGGAGGTAGGCCAGCGCGCCGAGGAGCACCTGCGCGGCGAATCCGGCGACGAGCACTGGCGTCAGCTCACCGAGCGCCCCATGCAGCGCCATCCAGTCGGGCTCGGTCACGCAGAGCACGAGGAGCCGGACGAGGGCGACGACGAGCCAGAGGATGGATGCCATGGCGCTGAGCGGCGCGAAATGCACAGGAGCCTTGCGAACCACCGTGCGAACGAGCGGGCCCGACGAAACGACGACCCCCGCAAGGTAGGCTCCGATGCCGAGAGCCGTAAGCCACTGTTCCCCGGCGAGCGCGCCAGCCGCAGCCGCCAGGACCCCAGCGAGGAGCAGCCAGAGCGCACGGCGCGAGGTGGGCTCCGCGGCGTCGTCTGCGCGGGTCCGCAGCATCGTGGGTAGGAGCGTCACAAGAGTTCCCAGCACAGCGAGTCCCACCCAGCCCAAGACATTGAGCGACTCGTGGGCCACGAGGATGCGGGCGTGCAGCTCCCCCGGCGCGCCGTCGTCCATCGATGCGAGTGCGGCGCCGGCCGCGGCTCCGAACGGGAGCAGCGCGCACGAGGCGAGGTAGTACCGCACGGTCGAGGCAAAGCGGGAGGGCAGGGCGCGGCGTGCGCGGCCCAGGATCGCGGCGCCGTGCCAGGCCGAGGCGCCCCCGACGGCGGCCGCTCCCCCGACGGTGAGCGGCCAGACCGCCAGGACGACACCGGCCATCGCGGCGGCCGAGCCTGCGTTCAACAGTATGAGCCGGGCCGCGAGAGGGCGCCGTGAACGAACCGGCAGCCTCAGCAAGGCCTCCGAGAAGTGCCAGCTGTAGACCATGATCGCGTTCGTCACGGCGCCTAGGACCGTCAGGTGCACAAGGAGCCAAGCGGACCCGGGAAATTGGCGATGCGCGAGGGAGAGAACGACGACGGCGCCGAGCCAGCCGAGTGTCGGGAGGTTGGCCCAGCGGTGCCAGACGGCGCGCCCGGTCATGCTCGCCCCCTGATGCCGGACCACAGCGCAACGGCAAGGAACGTCAGGACGGCGACCACGTTGCCCACGCCCCCGACCTGCCACGCCAATGACGATCCGCGCGCGTCACCGAACACGAGCCGTATCAGCAGCGTCGCATGAAGGAGGACCGCCGGAATCCACATGGCGCGTGAGTATGGGAGGGGCCGCCGTAGGACGGCGGGGAGGATGACCGGCGCGTGCGCCATGATCATCGACATCACGAAACCGAGGAAGACTGCGTGGAGGGCCGCGTCGTAAGCAGCGTCCTTCGGCGCACCCGGGACGAGCAGATACACCCCGCCCGCCACAATGAGCCACGCGTAGCCCGCGAGGAGGCAGGCGGCCACGAAGCGTGGGAGGCGGGTCGAACGCAGCGTGGCCCGCGCGACGTCGTACCGGAAGAGCCATCCTGCAAGGGCCAAGATCGCGAATCCCAGGATCGGGTAGCCCACGCCGGGCCACAGGAGCGTGGCTGCGCACGCCACGAGGAGCGCTGCCGAGATGGCGAGCAGGAGCGGCTCGGGCCAATCCCCGCGGATGCGGAGGCGTGCGAGCTCGAGGCGTTCGCCCCCAATCGTCAGGAGCATGAACACCGCGAGCCAGGGCACCACGGGATCTGTCGGCAGACCGCTTGCCAGCAGGCCTGCGGCGCAGGCCCCCGCCACCGTGCCGAGGGCTTGGACGAGGACGGCGGGGTCTCGCTGCCGGCGCCACAGCGGGACGTAGACGAGGACGAAGACGAGGGCCCCCGCGAGGACGACGGCGCGACCGGCCGCCGCCGTCGCCGGGGCGAGTTGCGCGAGACTCCCCAGGGCGAGCAGCGCGGGGGCGGCGTACCCCCACGGGCGCCGGAGGGCTACGGCGCGTTCGAGGGCGATGAGTGTCCCGACGAACCCGAGCGTCATGAGTTCCCCGTGGGTTGCCGGGAGGTCCGGAACGGTGGTCACGGTAACGGGTGCCGGGATCCGGAGCAGGGTGAGCGCAGCGTCGAGTCCCGTCAGCAGTGCGGCTGCCCCGAGGACGAGGAAGACCATGCGGGGCCAGACGCGGGTCATGGAAGCCTCAGAAGGCACGCGCCGGGCTCTGCGAACGGTTCGAGTTGGGAAGGCAGTTCGCCGTGGCCGAGCAGCCGAAGCGCTTCCTCGACGAGCCCGGCGTGAACGGCGCAGACGACGTCGGAGTGCACGCGGGCCGCTGCGAGCAAGGGGCACGTCACAAGGCGAACGGCGTCGCCGGACGCGGGGGCCTCCACGCCGAACCCGAGGCCTTCGAGTTCGGCGACCACTCGCCGTCGTGCGTCGCGCGCCGGGACCCGCTCAGCGGATGGTCCGAGCGTGCCGCGAGCCCAGCGCGCCCCGGCGTCCTTCCCTGCCGCGACCGGATCTGGAGCGAGGCGTGCAATCTCCCCTGCGAGAGTGGCGGCGAGGGCCGCGTACGGCGCGGAGGCCTCAGGTGCCTCGGCCGCGCGGTAGAGCTTTGCAGGCCTACCGCGTCGCGTCGTGGTCGCGGGGGCGTGGGTCGCTAGGCCCTCCAGCACGAGCGCTTCGAGGTGCTCGCGCACCGTGTTCGAGTGTTGGCCGGTCTCCCGGGCGAGCTCGTCGACAGTGCACGGCACGCGTCTCGACCTCAGCAGGTCCAGAACGGCTGCCCGTGCTGTCGAGAGGGGACGGGCAGGCGTCGGCGCCGCCGGCGCTGGCCCGAGAGGATCGGCCTCACTATTTTTCACGGAATTTATTGTAGTAAAGTTTCGGGCATGGACATCTCCCCCACTCCCTCCTCCCGCCTGCTGCCCATCCTCGGACAGTCGCCCGAGATCGATGCGGCCGCCCCTGTACACGAGCACGGCCATGAGCACGGCCATGCCTGCGCCTGCGGCGAGAGCGACCCGGACGGCTACCCGGAACTCGATGCGCGCCTCATCCCCCACGCGATCCGCCACGCCACGATCTTCGGGGCCCTCGACTCCCTGACGCCCGGGAAGGGCCTCGTCATCACGGCCAACCACAATCCGCTGCCGCTGCTCGCTCAGGCCAAGCAGCGCTACCCGGAGGGAGCCTTCGAGGTGAAGTACCTCGCCGAGGGCCCCGAGGAATGGATGCTGCTCTTCGAGCGCCACTGAGACGCGCGCTGTTCGAAAGTCGGCATTGATCGAAAGTCGGCATTGACGGGCTCCCGGGTCGGACCTAGCCTCTATTCATCAGCTGATGATTCATCGACTGATGAATTAATAGCCTTCCGACGCCGGGAGCCCGCCATGTCCCGTACTCCTTCCCACGCCTCCGCCCCGCCGCCCGCCGTCGAAGCGGAAAGCCTGCTCGTCCGGCTCCGCCACACTGAAGTGCTCCACGGCCTTACCTTCTCGGTCCCGAGCGGGCGCGTGACCGGCCTCCTCGGCCCATCCGGGAGCGGAAAGAGCACGCTCATGCGCGCGATTGTGGGGGTTCAGCGCATCGCCTCCGGCACGCTGACCGTTCTCGACAGCAAGGCCGGCGCGGCGGCGCTCCGGCCCCTGATCGGCTACATGACCCAGGACGCGGCCGTCTACAGCGACATCACGGTGCTCGACAACGTTCGCTATTTTGCGTCCCTCCACGGCCGCAGCCGCGCCGAGGCGCGGGAGGCGGTCACCGCCGTCGGCCTCTCCGGCTTCGAGAAGCGCAAGGCGGCCAACCTCTCGGGCGGCCAGTTCAGCCGGGTCTCCCTCGCCTGCACGCTCGTCGGTCACCCAAAGCTGCTGGTCCTCGACGAGCCGACAGTCGGCCTCGACCCCGTGCTCCGGGTCGACCTGTGGGAGCGCTTCCGCGCCCTTGCCGACGCCGGCACCACCCTGCTCGTGTCGAGCCACGTCATGGAAGAAGCGAGCCGCTGCGACTCCCTCCTGCTCTTGCGGGACGGGCACCTCCTCGGACAGCTCACCCCGGACGAACTGCGTGAGCGAGGGCGAAGCCAGGACCTTGAGCAGGCGTTCCTCGGCATCATCCAGACCAGCGCATCGGGCAAAGAGATCGCGCAGGCCAAAGAGAGGGCATCGGCCAAGGAAGGTGCGGCATGAACCCGCGCATGCTGGCGGCAACGACGGCGCGCGTCCTCAACCAGCTACGCCATGATCCCCGCAGCGTCGGGCTGATCCTCGTCGTCCCCTCGGTGCTGCTCGCCGTCGTCTACTGGCTCTACGAGAACGAGACGCTCCCACCAGGGGCGCCGCGGACGTTCGACCGCATCGGCCCGATCATGCTCGCGATCTTCCCCTTCGTCATCATGTTCCTGCTGACCTCGATCACGATGCTGCGCGAACGCACATCGGGCACCCTTGAGCGCCTCATGACGACGCCGATCCACAAGGCTGACCTGCTCTTCGGCTACGGCATCGCGTTCTCCCTCATGGCGGCCCTCCAATCCGTCGTTGCGACGGCCGTCGCGTATTGGGTCTTCGGGCTCGACATCAAAGGCAACGCGGCGTTCGTAGTGCTCGTCGCGGTCGTCAACGCCGTCCTCGGGGTCTCCCTCGGGCTCTTCTGCAGCGCATTCGCCCGGACGGAGTTCCAGGCTGTCCAGTTCATGCCGGTCGTAGTCATCCCGCAGATCCTCCTCTGCGGTCTCTTCGTGCCGCACGCACAGATGACTGACGTGTTCCAGGTCCTCTCCGATTGGATGCCGCTCACGTACTCGGTCAAGGCCCTCCAGGAGATCACGGCCAATGCCGACGCGACCGGGGAAATGTGGCGGGACCTCTGGATCATGGCGGGGGTACTGGTCGGGCTGCTGATCCTCGCCTCTTTCACGCTGCGTCGAAAGTCCTCGTGAGGATGGCGCGCCCGAAGGGCCCTTCCGACCGCCGGGGGGCCATCGTCGCCGCCGCGACCCGGCTCTTCGCCGAGAACGGGTACGACGGCGTGAGCCTGCGCCAGATCGCGCGCGAAGCCGGCGTCGACGCCGCGCTTGTGCACCATTACTTCGCGGGGAAGGAAGAACTCTTCGCCGCGTCGGTCGCGCTGCCGATCGACCCCGAGGTGCTCCTGGCCGGCGTCGATGAGCAGGTTCTGGCCGAGCGCGGCAGATTCGTCGCGCGGGCGATCGTGCACCTGTGGGAGGGCCCCCAACGCCATGCTTTGGCCGCCTTCTTCCGCTCGACAATCAGTTCGACCTCACGTTCGCGGCTCCTTGCCCACCTCGTGCGCCGGCGGATCATCGCCCGCGTCGCCGAGGGCCTTCCGGGCGACGACGACGAGCGGGAACTCCGCGCGTCCATGGCAGCCTCTCAGGTCGTCGGCTTCATGATCGCGCGCTACGTTGTCGGGCTCGAACCGCTCGCGTCCCTCCCTGCCGAGGACGCCGAGCGGCTCCTCGCTCCCGCTATCCAGCGGCACCTCACGGGGCCCCTGCCGAAGGGCTGAGCCTCTAGACCGGCGCCGTTTGCGCCTCGACTGCGGCCAGCGTGGATCCCAGCAAGTCCTCGACGCGCTTCACGGAAGCGGCTGAATCGGCATCGGGTGCCGAATAGGTTGCCACGACCTCGGTTGACCCCTTCACGGCGACGATCGTCACGGTGTGCTGGGACAGGCCGGACGCATCAAGCACCGCGGCCGAGCCATAGGCCGTCGATCCGGGCACGGTGACGGCCAAGGGCCGTGCGGACGCGTGCACCGCGATCCCGCTCACGGTCACGGTCATCTCGGAACACTGCGCGACGGCGGCTGGGTCGAAGTTGAGCGCAGACTTCATAGCAGCGAGCGATCTGAAGCTCAGTGCTCCGAGCGAGAGCGAGTTCACAGTCCCGGGCTGCGTGGAGACCACCATCCCCATGTTGGCCTCGGATACCGCCTTGGAGAGGTCTAGGTGGAAGACGTCGGCGCAGCTCGCGGGTACGACATCGAGCTGCTTCATGAGCTGCTGCGTCCGGGGTAGGACCTGGAGGATCTGGTCTCGGTCAAGAATCTGGCCGTTCAATCCTTCCTGGGAATTGATCTCCGTGAGCGCCGTCGCGATCTGCTGGGCAGAATACGCACCAGGGGTGGGCGTCGGCGTCGCGGTTGGCGTCGGTGTTTGCAACTCGATCGGCGCCCTCGTCACAGCCGGGCTCGGACTTGAGCCGGCACTTCCGCCCGACGTCGGCGCGGCGCAAGCCGCGAGCAGGAAGACGAGTGCGGCAGCCGCCGAAGCGTGACGAATTCCGAGCCGAAGCATATTCATGATGACCTTCCCCCAGAGGCCGATGTGTCAGTGGCCACAGCCTAAAGGGAAACGGCATTCATGAGAAGAAGCGGTCAGAAGAAGGTGTGGGAGCGCCCGAACGAATTCAGAAGGATGCCCAGAATCTCAAAACAATACAGAGTCTCAAAACAATACAGTCGCGAACGTTCCCACGCGCTCGAAGCCCACGCGCTCGTAGCAGGCCTTGGCGCGCTCGTTGTAGTCGTTGACGTAGAGGCTCACGATCGGGGCGAGCTGGCGGGCGAAGCCGACGACGGCGGCCATCCCGCCGTTGCTCAATCCCAGTCCGCGATGCGCGGGGGCCACCCACACGCCCTGAACCTGGCTCGCCGCCGATGAGACGGCCCCGAGTTCGGCTTTGAAGATGACCTCGCCTTGGTCCCCGAAGCGTGCCATCGAATGGCCTTGCTGGATGAGCTGCCGGACTCGTCGATAGTAGTTGTCGCTGCCCCCCGCTACGGGCGAATACCCGACCTCCTCCTCGAACATCGCCACGCATGCCGGGGCGACGGCATCGAAGTCATCGAGCGTCGTCACCCGCACGAGCGAGTCGGGGCGCACGCTCGCTCCGCCCTCGATGGCCATGAGCGGCTGCACGGGCCGGACTTCCCGGGCGCGGGGACCACCCAGTCCTTCGTAGAGCGCGAGAGTGGGCTCGGCCGGCCCGAAGATTGATGCGAAGCGACGATTCGCACCGCGGATGACCTCGGCAAAGGCGGGAGCTGCCTCTTCCTGCATGCCGACCGGGACGATGTTGGCGCCAAGCCAGCATGCGCTCACGAGCCGCCCGTCGCCGTCGTACGCGCCAAGGATCTCAGCGCCACTCTGGGTGGGCGCCGCCGAGCCAGCGGTGAGGAGGTGTGCGGCTATGAAGACGTTGGCGACCGGGTCGAGGGCAGCAAGCTCGCAGAGCTCGAGGGTGTCCTCGTGCCCTAGCCTGCGAATCAGCGGGTCTCGTCTACGAGACGGTGACCACGGGGCCGCCCGCTGAAGCATCTTCGCCACCGGCCTCCCCCATCTCCTCAGCGATCTTCATCGCCTCTTCGATCAGCGTTTCGACGATCTCGCTCTCAGACACGGTCTTGATGACCTCGCCCTTGACGAAGATCTGGCCCTTCCCGTTGCCGGAGGCCACGCCGAGATCAGCTTCGCGGGCCTCCCCGGGACCGTTGACGACGCAACCCATGACGGCCACACGGAGCGGGAAGGTCATGCCCTCGAGGCCAGCCGTGACCTCCTCCGCGAGCTTGTACACGTCGACCTGGGCGCGGCCGCACGAGGGGCACGAGACGATCTCGAGCCGGCGTGGCCGGAGGTTGAGGGACTGGAGGATCTGGATCCCGACCTTGACCTCTTCGACTGGTGGTGCCGAGAGGGAGACGCGGATGGTGTCACCAATCCCCCGCGAAAGGAGGGCGCCGAATGCCGTCGCGGATTTGATCGTTCCCTGGAAGGCAGGGCCCGCCTCGGTCACGCCGAGGTGCAGGGGCCAATCGCCCTGCTCGGCGAGAAGCTCGTACGCGCGCACCATGACGACGGGGTCGTTGTGCTTGACGGAGATCTTGAAATCGTGGAAGTCGTGCTCCTCGAAGAGGCTCGCCTCCCAGAGGGCGCTTTCGACGAGCGCTTCCGGGGTCGCCTTCCCGTACTTCTTCAGCAGCCGCGCATCGAGGGAACCGGCGTTGACGCCGATGCGGATCGATGTGCCGTGATCCTTCGCGGCCTGCGCGATCTCCTTGACCTGATCGTCGAACTTCCGGATGTTGCCCGGGTTCACGCGGACCGCCGCGCACCCGGCCTCGATCGCGGCGAAGACATACTTCGGCTGGAAGTGAATGTCCGCGATGACCGGGATCTGGGATTTCTTCGCGATGATCGGGAGCGCTTCGGCGTCGTCCGCCGACGGACACGCGACGCGCACGATGTCGCATCCCGCGGCAGTCAGCTCAGCGATCTGCTGGAGGGTCGCGTTGATGTCGGTGGTCGGCGTCGTCGTCATGGACTGGACGCTGATCGGGTACTCGGAGCCGACTCCCACCGCACCGACATGGATCTGCCGCGTCTGGCGCCGTGGGGCGAGGACTGGCGGCGGGGCGGCTGGCATTCCGAGGCTGACCGAAGTCACGAGAACTCCTTGCTGAGGGGTGTTTTCAGAACTGGGAGGCGAGGGGGCCCGTTACTGGGTTCCACGCCGTAGCAGAGGACTCCGCAAGCAGGCCTTCTACCGCGAAGGGGTCCTGCGCCAGCAGCGAACGGAGGGCTTCGGCGTCGTCCGCCTTCATCAGCAGGAGCGCCCCGGTGCCGTCCTCGTACGGGCCGCTCGCGAGGAGCTGCCCCTTGTCCGCGATGCCCGCAAGCCACCCGCGGTGGTCTGGGCGGACTTCGTCCCGGCGGCTGGAGGTGGAGGCATCGTAGCGGTATTCAACGGCAAAGACGGTCATGGGTCCAGCCTATCGCTCCGCTCAGCCGAAAAGGTTCACGGGCTTGACGATATCGGCGTAGATGAGCAGCACGCTCATCGCGATGAGCACGCTCGCTACGGCATACGTGAGCGGGAGGAGCTTCGCGATGTCGAAGGGTCCAGGATCCGGGCGCCTCCGCCATGACGCGAGACGGCGACGGACCCCTTCGTAGAGCGCACCCGCGACGTGGCCCCCATCGAGCGGGAGGAGCGGCACGAGGTTGAAGACGGCGAGCGCAAGGTTGACGCCGGCGAGAAGGCCGAACAGCGTCGCGATGCGTGCCGAGAGGGGAACGTCCTGGAGCGAGGCAACTTCGCCAGCCACGCGCCCGACGCCGACGACACTCATCGGCCCGTTCGGATCCCGGGGCGCGCTGCCGAACGCCGCTTGGGCGACGCCGACAACGCGCGCGGGGAGATTGACGACGACGCCCGCGACTTGGGCGATGTTCTGCCCGACGGCGGGGAGGACCGACGTCGCCGGCTGAGGAGTGAGCGCCTGCCGCGCGCTGATGCCGACGAAGCCGGATTCGGTCGTCTGATAGCTTCCATCCGCCTTCTTGACGGGCTGCCCGTCCGCCCCGTAGACAGCTACCGAGTTGAGGACCGGGGAGATCTTGAGGTCTACGTTCTTGCCGCCACGGTCAACCGTGATGGCCACGGTCTTGCCCGCCGAGGCGCGGATCCACGTGCTCATCTGGTCCCAGCCGGTGACCTCCTTGCCGTCGAAGCGCACCACGGTGTCCCCCGGCTGGAGGCCTGCAGCGGCAGCTGGGGTCTTGGTGCAGGTCGACGTATCGGTCGCTGTCTGCTGCTGATTGGCGGGGACCATGCACGCTGACACGGAGGCGATCTGGTTCGTAGGTTCCGCGATGCCGAAACCCATCAGCACGATCGCCGTGAACAATATCCCGAGGAGGATGTTCATGGCGGGGCCGCCGAGCATGATGATCATCTTCTTCCAGACCGGGAGCTGGTAGAAGAGGCGGCCATGATCCTCGGGCCGAACTTCCTCGTGCGCTTGGTCCCTCGCTGCCTCAGCGAGGCCTTGGAACATGCCCGTGCTGGACTGCCGGACGGAACCGTCACGCCGGTTCGGCGGATACATGCCCACCATCTGGACGTAGCCGCCGAGCGGCAGGGCCTTGACGCCGTATTCCGTCTCGCCCTTCCGCTTCGACCAGACTGTCGGGCCGAAGCCGATCATGTAGCGGGTGACGCGCACGTTGAAGAGCTTCGCGGGCAGGAGATGCCCGACTTCGTGGAGCGCGATGGATACGGCGATCCCGATGGCGACGAAGACGACGCCGAGGATGAAGAGCACTGTGGGGTTCACGAAAATCCTGTTCTGGCGGCTGGCTCAGCTAGCCAAACGCTCGTGGGCCCGCTTCCGTGCCCATTCTTCGGCCGCAAGCAGGGAGTCCACAGTCAATTCCGAGGATCCGTTGTGCTCCTCCAGAACTGACTCGACGGTATCCACGATATCGAGGAAGCCGATCCTGCCCGCATGGAACGCCTCGACCGCCTCTTCGTTGGCCGCATTGAAGACTGCCGGGAACGTGCTCCCCTGCTTCGCGGCCCCGCGCGCGAGGTCGACGGCTGGGAATGCCCCGGAGTCGAGCGGCTCGAAAGTCCAGGCAGTGGCTTGCGTCCAGTCGCATGGACGGGCCGCATGCGGAACGCGCTCGGGCCAACCCAATCCCAGCGCTATGGGGAGCCGCATGTCGGGTGGCGAAGCTTGGGCAATCACGGCTCCGTCAGCGAACTGCACCATGGAGTGCACGACTGACTGCGGGTGGACGACGACGTCGATCGCCTCGAGCGGGACCCCGAACAACAGGTGGGCCTCGATGAGCTCCAGGCCCTTGTTGACGAGCGTCGCTGAATTGGTCGTGACGACCCGGCCCATGTTCCAGGTCGGGTGATGGAGTGCCTCAGCCGGGGTGACACTCCGCAAGTCCTCCCGGCTGCGTCCGCGGAAAGGGCCGCCAGATGCCGTGAGAATGAGCCTCTCGACCTCGTTCGCGCGCCCCGCGCGGAGGCACTGTGCAATCGCCGAATGCTCGGAGTCGACGGGCACGATCTGTCCCTCGGCGGCTGCACCCGTCACGAGGGCGCCGCCCACGATGAGGCTCTCCTTGTTCGCCAGTGCGAGCGTCGCGCCCGAGGCGAGGGCTGCAAGCGTGGGGGCGAGACCGATGCTTCCCGTGATCCCGTTGAGGACCACGTTGGCGCGCCCCGTGGGCCCGCTCCATTGGGCGATGCTGGTCGAGGCCTCAGGGCCCGCGAACAGTTCGGGCATGTAGCCTGTCACGCCCTCTGCCTTCGCAGCGCCCGAGATCAAGCTGCGGAGCTCGTCGATGCTGCCTTCTGCTATCCCAACTGCTTCGGCGCGTGTGCGCACGGCTTGGAGCGCCAGCAGCCCGAGGTTGCCTCCCCCGGCACTGAGCGCGGCCACACGGAAGCGGTCCGGAGCACCGTCGACGACGTCAAGCGCCTGGGTGCCAATGCTGCCCGTGGAGCCGAGGATGATGACGGAGCGCTGCTCGGAAGCCGGGTTCTGCATGTCACCAGTAAACCCCACTGAGGTGCCGCATCAGGCGACCTCAGTGGTCGGAACCGTGGTGCCGACCCTTGTTACTGTCGCCGGAACTGCTCGGCCTACTTGTTGTTCGACCCCTCCCTACGGGACGGCCGTCCGGGCAACTGATTTGGGGGATGTCTTGGCGCTGCGTCGTTTACTTGCTTGTTTTCTGCTATTCGTGTGCCTGCTCGCAATCCCGGCGTGCGGAGCCCCGGCGGATGCCAAGGGCGGTCCTTCGCCCTCCGATAGCGCCACGGAGCCGACGGCGGCCAGCTCCTCGTCAGGCCCTTCCCCCGACCCTCGACCCACACCCGCCAGCTCTCGCGGCCCCGCCCGCAACGTGCCTCCGCCCGTGCTGCCGGAGGCCGCGAAGCAGAACACGGCGGAGGGCTTCGAGGCGTTCACGCAGTATTGGTTCGACACGGTCACCTACGGCTTGGAAACCGGTGACTCCCGCCCCCTCCGTGAGATCTCTTTGCCAGAGTGCAAGATGTGTGCGTCCTATTTGGCGACTATCGAGAAATCAACCAGCTTAGGAAATTGGAGCGTGGGCCCGAAATGGACTGTCTCACATTTCACCTCTGACCTGATTCCAGACCCTGCAGGACGCCGTGCGGCATTCTTCCAACTGGACGAATCGTCATCGACCGATCATGGCGCGAATGGGACGGACACCACCCATAGCGGCGGCACAGAGATGGCTCTTCAAGCGATCTACGCCGTGTACAAGGATGCGCTCTGGCTCACAGCAGAGGCAGGAGGTGCATGATGACTTTGACGACGGTGATCCTCATGCTCGGTGTCACGGTCGCTTCCTCGATATCTGCCGCTTCCCCCGACGATGATCCTTCAACCACCTGGGGAAGCAGGAGCGCCGAGGTTCACGCGGCGACCGATGGAAGAGTGGTCTACGCCTTTCCTCCGCCACCTCCTGGAGCCGCGGATCCCTATCTCTACAGCTATAAGCCAGCGTGTGGAGGGACCGGCGCCCCAGCTCCCGTACGCCTTTGCCAGAAGATCAACGCCGAATGCGCTGTGCGGCCCCGAGGCCAGATGGTCGTGTGGTTCCGGGCCAGTCGCAGCAATCCTTCAGCGCTTGAGCGACTGGATGAGGCGTGCATGTACGACGGTGTTCCTCCTGAGCGTCCGGGTGGGGGTCTGGTGGTGTCGGTGACGCAGCGGCAGTTGCGGGAGCTGCCGATCGCGCCGGCGGGGTTGGGGGTGCAGCCGGGGCGGGACACGCTCAAGGGTGCGGAGACGAATGTGTACGCCGAGCCGGCGGGGCAGTCGTTCCGGGTCACGGTGCTGGGCCGGGGGGTGGAGGTGCGGGTGCGCCCGGTGGGGCACCGCTTCGACTACGGGGACGGGGCCGCCCTGGACAGTGCGGCCCCGGGCGGGCCGCTCCCGCAGGAGCGGTGGGGGGAGAAGACGGTCACGAGCCACGTGTACAAGGCGACGGGGGACTACCTGGTGGGGCTGGTGAGC
Source organism: Sinomonas terrae (assembly GCF_022539255.1). Taxonomy (NCBI): domain Bacteria; kingdom Bacillati; phylum Actinomycetota; class Actinomycetes; order Micrococcales; family Micrococcaceae; genus Sinomonas; species Sinomonas terrae. Next base: position 2,887,347 of record NZ_JAKZBV010000001.1, read on the forward strand.
GTGTTCGCCGGGGAGTTCTCCGTCGAGGGCGGCCCGTGGCAGCCGATCGCGGGCACCGCGGAGGTCCCCACCCCGCCGCGGCCGGTCTCGGTGTGGCGCTCGGAGGTCAGGCTCTACGCCGAGGACTGCAACGCCAACCCCGAGGGCGAGGGCTGCTGAGCCCGCCGGCCGGCCTGATCTGCCTTCCCCGGGGCTTCGGGACGGGCACCGGCTGGGGCGTGTCGGCTTCCCGGTGCCGCCTCCGAGGGCGGCCCTCGACGGCGGCCCTTGAGGGCGGCCCTTGTTTTGTCGGAGGTCCTCCGTAGGCTCGGGTCAGAGGCCGGGGGGAATGGGACTTTCCGGCGGGACGGGGGGTGACGGGATGGGCGCGGAGCCGCACGCGGCCGACCACGGGCGGCCGGACGTCTGCCCGGAGCCCTGCCCGGACTTCTGGTCAGGGGGCTGGACAGAGGCCGGAGGCTGGGCCGAGGCCGGAGGCTGGACCGAGGCCGGAGGCTGGACTGGCCCCCTCCCCTCCGAGGCCGTCCCCTCAGGGAACCCTGCCGGCATCACCGCCGCGGCCGTTCCCTCCGAGATCATCCCGTCTAGCGTCCTTCCCTCCGCCGCCGTCCCCTCCGCCGCCGTCCCCTCCGCGGCCGTTCCCTCCGGCACTCCCTCGGACACGGTCCCCTCCGAGGCCCTCCCCTCCGTGGCCGTTCCCTCCGACCCCCGCCAGTCCGAGGCCGCTCCCTCCGGGGCGGTGCAGTCCGTTGCGGTGGGTCCGTCCGGGGCCGGAGACGCGATGGCGTTCTCGGAGGAGATGGGGTTCTCGGAGGATGTGCCGGGTGGGGGCTGGGCGGAGCTGGTGGTGCTGGACGAGCCGTCGTCCTCGCGGCTGCACGGCTCGGTGGGCCTGCCCGCGGCGGCGTCGCTTTCCGCGGCGGAGGCGCTGGCGGTGGTGGAGTGCGCGGAACGGGTGATCGGCTGGGCGAGCGCGGCGAAGCTGGAGGCCCTGGCCCGGCTCGGGGCGGAGGAGCCGGGCCCGCGCAGGGACTGCCAGCCCGTCCGGCTCGGCGGGGCCGAGGCCCACGCCCTGGCCGTCGCGGAGGCCGCCGCGGCGACCGCGGTGTCCGAGGCGGCCGCGGCCCGGCTGCTGAACGAGGCCGCCGACCTCGCCTCCCACGCCCCGGAGGTGCTCGAGGCCCTCAGGGCCGGGCAGGTCTCGCACCAGCACGCCCGGGTGATCCTGGACCAGGCCCGGACCCTGCCTCCCGGGGCCGCGGCCGGGTTCGCCCGGCAGGGCCTGGAGAAGGCGCTCACCCGGACCGGGCGGCGGCGGACCCCGGCGGAGCTGCGCACGGCCCTGCGCCGGCTGCGGGAGCGGGAGCACCCCGAGAGCCTCCAGGCCCGGAAGAAGGCAGCGGCCAGGGACCGCGGGGTCTGGTTCGCCCCCGAGCCCGACGGGATGTGCACCCTGACCGCGTTCCTGCCCGCCGAGGCCGGCCTGGCCCTCTACAACGGCCTCGACACCGACGCCCGCACCGCCCGCAGCACCCTCACCGCCACCGCCCGCACCGGTTCCGTGGGCACGGCCGACGCCGGTGCCGGTGCCGGCGCCGGCGCCGGCGCGGATGCGGGTGCCGACGCGGGTGCGGGGCTGTCGGGGGCGTTCCGGGCGGCGCAGGAGGAGCGGACCCTGTCCCAGCTGCGCGCCGATGCCCTCCTCGCCCGCCTCCTGGGCGTGCCGGACCCGGCCTTCCCCGGCCCGTTCCGGCCCGAGGTCACCGTCACCATCCCCGTCCGAACCCTCCACCCCGCCGAAGGCGACACCACTACCAGCGGCGAGGGAGGGCGCCCGGCGGCCGCCGCGGCGCTCAGCGTGCCGGAGCCGGACCCGGCGGGGGCGTGGTTCCCGGAGCTGGAGGGGTACGGGCCGATCGACCCCGCCACCGCCAGGCGCCTGGCGTCCCTGGCCCCGAGCTGGGGCCGGCTCTTCACGGACTGGGACACCGGGGAGGCCCTGGGGGTCGGGCGCAGCGCCTACCGCCCGCCCAGGGCCCTGCGCCGCTACCTCGCCCACCGCGACGGCGGATGCCGGTTCCCCGGCTGCACCCGCCCCGCCAGGGCCTGCGAACCCGACCACACCACCGAATGGCAGCACGGCGGCAGAACAGACCCCGACAACCTCGCCACTCGGCAATACGTCCCCACCACCGATGACTAGGATCAACTTCATGGAGCGACGCGAACAAGTATTCGTCAGTTCAACCTTCTTGGACCTGAAGGAAGAGCGTCAGGCCGTGATCCAAACCCTTATGCAGGCGGACTGCTTCCCCGCTGGCATGGAGCTGTTCCCGGCCTCGGACGACGAGAAGTGGGATCTGATCAAAAGGGTCATCGATGACAGCGATTACTACATTGTCGTTCTAGGTGGCCGTTACGGATCGACTGACGATGAAGGTTTGAGTTTCACCGAGAAGGAATTTGATTACGCGGTGCATTCGAGCAAACCGGTGATGGGATTCGTTCACGGCGCGCCAGAGCAGATCCCGGTCGGTAAAACAGACCTCGACGACTCCGCCCGAAAGCGACTTTTGGCCTTCAAGGCGAAGGTGGAAACGAGGATGGTCAAGTACTGGACCACGCCTGCCGACCTCGCTGGGGCCGTCGCCCTGTCCCTTATACAGACTCGAAAGACGCACCCCGCTGAGGGGTGGATCCGGGCGAGCAACGCCCTCACGCCAGAAGTCGAGAAGGAATTGGCTGAACTGCGTGCCCAAGTGGCGACCCTAGAACGTGCGGCAGACTCCCGCGAGAACGAGGCTGCTCGCGCGGCGGCAACGCAAGAGCTCGCTCAAGGGAATGATGTCTATAAAATGCCCACGCTCGTTCGCTACTGGACGAAGGAAGATACGGCGGCTGAGACTTTCTACAAGAATCGCCGGAAGGCCTTCTTCACAACCGTCGATGTCACCTGGAATGAGATTTTCAATGAAATTGGGCCGCTCATGATGAATGAGGCGAGTGAAGACAAACTGGACCAGAAATTGGACGAGGTCGCGTATTTATATTTGCAGGAGCCCATCCCAGAATCGCCGACCGACCTCGGAAGGTTGTCGGAGGTAGAGGCTGGCAGCGATGTCGTTCACGACGTCAAGGTCCAATTGTTCAGCCTGGGGCTCATAAAACAGAGCGACAAGAGGCATGCCGTGCAGGACCACAATCACTACTGGACGTTGACATCAGACGGCAGAGATTCGCTCATGCGTCTTCGGGCGATTCGCAGGGATGAACAGCCTGAGGAGGGCCGGGCGGCGGAGCCGCCCCTTGACTTGAAGTAGCAACATAACTCGGGGCCTCCCGCCGATGTGGGGGACCACGGACGGTAGACGCACATGCCCGCCGGTCCCATGCTTGAGTTGGCGTGGGCCCGTTTTGAGGCGGCTTGCCGCCGGACCCGGCCACGCTGGGCCCCCTCCGATATGGCAGTCGCGGCGAGTGCAGCGGGCTCGTCGTCTGAAGCCCGTCTCTGGTGAGCACGGCGGCGGGTGCGGGGCTAATGACATGCATGTAGTTCGGGTGTGATGATGTGGGTGCGTCAGCTCGCGGACGTTGGGTGCACTCAGAGCCCAATAGAGACTTTGCGAGGGTGGTCAGCTGGGAGGCCGGAGCAGCACATCCGTGTTCGGAGTGCCCGAGAACTCGGGCCGTGCTTTGCCTTTGAAAGCACTTAGGTCGTTGTCGACGTACTCCTCGCCCACAATCCAGCCGCGCTCGGCGGCGAGCTTGCGGCAGTCCTCCAGCTGCCGCTGGACTCCCAGACCCTCTCCCGTCTGATCTGAGGAGATGCGGGCGTAGATCGCGGCTGAACGTGGCGTCGACATGGGGTGATATTAACGACGTGTGGCTAACCTCGCCCTGCTGTGCCGAAAACACCACGCCCTCAAATCCATCGGCGCCTGGACCTACCACCACCAACCAGACCGACACCAACCACAGGGGCGATGCCAACCCGACGGCCGGCACCAACCACAGGGGCAATGCCAACCCGAAGTGCAGCACCCACCAGAGGCGCGGCGCCAGCCCCACCCCGAGGAACCGACCGAGATCGCCGCACCCGGACTCCCGAACGCGCCCGGACTCCCGAATGCGCCCGGGCTCCTGAAATGGACCTCACCCCTGGGACGGACCTACATCAGCGAGCCTGCAGAGCGACAACCCATCGCCCGCCACGGCACACCCCAACCGTCACCGGACGCCGACCAAACGCGCCCTCATCGGGAGCAATCACCAGCGGCGAACACCCCGCCAACGACAGACGCCCCACCGACTGCCCACGTAGCACCGAACCCACCGCCCGCAGGCGAATTGCGGACCGCGAGCGAGGCAGCGCGTCTGAATGAACCGCCACCATTCTGACAACATCCAGAATCCGCCGCGGAAAAGCACCGGAGGGAAGCTCTCCTCGCTAGACGCCTGCGCACCGCAGCACGGACTCGGCATGCCTCAGGATTGGTCCGTCGATCATGCGCCCCTGGTATTGGAAGACACCCGTACCAGCTGCCTCGGCTGCGGCGAGAACTTCGCGGGCAGCAACGACAGCCTCTTCACTCGGCGCGTAGGCCTCACGGACAACTGCCACCTGGCTTGGGTGGATGCAGGCCTTGGCTGTGAATCCGGAGGCGGCGGCATCGGCTGATTCTGCGGCGAGCCCGGCAAGATCAGGTATCGCGGTGTAGACGGCGTCGATGGCAGTTTTGCCGAACGCACCCGCCGAAAGCAGCACGGTCGAACGGGCGTGGAGGGCTACGGCGCGATAGCCGCCGTCGTCTGCCCTGCTTGACGTGCCGCCCAAGGAAGCGACGAGATCCTCGGCACCCCACATGAGTCCGACGACGTTCGGCTCGGCAGCAAGGCCCCCAGCATTGAGCACGCCGAGTGCGGTCTCGCACAGTGCGATGACTTCGAAACCGGCGAGCCGACGAACCTGTTCGACACTCTCTGCCTTGGCCAGCATGACCGTGCGGTACGGGGTGGCGGCAAGGGCAGCGAGATCCGTCTCGAACTCGGCGGTCGACGCCGCGTTGACGCGCACGAGCGTTCGCGCTGGATTGAGGGGCGCGGCCGCCAAATTCTGTCGCGCGCGCTGTTTTGCATCCGGCGCGACGGCATCCTCGAGATCGAGGATGACGGCATCGGCACGGTCGGCCGCCTTGGCGAAGCGCTCGGGACGGTCAGCTGGGCAGAACAGGAGAGCCGGGCCCATGGTGAAGGGGGCTGCGAAGGTCATCTATGGGCATCCTTGGTCCACATGAGGCACGTGCGTTTGGCACGGGCGACGACGACGCCGTCCTGATTGCGGCCCGTGTGCTCCATCGTCACGATGCCCTGACCGGGACGGGACGATGACAGCCGCTTCTCGACGACGATGGTTTCCGTGTAGAGCGTATCGCCGTGGAACAGTGGGTGCGGAAACGAGACGTCGGTAAGGCCGAGCTGCGCGACGATAGTGCCCTGGGTGAGCTGAGCGACCGATTGTCCGACCACCGTCGCCAGCGTGAACATCGAATTGACGAGACGCTGTCCGAAGGGCTGGCCAGCGCTCCACGCCGCATCCAAATGGAGAGCCTGGGTATTCATGGTCAACGCTGTGAAGAAGACGTTGTCCGCCTCAGTCACGGTGCGGCCAGGACGGTGCGCGTAGACCACTCCCTGCTCGATCTCGTCGTAGTACAGTCCCCGTTGCTCAATGAGGCGGGGCTGGTCCCCGTTCGGCTGGTCCCGGTTCGCGTCAGGGCTCATTGTCGTGGATCTCCACGTCGAGTTCTGCGTCGGTCTTCGCGGCGACCTCGTCCTCAGTTACCCCCGGGGCGAGCTCCCGGAGCACGAAGACCGAGCGCTCTCCGTCCCGGACGACGTCGATGACGCCAAGGTCGGTGATGATGCGATCCACGCAGCCGGTGCCGGTGAGGGGGAGCGTGCATTCGCGCAGGAGCTTCGACTTCCCCGTCTTGTCCGTGTGGTCCATCATCACGATGAGCTTTTTCGCGCCGAAGACGAGGTCCATCGCGCCACCCATGCCTTTGACCATCTTTCCGGGAATCATCCAGTTCGCGAGATCACCGCTCTGGGAAACCTCCATCGCGCCCAATACCGCGACGTCGACATGGCCGCCCCGGACCATTCCAAAGGAAGTCGCCGAATCGAAGAACGCGGCGCCTTTCTTGACAGTCACAGTCTCCTTGCCGGCATTGATGAGGTCCGGGTCGAGCTGATCCTCGGCGGGATAAGGGCCTGTGCCGAGAATGCCGTTCTCCGAATGCAGCACGACCTCGATCCCGTCAGGGATGTAATTCGGGATGAGAGTCGGCATGCCGATTCCGAGATTGACGTATTGGCCGTTCTTGAGTTCGCGCGCCACGCGCGCAGCCAGTTCATTCCGCGACCACGGCATCAGGAGGCCTCCCCTCTCGACTGGCCGGCTCTCGACTGGCCGCCGCCCGTCGCGTCGGCTCTCGACTGGCCGCCGCCAGTCGCGACCGTCCTCTTCTCGATCCTCTTCTCCCCCAGCGGGCTGTCGGACGGCACATGCACCACGCGCTGGACGAAGATCCCGGGCGTATGGATCTGCTCGGGGTCGAGTTCCCCCGGTTCAACGAGTTCCTCGACCTCAGCTATGGTGACCTTCCCCGCCATTGCACAGAGCGGGTTGAAGTTCATAGCAGTCTCGTGGAAGACGAGGTTCCCGTGCCGATCCCCCTTGAGGGCGTGCACGAGACCGAAGTCGGGGGTCAACGACTCCTCGAGCACGTACTCAGCGCCCTTGAAGGTGCGCACCTCCTTGGGTGAGGATGCCTTCGCGACCTTCCCTTCGGCGTCGTACTTCTGCGGCAGGCCGCCTTCGGCGACCTGAGTTCCGACCCCGGCGGAGGTGTAGAAGGCGGGGATGCCGGCTCCTCCGGCCCTCAGTTTCTCCGCCAGGGTCCCCTGCGGTGTGAGGACGACCTCGAGCTCACCCGCGAGGAACTGCCTCGCGAACTCCTTGTTCTCGCCCACGTACGAGCTCACGGTGCGCCGTATCCGGCCAGAAGAGAGGAGGACGCCGAGACCCCAGTCGTCGACGCCGCAGTTGTTGCTGATCGTCTCGAGGTCCTTTGTGCCCTGCCGGAACAACGCGTCGATGAGGCCGACGGGGATTCCGCACAGCCCGAAGCCGCCGACTGCGAGCGAAGCCCCGTCGGGGACGTCCGCTACAGCCTCCTCGACCGTGGCCACCACTTTGTCGATCACAGACCCTCCTTCAGAATCTGGCTTCTAGGTGTACGCCTTGGCACCCAAGTTACAGCCCCAGCTCCCGTGCAATCAGCATGAGCTGCACCTCGGTTGTCCCCTCCCCCACTTCGAGGATCTTCGAATCCCGGTAGTGGCGCGCCACGGTGAATTCGTTGATGAAGCCATAACCGCCGAATACCTGAGTCGCGTCGCGCGCATTGTCCATCGCGGCCTCTCCGGCCACCATCTTCGCAATCGCCGCCTCGGTTTTGAATGGCTTGCCCGCGAGCATTCGGGCAGCAGCGTCGTAATAGGCGAGCCGAGCTGTATGCGCACGCGCCTTCATGCGGGCGATCTTGAATTGGATCGCCTGATATTTGCCGATAGCCGTCCCGAAGGCGTTCCGCTCCTTCGCGTACTTGACCGAGAGGTCCACGCAGCCTTGGGCCGCGCCGGTCGCGAGAGCGGCGATGGCGATGCGGCCCTCGTCGAGGATCGAGAGAAAGTTGGCGTACCCGCGGCCGCGCGCGCCGAGCAGGTTCTCCTCCGGCACCCGAGCGTCCTTGAAGGAGAGCGGGTGGGTGTCCGAGGCGTTCCATCCGACCTTGTTATAGGGCCTTTCGGGGCGAAACCCGGGAGTTCCCGAGGGAACGATGATCGTAGAGATCTCCTTGCGGGTGGTCCCATCGTCCCGCTGCTCGGTGCCGGTCACCGCGGTCACGGTGACGAACTTGGTGATGTCCGTCCCGGAGTTCGTGATGAACTCCTTCGCGCCGTTGATCACCCATTCGCGGCCGTCTGCCCCGTCCTCGAGACGCGCGGACGTCTTCGTCCCCCCGGCGTCCGAGCCGGCTTCGGGCTCAGTGAGCCCGAACCCGGCAAGCGCGCGCCCCGCGGCGAGTTCCGGCAGCCAAGTCTCCTTCTGCTTCTTGGTCCCGAACCGGTAGACGGGCATCGCGCCGAGCGAGACTCCCGCCTCGAGCGTGATCGCGACCGACTGGTCCACTCGCCCGAGTTGCTCGAGAGCGAGGGCGAGCGCGAAGTAGTCGCCGCCCATGCCGCCGTACTCCTCGGGAAACGGAAGGCCGAAGAGACCGAGCTCACCCATCTGGGCCACGATCTCGTAGGGGAAGCTGTGTTCCTCGTCGTGTCGCTGGGACACAGGCGCAACGACCTCGTCCGCGAACTCGCGGACGGTATCGCTGAGTTCCCGGTATTCGTCGTCGAGTTGGAAGTCGACCATGAGCAGCTCCTCAGGCTTGGGTGGAAGGTTCGGGGGCGGGCGTTGGTGCGGGCGCTACGGTGGCCACGATCTGATCTGCCTTGACGAGCGCGCCGAGGCCGACGTGGAGCTGGACGGTTCCCGCGACGCCGGCGACAAGCTGGTGCTCCATCTTCATGGCCTCGACGCTGACGAGCGGCTGCCCCGATTCAACGCTTTCACCAGGGGCGACGGCGACCGAAACGACCGTGCCCGGCATCGGAGAGCGCACCTCGGGTGAAGCCTCGCCCTCGTTCCGGTGGATCGCGGCGAGCAGTCGTTCGAGCCGCTGCGCACGGCCGAGCACAGGGAACGAGACGGACCACCCGCCGTCCCCCAAGTAGATCGTCTGGCCCTCGTTCGCCCTGCCGACGGCCCAGGAGTAGGTGTGCAGCTCACCGTCCAGCTCGAGCTGTGCTGAATGGCCGACGACGGCGAGGCTCGCCTTGCGTGCGCTGCCCGAGTCGACGGCGACGCTCCAGCTGCTGCCGTGAGGGGCGCCGGCGTGAGGGCCGCCGTCGTGAGGCCCGGAAATGCGCACCGTGACGACGCCGCCGTCGGACGTTCCGAGGGTAACGCGGCGTCCTGCAGGGGCCCCCAAGCGCCAGCCGTCCCGACGCCACGCGCCGGCACCGAGTTCCCGTTCCCCCGTGTGCTCGGCGAGGAGCCCCGCGGCGACCATTTCGGCCTCGCCGGGCGCACGGAATTCGAGATGCTCGAGCCGCCTCTCGATGAGCGTCGTGTCGAGCTTCCCGGCCTGGACATCGGGATCCGCGAGGAGAAGTCGGAGATACTCGATGTTGGTCGTGACGCCGAGAACCGTGTAGTCCGCGAGCGCAGCATCGAGTCGGGCGAGGGCTTCGCTCCGGTCACGGCCCCACGCGATGGCCTTGGCGAGCATGGGATCGTAGTCGGCACCGATCGCAAGGCCCTCGAGGAGTGAACTGTCGACCCGGATTCCGCTCCCTGCGGGCTCTCGCAGGAATTCGGCGGTTCCCGTCGAGGGGAGGAATTCGCGGCGCCCGCTTCCCGTCTCCACCAGTGCCTCCGAGTAGATGCGCGCCTCGATCGCATGGCCGTCGAGGCGGACGTCCTCTTGGGCGAGTGCAAGCGGCTCCCCTGCGGCGACCCGGAGCTGCTGCTCGACGATATCCACCCCGGTCACCATCTCGGTGACCGGGTGCTCGACCTGGAGCCGCGTGTTCATCTCCATGAAGAAGAACTCGTCCGGCGCCTCGTCGCTGACGAGGAACTCGACCGTCCCGGCCCCCGTGTAGCCGACGCTGCGGGCGGCGTCGCAGGCCGCCTGGCCGATCCTGGCCCGCGTCTCCTCGTCCAGCAACGGCGACGGCGCCTCCTCGATGACCTTCTGGTGGCGCCGCTGCAGGGAGCACTCGCGCTCGCCCAGATGGATCGTGGTGCCGTGCTGGTCGGCGAGGACTTGGACCTCTATGTGGCGGGGCGCAGAAATGAGCTTCTCGAGGAAGAGCGTGTCGTCGCCGAAGGCGGCGGCCGCCACGCGTCGGGCCGTCACGAGCGCTCGAGGGAGCTCGTCGACCGAGGCGACGACGTGCATCCCCTTGCCTCCGCCGCCGGCGGAGGGCTTGATCAGCAGCGGGTAGCCCACGCCGTCGGCCGCGGCGATGAGCTCGGCATCGGTGAGCCCGGGGCGTGCGATGCCTGGAACGGTCGGCACGCCGAAGCCTGCCACATGGTTCTTCGCCCGGATCTTGTCCCCCATGACCGCAAGCGCCTCGACCCCCGGTCCCACAAACGCGATTCCGGCCTCGCCCAGCGCTCGCGCGAAGGCCTCGTTCTCGCTCAGGAAGCCGTAGCCGGGATGCACGGCGTCGGCGCCCGTCGAGCGGCACGCCTCGACGATCGCGGCGATGTTGAGGTAGCTCTCCAGCGCGGGCGCAGGGCCGATGCGGATGGATTCGTCGGCCTCGCGCACGTGCCGGGCGCCGCCGTCGGCGTCGCTGTAGACGGCGACGGAGGCAACGCCGAGCCTGCGCAGAGTGCGGATGATCCGACACGCGATCTCTCCGCGGTTGGCGACGAGGACCTTGCGGAAGGGGATTGACAGTTGAGCCATGCCTCACATCCTGAAGACGCCGAATGAGGTGTCCGGCAGCGGCGCTTGGGCGACGACGTCGAGCGCCATGCCGAGCACTCGCCGCGTATCGGCGGGGTCGATGATGCCGTCGTCCCAGAGACGGGCCGTTGAATAGTAGGGGCTCCCCTGAGTCTCGTACTGCGCCTTGATGGGTGCCTTGAATGCCTCCTCCTCGGCGGCGGACCACTCCTCGAGCTGCTCGCGCTTCACAGTGGCCAGAACGCTTGCCGCCTGATTGCCGCCCATCACGGAGATGCGGCTCGCGGGCCACATCCAGAGGAAGCGCGGCGAATACGCGCGGCCGCACATGGAGTAGTTGCCGGCACCGAACGAGCCGCCGATCACCACGGTGAGCTTGGGCACCCGCGTCGTGGCGACGGCGGTGACCATCTTCGCGCCGTGCTTGGCGATGCCGCCGTGTTCGTAGTCGCGGCCCACCATGAAGCCCGAGATGTTCTGCAGGAAGAGGAGCGGGGTCGCGCGCTGGTCGCAGAGTTCGATGAAGTGTGCGCCCTTCACCGCCGATTCGGAGAAGAGGACTCCATTGTTCGCGACGATCCCTACCGGATGACCGTGGATCCGTGCGAAGCCGGTGACGAGCGTCTGCCCGTAGTCCTTCTTGAACTCGTGGAATTCACTCCCGTCGACGAGCCGGGCGATCACCTCGCGCACGTCGTAGCGTGCATTGACGTCGGTGGGCACACAGCCGTAGATCTGGTCCGGGTCGGCTTTGGGTTCGACGGCGGCGAGGACTTCCCAAGGCGGGGACGACGGCGGTGGGAGCGTCGCGATGATGCCGCGGACGATTTCGAGGGCATGCTCGTCGTTCTCTGCAAGGTGGTCTGCGACGCCGGAGATCTTGGCGTGGACGTCGCCACCCCCCAGTTCCTCGGCGGAGACAATCTCCCCGATGGCGGCTTTGACGAGCGGGGGGCCGCCAAGGAAGATCGTCCCCTGGTTGCGCACAATGACGGTCTCGTCGCTCATCGCGGGCACGTAAGCCCCACCCGCGGTGCACGAGCCCAGAACGGCGGCGATCTGCGGGATCTTCGCGGCTGACATTCGGGCCTGGTTGTAGAAGATGCGCCCGAAGTGTTCACGGTCCGGGAAGACCTCGTCCTGCCGCGGCAGGAACGCGCCCCCTGAGTCGACCAGATAGACGCAAGGGAGGCGGTTCTCGAGGGCGATCTCCTGCGCTCGCAAGTGCTTCTTCACCGTCAGGGGGTAATAAGTGCCGCCCTTGACTGTCGCGTCGTTCGAGATCACGAGCACTTGACGTCCGTGGACAAGTCCGATCCCGGCGATGACTCCGGCGCCAGGACTCTCGTCCCCGTACATCCCGTTCGCAGCGAGCGGAGCGATCTCGAGGAACGGCGATCCCTCGTCCAGGAGGACATCGATGCGCTCGCGCGGGAGCAGCTTCCCGCGAGCGATGTGCCGCTCTCGGGAGCGAGGCGGGCCGCCAAGCGCCGTCGCCGCGAGACGGTCCGCGAGCTCGGCGGCCAACGCCCGCTGCGCGGCGTCGTTCTCGGCGAACTCAACACTCGAGGGGTCGATCCGGCTGAGTAGGGTCTCCATCGAACCTCCGGCCTCATTCAGCAGCTGGCACGTTTGATCAGCAGGTTTGGTTAGTGACTGTTAACTGAAACCAAGTTAGTCTGGATTAACTGTGATGTCCACCACCTGTTCGGAGGCCACGTGAACGAGATCGCCAGCCCCCGTAGCGAGGCAAAGGCCGTCCGGCGCCAGGCGCTTCTCGACGCGGCCGCAGCCTTGTTCGCCGCGCAAGGGTTCGCAGGGGTCTCCCTCGGCGACCTGGGGGCCGCTGTGGGCGTGAGTGGGCCGGCGATCTACCGACACTTCGCCGGAAAGCAGGCCGTGCTCGGCGCCCTGCTCGTGGGTGTGAGTGAGGAGCTGCTCGCAGGCGGGCGCCGGGCGGCGGCCGGGGATGCTGGCGGGGATGCTGGCGGGGAGGCTGGCGACGCCGGAAGCTCCCTGCGCGGGCTCGTCGCCTTCCACGTGGATTTCGCGCTCTCCAAGCCGGACGTCATCCGGGTGCAGGACAGGGACTTCACGAGCCTCTCCCCCGACGATCAGAACGCCGTGCGGTCCCTCCAGCTCGCGTACGTCGACGTGTGGGTTCAGACGCTCCGCCGCCTGCACCCCGAAGCCTCGCAGGCTGAGCTGAGGCTCCGGGCGCAGGCGGTGTTCGGGCTCATCAACTCGACGCCGCACTCGGTCGGACGCACTCGGCGCGACGGGGGAAGGGTCCCCGCCGCGCCCGCGCGTCAGCTTCTCGAGTCGATGGCGTTGGCAGCGCTCACCGCAGGTTCATCGCCAGGAAAGGACCGCCTCACACCATCGTCATGACCATGCCCGGGTCTCCGAGGATCGCCCCGACGTCCGCGAGGAACCGGGACGCCTGCTCACCGTCGACGATCCGGTGGTCGAACGAGAGGGAGAGCGTGAGCACTTCGCGCAGTGCGATGTCCCCCCGGTACTCCCACGGCATGCGGCGTACCTGACCCATCGCCAGGATGGCGGCCTCGCCCGGATTGAGGATCGGTGTTCCAGCGTCCACGCCAAAGACGCCGATGTTCGTGATCGTGATCGTTCCCCCGGTGAGGTCGCTGGGTGCGATCCGCCCTTCGCGGGCAGCGTCGACGACGCCTGCGATCGCGGCGGCGAGTTCGCGCAGGCCGAGCACCTCGGCATCCTTGACGTTCGGCACGAGGAGTCCCCGCGGCGTCGCGGCCGCGAAACCAAGGTTCACGTAGTGATATTGGACGATCTCCTGGGCCTTCTCGTCCCACCTGGCATTGAGGGACGGGTGCCGGCGCAGCGCGACGAGGACGGCCTTGGCGGCGAGCGTCATGGGGGTGAGCCTCACGTCGGCGAACGCCTTCGACGCCTTGAGCTTGGCCAAGAGCTCCATCGTCGGCGTGACGTCGACGGTGAGGAACTCGCTCGCGTGCGGGGCCGTGAAAGCGCTCGCCACCATCGCCGCAGCGGTCTGCTTCCGTACGCCTTGGACAGGGATGCGCGTTTCGCGGTCGCCAGCTTCGGGCGACGGCGGCGTTCCCACCTCGGCGAGGACATCGTCGCGAGTCACCAGCCCCTTCGGCCCGCTGCCGTGGACGACGGCGAGATCCACGCCGAGGTCCTTGGCGAGCTTCCGCACAGGTGGGGTCGAGCGAGGGCGCTCCGCGGGCGGTGCGGTGGCTGGCTCAGCGGCTGGCACGGTTGTTGCATGCACAGCGGCCGGCTCGGTTGCTGCATTCACGGCGGCCGGCTCGGTTGCTGCATGCATAGCGGCTGGCGCAGCCGTCGCCCAGCTTCTCGCCTTCCGAGCTGGGCGACCGGCTGCTTCAGGCATCGCGCCGTATCCGACGAGGTTCGGCTCTCGCTTCGCGGAGGCGCCGGCCGCCACCTCGAACTCTGCGATCGGCGCCCCGACGGCGACGACCTGGCCCGGCTCGGCGAGCAGCGCAGTGACCCTGCCCGTGAATGGACTCGGGAGCTCGACGACGGCCTTGGCCGTCTCCACCTCGCCGATCACCTGGTTGAGCTGGACGGTGTCGCCGACTCCGACGCGCCACGACACGATCTCGGACTCCGTCAGCCCTTCGCCGAGGTCCGGCAGTCGGAACTGGCGCGTCTGGGTGGGAGCATCTGCTGTAGCAGTCATTCGCCGTCCTCAATTCCGCTGAGGGAGTTCGGCCGCCCCATCGCCCGGTCGACGCCGTCAAGAATCCTGTCGAGGTCGGGCAGGTGGTAGAACTCGAGCTTCGAGTGGGGGTACGGGACGTCGAATCCTGTGACGCGCACGGGAGCATGTTCGAGGAAGTAGAAGCAGCGCTCCGTGATGCTCGCCGCGATCTCCGCGCCGAGCCCGGCCGTCTGCGAGGCCTCGTGGGCGATGACGAGACGCCCTGTCTTCCTAACTGACGCCTCGATCGTTCCGAAGTCGATCGGCGAGAGGGAACGGAGGTCGATGGCCTCGACGGAGATTCCTTCGTCCGAGGCAGCCGTCGCCGCGTCCAGGCAGGTCTTGGCGAGAGGTCCATAGCCGACGAGCGTCACGTCCGTGCCCTCGGTGAGCACGCGCGCCGCGTCCATGGCAAGGCCGCCGGGCCCCTCGAGGCCGACGGTCTCGTCAACTTCGCCTCTGTCGTGATAGCGCCGCTTCGGCTCGAAGAAGACCACTGGGTCGTCGCACGCAATGGCCTGCTGGATCATCGAGTAGGCGTCCTGCGGATTGGAGACCGCGACGACACGGAGCCCGGCCGTGTGCACGAAATAGGCCTCGGGAGACTCGGAGTGGTGCTCGGGCGAGCCGATTCCCCCGCCGAAGGGGATCCGGATCGTCAACGGAACTTTGATCCGGCCGAGACTGCGGAAATGGAGCTTGGCCACCTGGGAGACGATCTGGTCGAAGGCCGGGTAGACGAAGCCGTCGAACTGGATCTCGACCACCGGCCGGTAGCCTCGGTAGGCCATGCCGATCGCGGTGCCCATGATCCCCGACTCCGCGAGCGGGGTGTCGATGACGCGGTGGGCTCCGAAGTCCTTCTGGAGCCCGTCTGTGATGCGGAAGACACCGCCCAGCTTGCCGATGTCCTCGCCCATGAGGACGACCTTGCTGTCACGCTCCATGGACTGGCGGAGGCCCGCGTTGAGCGCCTTCGCTAACGTCATCTCGGACATCATCGTCCTCCCTCTGCTGTCGTAGCCGCCCCTGCCCCGATGCCGCCCTCTATACCCCGGCGATAACGCTCGAAGTGGTCGCGCTGACGCTCGAGCACAGGCTGCGGTCCGGCGTACACGTGCTCGAAGAGGGACTCCGGTTCCGGGTCGGGCATATGGATCGTCGCCTCGCGCACGGCTTCAGCGACTGAGTCTGCCTTCTCAGCGGCCCGCGCCCGCACGGCGTCGTCGACGACGCCGATGGAGGCCAGGTACGCCTCGAACCGTGCGATGGGGTCCTTCTCCTTCCAATCCTCGAGCTCGTTGGCGTCCCTGTAGCGGGTGGGATCGTCCGCCGTCGTATGCGGCCCCATACGGTAGGTGACCGCCTCGATGAAGGAGGGGCCGTTCCCCGAGCGCGCTCTTTCGAGGGCCTCACGGGTCGCCGCGAGGCACGCGAGGACGTCATTGCCGTCGACGCGGACGCTCGAGATGCCGAAACCGGGGGCGCGCCGGGCGATCGGCACGTGGGCCTGGACACCGACGGGCTCGGAAATGGCCCACTGGTTGTTCTGGCAGAAGAAGACCACGGGCGCTTGGAAGCTCGCGGCGAACACCATCGACTCGTTGACGTCGCCCTGGCTCGTGGCGCCGTCGCCGAAGTACGTGACGACGGCGGTCTCGGCGCCGTCGAACAGGACACCCATCGCGTAGCCGACGGCATGGAGGGTCTGGGCCCCGATCACGACCTGGGAGGGGCCCATGTTCATCGCGAAGGGATCCCACCCGGAGTGCGCATTGCCGCGCCACTGCCTGACCAGGTCGGGGAGCTCGGCGCCGCGGGCGTAGGCGACGCCGATCTCCCGGTAGCTCGGGAAGATGAAGTCGTCGGGCCCGATCGCGTGGGCGGAGCCGATCTGCGCGGCCTCTTGGCCCACAAACGGTGGCCACAGGCCAAGCTGCCCCTGTCTCTGGAGGGCTGTCCCCTCTGCATCGATGCGGCGGGCCACGACCATGTCCTCATAAATGGAGACAAGAAGTGCCGCGCTGTCGGCGCCTTCGACCCGGCCGTCGACGTCGGCGAGGAAGCGGTCGTAGCGTTCGTGCGGGTGGCGAACGCCGTCAGGTGAGAGTAGCTGAATGGGAGACCCGCCATGTCCGGCGGTCATCTGATATGTGGACACCGGTACGCATCCTTTTCGCTCGCGGGAGGCCTGTAGGCCCCGTTATTTGTGACCATACTCACATCGCACAGGACGTACAACCAATCGCACGGAAATTGAGCACGATGCACTATTCGGGCCTCTGCCCCCGTGCTAATCTGCGCAGCATGCACTCCGTGGATGCCACCGATGCCCGGATCCTTCGGGCCCTTGCCACGGATCCGCGCCGGACCGTCGTCGCCCTGGCCCAAGAGCTCGGGCTATCCAGGAACACCGTGCAGGCCAGGCTCGCCCGCCTCGAACAGCACGCGTTCCTTCCGTTCGACCGCCGGATCAATCCGACCTCCCTCGGCTACCCGCTCCTGGCGTTCATCACGGTCCATGTCCAACAGCGGCGGCTCGCTGACATCACGGAGGAGATCGCCCGCATTCCCGAAGTCTTGGAAGGCCACGGACTCACGGGCACGGCCGACCTCCTCTTGCGCGTCGTCGCCGTCGATGCCGAAGACCTCTTCCGCATCCACGGCAAAATCCTCGCCATTGAGGGCGTGGACCGCACCGACACTGCACTGGCAATGGGAGAACTCATCCCGTTCCGCATGGATCCATTGCTCGAAAGGGGTCCCCGTACGGCCAACTGACGGAGAGCTCTCGCCCAAGCGACACAATTTGTCACAGAATTGGCTCAGCCACATCGCTTACGGGGAAGGCCGCCGTTGGAACAGCTCCTGGACATCCTGCTCGGGCACGCCCGCTTCCATGAACTCAGTCTGCGTACCCGGGTGGTGCTGAATCAGCTGCCGCTCAACCTCACGATGCTCTTGGTGCTCATCATTGCCGCGGTGGTGCGGTCCGACGAGTATTCAGAGCCGGGCTTCATCGTCAGCCAAGCAGCTGCGCTCCTGCTCCTCGGATGCTGCGCCGCCGTTCCGTGGCGCCGTCTTCCCCGCTGGTCCCATCTCCTCATCCCCGTGCTCGACTTCTCTGTGATCGGGCTCCTCCGCGTCACTTCCGAGGACGTTCTCGGCGGCCTCGCGCTGCTGGCGGCCTTCCCCATCATCTGGCTCACTGGCTCGGGCTACCGCCCTCGCCTCATGGTCGTGTTCGGCGGCGTCGCAAGCCTGCTCATGGTGTGGGTTCCGCACTTCATGAACGGAACGGCGGCGCCCGCGACCCTCGCCGCCGAATTCCTCACGCCGTTCATGATGCTCGCCATCGGCATCGTCACTGCGGTCATGACTCAGAGCGCCAAGGCCCAGCAGCTGCGCGTCCAGGAGCTCCTGGACCGGAGCGAGACGCGCGGACATCTGCTCGACACCATTCTTGATACCGTCGACGTCGGAGTCGGCGTATTCGACACCGAGGGCCGGATCCTGCTGATGAATGCCCAGCAGCGGGAGCTCCATGCATCGGCCCTTCCACCGGGCGTCGAAGACGCCCGGGAGCGGGACCTCCTCATCTTCCGCGACGGGTCCCAGCAGCCCGTGCCTACTTCGGATCGGCCAGCCCGCAGGGCGATCGACGGCGAGACGTTCTCGCACGAGGTGTACCGGCTGGGACGTGGGCCGAAGTCGCGCATCGTGTCGGTTTCAGCGCGCGCGTTCCTCGAAGCCAGCGGATGCCGGGGCGGATCGGTCCTCGCCTTCTCCGACGTCACCGAGGTCGTCGCTGCGGTGCGCGCACGGGAGACTTTCGTGGCGGCCATGTCCCACGAGTTCCGCACCCCGCTGACAAGCCTCATCGGCTACGCGGAACTGCTTCAGGACGATCCTTCGCTCAGCCCGGCAGCCCGCTCGGATACTCAGGTCATGGTGCGCAACGCACGGCACCTGAACAAGATGGTCGACGACGTCCTCGCCGCCGCAACCTCGGGTGTGACCGAGGACTACCGCCTGCCCCTCGATTTGGCCCGACTTGTGAGGGAGCAGGCTGTCGCCTCGGCACCAGAGGCAATGAGCCGAAACATTACGCTGGACGTTGATGCGGAGGGCGACCTGCCGATTCTGGGCGACCGGACCGGCGTCGTGCGGGTAATCGACAACCTCGTCTCGAACGCCCTGAAGTACTCCGACGACGGCGGAAAGGTCAGGCTCGAGGCTCGGCAGGACGGCGCGTGGGCCGTCCTCTCCGTCGAAGACCAAGGCATCGGGATTGGCGCCGAAGACTTGGACCGGGTGTTCAAGCGATTCCAGCGGAGTTCGGCAGCGGTGCGGTCCGGCGTCCCCGGCACTGGCCTTGGGCTAGCCCTTGCGCAGGAGGTCGCCGAGCAGCACGGCGGCGAGTTGGCAGTCACGAGCGAACTCGGGGTCGGGAGCGTCTTCACGCTCCGCTTGCCGCTCCGACAGCCCTAGCCTTCGCGCTCAGGCGATCTTGGCGATCAGCTCCACACAGCGGTCCAGGAACGCATCGACCTGGGTCTCCTCGTAGCCGTCCGCCCCGGTGACGGTGCGGAACACGGCAGTGCGGACATCGTCGGCACTCATCGTCGCATCGTGCTCAAGGTAGTCGAGGAGGCGGTGGCAGAGATCGTCGACGTCCTTCACGTTGTAGCTCGGCGAACCGGTCCTAGAAGGCCGCCGGAAACGATCGCCGTCGGGGCGGAGGAGACGGTTTCGGAGGATCCCTGCGAGGTAGCCGACCTCGTGCAGCCAGGCGTCCTCGCCCTCGCTGTCGATGAGCTCATCGCGTTCGCGGCGGGCAAGGGCATCCTCAAGGCGATCCAAGGCGGCATCGACCTGTCCGGCGTCGTACCCTCCCCGGACTGCGTCGAAGGCGACGGTGCGCACATCGTGGCTCGTCACCGTCTCGGACGAGCGGGAACCGCGCAGATAGGAACGAGCAGCCTCCATGAACTTCTCGACCTGCTTGGGGCTGTACCCCAGCTCGCCGCGGGCTACCCTCTTGAATCCCGCCGCGGCTCCCGAATCAGTGCGCGCCACCGTGCCTCCGTCCTGTTGTTTGCACAGAATATCCTGCCGTCCTGATGCTGCGGTCTAGGCAGACGGCAGCAGGCCGAACAGGACGTAAGCGACCGGCACAGCGAACAGGAGCGAGTCGAGCCTGTCCATCATGCCGCCGTGGCCCGGGAGGATGCTGCTCATGTCTTTGATGCCGAGTTCGCGTTTGACCATCGACTCCGCGAGGTCGCCAGCGGTCGCCGCTCCGACCATCGCCACGGCGAGGACGACGCCGACCCACCATGGGCGCCCGAGGAGGAAGATCGTTCCGAGCACCCCGATGACGACGGCCCCCGCGACAGAGCCTGCGAACCCCTCCCACGACTTCTTCGGGCTGATCTTGGGCGCCATGGGATGCTTGCCGAGGCTCGCCCCGACGATGTAGCCGAAGGTGTCGTTGGCCACCACGAGCAGAAGCGTGAGGACGAGCTGCAGGACGCTGCGCGGCACCGTGAGGCCCGGCCACAGGCCGAGCGGCGGGGCGGAAAGGCCTGTGTCGTGGAGGGGAAGCACCGCGAAGCCCACGAAGAACGGGATCCAGAGCAGTACGAAGACGCCTCCGACGACGTTCGTCACGGCTCCCTCTGCGCGCTCGAGACTCTGCCAGAGGAGGACGGCAGCCGCGGTCGCGATGAGCGCGAACAGCTGGGCCTCCTGGCCCCCGAAGAAGGCCGAGAACGGGATCGCCACGGCGCCCACGAGCACCGGCACGATCGGGATGTTCGTCCTGCGGGTCTGGAGCGCCCGGAAGACTTCCCAGACTCCAAGGACTCCCGCGGCGGTTCCCACGAGCACAAAGCCAAGCGGCCAGACGAAAAGCCCGGCGAGGACCGCGGCGAGAAGGGCGAGGCCGACGACGATGGCGGCCGGGAGGTTACGGCCCGTCTTCGACGACGAGGCGGTGTTCGCGGCCGCTGCCGCATGAGCGACCGCAGCCTCGCGCCGGGCGCGCCGGGAAGCCGGCGCCCCGGGCGCGTCGAGGGGCGGCCCACCGGCCTCGGACTGAGGGTCGGCCATCAGACCTCGAGTAGCTCGGCTTCCTTGCGCTTGACGAGCTCGTCCACGCTGTCCGTGTGCTGCTTGGTCAGGCCGTCGAGCTCCTTCTCACCCCGTGCGCCATCGTCCTCGCCCACCTCGCCGTCCTTGACGAGCCGGTCGAGTGATTCCTTTGCCTTGCGCCGGATGCTGCGGATGGACACCTTCGCGTCCTCACCCTTGCCCTTGACGATCTTGACGTACTCCTTGCGGCGCTCCTGAGTGAGCTCGGGAAGGACGACGCGGATCACCGAGCCGTCATTCGAGGGGTTCGCACCCACCTCGGAGTCGCTCAGCGCACGCTCGATATCGCGCAGGGCCGTCTTGTCGAACGGAGTGATGAGGATCGTGCGCGCGTCGGAAACTTGGAAGGAAGCGAGCTGCTGGAGCGGAGTCGGGGAGCCGTAGTACTCGACCATCACCTTGGCGTACAGCGCAGGGTTGGCGCGGCCGGTGCGGATCGAGGCGAAATCCTCCTTGGCCACATCGACGGCCTTCTCCATCTTTTCGGCGGCCTCGAGAAGAGTCTCTTCGATCACAGTTGCTTGGCTCCTGACTGCCTGGGCTGCTGAATGCTGGCCTGTTGCTTGTTGAACTGTTGCCATCCTAGCCGGACTACGGCGTCACCACGGTCCCAAGCTCGCGGCCCAGGATGGCCTGCGTGACGTTTCCCGCACCCTCCATCCCGAAGACGACCATCGTCACCCCGTTGTCCTTGCACATCGTCATCGCGGTCTGATCCATGACCCGGATGTCGCGACGAAGGGCCTCGTCATAGGTGAGCCGTTCGAGCTTGCGCGCGTCGGGGTCCTTCTTCGGGTCTGCCGTGTAGACACCGTCGACGCCGCTCTTGGCCATGAGGACGACGTCGGCGTGCACCTCGAGCGCGCGCTGCACCGCGACCGTGTCGGTCGAGAAGTAGGGAAGGCCCGCCCCGGCGCCGAAGATCACCACTCGGCCCTTCTCCATGTGACGGATCGCGCGCCGCGGGATGTAGGCCTCGGCGACCTGACCCATCGTGATGGCACTCTGAACTCGTGTCTCGACGCCGGCCTGCTCGAGGAAGTCCTGGAGCGCGAGGCAGTTCATGACCGTTCCCAGCATCCCCATGTAGTCGGCTCGCGAGCGGTCCATCCCGCTCTGAGACAGTTCCGCCCCACGGAAGAAATTGCCCCCGCCCACCACGATGGCGACCTCGACGTCGTCGACCGCCGCCGCGATCTGCTCGGCGACGCCGCGGACGGTGCCGGGATCCACACCAAGCTTGCCGCCACCGAACACCTCGCCCGAGAGCTTGAGCAGCACGCGCCTGCGGCGTTCCGGAATGGGGTCGTCAGTGACGGGGAGCGTCGCGGTCTGCACGGCGGTCTCTACGGTTTCCATTTGTGAATCTGTCCCCTCGAACCGGTGGGTAGGGCGGTTGCTGTATTGGCCTTGGTCTAGATTATCGGCATTGCCAGCACAGGAAATTGCTGGCACCGGAAATTGCTGGCACACGAAAGGGGCGGCCACCGGCGGTGGTCGCCCCTTTCTCCGAGCGTGATAACGCGCCCGGAATGAGCCTGCTTAGGCGCCGACGCGGAAGCGCGCGAAGGCCGAGCCCTCGACTCCAGCCTCCTTGAGCACCTGGCCGACGCTCTTCTTGGCGTCCTTCGCGAATGCCTGGTCGAGCAGGACCTCGCCCTTGAAGAAGCCGGTCACTCGACCGTCGACGATCTTCGTGAGGGCGGCCTCCGGCTTGCCCTCGGCGCGGGCGGTCTCCTCCGCAATGCGGCGCTCGGACTCGACGAGGTCGGCCGGGACGTCCTCACGGCTGAGGTAGTTCGGTGCCATCGCGGCGATGTGCACGGCGACGTCGTGTGCGGCAGCCTCGGCGGCCTCGCCCTCACCGTCGACCGCGAACAGGACGCCGACCTGGGCCGGGAGGTCCTTGGACGTCTTGTGAAGGTACGCGTCAACCGTCTTGCCCTCGATGCGAGCAATGCGGCGGATGGCGACCTTCTCGCCGAGCACTGCGCCCTCCTCGACGACGAACTCGCTCACGGGCTTGCCGTCGATCTGAGCCGCGAGGAGCGCGTCGAGCTCCGCAGCGCCGGAAGCGACCGCGGCACCGAGGACCTTGTCGGCCAGCTCGATGAACTTGGCGGACTTGGCAACGAAGTCGGTCTCACAGTTGACCTCGACCATGACGCCGACGCCGTTCTCGACCTTGGCGGCCACGAGGCCTTCAGCGGTCGAGCGGCCCTCGCGCTTGGTCGCGCCCTTGAGGCCCTTGATGCGGATGATCTCGATTGCCTTCTCGGCGTCGCCGTTGGCCTCGTCGAGAGCCTTCTTGACGTCCATCATGCCCGCGCCCGTGCGCTCGCGCAGGGCCTTGATGTCAGCAGCGGTGTAGTTCGCCATCTGAACCCCTCTGTCTTGTTCTTAGCACTTCTCACACATCGGCAGGATGGCGCCGTTGGGCGGCGCCATCCTGCCGTCGTCCCCTGGCCGTGTTTCGCGGCGGGGTGTATGTCTTCTGACCGACTAGGCCTGAGCCTGCTCGCCCTCGGCCGGAGCAGCCTGCTCTGCCGGTGCGGCCTGCTCAGCCGGTGCGGCCTGCTCGGCCGGCGCGGCCTGCTCAGCCGGCGCGGCCTGCTCAGCCGGTGCGGCCTGCTCAGCGTTCTGGCCCTCGAGAAGCTCGCGCTCCCACTCGGCCAGCGGCTCAGCAGAAGAAGAGCCCTCGGAGCCCGCAGCGCGGTTGGTGCGCGCGATAAGGCCCTCGGCAACGGCATCGGCAACGACGCGCGTCAGCAGGTTGACGGAGCGGATCGCGTCGTCGTTGCCCGGAATCGGGTAGTTGACCTCGTCAGGGTCGCAGTTCGTGTCGAGGATCGCGACGACCGGGATGCCAAGCTTCTTGGCCTCGTCGACGGCGAGGTGCTCCTTCTTCGTGTCGACGACCCACAGGAGGGACGGCGTGCGCGAGAGGTTGCGGATACCACCGAGGGTCTTCTCGAGCTTGTCCTTCTCGCGCTCAAGGATGAGGAGCTCCTTCTTGGTGCGGCCCGAACCGGCCACGTCCTCGAAGTCGATTTCCTCGAGCTCCTTGAGGCGCTGGATGCGCTTGGCAACCGTGGAGAAGTTGGTGAGCATGCCACCGAGCCAGCGCTGGTTGACGTAGGGCTGGCCGACGCGCGTCGCCTGCTCTGCGATGGCCTCCTGGGCCTGCTTCTTCGTGCCGACGAAGAGCACCGTGCCGCCCTTGGCGACCGTGTTCTTGACGTGCTCGTAGGCGCGGTCGATGTACGAGAGCGACTGCTGAAGATCGATGATGTAGATGCCGTTGCGCTCGGTGAAGATGAAGCGCTTCATCTTCGGGTTCCAACGGCGGGTCTGGTGACCGAAGTGGACGCCGCTGTCGAGCAGCTGGCGCATGGTGACGACGGGCATGCCGACGCTCCTTCCGGCAGGTCCTTCACGAGGGAGCCGTTCCGGCTGCCCTTGCCCCTGCCCTTGATGTTGACGGTTTTCGACGAAGGCCGATCGGCCCACGTCCCTGGCATCCCCTGCAGACCCGAGCCGCCGAAGCGGACCGTCAGGAATACAGTGCCCGTCACATAACGACAGGCTCTGGATGCGCGGAGTCGGCTTCCTGAGCACGTTGACAACAACAGGGCACAGAAAACCGCACTTGACAGTATACTACAGGGCCTGCACCAGAGAGGCCGAGGCACGAGCTTGGTCCCCACAGTTCCAACCCTTGGCTTATAGCCCTCCACACAGCGTACGACGGCGAGGCGTCCACATACGCGCGCAAACAGCCGCGCGCGGCTGCCCCGAGAACGGAGGCTGGGAGCATGGTTCGGATTCTCCGCCGGGCGCGCCTCGCGGTCGCTCTTCTCTTGGTTGTCCCTGTCTTGGCCGTCGCGCTCTTGGGCGTCCCTGTATTGGGGGTCCCTCTGTTGGGCTATGCGGCGCAGCATCCCGCAGTCCCCGTGGCCTTGGTCGAGCCTGCTCCCGCACGCGGGTGGCTCTGGCCGCTTGAGCCTCGGCCCGCCGTCGTGCGCGCCTTCGATCCTCCCGCACGACCCTGGCTCAGCGGGCATCGCGGGGTGGATCTCTCCGCGGCGCCGGGCCAAGGTCTTTTCGCACCGCACGACGGTGTGGTTGCGTTCGCGGGTTGGGTCGTCGACCGCCCTGTGCTGACCCTCGACCACGGGGACGGCCTGCGGAGCAGTTTCGAACCGGCGGAGACGGACCTCGACGTGGGCGCACAGGTATCCGCCGGCCAGCAGATAGGGCGCATTGCGGTGGTGCCACTGCACTGCGAAGGCGCATGCCTGCACTGGGGCGTTCGCAAAGACGACGAGTACATCAGTCCGCTGAGCCTTGTCATGGATACGAGGCCTTCGATCCTGCTCCCCTGGCGGGATCCCTAGGATTCAGGGACTCCTGCGGTCCTCCCGCACACGATTCTCACACGATCGCGGAAATGCCTGTGATGGCACGTCCCGTCACGAGGGTGTTGATCTCATGGGTCCCTTCGTAGGAGAACACGGCCTCTGCATCAGCAAAGACCTTGGCCATGCCGTAGTCGGTGACGATGCCGTTGCCTCCGAGGACGGCCCGGCCGAGGGCGACGGATTCGCGCATACGCGCAGTTGTCACAGCCTTGGCCAGAGCTGACTGCTCGTCGCGGGCCTGCCCCTCCTCCGCAAGCTGCGACACGCGGACCATGAGCCCCAGGGAACTGACGGTGTTCCCGAGCATCGTGACCAGATGATCTTGGACGAGCTGGAAGGAGGCTATCGGCCGGCCGAATTGGAGACGCTCCACGGCATACTGGCGAGCGACGTCGAACGCGGCCATCATGAGCCCCACGGCCTGCCAGGCGACTGAGAGCCGCGTGGCCCGGAGCACCTTGTTGGTATCGCGGAAGCTGTTGCCGTGGGCGAGCTTGAACTCGTTCGGGACAACGACGTCTTCGAGGGTGATGTCGGCATTCTGGACCGTTCGGAGCGAAATCTTGTTCTCGATCTTCGTTGCCTTGTAGCCCTCGAGGCGAGTGTCGACGAGGAATGCCTTCACCTGGTTGTCGTCGACGTCTCGCGCATAGACGACGACCCAGTCCGAGAACGTCGCATTGCCGATCCATCGCTTGGCCCCGTTGAGGATCCAGGATGATCCGTCCCGCTGGGCTGTCGTGCGCGTGCCGCCGGCGACGTCGCTGCCGCCGAGAGGCTCAGTGAGGGCGAAGGCCCCGATCTTCTTGAGCGCGTAGACGTCAGGAAGCCACTCCTCCTGCTGCTCGCGCGAGGCCAGCAGTTCGAGCGAGCCGGTGAAGAGTCCGTCGTGTACCCCCATGAACGTCGCGATCGAGGCATCGGCGCGCGTGAACTCCGCGTGGAGCAGGCCAGCCAGAAGGTGGGAATGGCCCTGACGGCGGACGGGGCTCACAATGTCGAGCTCAGCAAGCTCGGGGATGAGCGCGTGCGGAAACTCTCCCCTGTTCCAGAAGTCCACAGCGATAGGCCTGACATTGGCCTCAAGCCACTCCCGCACCTCATGGAGCCGGTCGCGCTCCTTCTGGGAGAGAAGCGCCTCGAACGCGAAGAAGTCACCATCCGCGTAGGGCAGCTCAGTTGGTTCGGGCATCTCGGTCCTCCTGCCAGACTTGTTACTCATGAGTAACATACAGGGAGTGGGGGCGGCAAACAAGGGAATGCTCTTGGGAACGGAGGCGAGGAGGCCGAAAATCGTCGGCGTGGGGAGCCCGACGGGACACGAGAGGTGCGGGAAGTACACGCTGCGCAGAGTTCGACGTCGTCCTGTTGGTGGCCAGCCGGTCGGGTCACCGATGGGAGGTGGGCGAGCTCGGCAAGGGAGTGGAGCTCGTGGCGGAAACGCCGGTGACATCCATGGCAGCCCCGGCACCTGCACTCGGCACACTCCGGACCCAACGGTTCATGCTCGTCGGCGGCTCAGGCGCGGGAACCGCGACGCCGCCGGCGGCTGAAGAAGCGCAGGAGAAGACCCAGGGCCGCGAGTCCCAGGCCGAGCACGATGAGGCCCCCGTACAGATGAGTTTGGTCGGAAGCCGCAGAGCGGCACTCGGCTGTCCAGTCCGTTCCCGGCGGGGCTACAGCACTGGCTGGAACAGGTCCGTAGGCCGTAGGAAACGCGGCACCACAGTGCGGGCCGACGGGGAGGGCCAACCCCAAAATCAGACCGAGCACCACGAGAGCAGCCCCCGCCCATAGGTGCCAACGAGGAAAGCCCCTCTGGTCCGCCATCGGCCCTCCCAGTTCGAGACTCGAGGGTGAATCGCCCTATTGGTCGTTGCCCGTCCACCGGTCTTCCAGACAAGCGGAACTCCGGAACGAAGGTGAGCTTACGGCGGAGCATCAAGCTTGACCACGGACGAAAGTTGCATCTTCGCGGTCTGGGCGACGACGCCCGCCGCGAACCAAGGGATCATGAGTCCAAGGGCGATGGCCGCGAGGAGGAGCCCGAGCGCCACGGCGCTGAGCACGACGATCCCGCCCCCGCGAGAACCGCTCGAGTAGAGGTCCGAAAGAGCCCTGCGAGCTCCCGCGCCCACAGGAGAGCCGCCACGCGGCTGAGGGCTCCGAGGGAGTCGATCATGCCCTCACCACGCTAGTTCCCCTTGCGCCGCCTGCGGACCGAGACCGCAGCCGACGCTGCCGATACCACCAGCACGACCGCGAGCATCCCCCAGGCATTCGGAACGAAGTTGACTGCGGGCAGCCCGTTCTCCTCCGTAAACCAGGCTTCGAAGATGCCCGGAAGGTACGCGCGCGTTCCCGTCGCCCACCCGAACGCGACAGCGGCGATCAGCACGATCACCAGAACGGCCATGCCAACGAACAATCCGCCAAGGGCGGAGAGGACGACCCTCGCAAACACCTGTTACTCCTCCGTCTTGGAATTCCACCGAAGCTAGCCGACCGGTCCTGAAAGCACCGACGCGATCTTAGCTTCCCTCTCGCGCGTCAGAGCTGAGAATCGTGACCTCATCGCAGTCACGCTCGGCCCGCAACATATCGTGGGTCGCAATGAGCACCGTTCCGCCCATCCCCGCAAGCCCGCGAGCCCCGCAAAGCCCGCGAGCATTTCCCTCAACGCGGCCAAGGCATCCGGATCGAGGCCCCGGAACGGTTCGTCGAATATTGCCACCTGAGGCTGATCACAGAGCCCCAGTGTTGAACGAGGGAAGTCCAGAGCGGGCCCTGGCTAGTACGAATTCGTGGAACGAATTGGTTGAACACGGCCTTGTTGGATTTGGGCATCACCCGCTCTCATAATTGGGTTAAGGCCTCGTAGAGCCAGAATTTCTAAGCCGTGAAGTATTGCTAGATGCCATAGGCACAAAAAAGACCTCGAGCGGCACCTCCAGCGCGAGACAGATGAGTTTGGCCGTGCGTACCCCGTTGACGGACTGGGTCTTTCCTGACACGAGGTTATCGATCGTGCCCGGGGCACAGCCGACGAAGTTCGCCAGACCGCGGTTCGACAAGCCGCGGAGAGCCATGAGTTCCACTAGTGCCTCAGGCGCTACGAGCTTCATCCGCATGCCGGCGTGCCACCCCCCTCAGGTACGTCGATGCCTCGCGCGTGACCCCATTCAATCCACCCGATCAGCACCCGTCAAGTGCAAGGTAACGTCAAATGAACCAAAGTTAGGCAGATCTTAGGCACCCACCGGATGAGATCCCCGAAATCTCGCGGATCGAGGCCTTCCAAAATTAGGCAGATGTTAGGCAGTGCGGGTCGGCGTGTCGGCAGACGACGGCAAGAGATGCCTAAGATTCAGGAGTTGGGCCTGCGCCGTCCAACGGGGACGAGGGGAGAGTGATGAGCCAGCCTGACCTTGGAGCGCTGCTCGCTGACGCGAAGGCTGCCCGCGGGTGGTCCTTCGAGGCCATGTCGAGGGCTTGCGGCGGAGTGCCGACTGGCAAGAGACTCTTCCAGCTCATCAATTCGCCGCTCAAGAACTTCCCGGATCCGGATACAATCCGCGGACTCCAGAAGGCCACGGGCGCGAGCGCAACCGAGCTTGTCATGGCTGCCGCGCGATCCCTCGGGCTGGACGTCACCGAGGCGGACCCTGATGCTCTTCACGTCCCGGGGATCTCAGGAGCATCCGACACCGCGCGTCAGGCGCTGCTCGAGATCGGATGGGAGATCTCCGCACTTTCCGCACAAGCGGCAGCTACCCCATCCGCAGCTGCCCCGTCGCGCGCCACCCGGGAACCCACGGAACGGAAGCGTCCCCCGCGCGGCGCCAGCCGTCGTCATAGCACCGAACTACCTGAGAACTGGCAGGATCTCGCGGCGTATCGAGGGCCAGAGGAACATCTGCGCCGCGCAGACGAATGGGACGCACGGGGCGAGGAATCTCAAGGCTGACCGCACTTGGCCCGAAGGCCCCAACGCACTTCGGCGCATGAAGAGTGCAGTCCATAGAGAAGAGCTCAGCCCATAGAGGCCTCAAGAGGCCCCGGAACCTCGCGGATTTCCGGGGCCTCTCCACGTTGGGCTGCGGACTGTAGGGCTACTGGGACTTGAACCCAGGACCAAGGGATTATGAGTCCCCTGCTCTAACCGGCTGAGCTATAGCCCCTCGCCGAACGGCCGGAGCCGTGCGGGCCCCTCCATCCTAGCCTGACGTGGAGGCGTCCTAGCGTGACCTGGGGTCAGACAGTCTGCGGAACGCTGTCCGCTCCACGATAGAACGCTTCGAAGGTATCCAAGGTGTACTTGATGCTGTGCTTCTGCACCATCTCGTGGCTGACCTTCCCCATGGCGATCCGTTCCGGCTCAGAAAGCCTGAGGATCTTGCCAAGCTTCTCGGCGAGATCGCGACTGTCGTTGGGCCGGAAGAGGAAGCCGTTCTCGCCGTCGCGGACGAGGTGCGGGAGCGCCATCGCGTCGGCGAGCACGACCGGTGTCGAAGCGCTCATGGCCTCGAGCGTCACAAGTGACTGAAGCTCGGCTGTCCCTGGCATGCAGAAGACGTCGGCACGGAGATAGGCCTCGCGAAGCTCGTCATCGGGGACCAGTCCGAGGAAGCGGACTCGATCGCCGAGGCCGAGCCGAGCGACCTGGGCTTCAAGGCGTGGCCGGATCTCGCCGTCGCCCACGATCTCCAAGTGGGCATCCAGCTCCGCGGGAAGCTTCGCCAGGGCGTCAATGAGGACATCGATGTTCTTCTCCTCAGCCAGGCGCCCTGCGAAAAGTACCGTGGGCCAAGGGTTCTTTGTGAGCTGCTCCTCGGGCAGCAGTTCATACGCGGGCGAGTCGATGCCATTGGACAGCGGGATCACTTCGTGGAGGAATGCATGATCCCGCATCGCCTTCGCAGCAAGCGGAGTCGGGGTCGTGACGACGTTCGCCTGGCCCATGATCTTCCCCATGTCCTTCCAGGACACGCGGCCGATGATGTCCTTGAGCCACTGCGGGAACGGAAGGAACGGGTTGAGGTTCTCCGGCATGAAGTGGTTCGTCGCAACAATGCGGATCCCGCGCCTGACTGCCTCGTACAGGACGTGCTCGCCAATCATGTAATGGCTCTGGATGTGGACCACGTCCGGCTGTACCCGATCGAAGAGAAGCGAGATCTCCTTCTTGATCTCCCAGGGGAACACCACGCGGAAATACGGGTGGGTCGGCACCGAATGGGAGCGGAGCCGGTGAACGGTTCCCTCCGGCCGGAATTCGCTGAAGCTCTTGCCCTTCTCGGAACGGCTCGACAGCACATGCACGTCGTGGCCGCGCGCGCTCATGCCCTTCGCGAGGCGGTAGCCGAACTGCGCGGCTCCGTTGACGTCCGGCGGGTAGGTATCGGCGGCGATCAGGATCGTCAGCGGCTTCTGGCTCTGTGCCTCGAGGTCGGGCAGGGTCACGAATCTCTCTCCTGGTCGGCCGGTCACTGCCCCGGCTCGGCGGAGCCTCGGAGCTCGCGGGCCGCTTCATTCCGTCGGCTCGTGACCTCAGGGTGATGCCGGGACAGGGCAACGACACCCACGATAGCAATGAGTGCGGCCGCGGCCATGGCAATCGCCACGACAGGCGGGACGTGTGGCCGGAGTTCATGCAGGATTGTGATGCCGATTGCCACCCCAACCATGGGGTCAATAACCGTGAGCCCGGCGATGACCAGATCGGGCGGCCCCGCGGAGTAGGCGTTCTGAACGAACCAGGAACCCAGGCCTCCTGCCGCGGCAATCGCAATGATCGAATACCACTGCACATTCAGCAGGAAGAGGCCGTTCGGGTCCAGCAGCTGCCGGCCGATGATGCGCGTGAGCACGGCGACGAACCCGAAGAGGACGCCAGCTCCCAGGATGAACACGAACGCGTTGAGCCGCTGCCGGAAGGCCGCAGCGAGGCCTCCGAAGATGCAGATCGCCAACGCGAGCAGGAGGACGATGGTGAGCTCCTCCCCCGCCGTCACATTGTTGTTCTCCTCGGTGGCGTTGACGGCCAAGAGCACGAAAAGGGCAGAGCCCGTAACGCAGGACGAGATCGCGACGACGGTGGGCCGATTGAGGGTGATGCCTTGGTCTTTCGAGTTCACGACGGTCGTGATGACGAGCGCGATCGCGCCGATCGGCTGCACGACCGTAAGCGGAGCCGTGATGAGGGCCATCATGTTCGAGACGAGGCCGAGGCCCAGCAGAAGCAGGCCAAAGAGCCATCGGGGATTGCGCAGGAGCCGCAGGAATCCGTTGGAGCTGAGACCCAGTCCTCCCGTGTCGAACTTGACCGCGCTCCCCTGCCGCTGTGCGCCGAGGGCGAGGAAGAGGGCTCCGAGGAGCGCGAGGACGACGGCGAACCACACCATTAGGGGCGCACCTCACCCGAGTCGCGGGCACCGCCGTCGTCCTCGGCCCTGCGCTCACTGCGCACGCTTTGGCCCTTCCGCACGATCGCCCAGAAGTAGTTGTAGGCGGCGACCCAGTGGCCCACGAGTCCCAACGCAAGGAAGACCCATGCGATGACGAGGTAACCGGCAGCGCCTGCAATCGGCAGCTTCGAGAGGACCAGCAGCGGGGTCCCGAACAGCAGGAAGGCCGTGCGGACCTTGCCGATGCGGCTCACCGGGAGGTCCGGATGGTTGTGGAAGTAGAAGAAGGAGGCGGTGCCGAGCACGATGTCCGGGACGACCAGAGCCACGAGGTACCACCACTGGACCACGCCGGCGAGCACAAGCGTCAGCGCGACGGCGAGGAGTGCGAGCCGGTCGGCCGCGGGGTCGAGGACTCTGCCCAACTCCGACATCTGATTGAAGCGGCGGGCGACATAGCCGTCGACCCAATCGGTACATCCCATGATCGCCAGCACCAGCACCGCCCACCCGTACTCGCGAGGCCCAAGTACGAGCCACATGAACAGTGGGACGCCCATGAACCGGACGACCGTCAGGACGTTGGGGACAGTGAGCACGCGGTGCTGGTGCACCAGCGGCCGTCCGGGCCGAGAACCAGCACCGAACATCCTCATCAGCAACCCCGTATTGCGGTCCTAGACCGATTCAGCTCTTCACCAGCTTGCGCAGGAAGACGACAAAGGCCGTGCTCGAGACCGCGAAAGCGGCGATCGGAGCCCAGCGCTCCCTGACAGCGTCGCCCATCCGGTTCGAAGCGGCCGCGTTCTCCGCCCTCTCCTCAGCCGACGGCAGGGCCTTCTGGGTCTGAGTCTGACCCGTCCGAGTCTGAGCTGGGCGAGCCTGAGCAGCCGCCCGCGCCTTGGCAAAGGCCGACGCGCGAACGCGGAAGAAGGCCGCCCTCGCATCCTCGGCGAGCCCCTCCGCTTGGCGCTTGACGTCAAGCTCTTCGACGAGTCCATCACGCACGTCAAGCATGTGGTTGCGGCGCTTGGCGAGCCGGTCCCGCAGCTCGGCCTCTGTCGGGGTCGGGGGCTTGACACGTCCGTGAGCGCGATCGTCGGCTGCCTTCTCCATCTTCGCCCTTGCCGCCGCCGCTTCCTTCTCGGCTTTCGCTCGCTTGTATTGGATCGTCGTGGGATCGAGAACCCGGGGATCGAAGTCGCGGCCGTCCTTGATGATCGCGAGATCATAGCGCAACCCGCGCACGGCGTCGGCCGGGTAGAGAGGCATTGCCTTCTTGACGCGCCCCATACCGATGAGTGCGGCGACCAGGAGGATCAGAAGGCATGCGGCGCCGACGATGAGAGCGGCAAGCCAGCCCGGCATGATCGTCGCGAGGCCGAGGATGGCGGCGACGACGAGCGCGATGACGAGCAGACCGAGGAACACCAGCGCAACCCCGAACAGTGCGGCTCCGATGCCGGCTTGGACGCCACGGTCCTTGAGCTCGTATTTGGCGAGCGCGATCTCGTCGTTGAGCTGGCGGGGTGCCAACCGCGCCGCCTGGCCCATCAGGTCCGGCAGCGCCGCAAGGCGCGGTCGCCTCTCGGCAACCGTGTGGCGTCCACTCATCGCTGGGCCCCTTCCCCTTCGGCCGTGTCTCGGCAGCCAGTTTCTCCGGCGTGACCGCGTGGCGGTCCGTCACCAAAGCTACCATTGCCCCCGACCGTCAGGGGTCAAGCAACGAAGCCCTCCGTGAGCCAATCGGCGGTTGTCAGTAGAAGAGGCATCTTCTCAGCCGATCGCGGTTTCAGCCGATCGCGCCGAAGGCCGTCTCGGCCACGAGGAACTGCTCCGCCGCTTCGACCGCGGCTGCAAAGGCGTCCGCGTCGGTTGCCGAACCTCGCGGCCCCCGCGGCTGCCACTCATGGCGTGCGGTCAGGACTGGTTCGAGCCCGTCTCCGGGCGGGGCGTAGTAGATCGCGAAGCGCTGGACTGGCCAGCCTGCTGGGGTCTCGGGAGCAACAAGCACGGCGGCCTTCGCGGAGTAGTTGATCCATTGAGCGATCGGGCGACGATGGTCGCGGACGAACATTCCGTCGGCGTAGTGCTCGGCGGACCCGTCGCCGTAGATCCGCTCGTAGCGCACCCGCCAGATCGTCAGCAGAGGCCCTTCATAGCGGGTCCATCCGGCGGGCAACTCGCCCTTCCGCGCGGCCATGGATCAATGATATTCCGCGAGATGGCTCCCCCGACTGGACTCGAACCAGTAACCCTTCGATTAACAGTCGAATGCTCTGCCAATTGAGCTACGGGGGAATGGATCGCCCACCCGTTTCAAGGGCAGCACGATTCCAAGCTCCCCCGACTGGACTCGAACCAGTAACCCTTCGATTAACAGTCGAATGCTCTGCCAATTGAGCTACGGGGGAAGGCGCAACGCGGTCAAGATTAGCAGGCAGCCGCCGCTGATCGGAAATCGGCCAGTAAGGTCCGTTCAGTCCCGCTGGCGAAGCCGGCGGCGCCGCAACTCGAGTTCCATCAGCTCACGATTGAGCCGTTGGTGCTCCTCGACGGGACCGCTGGGATCCATCCGCTGGAGCTGCCCCATCAGCTCGGCCTTCCGCGCG
This sequence comes from Sinomonas terrae, assembly GCF_022539255.1. Taxonomy (NCBI): domain Bacteria; kingdom Bacillati; phylum Actinomycetota; class Actinomycetes; order Micrococcales; family Micrococcaceae; genus Sinomonas; species Sinomonas terrae. The sequence goes on from NZ_JAKZBV010000001.1 coordinate 2,921,280, forward strand.
GTGATCTGAAGCTCGAAAAGCCCGGCGAGGATGTCCCGGCAGTAGCGCTCCAGCGACTCAGGGGTCGACGCCGGCAGCGGCGTCACCGCGAGTTCAGCCAGGAGCGGCCACAGAGGCTCGGGCGCTTCGCCGCGGATCCGTTCGATCCACTCACTGGCTCCTTCACTCTCAGCTGGCGGGTGTCCAGCAGCGGTCATCGCGGCATGCACGGCCTGGTACGCCGGCGCCGTGAAGCGTGCTTGGCCGAAATGCTGCCAAGCCTCCTCGTCGAGCGTCCCCGGGTACTGGAGAGCCACCTCGAGCGCCTGCCGCTCCATCGTGGCGACAGGGTCCCGAGGGTCGGGCCGAAGGTTTCGGCCAGGGGCGAAGGCGGAGCCTGGAACACCACCGGAAGCTGGCCCAGCGGAATCTGGCCCAGCGGAACCTGGCCCACCAGACGCCTGCGACGACGCACGACGGCCCGCGGCGCCCACGGCGCGGGAGACGTCGTCGGGCGCCATGCCAAGCCATTTGGCGAGTTCCCGTGCGTAGGCAGGGCGGATGGCATGGTCCCGAATCTGGGCGACTACGGGCGCTGCCTCGCGCAGCGCCGATACGCGTCCTTCGACCGTGTTGAGATCGTGCTTGCGCAGTGTTGCCTGGATCGCGAACTCGAAGAGCGGCCGACGCGACTCGATGAGGGCCTGTACGGCGGCATCACCGCGGTGCTGTCGCAACTCGCACGGATCCATTCCGCTCGGCTCAACGGCCACGAACGTCTGCGCCACGAATCTCTGGTCCTCTTCGAACGCCTTGAGCGCTGCCTTCTGCCCAGCCGCGTCGCCGTCGAAGGTGAAGACCACCTCTCCCCCCGTCCCGTCGTCCGAAAGGAGCCGACGGGCGATCTTGATGTGCTCACTGCCGAACGCCGTACCGCAGCTCGCGACAGCGGTGTCGATTCCTGCAAGGTGGCATGCCATGACGTCGGTGTAGCCCTCGACCACAACGAGTTGGCGTTTCTTGGCGATGCTGCGTTTCGCAAGGTCGATGCCGTAGAGCACCTGCGATTTCTTGTAGAGAGTCGTCTCGGGAGTGTTGAGGTATTTCGGCCCCTGATCGTCATCGAACAGCCGGCGGGCGCCGAAGCCGATGACGTCCCCCGCGATGTCCTTGATGGGCCAGATCAAGCGGCCTCGAAAGCGGTCGTAGATGCCTCTATTGCCCTCGGAGAACATTCCGGTGAGCTTGAGCTCATCGTCTCGGAAGCCCTTGCCGCGCAGATGCTTGAGCAATCCGTCCCAGCCCTGCGGGGCGAAGCCCACACCGAACTGCTCTGCCACGGAACGGTCAAAGCCGCGCTCGAAGAGAAATTGGCGACCCACGGCAGCGGCTGGGCTCAATAGCTGCTCCCGGAAGAATTCGGCAGCGATCTTATGAGCGTCGAGCAGTCTCTGCCGACGCCCCACTTCCTCACGGCGCGGCCCGGCGCCCTCTTCATAGTGGAGCTCGTATCCGATCCGGGCGGCGAGCTTCTCGACTGTCTCGGCGAAGCCAGTATGGTCCAGCTTCATGACGAAGCTGATGACGTCCCCGCTCTCGCCACAGCCAAAGCAGTGATACGTGCCAACCTGCGGGCGCACATGGAAGGAAGGAGTACGCTCGTCGTGGAACGGGCACAGCCCCTTCCAGGACCCGATGCCTGCGCCCTTGAGCGTGACGTAGCCCTCCACGACCTCGCGTATGTCAGTGCGGGAGCGCACCTCTGCGATGTCGTCGGGTTTGATCAGGCCTGCCACGCCACCTCCTCAGTTAGTCGTCGTTAGTCATCAGCAAGCCGGTCCCCAGCTACTCGTCAGCAAGCTCGCCGTCAATCTTCGGTTTTGGGCTACCAAAGGCTCGGAAGGCTCCCTACGAGACGCTCGTACCACGCGAGCGCCGACGCATCGGTCAGCGACGCCACCTGGTCAATGACGACCCGAAGCCGAGCCGAGTCATCGGAGGCCGCGCGCCAGTCGGCAGCGAACATCGGCTCAAGGTGGCGATCGTCGGTAGCGCTGAGCGCGGAGACGAGCGAGTGAAGCACCTCTCGCTGGCGCTCGTAGATGGGCTGACGATGGTCCGTCGTCATGACGAACGTCGTGGCGAGCCCCTTCATCACCGCAATCTCGATCACCGTCTCCTGAGGCACAACAACCTCGCCCGCGTAGCGCGTGAGCGGAGAATCGCCGTAGGCAGCGCGCGTGAGCTTGAGGGCGCTGTCACAGAAGCGGCCGATGAGCTGGCTCGTCATGTTCTTGAGGGCCGCCATCGCTTTTCGGGAGCCATCCGCCTCGAGCACCCACACGGGCGTCGACTCGAGACGCGCCAGAGCGGCGTCGATCTCGCCGGCGTCGTTGTGGGGAAGGTACCACTGCTGGGTGTAGCCGATGACGCGAGCCCGGTGATCCGGGTTCGCCATCCACCGGAGCTGGAACTTGCCCGCCACGATGGCGTCCTCGACGTCGTGGACCGAATACGCGATGTCGTCCGAGAGGTCCATGACCTGAGCCTCGATGCAGCTCCGACCCACGGGAGCGCCCTCGCGAATCCACTCGAAGATTTCGAGATCGTCCTCGTAGGCGCCGAACTTGCTCGTGCGCTGCCCGTGGACAAGCGGCGCGTCCCGTGCCATCCAAGGGTACTTGCAGGCTGCGTCGAGGCTAGCCCTCGTCAGGTTGAGCCCTGCCGGACGCCCATTGGCGTCCAGCACTTTGGGTTCTAGCCGGGTGAGGAGCCGGAGGGTCTGTGCGTTGCCTTCGAAGCCGCCGATTCGATGCGCGATCTCGTTGAGCGCGCTTTCGCCGTTGTGCCCGAAGGGCGGGTGCCCGAGGTCGTGGCTCAGGCATGCTGCGTCGACAACGTCCGGATCGCACCCGATAACGCGCCCGAGTTCACGGCCCACTTGGGCGACCTCGAGCGAATGTGTGAGCCGGGTCCGGACGAAGTCATCGGTGTCCGGTGCAACGACCTGGGTCTTCGCCCCGAGGCGGCGCAGCGCCGAGGAGTGGAGCACCCGTGCCCGGTCCCGTTCGAAGTCGCTGCGGTAGCTCTTCTTACGCGGCTCGTCCACCCAGCGGCGGCTGTCTTCCTCGGTATAGATGCCGAGCACGTGCCGCCCGTCCTTGAGCACCTCAGCCACCGGACACATCCAGCTCGGCGGCGGCGATGTCCCGGGTCTGGTCGTGGTTCATCGATCGGCTTTCCAGCCAACGGTCGGGAAGCGCAGGACGCTTCGGCGAACCAGCGCGGCCGCGCGGCCCCTCAGCATCGACGCCCGGGTACGGGGCGTCGTCGTCGAGCTCGTCGAGGAGGGTGCGCAGAACAGCGAGCGTGGGAACCTGAGCGAGCTTGGCGCGGAGCTCCCCGCCCACCGTGTAGCCCTTGAAGTACCACGCGACGTGCTTCCTGATGTCCCGCAGTGCCTTGTCCTCGTCCTCGAAGTAGTCCACGAGAAGCTCCGCGTGCCGGTAGAAGGCTGCGGCCACTTCGCCGAGTCCGGGGCGAATGCGGCCGGCCCTGCCCTCGAACGCAGCCTGCAAGTCGCCGAACAGCCACGGACGCCCTTGGCAACCGCGCCCGACGACGACCCCATCCACTCCGGTCTGGCGCACCATGCGAATCGCGTCCTCGGCACTCCAGATGTCGCCGTTTCCGAGGACCGGGATGTCGGGGAGCGCCTCGCGGAGGCGTGCGATGGCATCCCAGTCCGCCGTTCCGGAGTAGAACTGCGCGCAGGTGCGGCCATGCAGGGCGACCGCCGCGACCCCCGTATCCCGTGCGATGCGCCCGGCCTCGAGGTAGGTCAAGTGGTCGTCGTCGATACCCTTGCGCATCTTGATGGTCAGCGGGACATCGCCGCGCTGGGCCTCACGGACAGCGGTCGTGACGATCGAGGTGAAGAGGTCGGTCTTCCACGGCAGAGCGGACCCCCCTCCCCGTTTCGTGACCTTAGGCACCGGGCAGCCGAAGTTGAGGTCGATGTGATCCGCCCGGTCCTCCTCGACGAGCATGCGGACTGCGCGCCCGACTGTCACCGGATCAACACCGTAGAGCTGGACCGAACGGACCTTCTCATCGTCGTCATGGGAGATCATCCGGAGGGACTCCGGGTGCCTCTCGACGAGGGCGCGGGAGGTCACCATCTCGGACACGTAAAGTCCGCCGCCGAACTCCCGGCACAAGCGCCGGAAAGCCGTGTTCGTGATGCCTGCCATCGGCGCGAGGACCACCGGCGTCGTGATCGTAAGGCGGCCAAGCCGAAGCGGTGGGAGCACGAAGCGGGCAGGCGCAGAGGCCTCGGGAGGAGCGGTGGACACAGCATTCACCCGTCTATTGTGTCAAATGCGGAGATCCCCTCGATGACTCCCTCGGGTGAGACAGGGAGCACGGGATGGCCGGGGCGCCACCAGAAGAGCTCTTGGGTGAGCGGAGCGATCTCGTCCTCGCCGAGGATGGCCGCCAGATTGAGGACGCTCTGCGCGTCCTCAACCGTCGCACGCGGGCCGAGGACGTGGATGCCGAGGATCCGATGCGCTGGAGCGCAGAACAGCACTCCTCTCGGTCCGATCTCAAGACCCAGCACGTCCATAAGGCGGCCAGGGTAGGCGAGCCACGCCGCCTGTCGGGGATGCTCGGACTCGCACACGAGGACGTTCGCCCCCGAAGGCGAGGCATACACCGTGAGCTCGCCGAGGCCGGCTTCGAAGAGGTTGGCCTCGGCGGCCTCCCACGCCGCCTCCGCTCCCCCGGCCTTCGAGAGGTGGATGTCGGCGATGAACGCCGAAGCCTGACTGTGCCGGACTGCGAGGAGGAGCGGCATGTCTCCGACCCACCGGGCATAGCTGTAGTCTTCGGCCAGCCGTGCCTCGGGAATGCGGCCCGGCGCGGAGAACCGCGGGAAGATCTGCCTGCGCAATTCCTCGCGGTCGAGATGCGGCGGCGCAGCGAGCGCACTCTCGATGAGCTGTCCGACGATGTCCGCTACGAGTCCGGGCCAAGCATCCTCCCCTACCCGACGCGCCTCCCGGGCGATCGTCGTGAATCCGAGAGTCGCCCCTGGAGGCCGGAAGGGACCGCCGGTGATGACGATGTGGCTCCTTCGGTCCCATGCGCGGTAGCCGAGCCCTCGAATTGCATCAACGCAGTGGCTTCTCAAGCGATCGGCGCGCCCCACCGTGAATCCCTCGATGTAGCGGTCGGCGGAGTCCGCACTCGCCTCGACCGCCCGTGTGCTTCTCAACCTCGCTGCTTTGCCCATGGTCTCCCCCATATCCCTGGTCTCCCGCAGTGGGTGTTTCCCCCACTGCTTCGACGCTACGGGACCGCCGACCCCTCGTGGGGGCCGGCGGGGGCGTATGTGGATAACTCCTACGGAACTGCTAACTCCTACAGAACTGATAACTCCGACAGAATCCCCGCCCCGGTTGGCACGACAACCGGCGCCGATGGGAATAGTTCACGGCCCTCGCGGTTGCACCCGACATGACAACGATTGGTTTCATCGGCAGCGGACACATCGGTTCCCAGCTCGCGCGCCTCGCGGTGCGCTCCGGGTACGACGTCGTCGTGAGCAACTCGCGCGGACCCGAGACCCTGTCAGGCCTTGTGGCCGAGCTCGGTCCGCACGCCAGGGCCGCGACGGCCAGCGAGGCTGCGCGCGCCGCGGACATCGCGGTCGTGACAATCCCGCTCAAGAACCTCGAGAAGGTGCCGGTCGACGAGCTCGCTGGCAAGACCGTCATCGACACCAACAACTACTACCCTCAGCGGGACGGCTCGATCCCCGAGCTGGACTCCGAGCAGACGACGACAGCAGAGCTGCTCCAGGCGCACCTCCCGTCATCGCACGTCGTGAAGGCCTTCAACCACATCTACGCTCGCGACCTCACCGGGGATTCGCTCCCGGCGGGATCGCCGGACCGCCGCGCGCTCTCGATAGCGGGCGACGACGAGGGCGCGAAGGCCCAAGTTGCCCATCTCATCGATGAGTTCGGCTTCGACGCGGTCGACGCCGGGCCGCTCGCCGAGGGTTGGCGCATCCAGAGGGACACACCCGGATACGGCCCGCGGCTCGACAAGGCTGGCCTCACGAAGGCCCTCGCCGAGGCAAAGCGCTACCGGGACATGTAGACGCGCCTTACCCCGCGGTTTCGGGGGCGGCTGCCGGGGCGAGCCGAGCCGCCCCCGTCGCTTTGACGACGGCGACCGCGACCGCCGTCGTCAACGGGATCGCGAGCACAAGCCCAATCGAGCCGACGAGCGTCCGGACGACCTCCTCGACGAGTTCGGGGCCGGTGAGCGCTTCGAGCAGCGGGCGTTCGTAGAGCATGACGAGCAGAAGCGCCGGAAGGGCCGCGCCCGCATACGCGAAGGCGATCGTGTAGACGGTCGAGGCGATGTGGTCGCGCCCGATCCGCAGCGCCGACGAGAACAGCCTCCTCGCGGGTGTGCGAGGAGCGAGTTCGTACAGTTCCCATACGGCGGAGGCCTGAGTGATGGTGACGTCGTTGAGTGCCCCGAGACTGGCAATGACGAGACCGCACAGGATGACGCCTGAGATCGAGAGCCCTCCTCCGAGGCTCACGAGGGAGGCGGCGTCGTGGGAGCCAACGCCGGTCAGGTTGCCGGCATCGACCGCCCACGACGCAAGGAGGGCTGTCACTCCAAGCCCGAAGATTGTCCCGAGGAGCGCCGTGGAGGTCCGAGCCGAGATGCCGTGCGCGAAGTAGAGCACGCCCATCATGATCGCGGTCGAGCCCACGAGGGCAAGCAGGAGCGGCGGTTTCCCCTCGACAAGGCCGGGGAGGACGAAGAGGGCTAGCACGGCGTAGGCCCCCGCGAGTCCGACGAGCGCCCGCAGACCCCGCCACCGCGCGACCGCAACGACGACAAAGGCGTACAGTCCTGCGAGCAGGAGGACGGGAACCGTCCGCACGAAGTCGACGAAGACGTACGACGGCGCCGCCGGCGCGCTCGCTGCAGGAGTCGCCGAGGGCTGCTGGAGCCTGGAGAGGTTGAGGTACCGGATCCTGTCCCCCGCCTTGACGCCGTGCGAGACCATGACATCCGGATTCATCGCCACGGCGACAACAGGGCCCCCGGCTTCCGGCTGCGTCACGGCGACAGCGCACTGCGAGGCCGGCTGGCCGTCTGCGCACCCTGACTGACCGACCGTCTGGACGGTGCCGGTGTCGATCGACACTCCTTGGGCGACGGCGTACGGGTTCGAGAGCTTGAGATCACCGTGATCGCCGGTCGGCCAGAGGAGGACCATCGCGACGAGGGTCGCGACCCCTAACGGCCCGAGGATCGCGGCGAGGATCCACGCCGCGCGTCGACGCGCGACCAGCCCGGCCGCTGTGAGCACGTGCCCGCTGTGACCCGCGCCCACCCGTCAGTCACCGAGAACGAGCGTCTCAGGACCGACTTGTGCGGCGGCCCCTGCCTCCAAGAGGGGATCGACAGTGGCGCGGACGGCCTCCATCGAGTCGTCCACCTCGAGCAGCACTGGGTGCTGGTAGGCGATCAAGGCGAGCAAGCCTCGCACCGCCTCTCGCGCGTCGTCGGGATCGAGCTCCGTGTTGTGCCCGAGCAACACTTCGCTGGGCTCCGCGTCGTCGTCCGCCGGGACCGGCGACGCGTAGCTGACCGCGAAGGCCCGCAGCCTGCCCTTCTTCTTGGCGGGAGCGCCTGAGCCGAACGCGCTCTGCGCCGGGGCCCGCAGCACGACGGCTCCGTGGGCACCCGAGGCGTCGGAAAGAAAGAACTGCTGAGCCTTTCCGATGCTCAAGGGGGCAGGCGGGTCCCACCCGTGCACGGCGGCGTAGTAGCGCGCGACGGCGTCGCTCAGCTCGACCGAACCGGTCGCCAGCTCCTGGACGAGCTGAGAGCTCTGCTCCTCCGAGCCGTCGCCGAACACAGGAAGCTTGAGGGTTCCGGGGCGGATGACAACCTGGCGCGAGCGCTGCAGCGCGGCGAAACCACGCGCGAGTGCGAACGCCTCCCCGGTGCTGCCCGCGGCCACCTTGGTGCGAAGGGGCCGTGACCCGCCCGGGGCGAGCAGTGCCGCCTCCCGGACGCGACGGAGCAGCTCGGTGCCCACGCCACGGCCGCGATGATCCCGCGCGACCTCGACATAGGCCCACAGCCGCTCCGGGTGCAGGGTGCTCTCGTACACCACCCCAGCGGCTACGGGAATTCCCTGGTCCTCGGCCACGAGGCACCGGCGCCACACGGTGCCCGTCGCGTCGTCGTGGTCCGCATCCGGGGCGAGCTGGCCACGGAACTGCTCCGCGGCCGGACCCTCGGCGTCGCCCCAGATCTGCAGGAGCGTCTGGTCGTCGCCCGTGTGCCACGGACGGTACGTCAGCTCAGCCACGTGGTTTCCGCTCCTCGCCGCGTCAGTTCTTCGCGAGACGCTCGAAGAGGTAGCCCTGGACCTTGTCGAGGGACACCCGGTCCTGGGACATCGTGTCGCGCTCGCGGATGGTCACGGCCTGGTCCTCGAGGGTGTCGAAGTCGACGGTGATGCAGAAGGGGGTGCCTACCTCGTCCTGACGGCGGTAGCGCCGCCCGATCGCGCCGGCGTCGTCGAAGTCGATGTTCCAGTGCTTCCGAAGCTCGGCCGCGAGACCCCGAGCCTTGGGCGAGAGGTCCTCGTTGCGGCTGAGCGGCAGGACGGCTGCCTTCACGGGGGCGAGACGCGGGTCGAGGCGCAGCACGGTGCGCTTGTCGACGCCGCCCTTCGTGTTGGGAGCCTCGTCCTCGGAGTAGGCGTCGACCAGGAACGCCATCATGGAGCGCGTGAGGCCGAACGACGGCTCGATCACGTACGGGATGTAGCGCTCGTTCGTGGTCTGGTCAAAGTAGCTCAGCTCGTGGCCCGACGCCTTCGAATGGCTCCCGAGGTCGAAATCGGTTCGGTTGGCGATGCCCATGAGCTCGCCCCACTCATTGCCTTGGAACCCGAAGCGGTACTCGACGTCGATCGTTCCCGCAGAGTAGTGCGCGCGCTCGTCCTCGGGCACATCGAACTTCCGCATGTTGTCCGGGTTGATCCCGAGGTCCACGAACCAGTTCCAGCACGAGTCGACCCAGTGCTCGAACCACTCGTCAGCCTCCGCCGGAGCCGTGAAGAACTCGATCTCCATCTGCTCGAACTCACGGGTGCGGAAGATGAAGTTGCCTGGGGTGATCTCGTTGCGGAACGCCTTGCCGATCTGGCCGATGCCGAACGGCGGCTTCTTCCGCGAGGCCGTGACGACGTTGTTGAAGTTCACGAAGATGCCCTGCGCCGTCTCGGGCCGCATGTAGTGGAGGCCCTCCGCGTTGTCGACCGGGCCGAGGAACGTCTTCATGAGGCCGGAGAACATCTGGGGCTCCGTCCACTTTCCCGTGACGCCGCAGTCGGGGCAGGTGATGGACTCCATGCCGTTCTCGGGCTGGCGGCCCTTCTTGGAGACGTAAGCCTCAATGAGGTGATCCTGACGGTGCCGCTTGTGGCAGTTGAGGCACTCGACGAGAGGATCGGTGAACGTCGCGACGTGCCCGGATGCCTCCCACACCTGCTTCGGGAGGATGACGGAGGAGTCGAGGCCCACCATGTCCTCGCGGCCGCGGACGAACGTCTGCCACCACTGCTCCTTGATGTTCTCCTTCAGCTCGACGCCGAGTGGACCGTAATCCCACGCGGAGCGGGAGCCTCCGTAGATCTCACCCGCCTGGAAGACGAATCCGCGGCGCTTGGCCAGGGAGACGATCGCGTCCAGTTGGGATTTGGGTGCCAAGACATGTCCTCCATACTGTGCAGGCCGCTGGGTGCGGTCCGGTGATGTCCTCAGTCAAGCCTACCGGCGGTTAAAGTGAGTGCCATGCACGAGGTCGAAATCCGCGAAGGCACCATCCGGCTGGGTCAGCTCCTGAAGCTCGCCTCGCTCGTGGACGACGGCGTCGAGGCCGCCGAGCTCATCCGCAACGGCCTCGTCAAGGTCAACGGCGACATCGAGGAGCGCCGCGGGCGCCAGCTGGCAGCGGGCGACGTCGTCGAGGTCAACGGCGAGAAGGTCCGGCTCGTCGCCCAGACGTAAGGCTCAGGCGAGTACCTTGAGCCTCAGGAACTCGGAGACGTGGGCCATCTCGGGGCCGCTGATGCTGTGCCCGATCCCTTCGTAGACGACCTTCGTGAGGTCGACGTGACCCCGTACCCAATCCAGGGTGTACGCGACCTTGTCCGGCGTGATGACAGGGTCCGCCTGATCACGGCCCCAAAAGAACGGCACGGTCCCCTCGAGCTCGTCGTCGCGCACATAGCCCCACGAACCGAGCCCGTTCTGCACTGCTGGATCGACCGCGAATCCCGAGAGGCCCACGACGGCGGCGAAGTCGTCCGGGCGGCGACGGAGAAGAGTCGTCGCCATCGCCATGCCCATCGAGAATCCGAGGAGTGTGACGGACGGGTGGTCGGTACGGATTTCGTCGAGCCAGCGGAGGACGTATTCGCTGGCCGCCTCGACCTGGGCCAGGTCGAAGTCGTCGGTCGCGACGAGCGGGAACCACTGATAGGCACCGGGGGCGAGGATCTGGGGCGAACGCAATGAGGCGACCGTGAATTCCTCGGGAAGGAGCGGGGCCAGACCCATGAGGTCGGCCTCGTTCGCACCATACCCATGTAGGAGCACGATGAGCGGTGTGCCGGCGCGCTCGCCCTCAGGGCGGCTCCAGAGGACGCGGTGTGCCGGATAGCTTTCGATGTAGCGGGAAACAGTCGAGGCCTCAGTCATGCAGACCATTCTCGCATCTAGTTGAAGCTTCAAGTAGCGAGGTTGCCTCCAAGGACCTGGTTTAAGCCTCAACTATTGCGGGAGGGCACAGACTACGGTTCATTGGCGTTAACCTCCTAAAGAGGGATCAGGAGCGAAACGAGAAGCGAGATGACTCAGACCAGTCAACGCGAACTTGAGCTCGTCGACGGCGAGCGGCACCCCTGGCACCGGTATGTCGCCTTGGGTGACTCCTTTACCGAGGGCATCGGCGACCCCAACCCGGATTCGCCAGGCGGTTACCGCGGCTGGGCCGACCGCCTCGCCGAGGAGCTCGCGCGGAGCCAGGAGGACTTCGCCTACGCGAATCTCGCGATCCGAGGCCGGCTCCTGCAGCAGATCGTCGACGAGCAGCTCGAACCCGCCCTCGCCCTCGCCCCCGACCTCGTGACCATCTCGGCAGGCGGGAACGACCTCCTCCGCCCGGGCACCGACCCCGACCACCTCGCCCTCAAGCTCGACGCCGCCGTCGGGCGCCTCGCCGAAAGCGGCGCGACCGTGCTCCTTTTCAACGGACCCGATGTCGGCTCGACTCCTGTGCTCAGCGCAATCCGGAGCAAGGTCGCCATCTACAACGAACACCTCCGGACTATTGCGGCGCGCCACGACGCGATCATCGCGGATATGTGGAGCCTGCGGCAGCTCTCCGACTCTCGGATGTGGGCAAGCGACCGGCTCCACTTCTCCCCGCTCGGGCACCACACGATCGCCATCATGGCGCTCGAAGCGCTCAACGTCCCGCACGAACTCTCCCCGATGGACCCCGCTCCGCTGCCGAACCGTTCGTGGCGGGCCGCGCGCGCCGAAGACCTCGTCTGGGCGCGCGAGTACTTCGTCCCGTGGGTCATCAGGAGGATCCGGCACAAGTCGAGCGGCGACGGCCTCTCTGCGAAGCGTCCGACGGCGGCGCCTGTGTTCGGGATAGGCGTACCCTTGGGCTCGGGCGACGCATTGACAGGCGACGCGATTCTGAACCAGCAAAGTCAGGGAAAGTAGGAGGCGGCCGTGAGCTTCTTCTGGCTGGTCGTCGTCTTCGGGTGGGTGATCCCCATTGTCATCCGGCGAATGAGCCAAGATCCGCGGCGGCGGCAGATTCCACCGCGCGACCGAGGCTACAACCGGTATGGCGGGTATCCCGGCAACCCATACCCGAGAGGCTTCCCGAATCAGCAACCAGGCGGGCAACAGCCGGGCGGACCACCGGTGGGCCCACCTCCCGGCGAGGCCGTCCCGACACCTCCCGGCGAAGGTGCGTGGTGGCAGCAGCCCATTCCGCCGGGAAGCTTCCCGGGGCAGACCATCCCGGAGCCCGCGCCCAACCATGGGCAGCCTGACCGTGGGCAGCCCTTGCCAGGCCAGACGGGGCGAGAGCAGACTGTGCCAGGCCAGTCAGGGCCTCAGGGTACGCCCGTTCCCCCGCGCCTGCCCGATCAGAGCATGCCAGATCGGTCGATGTCCGGGCAGGGCTTTCCGGAGCCGCCGCCGATGCCCGAGAGTTCGGAGCCTCAGGGCTACCGTGCTCGGAAGCTCGCCGAGCTGGACAGGAAGTTCACGGAGCAGAAGATCTCGCTCGAGGAGTACATGAAGGCCCGGAACGAGGTCATGCGCGGCTGAAGCCCAGCATCAACCGGCAGGGGTCAGTCCCGCGGGCCAGCCGTTGATCTCCAGCACGCGGCCGTCGTCCCGGACGAGCCAAGCGGGGTAGCCCAGGCCGCGGAGCCAGGGCAACGCACGCTCCCCTCTCACGATGGCAGCAGTGCTCGCCATGTTCGCGCTCACACAGTCGGGAGCCGCGACGGAGACGCTGCGCCACACCGGTGGTGCCGGAAGAGACGTCCGAGGGTCCAGGATGTGATGGAGTTCGAGGGAGCCTGAGCGCCAACGTCGCTTCTGGGTGCTCGATGTCGCCATGGCCCAGCCGCCGCTCAGGCGAACCTGCGTCGACGGATCGTCGGGGAGGTCCTGGACGAAGACCTCCCAAGCGTCCGGGCCGCCCGTTGCGAGGTCGCCGCCGAGGGAAACCAGCACGGAAGTTCCAAACCGTTCGTGGAGTTCTCTTGCGGCGAGGTCGGCGGCCGCGGCCTTCGCCGTTGCCCCCAAGTCGAGGGAGACTTCCGGCGGGAGGGTGAGCACGCCGTCGTCGATCCGCACGCCACGCCAGCTCTCGCTGGGCAGGATACGCTCGGCGACCAGAGGCTGTGCCGAGGCGGGCGAGGGTGACCTGCCGCCCGGGGAGGGGCCGTAGCCGAGGTCTGCAAGTTCGTTTCCCAGGGTCGGTGTCACGTCGCCACCGCTGCGTTCGGCAACCTCGAGGGCTGTTCGGACCAAGCCTGCGAGAAGTGGGCCGGCCTGACCTCCCCCATCACGCTCAAGACGGCTCAGCTCCGAGTCTGGGCGGAACCGGCTGCAGGCCTCGTCCACTCGGGCAAGGAATGCCTTGAGGTCCGCCAAGGCGGGCTCAAGCACCTCGGGATCGGCCACTGCGAGGCGGCACGCGCAGGTGAACGCCTCGAAATCAGAGGAGGCAGGCACGTCACGAACCCGACGAGCGTTCATCGCCTCCCTCTCTCCCGTGCACCGCACTGGATGTCGCCCGCTCGGCCTCGTACCTCAGAGGGTGAAGACGCGCCGCCTGAGTTCCGGCCCTAGCTGTCCGATCTCCGTAAGGAACCCGTCATGGCCGATCTTCGCATCGATCATGTGCACAGGCACTTCGCCTGGAAGCGCCTGTGCGAGCTCTTCGCTCTGCTCGGGGAAGTAGAGCCGATCCGAGTTCACGGCAGCAAGGAAGAAGTGCGCGGTCGCCGACGACAGCGCGCGCTGAACTCCTCCGCGCCCGCGGCCCACGTCGTGGCTCATGAGGGCCTCGGTCAGGATCACGTAGCTGTTCGCGTCGAAGCGGCCGATGAGCTTCTCGGCTTGATGGTCGAGATAGCTCTCCACCTGGTACCTGCCGCGCGAAGCCGCCCCGTCCGATGCCTCGAGCGGGTTCTCGGCCCCTTGGCCCCGGCGCCCGAAGCGGAAGCCCAGCTCGGCCTCGGACCGGTAGCTGATATGGGCGATCCGACGCGCTAGGCCGAGGCCCGCCACTGGATGCGGTCCACCGTAGTAGTCGCCGTCGCGGTAGTTCGGGTCCTGACGGATCGCGAGAACCTGCGCTTGCGCGAGCGCGATCTGCTCGGCGGTGCTGTAGGCCCCGATTGCGACGACGACGCAGTGCCGCACCCGGTCTGGGTAGGTCGCGGCCCACTCGAGCGCGCGGGCCCCGCCCATCGATCCGCCCAGCACGGCGTGCCACCGACGGATGCCGAGACGGTCAGCGAGACGGGCCTCGGCGCGGACCGAATCACGGATGGTGACGAAGGGGAAGCGCGAGCCCCAAGGCGTGCCCTCGGGATCGAGGGAGGCCGGGCCAGTGCTCCCGTAGCAGCCTCCGAGGATATTGGCCGAGACGACGAAGTACTTGTCCGTGTCGACGGGCTTGCCCGGCCCGACGAGCGGATCCCACCAGCCGGGCTCGGTGCCCATGCCCCGGGCCACGTGCGTATCCCCCGTGAGGGCGTGCTGGATGAGCACAGCGTTCGAGGCGTCCGCGTTGAGCTTGCCCCAGGTCTCGTAAGCCAGCTCGACCTCCGGCAGCGCGCCCCCTGCCTCAAGCTGGAGCGCGCCGACCGCGACAGTGCGGAGCACCCCGTCAAGCGACTCTTCGGCGGGCGGGGCGGCCACGGGAACGCCCGCGGGGGCTGCTGCGAAGCGGTCCACGAGCGTCATGCGACCGGCTCGACGACGGCTGGGGCGCCCTGAGCGGCGGAAACCGCCGGGAAGCCTCCCTCGAGGTCGGCGTGGATTTGGCGAGTCTCCAACGACCACTGGGGGTTGCCGGACATAGCAATCTCCTTTGCGCTGCTTTGACCGGCGGCTCTCGCCGGACCAGGTCCTCACCCGGGGCACCCCACCGCAGCGGGAGGGTTGCCGGCCAGCAAACCGGGGTTTGACGCTGGCGCTCATGACCTCTTGTGAGTCTAAGAGCCCCGAGATTCGCGCGGGCAAGTGTGTGACAGCGTGTGAAGCGCTAGCCCTCCATCAGCCGCCGACGGTGGCGCAGCTCCTTGACCCAAGCGCGTGTCTGGGCGGCAGCGAAGGGCGAGGGGCCGCCGTCGTCCATCTCGAGTGCGGCGAGAAGCGGGCCGGCCGCCCGCAGTGCGGTGTCCACGACGCCAGCAGCCGCCCGCGCCGGAAGGCCAAGCTCCCCCGCCCAGGCAAGGAAGTGCCGGCGGGAGATGCCGGTGCGCTTCCCGCCGAGAGGCAGGGCGAGCGAGCGGTCGCCGTACGGGACTGTGGAGGGGATGTCGTAGACCGGGGCGACGGTCCACTCTCCTGTGAGCATGGAGCCCCGGACCACCGAGACGTTCTTCGCGTGCAGGTCGCCGTTGCCGACGAGCCAAGCGAAGGCCCCCTGGAGCGCGAGGTTCCGCAGCGCCGGCAGCTCTGCCGCACATTGTGCGGCCACCGCCCTGCAGAGCTCCTCGTAGCTGACGTTGTACTTGTCCGCCGGGTACAGCCCGAGGAGTTGCGAGCCGTCCTCGACTGCGAGGCGCGCGGTGCCGCCCTCTGGCAGGACCGGCCTGTCGAAGCGCTCGACGAGAAGCCCGGCGCGCCCGGCGACGTCGTGGACGAGCCGCACTGGGCTCAACGGGATCCGGAGTCGTGACGCGTAGCGGTACATGAGGTACTCGTTCTCGACCACGTGCGGGAACTCCGGCGCGTTGAGCTTGAGGATGTACCGGCGCCCCTCCTCGGCGGCTGGCAGCGAGATCATGCCTGCGCTCACCTTGTCCTGGACGCCCGCGAGCGCCTTCGGATCGACGAGCGTTGGGTCGTTGATGAGAGCGGCGAAGTCCGGAGGGCGCCGCGCGTCGAATTCGACTGCGTGGTCGAGGTCGCGGGAATGGCTCGAGAGCGGCTCCCCATGGGGCACGATCTGGACGTCGCCCACGGGGTCGCCGCCCGCGGCCATGAGGAGGCCGAGCTCGTCGTCGGCGCTCGTCTTGACCGCACGGCGAAGGGAGGCGAGCCTTCTCCCTTCGGGGAGGAGCCCGGTGAAGAACGGTGGCACAGCCCCAGCCGGCGTCTCGACCGGACGGCGATTCAGCGGGAGGGTAGTCGCGACGGGATCGCCGCGCTGGGCGAGATAGGTCGGAACGTAGGAGAAGCGCGTGCCGTGCTCCACCCGCTCGAGACGAGCGGCGAGAATGCCCGCCTTGTAAACATCTGCGATGCGGTGCCGGCTCATCTCCTACCGCCCGCGGTCCGCGAGACGACGTCGAGCCCCAGCCCGAGGGCGTCCAGCACTGCGGTGAGCGCATCCAGGCGGACGCTCGGCTTGCCCTGCTCGACGAAGCGCACAAAGCGTTCGGACACTCCGGCGAGGTCTGCCAGATCCTGCTGCGTGAGGGCTAGCGCACGACGGCGGGAGCGTACCTGCGCGGCGATCGCACCCATCGCTTCGCTCATCCGGGCGGCCTCCCACTATTCTCAGTATCTTCAGCACGCCGGAACTCCGTAGCTCTGAACGTCCTCGGTACGATCGTGCCGATCTCATGGTCCTCGGCACAGTCTCTGTGCGTCAAGCCACGGAGCGCCCCCAGAATCGGCACGTTCGTACCGCTCCTCTCTCGGGCCCACCTTTTTTCGGCCGTGTGAAGCGAGTCGCCCTCGTCACCTTCTCAGAGGTTCTTAGAACCGTCTTAGATCCAGCAGGGCAGGATAGGACCATGACCTCATACGACTTCGCGGGGCAGAGCGCCTCCGTGAACCGCACTCCGCGCAGCCAACTGACCACGCTGCCGAGCCTGCGCCACTGGATCCTCACCCCTGTGGTGATCAGCGTCATCGTGCTCGTCGCCGGCTTCGTCGCCAAGACCTCGACCATCACGGGCGCCGAACTCGCGATCGACCAGTCGCTGAGCACCGAGCACGCCGGCTGGCTCAACACTCTGGCCCTCGCAGTCGAGAAGATCCTCGGGCCCTCGGGCGCCGTCGTCATCCTCGTCGTGCTCATCGCCGTCCTCTGGTTCGCCCGAAGGACCCCCATCGATGCCCTCGCAGTCGCGTCGATCACTGGCTTCGGCTGGGTCTTCAGCCTCCTGTTCAAGTACGCCGTCCACCGACAGCGACCCGATGCGAGCCTGCTGGCAAACCCGATCTCGCCCGACATGGACCCCAACAGCTTCCCGAGCGGCCACGTGTGCTTCGCGGTGTCGCTCACGATCGCGCTCTACTTCCTGTTCCGGGACAAGCGATGGGGGCAGTGGGTCCTCGTTGTGGGCATGGTGTTCTCGGGCCTCGTGGCCATCTCCCGCGTGTACGTCGGCGTGCACTACCCCATCGACGTCATCGCCTCCTTCCCCGCTTCGATTGCCGGCATCCTCCTGTGGTGCGGGCTGTGGAACCGCTTCGCTCCCCCGCTGCTCGCCCGCGTCCCGCTCGTGACGCGGCTCGAGTACCGCTGACCGACGAAGGAACCTCCTGATGGATCCCACCTCCCTCCTCGTCGGCGCGGGCCCCTGGGTGCTCGGCGTCGTCGCCCTCATCGTCTTCGTCGAATCCGGCCTCCTGTTCCCGTTCCTCCCGGGCGATTCGCTGCTCTTCACCGTGGGGCTCCTGCACGCCCAGCTCGGCCTCTCGCTGCCTGTGCTGATCCTTGTGGTGGCAGTCGCGGCCATCGCCGGAGACCAGGCGGGCTACATGCTCGGCAAGGCCGTCGGCAGGCGATGGTTCAAGGAGGACGCGAAGATCCTCAAACTCAGCCATCTCGAGAGCGCCGAATCCTTCTTCTCCCGCTACGGCGGCCGGGCCCTCGTCCTCGCGCGCTTCGTGCCGATCGTCCGCACGTACACGCCGCTCGTGGCCGGTGCGGCAAAGTACCCGTACCGGAAGTTCATCGGCTGGAACGTGCTCGGCGCCGTGGCGTGGGCGGTGTCCGTGACCCTGGTCGGCGTGTGGCTCGGACACGTCGAATTCATCAAGAACAACATCGACGTGCTCTCGGTGCTCATCGTGGTTGTGTCCGTCGTCCCGATCGGGATCGAGGCGCTCCGTCATCGGCGTGCAGCGAAGAAGGCAGGCGCCGGGCAGCCCGAGAAGGCCGCAGACGAGGAGAACCGCTACGCGGAGGCGACGGACTGAGCGCGAGGCCGAGCTGACGGCACGGGAACGGGGGTCCTTGCGAGAATGGCTCTCATGGACCTCCGACCCCGCGTGCTCCTCGTCGAGGACGACCGCCAGCTGGGCCCTCTCGTTGCCGAGCTCCTCGCCCCCGACTTCGAGGTCACCCTCACAGCCGACGGACGCGAAGGCCTCCGCCTCGCGACCGGCCAGGACTGGGAGGCACTCGTCGTCGACCGCGGGCTCCCACATGTCGACGGCGTCGACCTTGTGAAGTCGCTGCGGTCCAAGGGCATAGCGACGCCCGTGCTGATGCTCACGGCCCTCGGCAGCGTGCCGGACAAGGTCGAGGGCCTCGACGCCGGCGCCGACGACTATCTCGTCAAGCCGTTCGACGCGGAGGAGCTCGCTGCGCGCCTCCGGGCCATGACCCGGACCTACACGCCGCAGGGACCCGAGCTCCTCGTGATCGGCTCATGGGAACTCGATCCCGCAGCGCGCGTCCTCTCCTCGCCATACGGGCACCGCGTCGAGCTTTCGGGGGCCGAGGCGACGCTCCTCGCGGTGCTTGCCCGGGAGCCTGAGCGCGTCCATTCCCGCGCCGAGCTCCTCGAGGTCGCGTTCGACGCCGGCGACACGCCCGGCGTCGTCGATACCTACGTCCACTACCTCCGGAAGAAGACGGACAAGTCAGTGATCAGGACCGTCCATGGCGTCGGCTACCAGCTCGGCGGACTCGAATGAGCTGGCGACAGCCGCGCCGAGCGCGAAACTCCGATGAGGTGGCTCTCCGCCGTGCCGCGCTCCGGGTGGGCGTGCAGATCGCGGGTGCGGTCGCCGTCGTCGTCGTCCTGTTGCTCGCGGGAGCCGCCGTCTTCCTGTGGGCCAAGTCGCAGCCCGCCGAGGTGCTCTCGCATCTCCAGCGCTCGGAGCCGCAGGTCGTGCTGGACACCGTCGACGTGCTCGGGATCCTCGTGGTCGGCGGGATCGCGGGCATTGTGCTCGGCGGCGTCGTCGGCGTCCTGAGCGCACGGCGAGCGGTCCGGCCGCTCGGCGAGGCCCTGGCCCTCCAACGCAGGTTCGTCCAGGACGCGAGCCACGAACTCCGCACTCCGCTCGCGGTGCTCGACACGCGCATCCAGCTCGCGCAGAAGCGCCTCGGGCCCGAGAGCGATGCCGCCCCGGTCCTCGCCCAGCTGCGCAGCGATTCAGCTTCCCTCGCCGCCGTCATCGAGGACCTGCTCCACGGCATTGCGGGTTCCGGCCCCGACCTCACCGAGAGCCCAACCGACCTCGCCTCGCTCGCCCGCGGCGTCGTTTCCGATTTGGAGGTCATGGCCCTGGACCGGCGTATCGCCCTCGCCGCCGAGACCCCCGACGAGCCCGTGCCGGTCGCTGTCGCGGCTCCCGCGGTGCGCCGCGTCGTCGTCGCCCTCGCCGACAACGCCCTCAAATACACCCCGGAGGGCGGGCGTGTCACCGTCGGCGTCCGGACCGTCTCCGCGCCAGGGCGGGGCACGACTGCGCTGCTCACCGTCGCCGACACCGGTCCGGGGATCGCGGGGCCAAGCCCTGAGCGCGTCTTCGACCGGTTCTCCCGCGGCGGCACGACCGCTCGACTTGACGCGCGCCGGAGCTACGGAATCGGGCTCGCGCTCGTTCGGGAGATCGCCGTGAGGAACGGCGGATCGGTCCGAATCGCCGAAACCGGAGCCGGAGGAACAACGATGGAAGTGGCACTTCCGCTCGCCGTTTCCAAGTAAGGCAAGCCTAAGCTGAGAGCCCAGTCACAAAGTGCCAAGATGACTGCATGCGTATGGACCATGTTTCTTATGCCTGCGAGCCCGACGGCCTGGCCGCCACAACGGAGAGGATTGCCAGCGCTCTCGGAGTCGAGGCAGTCAAGGGCGGCGTCCACCCTCGGTTCGGCACCCGCAATATGATCATCCCGCTCACGCAGCACCACTACCTCGAGGTCGTCGAAGTCCTCGATCACCCTGCTTCAGACAAGGCACCGTTCGGCCAGGCCGTCCGGGCTCGGTCCGCTGCGGGCGGTGGCTGGATGGGCTGGTGCGTCGAGGTTGAGGACCTCGCCCCCATCGAGACCCGGCTCGGTCGCAAGGCTGTTCCGGGCAACCGCAAGTTCCCGGACGGTCGGGAACTCGTGTGGAAGCAGATCGGTATCCTCGGGCTCATCGCCGACCCGCAGGTCCCCTACATGCTCAAGTGGGAGGGCGACCCCGAGTTGCACCCCTCGAACGCGTACCCGGGCACGGTGAGCGTCACGAAGCTCACGATCGCGGGCTCGGCCGAGCGCGTGACCGAGTGGCTCGGTGAGCCCGTGGAGAAGCCGCTTGAAGACGTCGAGGTGGAGTGGGTCGCTCCCAAGGGAACGCCCGGGATCATGTCGGTGACGTTCGACGCGGGCGGCAAGCTCGTCACGATCTGACCACTCCCCGCGCAAGATCTGGCCACTCCCCGCGCAAGATCTGGCCACTCGTCGAAAGGATCGACGAGTGGCCAGATCTCTTTCAACGAGTGGCCACTTATCGACGGACCCAAGGCCACTTCTCGCTCAGCCCAGGCCGATGGCCTTGCCGAGCAGGCTGAAGCCCACGAACGCGAAGGTGTCCAGGAGCGCGTGGGCGATCACGAGCGGCATCACCCGCCCGTAGCGCCGGTAGACCCAGCAGAAGACGAGCCCCATCACCGCATTGCCGAAGAAGGGCCCGATGCCTTGGTAGAGGTGGTAGCTTCCCCGCAGGATCGAGCTCGCCGCGAAGGCCGCCCCAGTGCCCCAGCCGAGCCGGCGCAGCCAGCCGAGCATGAACCCGACCACGATCGTTTCCTCGAGCAGCGCCTCCCGGATCGCCGAGAGGATCAGGACCGGCACGGTCCACCAGTACTTGTCGAGGCCGCTGGGGATGATCGACGTCGTGATTCCGAGCACCCGCCCCAGCCAGTACAGCCCAAGCGACGGGATCCCCATGGCGAGGAACAGACCGAGTCCGTAGAGTACGTCGCGACCGGGGCGCCGCAGATCGAGACCCAAGCGTGCGAAGGGGGCGCGCCATCCGCGGCGGCCGATGGCCTCCCACACGAAGTACAGGGCCAGAGCCACGGGGACCAGCGAGAACAGGATGTCGAGCAGCTGGTAGACGAGGTCGAAGTACTCGCGCGGGCTGAGCCTAGCGTTGAGGGTCGACTTCCCCTGGGCGAGCGGCGCCTGCGTGGCCTTGTCGAGCAGCTGCACCACCGAGTAGACCGCAGACTGTCCCAGCGAGAGCCCCAGGACAATGAGGAGCTGGGCTCGCCACCGCGTGCGGTGGGCGGGACGGACGACGACGGGTGCATCGGGCATGTCCTTATCCTGCCCTAGGCTGAGGTTCTATGAGCGCGCCGCGGCAGATCATCATGGTCCGGCACGGCCAGTCGGCCGCGAACGAGGACACGAGCATCTACGAACGCGTGCCTGACTACCGGATCCCCCTCACCGAGCAGGGCGTCGCGGAGGCAGGGGAAGCGGGCCGGCTAGTGCGCGAGCAGCTCGCGGGAGAGCAGGTGAGCGTCTACATCTCTCCATATCTGCGCGCCTACCAGACGTTCGACGCCCTTGGCATCCACGATCTAGCCGAACGCGTCGTCGAAGAGCCCCGTCTGCGCGAGCAGGACTGGGCGAACTTCCAAATCGCCCACGACATCGAGCAGCAGAAGAAGCTGCGCGACTCGTACGGCCACTTCTTCTTCCGCTTCCGCGAGGGCGAATCGGGCAGCGATGTCTACGACCGCGTCTCGAGCTTCATGGAGACCCTCTACCGGCACTGGGACAAGCCCGACTACACGCCCAACACCCTTCTGGTCACGCACGGCCTCACGATGCGCCTCTTCTGCATGCGTTGGTTCCATTGGACCGTCGAGTACTTCGAATCCCTCAACAATCCGGAGAACGCCGGGGTCCGCACCCTCGTCCGCCAGCCCGATGGCCGCTACCAGCTGGACCGCCCGTTCAGCCAGTGGTCCGAGAGGACGGAGACGGACACGGTCCTCTCGACTCTCTCCGAACGGCTCTAGCGCACGCGCTCGCCCGCGCGCCACACGGCGTGCGTGAGCGGCATCCCTGGACGGTACGCGAGATGCGTGGCCGAGGGTGCATCGAGGATCTGGAGGTCGGCACGATGGCCCACCGCGATCGAACCGACAGCACGCTGGCCGTCCTCGTCCCGTCCGACGTGCCTTCGGAGGGCGAGAGCTCCCCCGAAGGTCGCCGCGCGAACCGCCTCCTGCACGCTCAACCCCATCTGCAGCACAGCCGTCGTGACGCAGAACGCGATCGAGCTCGTGTAGCTCGTCCCGGGGTTGCAGTTCGAGGCGATCGCGATCTCCACGCCCGCGTCGAGGAGCCGACGTGCCGGCGCCAAGGGGGCGCGCGTCGAGAGGTCACACGCCGGCAGCACAGTCGCGACCGTCCCCACACCCTCGGCGGATTCCGGCCCCGACCACTCGGACCAGGTGCCCGCGAGCGCCTCGACATCGGCGTCGTCGAGGAAGTTCACGTGGTCCACGCTCGCGGCACCGACCTCGACCGCAAGGCGCACGCCGGCTCCGGGTCCGAGCTGGTTGCCGTGCACGCGGAGGCCGAGGCCGACGTCGCGGCATGCCAGGAGCACGCGGCGGGACTGCTCCTCGGTGAAGGCCCCCCGCTCGCAGAACACGTCGGCCCAGCGCACATACGGCCGGACGGCGTCGAGCATCTCGCCGCAGACGAGGTCCGTGTAGGCGTCAGGGTCCTCGCCGGCGGGCACGAGATGAGCCCCGAGATAGGTCACCTCATCGACGGCCTCGACGGCAAGGGCCGCACTTCGGCGCTCGTTCTCGACGTCGAGCCCGTACCCGGTCTTGGTCTCAAGGTAGGTCGTCCCCCACGCCGCCGCCTCCGCAACCCGCGCGGCGAGCAATCGCCGCAGCTCGCCGTCAGACGCGCCCCGGGTCGCCTTCGTCGTCACGCCGATTCCTCCGGCCGCATAGGCCTGCCCGGCCATGCGCGCCTCGAACTCGGCCGTGCGGTCCCCCGCGAAGACGAGGTGGCTGTGCGAGTCGACCCAGCCCGGCAGAGCGGCACGGCCCCCGGCGTCGTACCTTTCGTCGGCGGCAGGCGCGGACGACGACGTCCCCACCCAGGCGATGCACTCGCCATCGAGCACGACAGCCGCGTCGCGGAGCACGCTCGCGGCTGCGGCTTCGGCGGATCCGTCCTTCCAGTCCTGGGTCGAGAGCTCGCCGATGTTGTCGATGAGGAGGGTCATGAAGCCATGATCTACCGGCGCACCGACAATCTATGGGGATCAAGCGCCCGCTCCGTCTCGGATACCGGATAAGCACCCGTTCGGATCGCCTCAGGCCCTGCAATCAATTGGCCTGAAGCAGCCTCGGCCATCGCGGCAGACGTCTGGAAGCCGTAGCCGCCTTGGCCGGCGAGCCAAAAGAAGCCGGGCGCCTCGGGGTCGAAGCCGAGCACGGGAATCCCGTCGGCCGCAGACGTGCGCAGGCCGGTCCAAGCCCGCACAATCCCAGTCACGGGAAGGTCTGCGAAGCGGGAGATGAGATCGAGCGTCCGCTCGACGTCGCCCGGACGCGGCACGGCGTCCTCGGCGCGGCTCGGCTCCGTTTCGGACGGCGAGACGAGAGCGCCCGCCTCGTCGGGCCGGAAGTACCACGAGTCATCCGCGGCGGCGATCATCGGCATCTCCGGGTCGAGGGGCTCAGCGAGCGAGACGAGCGCCGCCGTGCGCCGGAATGGTTGGAGCCCGAGTCGTTCGACGCCGAAGAGAATCGCGAGGTCGTCGGCCCACGCCCCTGCAGCGTTGACGACATTCGTCGCGTGGAACCCCTCGGCACCGGCCCCGACGAGCCAGCCCGCAGCGACCCGCTGCGCCGTGTGTACCGGGCTTCCCAGCTGGATGGCCACTCCGCCGTTCCGGGCGCGCGCCTCGTGATGGGCCAGCAGTGCCGGCGCGTCGGTACGGACCGAGTCATTGTCGAGGGCGGCGGCCTCAAACGCCCCCTCCCGAAGCACGGGCGAGAGCACCCGGGCCTCCTCGGGCTCGAGATGGCGCATGCCCGCATGGGCTTCGGCCGCGACGTCGCCTCGGCTGCCGACGAGCATGAAGCGGCTCGGCCATGCGAGCCGCCGCCCGTCGTCGTCGACCGCGTCGCGAAGTGTTGCGAGCGTGCGGCGAGTGAGCTCCTGGACCGGGGCGGGACCGTAGCTCGGGATGAGCTGCTGCGCCGAGCGCGCGGACGTGTGATAGGCGAGGCTCTGCTCCGCCTCGACGAGGGCGACGCGGCACTGTCCAGCGAGCCGCGCAGCGAGCGAGAGCCCGGCGATCCCGCCGCCCACAATGAGGACGTCGACATCGTTCGTGCTGCTCTGGATGGCCATGCCGACACCATACCCCGGCGACAACGGGCGGAATTCCCATGGCTTGCGAGGTGCCTAACAAGGGGCCGCACAATAAACTTTCGGCGCTGCCTACGATTTGAATTATTGCTTCCAAATTAGGAAATCACGGCTTGACAAGCTTCTGGGGCGCCGGTAAGGATCGTCTCGCGGCTCGGAGTGAGCCGCGCCGACACTCACACCCATGGGGGTACTCGTGACCACTCAAGCAATTTCTCCCGCCGTCTCCTTCGCTCCGCGTCTGCTGAGCGATGGAGGCCGCATCGAAGACCAGGCCGACTGGGCGATCATCGGTGCCGTCGCAGGCCTGTTCGGCCTCGGCCTCGGGGTCGTCGCCTACATCTGCGGCGTATGCCAGGCACGCTCGTTCAACGCCTGCGTCGATGCCGTCCGCAACTACTGGGGCTCCGGCTGCTGACCATGCTGGCCTCGCCGGGTGCCGGAGTCGTCCGGCGGCATGCGGTGGTGTCTCTGGCGCCCGGCGTCCTGCTCAGGGGAACGCGGCTCGAGGACGTGGACAAGCAGGTATACGAGCTCGACCCCGACGGGGCTGCCCTGTGCGCGGCCCTTGCCGCCCCTTCCTGCATCGACACCCTCATAGAGGGGTTTTCCGAACTGTCGCAGACACCCCCGGAGGCCCTCGCGGGGCCAGTATGGGACTTCGTCGATGACCTTTCCTCCCGCGGACTCCTTTCCGTCAATGCCTCGTTCACCGCGGAGAGGGGCGCGCAGCTCGCCGAGTTTCCGGGGCGAGCGTTCACCGCACTCGCGACCGGAGTCCGTCCGCCCAGCGGGGTCAGGAGATCCCTCCGGCGCTATTCCGCGACGCTCAAGGGACTCACGAGAGCAGGGCTCGAGGCGCATCAGGCCATGGCGTGGATCGGAGTGGCGCTCATGGTCGCCGGTGTCGCGCTCGCCGCCGCCTTCTCACCCACAGACTCCGCGCGCGGCGTGGGCGTACGCACCGCGTGCCTGCTCGTATCCGGATACTTCATCCTGATCCTCGCAAATGTATTCATCCACGAATCCGCCCATCTCCTCGCCGCGCGCATCAGCGGATGCACCGTGTACGGCGTGTACTGCCGGGCTTCCGCGATGGGCGTCTCCTTCTCGAGCCGCTCCGGACTGACGCGCCTGGTGGTCGCCATCTCTGGCCCGCTGGCTGCGCTCGCATTCGACCTCGCCGTCATGGCGGCGATCGTTCTGAGCCCCGGCACCTTCTGGAGCTCGACCGGCATCGACCAACTTCGCCTTTCGGCCCTCGTGGGAGTGGCGGCCTTGGCCCTCTTCCAGGCCATCTGCCTCACACCAGTTGCCCGCGACGGGCGACATATCGCCGCTTCCCTCAGGACCGCTCTCAGAAGGGAGCGCCACCGTGCTTGAGATCCACGGCCTTGAGTCGTCCTATCCGGGCTTCACCCTCGGCCCGATCACGACGACGGTGCGCAGGGGAGAGTTCGCGACGCTCGTCGGCACCAATGGCTCCGGCAAGAGTACCCTCCTGAGGAGTCTCCTCGGCCTTCAAACGCTCGAAGCCGGCGGGGCGGAGTGGGACGGGCTGCCCATTCCGGAGAGGAACCCAGCGCTGCTCTCGCTGATCGGCTACGTGAGCGACTCCCCGAAGGACGTGCTTCCCGAATTCACGGCCCAAGAGTACTGGAGCTACTGTCGCAAAGCCCATGAGCGAGTTCGCCGTACGCGCATCGACGGCGCAATGGATCGCGCTCGGCGCTTGGCTGAGAGGCTCGACTTCCCGCTCGGCCAATCGAGCCCGCTCGGCGCATTGAGCCTCGGCACCACGCGAAAGGCGCAGATCATCGGCGCGCTCCTCGCGGAGCCCGACCTCGTGATCCTCGACGAGCCCTTCATCGGTCTCGACTTCATCGCAGCCCGGTCGCTCGAGGTCCTCCTCCGGGAACTCGTCGCCGAGGGGACGACCGTGCTGGCGTCGAGCCACGACCTCAACCTGACCTCTCGGATCGCAGACCAGCTCATCGTGCTCCACGCCGGCGGGATCGTGCTCGACCGGCCGGTGCGCGAACTGGGCGGTGCCGAGGGCCTGGAGCCCGCCATCATCGATGCCCTCGGCAGCCACGGGAAGGCCGCCCTCTCGTGACCCTCGCACTGCCGACCCTCCGCCTCGCCTATCGCCGCCTCTTCGGCGGGACGAGCACCGCCCGGACGCGGGCTGTCCGGGCCCTCGCCGTCGTGTGCGCCGCCTGCATCATGGAAGCGCTCGCCATCTCTGAAGCGCAGCGGCAGACGACGGCGAACGAGGCCCTGAGCGCGTTCGTCCCGCCCGCCGTGGCCATCGTGGTCTATCTCGCGGGCGGCAGTATCGTGCTCCTCTCGCTTTCCGCCCGAGACGCCTCCGGGAGCACACGCCGCGCGCTTGCGGCGCTCCCCGTCTCAAGAACCGGGGCAGTCCTGCTCGAATGGCTCCCCGTCATGGCGACGGGCTTGATCCTCCTCGGGCTGGCCGTTGCCCCGGCCGGCACCGCGCTGCTTGCCGCCCGCTACCCGCTCCACTCGGCCGCGAGCCTGATCGTCACTTCCCTCGCAGCCGGCGCAGCGACTGCCGGCCTCATCGTGTCCGGGGTCTCGGTGGCCCTGCGGGAATCCGCCTGGGCCGCCGTACGATACCCGCTGTCAATGCTCGCGTGGGCCGCAGCCGTCACGACAGCCATCTGGCGGAGCTTGGCCGCAGCCGAGACAGGGGGCTCGCCTGCCGGAGACATCGTCCTCCTGCTGCCTCGTCTTGTGCGGTACGCAGGAGAGGGCGTCCCGCTCCCGGCGTGGGCTGTGACGGCCGCGGTGCTCGGGGCCCTCCTCGTGATTGGCCTCCTCGTGCCATGGTCGATCGGCGGCCGGATCGTGGATCGGCGGCGCCTCATCCGCTTCCCGTGGAAGGGTGGCCGGAAGTCCCCCCTCGCGGTGGGCGAACTCGTCTACTCGACCCGCAACACCACGCTTCTGGCCAACGCCGTCGCGGCGGAGGTGCTCGTCATCGGGCTCTGCCTCCTGCTCAGCTTCGTACCCTCCCCTTTTCGGATTCCGCTCCTCTCACCGACTCTCGTCGTGGCCGCGTGCCTCGCGGGCTCAGTCGTACGGCAGCACCGCTCGCTGTTCCCGGTGGTGCGGCCGCCTCAACAGCTGATCGACCTCGAGTGCATGCCATGGACAGTTCGGCAGTGCGCCATCAGTCTGCTCTGGTTCATGGTGCTGTATGTCCCGCCGGCCTTCGCGGCCCTGTCGGCCGGAATCGCCCCCGGGACCGTGTGGAGGAGCTGGGCCCTCGCGGGAGCTGCATCCTTCTCGGTGAGCGTCATCATCGGCTGGGTCGTCCCGTTCCCCCTCGACAATGCGCCGGGCCAGCTCATCACCTCTCTCGCAACGGTGTCCGCCTCCGGCGCCCTCGCCGCATTCGCCATCGACCTGAGCGTCAGCTCGCGCCTTCTCGCCCTCGTCCTCTGTTCGTGCTCCGTGCTCGCCTCAGCCGGAGTGGCAATCGTCGCCGAGCAGCGCCGCTGGAAGGAAGGCTGAATTCCTTGCCTCGTACCGCCCAGCCTGACCCAGGGGGACTGACATGAAGAACAAGAACACGCGAGTTTGGACGGGGTACGGCGTCGCATCCACCCTCGTGTGGATCGCCGCGCTGGCCGTCGGCGCGATCGCATTTGTCACGGCGAGCGAAGCGGCGCGTGCGTCAGGGCAGGACGGTACATTCCTCCAGCAGTTCCTCGGGGCACCCCTGTTCGAGGGTTTCCGCCAGGACGGCAGGTTCGGGGTTCGCCCGCAGTGGGGACTCGTGCTCCTCGTGGTCGTGCCGCTGTGTGCGACAGTTCTCTTCACCGCTCTCCCGGTTCGACGCTTCGTCAGGGGCAAGCGTGCTTGACGCCCTCATGTGGACGACACCCGCCGTGCTCCTCGGGGCCTCCGAGCTCGTGTTCGCGTCTCGCGGCAGCCGGGAGGCCTCGCCCGACGCGGTCGCTATGGACCACGCGATCAAGGCCGCAACCCTCGCGGGCCTCGTCGGGCCACTGCTTGCGGCACCCATGCTGCCGCGGCCTCTGCCGGGCGTCGTCGTCGCCGGCCTCGCCCTGGCCCTCGCCGGCGTCGCGGTGAGGCTGCTCGCGATGGTGATGCTCAGACAACGCTATCGGCTCACGCCGCAGAGGCAGTCCTCCGATCATTATCTGGTGAGGAACGGCCTCTACGGCTTCGTGCGGCACCCCGGCTATACGGGCATCCTCATGACACTGTCCGGCATGGCGATCATCGCAGCCGGCCCCTGGGGGCTGGCCTTCTTGGCTCCCGTGATCGTCTTCTGCGTGGTGAGGATCGCCGGAGAGGAGAGACTTCTGCGCGAGGAGTTTGGCTCCGAGTTCAGCGACTACTGCCGCACCGTGCGGTGGAGGCTCGTCCCGTGCCTCTACTAGACGGGCGAGGCCATCCGTTCGAGGATCCCGAACTCGAACTCGTGCTCCTCAGGGCGCGAGCGGCTGGCGCGCGGACTGAGGCCCGGCGCAGGCTGGCCGCGTTTGCTCCGACTGCCGTCCTCGTCGCGACCTTCGCGATCAGCTGCCTCGCGCTCGTCGTCGGCGTGCCGTAGGCCGGCGTCAGTGTCGCAACGGCTCCTCCCTCTCTGCCACCGCGGAGCGTGCGGCGACAAACGCGGACACGGCGGTTTCGACGTCGTCCGCGGTGTGCGCAGCGGAGAGCTGGACCCGGATGCGGGCCTTGCCCTTCGGCACGACGGGGTAGGAGAAAGCCGTCACGTAGACGCCGTGGGCGAGCATCTCGGCTGCGATGCGGCCCGCGAGCGCCGCCTCGCCGAACATGACCGGGACGATCGCGTGCTCCCCGGCGAGGAGCTCAAAGCCCTCCTCGGTCATCCGCCGGCGGAAGAGCGCCGCGTTTTCGAACAGCTTGCCGCGCAGCTCTCGCGAGCCGGCGACGAGGTCGAGGGCGCGCATGGTCGCGGCCACGATCATCGGCGCGACCGAGTTCGAGAACAGATACGGCCGGGCCTTTTGGCGCAGCGTTGCGACGATCTCCGCCCTGCCCGACACGTAGCCGCCAGACGCGCCGCCGAGTGCCTTGCCGAACGTGCCCGTGTAGATGTCGATGCGATCGGAGACGCCCGCGTGCTCCGGGGTTCCCGCCCCGGTCTCGCCCATGAACCCCACGGCGTGGGAATCGTCCACCATGACCATCGCACCGTACCGCTCGGCGAGGTCGCAGATCTCGGCCAGGGGCGCGAGGTAGCCGTCCATCGAGAACACGCCGTCGGTGACGATCAGGGTGCGCCGGGCGCCCACGCCGTCGTTCAACGTCGTGGCCTCCCGCAGGCGCGCCTCGAGCTCGCCCATGTCCCGGTTCGCATATCGGAGCCGTACCGCCTTGCTGAGGCGAATGCCATCGATGATCGAGGCGTGGTTGAGGGCGTCGGAGATGACGGCGTCCTCCGCGCCGAGGAGCGCCTCGAAGACTCCGCCGTTGGCGTCGAAGCAGCTTGAGAAGAGGATCGTGTCCTCGGTTCCGAGGAATTCGGAGACCCGGCGCTCGAGTTCGAGGTGGGCGTCCTGGGTCCCGCAGATGAAACGCACGGACGCCATGCCGAAACCGCGCTCGTCGAGCGCCTTCTTCGCGGCCTCGATCAGGTCGGGGTGATCGGCGAGGCCGAGGTAGTTGTTGGCGCAGAAGTTGAGGACCTCTCCCGCCGAAGCGCCGAGTGGGCCGGCCTGGATGTGGGCCGACTGCGGCGAATCGATGTGCCGCTCCTCCTTGAACGTCCCGGCCGAGCGAATTTCGGCGAGCTCCGCCGCGAGCTGTTCCTTGACTCCTGCGAACATGTTCTGCTTCTTCCTCTCCCGCTTCGCCTAAACGCCCGACCAGTCCAACACCACTTTGCCGCCGCTGCCAGAGCGGGCGATGTCGAAGCCTTCCTCCCAGCGCGCCGCCGGCAGGACGTCCGTGACGACGGCGGCCACATTGCGGTGCAGGACCGGATTCGACGAGAGCATCGCGCTCATCGCGTACCAGGTCTCGAACATCTCGCGGCCGTAGATGCCCTTGAGCGTGAGCATGTGGGTCACGACCTTGCCCCAGTCGATCTCCGCTGCCTGGGCGGGAAGGCCGAGCAGGGCGATGCGGCCGCCGTGGTTCATGTTCTCGATCATGCCCTGCAGGGCCGCTGGCCGACCGGACATCTCGAAGCCCACGTCGAAGCCTTCGACCAGGCCGAGCTCTTGCTGGGCTTGGCGCAGGCTCATATTCGAGACATCGACAGCCAAGTCCGCACCCATATCTCGCGCGAGCGCGAGCCGCCGCTGCGACACATCGGTGATCGCGATCTTGCGGGCGCCCGCGTGCCTTGCGATCGAGATGGCCATGAGCCCGATCGGACCCGCGCCCGTAATGAGCACATCCTCCCCGACGAGCGGGAAGCTCAGCGCCGTGTGCGTCGCGTTGCCGAACGGGTCGAAGATCGCGCCGAGCTCGGGCGTGATCGTGGGGTCGTGGTGAACCCAGACATTCGTTTCGGGAATGACGACGTACTCGGCGAAGGCCCCATCCCGCTGAACTCCGACACTCGAAACGTGAATGCACATCTGCCTGCGTCCAGCCCGGCAGTTCCGGCACACCCCGCAGACGATATGCCCCTCGCCGGACACACGGTCGCCGGGCCGTACGTCGCGAACGTCCTCCCCGATCTCGACGACTTCTCCATAGAACTCGTGCCCGGGGATGAGCGGGGCGCTGCTCATCGACTGCGCGGTCTCATCCCACGCCTGCAAGTGGAGGTCGGTCCCACAGATACCCGTCGACAGCACGCGAATCTTGACCTCGGCAGGACCGGTCTTGGGCTCGGGCCGGTCGACGAACTCGAATCCCGCGCGCGGATGGGCCTTGAACAGGGCTTTCATGAGGCAATTCAAGGGCAGGTGAAAGCTTAGAACAACAGCTGGTGTCTCAAGCGACGGTGTAGGAAAGCTTCACCTAATCCCCCGCGCCGTTGCCGCGGGCTCAACTTGTCTGCCTACCCTCGGGCCATGTTCTCCACACGGAGGTTCTTATGCCGTTCGTGGGGACTCGCTTCATCGCCGACCTTGCCGCCCGGCTCACTACTCTTCTGAGGATCACTTTGCTCGCCAAATTCACCTTCCCAGCACTCATGCTGATCGGCGCTCTCCTTTTGACCAGCGTTGTCCTCGCCGCCACTGTCGGCGCGGCGACCGGGTTTTCCTGGACTGCTGTGAGCTTTACAGCGCTGATCCTGGCGGTCCTCGCGATAACCGCTCGGTCCTCGCCCACAAAAGCCGCTCGGAAGATTGGCGTGGGCTTCTTCCTCGCGGGCCTCGGCGGCGCGCTTTTCCTCTCGAGCAGTGGGCTCCCGCTGCCAGCGTCTCTTCCGACGTGGGGTTGGACGGTCCTCGCTATTGGGATGGCGACGATCGGCCTCGTCGAAGATGCCGACACGGCCCAATCGACTCCAAAGAACCGACTCTGATGCGGCCAAGTCTCGCTGCCGCAATCGTTTTTGAGGGAGTTCGCTTTCTCGCTGCCGCCGGCTGGTCAATTTCCCTTCGTGCGCTCGGGTGGCTGGCTATCGTCACAGCTGCAGCCATTGCTCTACTGACATTTGCGGCAGGACTCGCCGTGTTCCGACTACTGTGCGTCCTTGAAGCCGAAGGCGCTGTATCGCTCAACGGCAGGGCGGATCGCTGGTGACCTTGACGGCGGTTGTCGTCGTGATCTACCTCGCGGGCACCGTCTGTTTGCGGGAAATGTTCGGCCCGCGTCGGCTGGCGGTCCAAGGCAACCCGAACCGAAGGCTTTTCCGTGCTCTGGATGTAGAAATGCGCCACGTCTTCCTCGCCACTTGCGGCCCACGGGGAACGGTCGTCTTTCTCACCTCCGCTTCTCTCACAACCAGTGCCCTCGCTGCCCTTGCGATATCGGGTCTGACGATGCCAGCCTTCGTTCTACTGCTCGCTACCACTCCGTTTGCCGCCACGGCAGCCGTTCTCGGCATCGGAGGCTGGCTTGCCGCCCACGAAGCACGGCCACTCAGGGTCGCGCACCGGGTGGCAGCCGTCATGCTCGGCAGCATTGTGCTCGGAGTACCGGCATACGTAGGCACGCGCCTGCTGTCTGGGGGCCTTGAGCCGTTGCGGTGGAGGCTGCCCACGCCGTGGGAACCAGTTGCTGCGGCAGGAGTCATAGCCACGGCGCTCGGTGGCGCCTGCCTGCTCGCCCTGTCGTGGACGCGCATGACCCGCGACTCGTTCCCACTCCACTCAAGCCGGAATATCCACCACCGCCGCCCGCAAGCGGGCAACGTGACAACCGCTCTCTGGCTGAACCTCTTGAACTCCCGACACCACTACGCGATTGCGAGCACCGTCTCTGCCGTGACAATTGCTGCGAGCATCGCTGCCGCAGTTCGACTCGGTGGATTCCATGCCGAGAAAGCAGGACCCCTCGGCTCCATCGGGTCAGTGCTTCCATGGATGACGTTCGTTGTGACCCTGACGGTTGCCGAGTTGCTCTCGAAGGACAACGGGCTTGTCGTCCTTGTGCCGAGGCTTCGCGTCCTCTGGGAGAACGGCAGCAGTATCCAAAGTCTCATATCGGGCGTCTTGGGCACCCAGCTCGGCTTCACTCTTGCCGTGCTCACACCTGGATTCGCGCTCCTAGGATGGGCAGCCACGGGCATCCCCTTCTGGGCCGCACCGTCGGTCATCGCGGCGGCCGCATCTGCGACTCTTCTCGGCAGCAGCGTGAGCACGGCGGTCGTCAAGCAGGCTGACGGTTCAGCCGATGCGTCACTCGCTGCCGCCCTCCTCGCTCTCCTTGCCGCAGCCCCCGCTTCGCTACTTGCGCTGCTGCCGGGCGTATTCGGTCTGGCCGCAAGCTCCCTCTACACCGTCATCCTCCTAGGAGTCGTAGCCCTGTGCCTACATCAACGGATCATTCGCCTGCCCTCACCTTCGAGGGCGTGACAGCCGGCTACATCCGCGGGTCACGCATTTTTGACGACGCGAGCCTTTCGATCAGCGGTCCCGGATTGTTTCATCTCCGGGGACGGAACGGCTCCGGCAAGTCCACCTTCGCCGAACTTGCGAGCGGCTATCTGCGGCCGTGGGCGGGCCAAGTCCTGGTGAATGGGATCAACGCGACCAACCGGGACGCGCGAGAAGCGCGACGCGTGTGCCGCGCCGAGCCAGCGCTCTTCCCCGCGATGACGGTCCACGACCACATCGCTCTCACAGCGACCGCACGGGGCATCAGCCCCGAGCCTGCCCTCGACCGGGCCGTGATGCTCGGCCTTGAGCCTTGGCTCGCGGAGAACGCCGGAAGCCTCTCGACCGGGACAGCCAAGAAGCTCTGGTATCTCATGAATACGCTCGGAGATTTCGACCTTGCGGTCCTCGACGAGCCTTTCAATGGAGTCGACACCGAAAGCGTTGCCGTCATGGCCAAGGAAATGACGGAATGGGCGAAGACGGCGTGCGTTGTCCTGATCGCCCATGCGCTACAGGCCGAGCTCGAACCTGATCGGGTCATCGAGATTTCCGAGCTCACGTCCTGAGAGATTAGGCTGGTCTCGGGGATTTCTGATAACCCGTTAGCATTCCTTCATGGACGTCCGGCAACTACAGATCCTCCGCGAGCTCGGTGAGCTCGGCAGCGTCAAGGCCGTGGCGGAGGAGCTGCTCGTCACGCCGTCGGCGGTATCACAGCAGCTGACGCTGCTGACCCGCAGCGCCGGGGTCCCGCTCACTCGCAAGGAGGGCCGCACGCTCGTCCTCACCGATGCCGGCAGGGTCCTCGCGGGGGCGGGCGGCGCCGTCGTCCGCGCGATGGCGGACGCGCGCGCCGCCATCGGCGCCTATCACGAAGACCCCGCTGGGACAGTCTCAGTAAGCGCGTTCCACTCGGCAGGGCAGGCCCTCTTCGGTCGGCTTTCCGCGAAGCTCTCAGCGGTAGCGGACGACGGCGCCGCCTCCCCGCGCCTGCGCCTCGCCGACGAGGACGTCCCCCAGCACGGCTTTCCGGCGCTCACGGGTCGCTACGATCTGGTCCTCGCCCATCGTATGGCCCATAGCGAGGACTGGCCCGTGGAGAGGCTTGTCGTTGTATCGCTGGCCAAAGAGCCGTTCGACGTCGCCCTGCCGGATGGGCACCCGCTGGCGGCGCGCGCCTCGCTTCGGCCGGACGACGTCGCGGGCGAGCCGTGGGTGTCGAGCCGTGCTGGCTACTCCCCCGCGGACGTGCTCGCGGCGATCGGCGCCGTCGCGAGCCGGGCGCCCGAGATCGCGCACCGGATCAACGACTACTCCTCGGTCGCCTCCGTTGTAGCAGGCGGAGGCGTGCTAGGGCTGCTCCCGCGGTACACCGCCGCGCTCGGGCGGCCGCCCGGCGTCGTCCTCCGCCCGCTCGAGGGGATTGCAACGCGCCGGAGCATAGATCTGCTCATTCGGCCGGAAAATGCGAGACGACGTTCAGTGCAGATCGTCGCGGACGTGCTCCGAGAGCTAGTCAGTGAGCTTATCGCTGAGGCGGAAGAGCGTGCTGCGCCGACTTCCGCTGAGGCGCGATGAACACCAGCGCCGGATAGGTCACGAGCGCGAGCGCTATGTGCATGAGGACCAGGATGCCAACGGCGTCCGCGGGCTGCCCCTTGTAGAGGATCCACGCATCGGGGGCGAGGCCGCCCAGCGTGACGAGGACCGTGAGCACGAGGAACGGCTTCCAGGCGCGGGTGGAGAACCACGTCACGATGGGCCAGGCCACGCAGGCGATGACGACCCCGATGACAGTGAGCTTGGTGTAGTCCATGAAGCGGAAGTGCTCATAACCCGCCGTCGCCGGGAACATCGCGACGCCAAGTGCAGCGAGGGCCGCACAGGCCGCAACGGAGCCGACAACCGCGACGATGGTCGCCACGATCCACCGCACGGCCGACGGCTGGTGGCCCCCGCCCGGGAAGTCGAGGCCGAGAACGCGTGCGGCCGCGGTTTCGGGACGGGTGGAAGTCTGTACAGGCATGGAGGTCCTTCAGCTCGCCTTGACGATGACGCCTCCCAGCGTAGGGACCGCGATCTAAGAAGGCGCTAAGAACTCCGGCAGCCAGATCAGTCCTTCTGAAGGCTCAGTCCTCCCGAAGGCTCAGTCCTCGAAGAGGCAGAACGGGTGACCGGCGGGGTCGAAGAAGACGAGCACGTCGTCCTGCGGTTGGTGGCCAGCGCGCTTGGCCCCGCATTCCGTCGCGTGGGCGGCTGCCTTCGCGAGGTCATCGACCTTGAGATCGAGGTGCATCATCATCTGCTGCCGCCCGGATTCCTCGGGCCACACAGGCCGCTCGAAATTCTCCTCGAGCTGGAACGAGAGCTTCGGACCGCCCGCGGGGTTGACCACGGTGGCCCATTCGCGATCGTCGTCGCCGAGCTCCCAGCCGAGGAGATTCGCGTAGAAGCGGGCGAGCTGTTGGGGATCGGGGGCACCGAGGACGGTGGCATGCAGGTGGATTGGCGAGGTCATGCGGCCCAGAGTAGAACGCAAGCCGCCGGGCCCAGAAGGTCTGGACCCGGCGGCTTGAACAGAGAGAACGACGGCGCGCGCTGCCTAAGCGTTGACCCCGAGCTTTTCGAGGATGAGCTCCTTGACACGCCCCGCGTCCGCCTGCCCGCGGGTTGCCTTCATGACGCCACCGACGATTGCTCCGACGGCTTGGACCTTGCCGCCGCGGATCTTCTCCGCCACACCGGGCTGTGCAGCAAGAGCCGCGTCGATCGCCTCGAGGAGGGGGCCGTCGTCGGACACGAGAACGAGCCCGCGCGCCTCCATGACCTGAGTGGGGGTGCCCTCTCCGGCGATCACGCCGTCGAGCACCTGCCCGGCCATCTTGTTGTTGAGCTTGCCGCCCTCCACGAGGCCGTTGAGCTCGACGATCGCCTCCGGAGTGACCCCCAGCTCAGCGGGCTCGACGTCGGCCACCTTGGCGCGGCCGACAATCTCGCCCATCCACCACTTGCGGGCTGCGGCCGCAGTGGCGCCGGCCGCGATGGTCTCCTCGATCGCGTCCATCACACCGGCATTGACGACGTCGCGGAACTCCGGGTCCGAATAGCCCCAGGCGGCCTTGAGTCGCTTGCGTCGCTCGGCTGGCGGCTCGGGGAGCTGGGCTCGGATGGACTCGACCCACTCGCGCGTCGCGACCACGGGGACGAGGTCCGGCTCCGGGAAGTAGCGGTAGTCGTCGGCGTCGCTCTTGGGGCGACCCGCCGTCGTCGTCCGCGTGTCCTCATGCCAGTGGCGCGTCTCCTGGGTGACCTTCCCGCCACTCGCGAGGACCGCCGCGTGGCGCTGGATCTCGTGCCGGACCGCGTGCTCGACCGAACGCAGGGAGTTCACGTTCTTCGTCTCCGAGCGGATGCCGAACTTCGTGGCACCCTTCGGCATGAGGGAGACGTTCGCATCGCAGCGCACGTTGCCGCGCTCCATCCGCGCATCGGAGACCCCGAGGTTCTTCACGATCTCGCGGATCGCGGAGACGTAAGCGCGTGCGAGTTCGGGGGCGCGGCGTCCAGCACCGACGATCGGCTTCGTGACGATCTCGACGAGGGGGACCCCGGCTCGGTTGTAGTCGACGAGTGAGTACTCCGCACCCTGGATCCGCCCGGTCGCGCCGCCCAGATGGGTCAGCTTGCCGGCGTCCTCCTCCATGTGGGCACGCTCGATCTCGACGCGGAACACCTCGCCGTCCTCGAGCTCGATCTCGATCCAGCCATCGTGGGCGATCGGCTCGTCGTACTGAGAGGTCTGGAAGTTCTTCGGCGTGTCCGGGTAGAAGTAGTTCTTGCGTGCGAATCGGCAGGATTCGGCGATCTCGCAGTTGAGCGCGAGGCCGATCTTGATCGACGACTCAACCGCGGCCTTGTTCACGACCGGGAGGACTCCCGGGAGACCCAGATCGACCTCGTTGACGTTGGTGTTCGGTTCGTCGCCGAAAGCGTTCGGGGCCGAGGAGAACATCTTCGTCTTCGTGTTGAGCTCCACGTGGACCTCGAAGCCGAGGACCGGATCGAACTGCTCCATGGCCTCGTCGAAGGACAGCGTTGGATCAGACATTCAGTTCACCTCTCCGGTCTTCGCGGCCTCGAGGACCGGTGCCTTGGCCAGCAGCGGTCCGCCCCACTGCGCCTCGAGCAGGGACTCCAGCGCTGCGCCCACCTTGTAGAGGCGCGCGTCCTCGCGGGCAGGTGCGAGCAGCTGGATGCCCACGGGCAGTCCATCCTCATCGGCGAGGCCGCCGGGGAGGGACAGCCCGGGGACGCCCGCGAGGTTCGCGGGGATCGTCGCGACGTCGTTCAGATACATAGCCAGCGGATCGTCGAGCTTCTCGCCGAGCGGGAACGCGGTCGTGGGCGCCGTCGGGGAGATGAGGACGTCCGCCTTCTGGAACGCCGCGTCGAAATCGCGCTGGATGAGCGTGCGAACCTTCTGGGCGGAACCGTAGTAGGCGTCGTAGTACCCGGCCGAGAGCGCGTAGGTGCCGAGGATAATGCGGCGCTTCGCCTCGTCCCCGAAGCCCGCCGCGCGCGTGGCGCCCATGACCCGCTCGATCGTGAGGGGGCCCTCCTTCGGCAGGGCCCTCAGGCCGTACCGCACCCCGTCGAACTTCGCGAGGTTCGAAGAAACCTCGGACGGCATGATGAGGTAGTACGCGCCGAGCGCGTACCGGAAGTTCGGGCACGAGACCTCGACGACCTCGGCGCCCGCTCCGCGGAGCAGTTCGAGGGCGTCGCGGAACCGAGCCTCCACCCCCGGCTGGAAGCCCTCGCCGCCGAGCTCCTTGACCACGCCGATCCGCAAGCCCTCGACACTGCCGCTGCGCGCAGCCGAGACGAGAGTGTCGAACGAGTCGGTGAGGGAAGTCGAGTCGAACGGGTCGTGGCCGCCGACGAGCTCCTGGAGGAGCGCGGCGTCGAGCACCGAGCGGGAGACCGGCCCGATCTGGTCGAGGCTCGAGGCCATGGCGATCGCACCGTAGCGGGACACGGCGCCGTACGTCGGCTTCACGCCGACCGTTCCCGTGACTGCGCCGGGCTGGCGGATGGAGCCGCCGGTGTCCGTGCCGAGGGCGAGCGGCGCCTCGAACGCGGCGACCGCTGCAGCCGAGCCGCCGCCCGACCCGCCGGGGATGCGGCCGAGGTCCCACGGGTTGCGCGTGGGGCCGAACGCCGAGTGCTCCGTCGAGGAGCCCATCGCGAACTCGTCGAGGTTCGTCTTGCCGAGCATCGGGAGCTTCGCGGCCCGGATCTTCTTGATGACCGTCGCGTCGTAGGGACTCATCCAGCCCTCAAGCATGCGGGAACCTGCCGTCGTCGGCTGGCCAACGGTGACGATGAGGTCCTTGATCGCGATCGGGACACCGGCCAGCGGGTGGAGGCCCGCGGCGTCGTTCCCGCCTCCCGCACGCATCGAGTCGACCTCGCGGGCGACGGCGAGCGCCTCCTCCGTGTTGACGTGCAGGAACGCGTGGACCTGCTCGTCGACCTCGGAGATCCGATCGAGGTGCGCGCGCGTGACCTCCTCGGAGGAGACCTCCTTGGCGGACAGCTTCTCGGCCAGCTGGGAGGCCGTGCTGGTAATCAGCTCGTTCATCGGGGCGCTCACTCCTCGTCCAGGATCGCCGGGACCTTGAATCGGTCGTCCTCAGCGTCGGGCGCACCCGACAGTGCCTCCTCGGGCGTGAGCACATGCCCCACGACGTCCTCGCGGAAGACGTTGCTGAGGGCGATCGGGTGGGATGTCGCGGGGACATCCGGGCCGGCCACCTCGCTCACCGACTTGACGGCATCGACGATGTGGGCGAGCTCGCCCGCCATCCTGTCCAGTTCGTCTGCACTCATCTCGATGCGCGCAAGCTGCGCCAAATGCGCAACGTCGTCACGAGTGATCTCAGCCATGGATCTCCCCTGTGCGGTGGTTAGGTATCGCCGTCCAGTCTAGTCGCGCGGGGCGGCCGACGGCGGCGGGGCGGGCTTCGCCCCGACGAGCCCGTTCCGAAATCGGCAGGCGGAGACACAGCGCGTCCCCCATCGGCCTGCGCGGTTAGGCGAGGTCCGCGGATCTCGAGCCGGCTTATCCCGGCAGCAGCACCTGGAAAAGCAAGAAGATCCGAGGGCTGCTCGATCGCGGCCTCATCGAACCCCCAGAGGGCGGCCGGATCTATCGTCTGCGGCTCGCGCCCAGCGAGCTCACGCCCCTCGTGTTCCGGCAGCTCGACGCGATCCGCTTCCTGCCACGTATCCTGCGGGACGAATAGCGAACGCGAGTGCCCCGGGTTTCGGACTATGCCCTGCGGTGAAGCGCGGGGCGAAGTCCGAAACCCGGGGCATCGGCATCGGCAGCGGACGGCAGCGGACGGCAGCGGACGGCAGCGGACGGCGGCGGACGGCGGCGGACGGCGGCGGAGAAGGCTAGCCGATCCCGACGGCCCCGACGAGCACGCCGACCGCGAGCATGGCAAGCGAGATCGCGGCTGTCCGCCACAGGACGAGCT
Organism: Sinomonas terrae; assembly: GCF_022539255.1. NCBI lineage: Bacteria > Bacillati > Actinomycetota > Actinomycetes > Micrococcales > Micrococcaceae > Sinomonas > Sinomonas terrae. Next base: position 2,961,316 of record NZ_JAKZBV010000001.1, read on the forward strand.
TGTGGTGGTCGCCGAGTTCGACGTTGGCGAGGGACACCAGAAGGAGGATCGCTGGAACGAGCGGGCTCTGCAAGTGGAACGGTTGGCCCGTGATAGACGCTCGCGCCATCTCCGCGGCGCCGACGCCGTAGTGGCTGGCCGTCTCGGAAAGGATCGGCAGGACCCCGAAGTAGAACGCGTCATTGCTCATGAAGAACGTCATGGGGATCGAGAGGATGCCCGTGATGATGGCCATGAACGGTCCAGCATCGCCCGGGATGATCGAAACCAGCCATGAGGACATTTCCTGCACGATCGTGGTGCCGCCGATCTTGCCGGTGAGGACGCCGGTGAGCACCGATGCCGCGATCACCATGGAGACGACGGCGACGACCGATGGCGCGTGAGCCACGAGCTGGGCAGCCTGGTCCTTGACCCGCGGGAAGTTCACCACGAGGGCGACGGCGGCGCCCACCATGAACACGTAAGGCAGCGGGAGCACGTTCGCGACGAGCAGCACCATGATGCCGACCGTGAGCGCGAGGTTGAACCAGAACAGCTTCGGCCGGAGCGTGGAGCGCGTCGGGTCGAGGGCGGTGCCTGCCATCGAGTCGGCGTGGGCCAACGTGGCCACCGGTGAAGGCGAGTCCTCGAGCGCGACGCCGCCACCCGCCGTCGTCCGCTGCTCGCCCGCCCGCTGTTCGCCGCGACCGCCGCTGGGCCCAACCCTCCCAGGGCCTTCCATCCCCCACACCTCGGGGCGCTGCACCGCAAGGCGACGCCGCTCGCGCAAGCCGAGCTGCCACGCGAACAGGAAGACGAGAACGAGGCCGGCCAGCAGCGACGGAACCATGGGAACGAACACGTCGTTGACGTCGAGCTTGAGCGCGGTCGCCGCACGTGCCGTGGGACCGCCCCAGGGGAGGATGTTCATGGTCCCGTTCGCGAGGCCCGCGACGCACGTGAGCACGACGGGGCTCAGTCCGAGGCGGAGGTAGACGGGCAGCATGGCGGCTGTCGTGAGGATGAACGTCGTCGAACCGTCGCCGTCGAGCGAGACGGCGGCCGCGAGCAGTGCAGTGCCCATCACCACCTTGGCCGGGTCGTTGCCCAGCTTGCGGAGGATGAACTTGACGAGCGGGTCGAACAGGCCGACATCGATCATGAGCCCGAAGTAGACGATCGCGAACATCAGCAGGGCCGCGGTCGAGGCCATCGACTTCATCGAGGTGATGACCATGTCTCCGATGCCGAGCCCTGCCCCGGCGAACAAGCCGAAGATCGTCGGCACGATGATGAGGGCGAGCACCGGGGTGAGCTTCTTGGTCATGATGAGCGCCATGAAGACGGCAATCATCGCGAAGCCGAGCAGTACCAGCATCGCTGCCTCCTCTCTGTGAACGGCATCACTCCGATGTGATGCGCGGTACAGACCGTAGCGAGGGAGCAGCCTCCCTCCGGGGTTTGCCGAGGTTGCCGCGAGTACTGCTCATTTTTGTGGTTTTGCGCATTCTGCGCAGCCCTAGCATGGGCTCATGAGCACGACGACGGAGCGCGCCCCCAGCGGCCGACCACGCTGGGCATTGCGCTTCTCGACGCGCATCCTCCTGCTCCAACTCGCGGCCGTCCTCCTCGCCGTCGTCCTCGCAGCGGTCACCCACCTCTGGCTCGCCTACGAACGCCTGTGGACCGACGCCGAGCAGAACGCGCTCACCCTTGCACGATCGGTCGCCGCTGATCCGGCGCTGCGGCGAGAGGTGGCCGCAATCTCCGCCGAGGCCGGAACTCCCCCGCGCTCCGAGCTCGCTGCCGGCCCCGTCATGGCCGACGCCGAGGCGACCCGGCAGCGCAGCGGCGCGCTCTTCGTCGTCGTGACCGACGAACAGGGCCTGCGGCTTGCGCATCCGGACCCGGCACGCCTCGGAGAGCGCGTCAGCACGGCACCCGACATTGCCCTCGCGGGTCAGGAGGTGACCGTCCGGAATACAGGGACGCTCGGCCCATCGGTCGGTGCGAAGGTGCCTGTCTTCGCGCCCGACGGCGTTCGCCAACCCTCGGGGACTGTCGTCGGCGAGGTCAGCACGGGCTTCGCGCGCTCGAGCGTGGTCGATGGTCTGAGAGGCGATGCCCTAGCAGTCACCGGAACCGCCGCACTCGCCCTCGCAGCCGGGACGCTCGCTTCGCTTGCCCTCCGCCGTCGTCTCGCCGACCTCACGCTCGGCCTCGAACCGGAGGACATCGGCACGCTCGTCCAAGACCAGGAGGCCGTGCTGCGGGGCATCGACGAGGGGGTGATCGGCATCTCGCGGACAGGAAGCGTGACGGTCGTGAACTCCGCCGCTCGGCGCCTGCTCGGAGACGCAGAGGACTTCACGGGCACAGACTGGCCATCGGCTCCCGTGCCCGCGGTCCTGAGGTCTCTGACGATCACGGGCTCCGACGGTCAGACCCGAGAGCTCGTGGTCGGCGATCGGGTGCTCGTCGCAACCGCGCGAGCCGTGGTCCACGGGCTCCGCGAACTCGGATGGGTCGTCATGCTGCGCGACAGGACGGAGCTGCAGAGGCTGACGCGCCAGCTCGACGCGGTCGGGGCACTGAGCGAGGCGCTGCGCGCCCAGCGACATGAGTTCAGCAACCAACTCCACGCCGTCGCAGGCCTGCTGGACATCGGCGAGGCCTCGCAGGCGCGCACCTACCTCGGAAACCTGGCCTCGTCGGGGCCGCTCGACTATCCGCTCGAGCAGGCCGAGCTCCTCGGAGACCCGGCACTTCAGGCTTTCCTCGGGGCGAAGGGCATCGAGGCCGCCGAGCGCGGCGTGGTCCTGCGGCTCGGGGATGCGACGCTCGTGCGGCACCCCGTCGCGGCCCGGCAGGACGTCACAACGGTTCTCGGCAATCTTGTCGACAAGGCGGTGCGTGCCGCCGTCGACGGTTCCCCGGACGCCCGTGGCCAGCGCTGGGTCGAGGTCGAGCTTCTCGACGACGGCCCGACGCTGCACATCGTCGTCGCGGACTCAGGGAACGGGATCGGCGCGATACCGTCCCAACGCCTCTTCGAGCCCGGATACACCACCGCGCCCGTGGCTGCGGACGACGCCGGCCTCGAACCCGCCGCGGGCCACGGCCTTGGACTCCCCCTCGCCCGTCAACTCGCCCGACGCCGCGGCGGGGACGTGTGGGTCATCTCGCCTGGGCAGGCGGGCGGGCCAGGCGCAGTCTTCGGCGCGCGGGTCGTAGGGAGGACAGAGCCATGACCGAGTTCAGAGTCCTCATTGTGGACGACGACTTCCACGTAGCACGTGTTCACAGCACCTACGTCGACGCGATTCCGGGCTTCACCGCCCTCTCCCCTGTGGGGACGGCCGCGCTCGCGCTGCAGGCCGTCCACGCGCTCCGGCCCGATCTCGTGCTGCTGGACCTGTATCTTCCCGACACTCCCGGCCTTGAGCTCTTGCGCAGCCTCGACCTCGACACGATCATGCTCACTGCCGCGGCGGATCCCGAGTCGGTGCGCGCCGCGCTGCGCCGCGGTGCCCTCGGCTATCTCATCAAGCCCTTCGCAGCGGACGGGCTCGAGACGGTCCTGCGCGGGTACGCCCGCTACCGGAGGCTCCTCGAGACCCCAGGGACTCTCGACCAGGCTGGCCTCGACCGCGCGCGGCGCGCACTTCTGGGCGCGCGGGAGCCTAACGCGTTGGGCCGAACGCGATCAGGCACCGAGACAGCCGTACTTGAGACCCTCGCCTCCGGCGGACTCCTCTCCGCAGCCGAGGTCGCCGCCCTCGTCGGCGTCTCCCGAGCGACCGCCCAGCGTTACCTGGCCGCCCTCGCCGACGAGGGCTCGGTCGAAATCCAGCTCCGCTACGGGGCGACGGGCCGCCCCGAGCACAGGTACGGGCTGCGGGATTGAGGTGCGGCTAGGGAAGGCAGAGGCGGCCCCTTCAGGAGATAATCCGGTGCGGTCAGCTCTCGATCCCCCTGGCTGCCGTCGTCTTCGCCCCGGTCTCCTTCGCCCCGATCTCCTTCGCCGCGACGACCGTCCGCAGCCCCCGGGCCGCCGCCTGCACGCAGTCCGCGATGCTCGGGGAATCGGGGCTGGCGATCCAACGCTCGAATCCGATCTTGAAGAGCGCCACGCCTGCCTCGGCCGCGAGCTCGGCCTCCTCGCCCGTCGCGCCCCGATCGCGGAGAGCGGCCGATGCTGCGGCTCCGAGGGCGGCGAGCTTGAGCAGCTCTCGTTCCTGCAGGCTCGCGTTCGAGGCGATGACCGAGGCGCGCCGGCGGGCGAACTCCCGCCTGGACTCGAGTGCGGTCCCAGCGGTGGACGCGATGGCGGCGACGACGGCATCGAAGGGGGGCTCTTCTGGCGGCGCCGCCGCGATACTCGCCACTATCCCCTCCTCGAGCAGGTTCGCTCCGGCGAACAGCACCTCCCGCTTGTCCGCGTAGTAACGGAAGAAGGTGCGCTCGGTCACCCCGGCCTTCTGCGCGATGTCGGCGACCGTCGTCTGCTCGTAAGCGTGCTCGGCAAAGAGCTCAAGCGCGGCTTCGACAAGCCGACCGGCGGCGTCCGGTTCCCAACGACCCATTCCCACAGTCTAGGTGATGACAGAAGGTGACATCAGCGCGTACACTCATGTCAGTAACTGACATCGAAGGGAGCTTCTCATGCGCATCTTCACGACCGGCGCGTCGGGCTGGATCGGATCAGCCGTTGTCCCCGAACTGCTGGCGGCTGGCCATCGGGTCGTCGGGCTCGCCCGCTCGGAGGCGTCCGCCGAGGCGCTCGTCTCCGCCGGCGTCGTGCCGTGGCGCGGCAGCCTGAGCGACCTCGACAGCCTGCGCGCTGGAGCGGAGGCGGCCGACGGCGTCATCCACCTCGCGTTCAACCACGACTTCAGCGACTATGCGGGAGCCGGCCGGACCGAACGCGCCGTGGTCGAAACCCTCGGCGAAGCGCTCGAGGGCTCCGGGAGGCCTCTCGTCGTCGCGTCGGGGGTCGCGGGCCTCACCGTCGGACGCATGGCGACGGAGGAGGATCCCACGCCGAACGTCGACCCGGACGCACCGCGGGGGGCGAGCGAGCACCTCGCACTCTCCTTCGCCGCGCGGGGTGTCCGCTCGGTGGCCGTCCGATTCGCGCCGACGGTCCACGGCCGAGGCGACAAGGGCTTCACCGCCATGCTCGTGCGAATCGCGCGGGAACGAGGCGTTGCGGCCTACATCGGCGACGGCGCCAACCGGTGGCCGGCTGTTCACCGCAACGATGCCGCGCACCTCGTGCGCCTGGCCTTCGAGCAGGCTCAGCCCGGCGCCGTCGTCCACGCCGTCGGCGAAGAAGGCATCGCCACCCGCGACATCGCGGCAGCGATCGGCAGGGAGTTCGACGTGCCCACCACCGCGCTCGCGTCTGAGAACGCCCAGGAGCACTTCGGGTGGATCGGCGCCCTCCTCGGACTCGACATCCCAGCAGCCAGCACGCTCACCCGCGAACGGTTCGCCTGGAACCCGACCGGCTCCGGGCTGCTCGAGGACATCGCGGGCGGTGCGTACGGGCGTTCCTAACTGAGGGTCAGAGCGCTTTCCGGTACACCGGAAGCCAGATGTCCGTCCCCTCGATGGGCCAGTCCCGTTCCGGCGCGCGCTCGTAGCCGAGGCGGGCGTAGAGGGCGTGCGGGGCCACCCAGTCGATGCCGGTCGTGAGGACGACGGCGGTCGCCCCCGCGCGCCGTGCCCTCGCCTCGACCTCTGAGACGAGGGCCGTCGCCGCCCCCGTGCGCTGGACCGCGGGGTCGACGACGAGGAGACGGAACTCGAACTCCCCCTTGCGGGCCACCTGGTCGAAGCCATCGCCGTGGGCCATGAGCGTCACCGAGCCGACGAGGCGCCCGTCCCTCTCGGCCACGAGGATCGTGCCGCGATCGGCCCGGAAGGCCACATCGACGACCTGCCGCATGTACGGATGTTCAGCGTCCTCGAAGTAGCCGGCTCCCAGATACGCGTCGCGGGTGATCCGGGCGATCCCGGGGAAATCGATCTCGGTGGCCTCGCGGATCACAAGTCCGCTCACGCGCGGCGTGCCTGTCTGTGCCGCACTCATTCGACCGGGAATCGACCCGAAAACTCGATGCCGCCCGCGCAGGTCCACAGGGCGAGGCGCTCCTCGGCCGACGGCCCGCCCTCGAGCGGGCTCGTGAGCTGGGGGCGCCTCACCCAACAGCCTGCCTCCTCGGCGATGAGGGCACCCGCGGCGAAATCGTGCTCGTTCAGGCCGCGCTCCCCGTACGCGTCGTGGGTACCGTCTGCCACGAGGCACAGGTCGAGGGCCGCCGAACCGAGGCGGCGTATGTCCCCGAATCCGTCCATGAGGCCGGGGAGAGCGCGAGCCTGCTCCGCACGGATGGACGGGTCGTAGCTGAAACCGGTGGCGAGGAGGGCGGAACCAGCAGAATCCCGCCCAGGAAGGGGGCCGTCGAGCGGCCGCGGCTCGCCGCCGTCGTCCGCTCTGAAGGCACCGCCACCGTGGAGGGCCCAGTACTCCCTCCGGAGGGCAGGGGCACGGACGACGCCGGCGAGCCACCTTCCGTTCTCATCGGCGACCGCGACGCTGGTTGCGTAATAGACGATGTCCCGGATGAAGTTCGTGGTGCCGTCAAGCGGGTCGATCGACCACCGGAAGCCGCTCGGCGAGTCGACAATCGTGGTGCCCTGCTCCTCACCGGTCACGATGTCGCGCGGCCGCTCGTCCGCGAGGACGGCCCGGACTGCACGCTCGGCAGCAAGGTCGAACTCGGTGACCCAGTCGCTTCCCGAGCTCTTCGTCTCCTGGCTCAGATTCGCACCGTCCCGTCCGGCCAAGACGGCAGCGCCAGCAGCCGCCGCGCGCCGAGCGGTGCCCAGGAGCTCGGCCAGGAAGTCCTCGGTGTAATCCATCACTCGTCCTCGTCCGTCAGAGCTGCTGCGAGCGCCTCAGGAGCCGCTTCGCCTTCGCCAGCTTCGCCTTCGCCAGCCTCAGCCTCCTCGGCAGTCGGCGCCTCGCCGAGACCCGCTGGCCCCTGCTCGAGCAGGATCCGGAAACGATCCTCGTCGAGCACCGGCAAGTTGAGCGATTCCGCCTTGTCGAGCTTGGAACCGGCGTTCTCCCCAGCAACGACATAGTCCGTGTTCTTGGACACCGAGCCGGCCGCCTTCCCGCCGCGCGTGATGATGGCTTCCTTCGCCTCGTCGCGGCTGTAGTTCTCGAGGGAGCCCGTGACCACGATTGTCAGGCCCTCGAGAGTGCGCGGCGTGGACGCGTGCTGCTCGTCCCTCATGAGCACGCCGGCGTTCTTCCACCGGTCGACGATCTCGCGGTGCCAGTCCTCGCCGAACCACTCAATGACGGCGTCGGCGATGATGGGCCCGACGCCGTCGACCTCGGCGAGCTGGTCCCTCGCGTCCGGTGCCTCGAGGACTGCGCGCAGCGCGTCCATCGAGCCGTAGCGCGTGGCGAGGGCGCGGGAGGCGGTGGGCCCGACGTGCCGGATGGAGAGGGCCACGAGGACCCGCCACAGGGGCTGGCTCTTGGCCTTCTCGAGTTCCCGGAAGAGCCGCTCCGTGTTGACGGTCGGCTTGGTCTGGGTCTTGTTCCAGAAGTACGGAACGAGCTCCCACTCGCCCGAGGCGACGCCCTTGGTGCGCTTCTGGCGGCGAATCTTGACGTCGCGCAAGACCTCGGGGGTGAGGTCGAAGATCCCCGCCTCGTTCTCGAGCGGGGGAACCTCAGGCTCGGCTGGCTGGGTCAGGGCTACAGCCGCCTCCCAGCCGAGCGCCTCGATGTCGAATGCGCCGCGGCCCGCGAGGTGGAAGACGCGCTCCCGGAGCTGCGAGGGGCACGAGCGGGCGTTGGGACAGCGGATGTCTACGTCGCCCTCCTTCGCAGGCGCGAGCGGCGTCCCGCACGAGGGGCATTCGGTAGGCATGACGAAGTCCCTCACGGGCGGATCCTGCTGGTCTCGCAGGGCGAGGACCGGCCCCACGATCTCTGGGATGACATCGCCCGCCTTGCGGAGGACCACAATGTCCCCGATCTTGACGCCCTTCGCCCTGACCACGTCCTGGTTGTGCAGGGTCGCCATCTCGACGGTCGAACCCGCGACCTTGACGGGCACCATGACCCCGAACGGCGTCACGCGGCCTGTGCGGCCCACGTTGACCGCGATGTCGAGGAGCTTCGTGTGGACTTCCTCCGGCGGGTACTTGAACGCGACCGCCCAGCGAGGCACCCGGCTCGTATGCCCGAGTGCGCGCTGCGTCGCGAAGTCGTCAGCCTTGATGACGATGCCGTCGATCTCGTGGATGAGGCTGTGCCGCTTCTCGCTGTAGGTCTCGATGAACTCGAGCACCTTCTCATAGCTGTCGAACACCTCGTAGTACGGGCTCGTCGGCAGCCCCCACGACTTGAGCAGCTCGTACGTCTCCGACTGGCTCCTGGCCGGTATCCCCTCACGCACGCCCACGCCGTGGACGAACATGCTCAGCGGGCGCTTCGCCGTCTCGGCCGGGTCCTTCTGGCGCAGCGATCCTGCGGCTGCGTTGCGGGGATTGGCCAGCGGCGCCTTGCCGTCGGCGATGAGCGCCTCGTTGAATTCGTTGAACGCCTTCGTCGGGATGTACACCTCACCCCGGATCTCGACCTCCTCCGGGTGGTTCGTCCCAGCCAGCCGACGCGGGATGTCCTTGATGGTGAAGACGTTGTGCGTCACGTCCTCCCCCGTCCTGCCGTCACCGCGGGTCGCGGCCCGGACGAGCTCGCCCCGCCGGTAGAGCAGGTTGATCGCGAGGCCGTCGATCTTGAGTTCGGTGAGCCAGCGGACCGGCGGTAGGTTCCCGATGCCCGCGATGCTCGCCTCCGCCCGGGTGATCCACGCGTTGAGCTCATCGATCGAGAAGACGTCCTCGAGGCTGTACATGCGGCTCAGGTGCGTGACCGGCGCGAACGCCGCCGTTGCCTCGCCGCCGACTTCCTGGGTGGGCGAATCATTGGACACAAGCTCGGGATGGAGCGCCTCGAACTCCTCGAGCCGACGGAACAGCGCATCGTATTCGGCGTCCGAGATGATCGGAGCGTCCTCGTTGTAATAGAGCGCCCGGTGCCGGCGCACCTCCTCAGCGAGGGACTCGTACTCCTCGCGGAGGGTCGCAGACGGGGTGGCGGCTTCGGGGATCACGGATTCGGCGCTCACGTGTCCTATCTTGCCCTACCCCTCCGACACGGGAAGGGGACCCGCTTCTGCCTCCTCGCCGGCCCCAGCGACTCCCACGACGACGACGGTCACGTTGTCGCGACCGCCGGCTTCCAGTGCGGCGGCAACGAGCGCGTCCGCGGCACCCTGCGAGGTCGGGTTCCCGCGCAGGATCGCTGCGATCTCGAAGTCCTCGAGCTCGGTCGTGAGCCCATCGGAGCACACGAGCAGGCGCTGGCCGGGAAACGCGGGGAGCAGCCACAGGTCCGGGTCTGCGTCGAAGCCAGTGCCGAGGGCCCGGGTCACGACGTTGCGCCGCGGATGCACGCGGGCTTCCTCGCGGGTGATCTCACCCCTGGCCATGAGCTCCCAGACCTCCGAGTGATCGATCGTGATCTGGTCGAACTCGTCGTGGTCGGCCGCGTACACCCGCGAATCACCGACGTTCGCGACGATCCAAGCCGGAGCGCCGTCGTCGTCCTTCGCGCTGAAGGCCGCGGCGAGCGTCGTGCCGGCCCGCGACCCGGTCGCCTCCCGGATCGCCCAATCCGCGCGCCGCACCGCGAGGACGACGTCGAGCATCGTCGCGGGAAGCCCCGGGGCGAGCATCTCCTCGTCAGCCAAGGCCTCGATGCAGAGGCCGCTCGCGACCTCGCCGGCCTCGTGGCCGCCCATGCCGTCGGCCACCGCGAAGACGGGCTCCCGTGCGAGATACGAATCCTCGTTGAGCTCGCGGACGAGCCCGCGATCTGTTGCCGCACCAACATCGAACGCGAGCCGCGCTGGGTGCTCGGGAGTCTCCTCGCCGCCGGCCATGGGTACCCCCCTTGTGTGAACCATCAGTCGAGCACGATACCCGTGCCCTCGCCCCTGCTCAGCGCGACCGGCCGTACTTCGCCGAATCCGCGCACATTCTGGGCCGCGAGGGGGCTCAGGACGAAGCGTGCGTCGCTGGCGAGGACGCCGGCCGTGAGCTCGTCCACGAGCACCTGCCCCGGGTCCGCAATCGCCGTGAGGCGTGCTGCGAGATTCACCGTGGGGCCGTAGATATCGCCCAGCCGGCTCAGCACGCGTCCCCACACCATGGCGACCCGGCCCTCGGGGAGCCGTTCGTCTGCGGCGATCTCGCGGGAGAGCGCGAGAGCGATCTCGGCACCGGCCGTCGGCGTCTCGGCGATGTACAGGACTTCGTCCCCGACCGTCTTGACCAGCCGCCCGCCGCCCACCGAGATGACCTCGGCGCACGTGTTCTCGAAAGTCTGGACGAGCCGCGCGAGCGTCTTCTCGTTCATGCGGCGTGAAAGGCTCGTATAGGAGACGAGGTCCGCGAAGCCCACGGAGCGCGCGAGCGGGAGCGGCGCGTCGTCCTCGCCCCCGGTCCGGCCCTCCTCGCTGGCCTCGAGCCCCTCCTTGGCGCGCACGGCGAGGCGTTGGACACCCGCGCTCAGTTGCCGCCGCCACGAATAGACGAGCATCTCCTCGAGCGGCTCGATGAGGTTGGGCAGTTCCTCGACGAGCCGGACGCGTGCCTCCGCATCGGAAATGCCCTGCGTGGCCACCATGTCCTCGATGAGCGCCTCGACCTGCCAGACGACCATGCGGTCCGTCATCTGGCCGATCGCGCGGGTCACGGAGAGCGCGGCGTCCTCGGTGATCACGCCTTCGCGGACGAGGTTCGGCATGAGCTTGAGGTGCTCGAGATCCTCGGTCGTGAAGGCGAGGTCGTCGTCCGTGAAGTTCGGCATCCCGAGCGCGCGCCAGAGTTTGCGCGCCGAGAAGAGCGAGAGGCCCACGCCTTGGGCGACCTCGCGCCGTTTGAGAGTGCGTTCGCCTCCGAGCAGGAGATTCTCGAGCGACTTCGCGGCTCGTCGGTAGTCGCTGACCGCCCGCAGTTCCGCTTCCGTCGGCCCCGCTTGCACAGAATCCGGCTCCGTCTCCACTGCCTCGGCGTTCGGCGGGGCCGGATCGTCGCCGACGTCAGCGGGCACGGAAGGGGGCAGCTCGTCGTCCATGTCGCCCTCCATCAGTACTCTCTCGGCTCCCAGGGCGGCGGAACCTCAGGATTGGCCACCCGGCCGTCCGGCCGCGGCAGCCCGCCGTCGTCCGCGAAGCCCTGATCCGGCGGCAGCTCATCGATTGCATCCAGCACGAGTTGTCGGAAGCTGCGCACCTCGGGCACGTCGTCGAGCCGTAGGCTCGCTGCCTGCCCTGTCGTCAAGGTTATCGAACCCGAGTGCACGAGCGACTGCAGGAGGTTCTGATGAACGGCGACATCGCGCACCATGGCAAGCGGCAGCTCGCGGTCGCTCCGCCGGAATCCCCGCTGCCGCCGCAGGACTCGGCTGCTTGTCAGGGTGTAGTGGAGCGCCGCCCACGCCAACAGGCGCCGCAGCGGGTACGTGACCACCATCCACGCAGCGAGCACCGCGGGCGCGAGGGCGAGCCACGGCCCCGATCCCTCCGGGACCCATGGCAGCAGGGCGTCGAGGTGTCCCCTTGAGAGCCAACCGGCCGCGAACGCCGCAAGGCCGCAGATGAGCACAGTGGTGACTGCGGGCAGAACGAGAAGGGACCCGTGACGCCGGGTGTCGACGATCACCTGCTCCCCGGGGGAAAGCAGCCTACGCATAGCCGCCGTCGGCCGGGCGGAGATGGACGACGTCGCCCGCGGACACGGCGTGCCGCTCGCCGCTGTCCTCCACGACCTGGAGCGAGCCGTGACCATCCAGACCGGTGGCGCGGCCCTCGAGGCGGCGGCCGCCCGGGAGGTCGACGCGCACGCGGCGTCCGAGGGTGATGGTCGCGTCCTGGACGCGTGAGAGCAGGCTGCGGCCACCGTCGAGCGGTGCGTCGGCATTGCCGTTCACGGCGCAGAAAGCTCGATAGCGCCGGGCAAACTCCTCGAGGTACCGCGCGAGGAGCGCCGTTCGGTCCACCGGGCGCCCGGCGGCGAGGCTTGCCGAGGTCGCGGTGGGCACGGGCAGCTCGTCCTCGCGCAGCGATACGTTGATTCCGGCCCCGAGGACGACGCCCGGCGGCTCGCCGTGCGCGCCCGGGGCGAGGTGCGCAAGGATTCCGGAGATCTTGAGCCCGTCGACGACGACGTCGTTGGGCCACTTGAGCGCCGACTCGATCCCCGCAATCTGGGCAAGCGCCTCTCGGAGCGCGAGGGCGGCCAAGGGCGAGAACCACGAATAGCACTGGGTCGGCAGGGGCCGGCCGGCGGCGTTGTGCGGGCGCAGGAGGATCGAGACCGCGAGGGAGGCCCCCACGGGAGATTCCCAGGGCCGGTGCAGCCGCCCGTGCCCGTGGGTCTGGCGCTCCGCAACGAGGACGGCGAGGTCTCCCCACGCGTCGGGCTCGTCGCCGGCCAAGCGGGTCAGCTCGGTGTTGGTGGAGCCGATTTCGTCGACGACCTGGATCCGCGAGAGCCCCGCACGCTCCGCAAACTCCGTTCCCAGACGTTCCCGGTCGAGCGGGCCGCGGGCCTCGGCCTGCGCAGACGTGTCCTGATCCATACGCCGAATCCTAGCGATCGGCGTGATCAGGAAGCTGGGCGAAACCCCACGTCAGAGGAAGATGTCCCGCTCGAGCCCTTCCTCGGACTCCCCGACTCGATAGCGGGAGAAGTCTGTGACGCCCAGCCGCCGGAGCGCCTCTTCGTCGGTGAAGAAGTGGCCGGTGGTCGTACGCGGGTCGCTCGTCAGGATGGCATGGGCGGCGTCGGCGACGATTTCAGGGGTGCGCGAGGCCTGCGCCATCACCCTGCCTCCCGGGAGGTTCCGGATCGCCGCGGTGTCGATGAGGGTCTGCGGCCACAGGGAGTTGGCGGCGATTCCGGCCTCCCTGAGCTCTTCCGCGAGACCCAGGGTCACGAGGCTCATCGCGTACTTCGCCATGGTGTAGGCGAGGTGGGCGCCCGCCCATCTGGGGTCGAGGTTGAGGGGCGGGGAGAGCGTCAGGATGTGGGCCGGGGAGCCCGCACGGGCGGTTTCACGAAGCGCGGGCAGTGCGAGCTTGGAGAGGAGGAACGTTCCTCGCGCGTTGATGTCCTGCATGAGGTCGTAACGCTTCATGTCGATCTCGTCGGTGCGGGACAGGTCAATCGCGGAGGCGTTGTTCACCACGATGTCGATTCCGCCGAAGGTCTCAAAGGCCTGCGTGACCGCGCGGGCGACGTCCTCGTCACGCCGCACGTCCCCTACTACGGGAAGGGCGCGGCCGCCCGCAGCCTCGATCTTCTCCGCGGCGTCGAAGACCGTGCCCGGGAGCTTCGGATGGGGCTCGCCCGTCTTGGCGAGCAGGACGACGTTGGCGCCGTCGGCGGCCACACGCCCCGCGATCGCGAGGCCGATCCCCCGGCTTCCGCCGCTCATGAGCAGGGTGCGCCCGGCAAGCTCCCGCGGCGGCTCGGACTCACTGGGGCTAGGCGTGATCGTCGTCATACGGACAAGTCTAGGGATGGTTACTGAGGAGTAACAAGACGTTCCCGCACGGCGGGAGCTCGCGCCGTCGTACGCCTGAAGGGGACGAGAAATTGTAGGGTTCCTACACATGGGAGCCGCAGGAGCCTCACTAGACTGTGGTAATGGCTCCGCTGATTGTGCGGAACCTACATCCGAGATCGACAGAGACAATCCGACATCGACCGAGAGCTGGAGCCCGCGTGACCCACGATTTGACCACGACCGCCGGCAAGATCGCGGACTTCCGCGAGCGGCGCGCCGCTTCGCTCCTCCCGTCCGGCCCCGAAGCCGTCGAGAAGCAGCACGCACGCGGCAAGGGCACGGCGCGCGAGCGGATCGAAATGCTGCTGGACGAGGAGTCGTTCGTCGAGTTCGACGCACTCGCCGTCCACCGCTCCACGGCTTTCGGCATGGCCAAGAAGAAGCCGCTCGGCGACGGCGTCGTCTCCGGGTACGGCACGGTCGACGGCCGGCTTGTCGCCGTCTACAGCCAGGACTTCTCCGTGTACGGCGGGTCGCTCAGCCAGGTCAACGGCGAGAAGATCGTCAAGGTCCAGGAATTCGCGCTCAGGAACGGATGCCCCGTCGTCGGCATCAACGACGGCGGCGGTGCCCGCATCCAGGAAGGCGTTGCCTCGCTCGCGATGTTCGCGGACATCTTCAGGAACAACGTCGCGGCGTCCGGCGTCGTCCCGCAGATCTCGCTCATCATGGGCCCGTGCGCCGGCGGCGCGGCCTACTCCCCCGCGCTGACCGACTACGTCGTCATGGTCGACAAGACGAGCCACATGTTCATCACCGGGCCAGACGTCATCAAGACGGTCACGGGCGAGTCCGTCGACATGGAGACCCTCGGCGGCGCACGCCAGCACAACGCGACGACGGGCACCGCGACCTACCTCGCCTCCGACGAGAAGGACGCGATCGAGTTCGTCCGCGAGCTCCTCGACTACCTGCCCTCGAACAACCTCGTCGAGGCCCCCGTCCTCGACTCGGACCAGGAGCTCGAGGAGACGGACGAGGACCTCGTGCTCGACACGCTCGTGCCCGACTCACCGACCCATGGCTACGACATGCGCACGGTCATCGAGGGCATCCTCGACGAAGGCGCGTTCCTCGAGATGCAGGCCCTCTACGCGCCGAACGTCATCATCGGGTACGGACGCATGGAGGGGCACACGGTCGGTATCGTCGCGAACCAGCCGATCCAGTTCGCCGGCACGTTGGATATCGCCGCGTCCGAGAAGGCGGCGCGCTTCGTGCGGCACTGCGACGCATTCAACATCCCGATCATCACCCTCGTCGACGTCCCCGGCTTCCTCCCCGGCAAGGACCAGGAGTTCCAGGGCATCATCCGGCGCGGGGCGAAGCTCCTGTATGCCTACGCGGAGGCCACCGTTCCCAAGCTCACCGTCATCTGCCGCAAGGCATACGGCGGGGCGTACATCGTCATGGGCTCGAAGAAGCTCGGCGCCGACCTCAACCTCGCGTGGCCGACGGCCCAGATCGGCGTCATGGGCGCCCAGGGCGCCGTCAACATCCTGTATCGACGGGACCTGGCGGCAGTCCAGGCGCAGCCCGACAGCACAGCGGGTGACGTCGAAGCGAAGCGCGCCGAGCTCGTCCGCCACTACGAGGAGGAGCTCCTCAACCCGTACCAGGCGGCCGAGCTCGGCTACATCGACGCCGTCATCGCGCCCTCCGAGACCCGCGTCCAGCTCCTCCGCGGGCTGCGCGCGCTCCGCGACAAGCACGCATCCATGCCCGCCAAGAAGCACGGGAATATCCCGCTGTGAGCACGGAAGCGAGTCCTTCCGGCGTGCAGAGTCCTTCAGACGTGCACAGTCCTTCAGACGTGCACAGTCGTTCAGGCATACAGAGTCCTTCGGCGACGAACGACGACGGCGGGAAGGCCGCCGTCGACCGCTCGCCGCTCCTGTCGGTCACCAAGGGCAATCCCACGCCTGAGGAACTGGCCGCGCTCACGGCGGTGCTCGCCGCCGTCGGCTCCGCCGAGCCAGAACCCACCGAGGTCGCGGACGCTCCGACCCGCCGCGAGCGGATCCGCCGGGCAACCCTCCGGCCGCGGCCGATGCTGGGGCAGCGGCGCGGGCGGTTCTGAGGCCTCCGAATCATCCCCACCCCTCTCGCGCCGTCACGTCCGCAGGGTGCTGACCCTGCGGACGTGACGGCGCAAACTTCGAGAGGGCCCAAGTGTGCAGGGGTTCTTTCAGATGTCGGCACCGAAGGCTAGGCTCAGGGCGTGACTCAGAACACCTCGAACGCCTCCACCGAGACCCCGCAGCGAGCGCCCTCAATCGTCGACGCAGCCGCCGAGACCTTCACCGACCGCCATCTGGAGCTCAACCCCTCCCTCGCGACGGAGCTCGGGTTCGCGGGCCACGAGACCGAATACCCCGACTACTCGCCCGCCGGGCACCAAGCCCGCTCGACGCTCTTCCGCGAGACCCTCATGCTGCTCGAAACGCTCGAGGCCACCGACGAGGTCGACGAGGTCACCCTCGACGCGATGCGCGAGCGCCTCGGCCTGGAACTCGAGGAGATCGAGAGCGGCTGGACCCTCGCCGAGCTCAACAACATCGATTCCCCTGCCCAGCACATCCGCGCGGTATTCGACCTCATGCCCCAGGACACGGCCGTGGACTGGGGCAACATCGCGGGCCGCGCGGCCAATGTGCCGGAGGCGATCGAGGGCTATATCGCATCGCTGAGCGCAGCCGCCGACGGCGGCAAGGTCGCCGCAGCCCGTCAAGTGCGCGTCGTCGTCGGACAGGCGCGCCAGTACGGGGCAGAGGGCACCGGCTTCTTCGCCCAACTGGCGGAAAATGCGAAGCTCGACGGCGGGGCCAGCCTGCCCGACGACGTCGCCCGTGCCCTCGCCGCCGGGTGCCGCGCTGCCGCGGCGGCCTACCTCAAGCTCGCGGAGTTCCTCGAGGACGAGCTGCTTCCGCAGGCTCCCGAGAAGGACGCGGTGGGCCGCGAGCGGTACGTCCGTGCGTCGCGCCGCTTCCTCGGAGCCACGGTGGACCTCGAGGAGACCTACGCGTGGGGCGTCGCCGAACTCGACCGGATCATCGCCGAGCAGGAGGCCGTCGCCGAGCAGATCAGGCCAGGCGCGACCATCGAGGAGGCCAAGAAGGCCCTCGACGATGACCCTGCGCGCCAGCTTCAGGGGACCGATGCACTGCGCGAGTGGATGCAGGCGCTCTCCAACCGCGCCGTCGCCGATCTAGCAGGCACTCACTTTGAGATCGCGGAGCCGATGCTCAAGCTTGAGTGCATGATCGCCCCGACCCACGACGGCGGGATCTACTACACCGCACCCTCCGATGACTTCTCCCGCCCGGGCCGAATGTGGTGGTCGGTCCCGGAGGGCGAGGATTCGTTCACCACGTGGTCCGAGACGACGACGGTGTATCACGAGGGCGTCCCCGGGCACCATCTTCAGTGCGCGACCGCGGTCTACCGCCGCGAGCTGCTCAACCGCTGGCGCCGCCTCATCTGCTGGGTCTCAGGGCACGGAGAGGGCTGGGCCCTCTACGCCGAGCGCCTCATGGCCGAGCTGGGATACCTCTCCGATCCGGGCGACCGGATGGGCATGCTCGACGCCCAGAGAATGCGTGCCGCACGCGTCGTGTTCGACATCGGCGTGCACCTTGAGCTGGAGGTTCCGGAACGGTGGGGGTCGGGGACCTGGACGCCGGAGAAGGGATATGACTTCCTGCGGAAGAACCTCGCGATCTCGGACGGCCAGCTCGACTTCGAGTACAACCGGTACCTCGGATGGCCCGGACAGGCTCCCTCATACAAGGTCGGGCAGCGCCTCTGGGAACAGATCAGGGCGGACTTGGCCGAGCGGGCCAAGTCCGAGGGTCGCGAATTCGATCTCAAGGCCTTCCACACCCGAGCCCTCAACCTCGGCTCCGTCGGCCTCGACACCCTTCGACGAGCTCTCCTCTCCTGAGACATTCTTCACAAGTCGACCGGGAATAACGTAACAATCGGCTGATTCGGCGCGGGCTTTCGGGAGATTCCCGGAAGCCCGCGTCTATGGGCGACGTAATATTTCTCAACAGAGATTCGATGTGTTATAAATCGCGGCCCTAAAGTGCTGGCGTGAGCACATCAACCAGCACCCGCACCCGCCGCCTGCCGGCGTGGGCGACGTCGTTCGGGACGCAGATCATCGCTGCGCTCTTCGTCGGCGTCATCCTAGGCCTTGTGGCCAAGTTCACCGGCAGCACGTCCGCAAAGCCCAACGGGCTCGGCGCGACCCTCACGACGATCGGCAGCAGCTACGTCGCCCTGCTGCAGACCGCCGTCGTCCCCCTCATCTTCACCGCGGTCGTCAGCTCGATCGCGAACCTGCGGCAGGTCTCGAACGCCGCGAAGCTGGCCTGGAACACCCTCCTCTGGTTCGCCATCACCGCCTTCGTCTCGGTCATGATCGGGATCGGGCTCGGCATCCTCTTCCAGCCGGGCGCCAACACGGGCATTACCCAGCAGGCCAAGTACTCGGGCAAGACCGGAGACTGGTGGGCCTTCCTCACGGGCCTCTTCCCGCACAACTTCCTCGGGCTCACCGCGAGCTCTACCGTGGCCGACGGCGGCGCCGTCACCACGAACGTGAGCTTCAACGTCCTGCAGATCCTCGTCATCGCGATCGCAGTCGGCATCGCCGTGCTCAAGATCGGCGCGAAAGCGGATCCGTTCCTCTCCTTCACCCGTTCGGCCCTCGAGATCATCCAGAAGGTCCTCTGGTGGATCATCCGCATCGCGCCACTCGGCACGATCGGCCTCCTCGGCAACGCCGTCGCCTCCTACGGCTGGGACACGATCGGCGCCCTCGGGAAGTTCGTCCTCGCGATCTACGTGGGCCTCGTGCTCGTGCTGTTCGTGTTCTACCCGATCCTCATCAAGAGCCATGGCCTCTCGGTCAAGCAGTACTTCTCCGGCGTCTGGCCAGCCGTGCAGCTCGGGTTCGTCTCGCGCTCTTCGATCGGCACCCTGCCGCTCACGCAGCGCGTGGCCGAGCGCAACCTCGGCGTGCCGCAGGGATACGCCTCGTTCGCGGTGCCGCTCGGGGCTACGACCAAGATGGACGGTTGCGCGGCGGTCTACCCCGCCGTCGCCTCGATCTTCGTGGCCCAGTTCTTCGGGCTGCACCTCGACTTCAGCCAGTACCTGCTCATCGTGATCGTGTCCGTGCTGGGCTCGGCCGCAACCGCGGGGACCACCGGCGCCGTCGTCATGCTCACCCTGACACTCTCGACGCTCGGCCTGCCGCTCGCAGGTGTCGGCCTTCTGCTCGCGATCGATCCGATCCTCGACATGGGCCGCACCGGGGTCAACGTCGCCGGCCAGGCACTTGTGCCGACAATCGTCGCGAAGCGCCAGCGCATCCTCGACCTCAGCCTCTACAACGCCAAGCGCTCCCGGACCGCCTTCTCCGATGACACCGAGGACGAGCAGGGCACGCGCACCGCGAACGACGGCGACCTGGTCGCCGCCCACTGACCCCTCCCGACGAGTGGCCACTTCTCGAACGACGAGTGGCCACCTCCCGAACGACGAGGGGCCACCTGTCGAACGACGAGGGGCCACCTCCCGAACAACGAGTGGCCACCACCCGAACAACGAGTGGCCACCTCTCGAACGACGAGGAGTCAGTTCTGGCCGTTGGGCCGCGTCATTAACAGGCGCGGCCCAACGGCCCTTTTCATTGCTCGAAGTGGCCACTCGTTAGCCCAAAAGTGGCCACGCGTGCGCCCAAAAGTGGCGGCTCGTCGCGGGGGAAGTGGCCACTCGTCGCGGGGGAAGTGGCCACTCGTCGGGGGAAGGCGAGAGCCCGAATCTCAAATTTGCACAGAGTGCAAACTTGCACTTAGTGTAATGGGGTGACATCTTCCCTCGAGACCCCCTCCCGCCGCGAGCTCAACAAGGCCGCGACGAGGCAGTCGATCATCGTCGCCGCCATGCAGCTCGCTGAGAAGCGCGGGATCGGCGGCTTCACGGTCGAAGAGATCGCCGAAGCGGTGGGAATCTCCCGCCGCACATTCTTCAACTACTTCTCGAGCGCCGAGGAAGCCATCGCCGCGCCGACCTATGGCTTCCTCGACGCCGCCCTCGAGCGCTTCCGCGAGCGCCCCAAGGGCGAGCCACTCCTCGAGTCGGTCATCCAGATCCTGCTGGCCATCGCGGACAACGAGTTCATCGAGCCGATGGCCCAGTCGTTCCTCGTCTCGCACGGCAACGAGCCCGCGGTCCGGTACCAGCTGCAGGCCTTCGACGAGTGCAGCGACAAGATCGTCGCCGCAATCCGCGAGCGCGAAGGCGGCTCCCTCGACGAGGTCTACGTCCACGCTCTGGCCGGTTCGGTCATGTCCTGCGGCAAGGCCGCTCTCGAGGTATGGCTTGCCGAGCGCCGCGGTGACCTCTCGCCGTCGTCCCTCGACCGCCTCCGCGAGCTGCTCATGGCCTCGTTCGCGCATCTCAAGTCCGGCTTTGCCGCCCGCTGAGCCGCGGCCCCATCCCCCTTAAAACCCCTCCCGCAAACCCCTCCCGAGAAGGCATCATGGCTACTCTCCTCTATCGCCTCGGCCGGTTCGCCTACGACCGCCGCTGGCTCGTCGTCTCGCTCTGGTTCGCTGTGCTGCTCGCCGTGGGCGGATCGGCGGCCGCGTTCCACGGGGCGTTGAGCAACTCGTTCCAGATCCCCGGCACCGAGACGCAGCGCATGCTCGACAAGCTCCAGAGCGACCTGCCCTCCTCCGCGGGTGGCAGCGCGACGATCGTGTTCGAATCGCCCAATGCCTCGTTCACCGCGGACCAGAAGCAAGGCATCGCCGACGCCCTGAACAAGATCAAGGGCCTCGACGGAGTCCAGAACGTCACCAACCCGTTCGCCACGCAAGCCCAGCTCGACAATGCGACATCGCAGCTTGCCAACGGCCAGAAGCAGATCGCTGCCGCCGAAGCCCAGCTCGCCGCGGGACAGCAGCAGCTTTCCGCGACGGCGCAGCAGCTGACGTCCGCCAAGGACCAGCTCGACGCCGGCCAGGCGCAGCTCGACGCCGAGAAGCAGTCGCTCGCGGCCCAGGGCCTGTCGCAGGCCGCGATTGCTCAGGCCACCTCGACCGCCCAAGCCAGCCTCGACGCTGGGCGATCCCAGCTCGCGTCCGGACAAGCCCAGTACGACGCAGGCAAGAAGAAGGCGGACGACGGCGCAGCGCAGCTCGCGGAGCAGAAGGCGAACCTCGCGCTCGGCGAGCGGCAGGCACAGGCCTCGCAGGGGCTCCGGTTCGTCTCGACGGACGGCAAGGCCGCCATCGCGACGATCCAGTTCACGAAGTCCACCGACGCGCTCCCGAGCAGCCTCCGGGAAGAGGTCCAAAGCCTTTCCGCCCAGGTCCCGGGGGTCAACGCCTACGCGAGCAAGGAACTGACCCAGGACATTTCCCAGCTCTTCGGCACGTCTGAGGCGACCGGCGTCATCATCGCCGCGATTGTGCTGCTCGTCATGCTCGGCACGTTCGTCGCCGCGGGCCTGCCGCTGCTCATGGCGCTCATCGGCGTGGGCGTAGGGGTCGGCGGGACGTTCGCGCTGACGGGCGTGGTCCAGATGAGCTCGACCACGCCGATGCTCGGCCTCATGCTCGGCCTCGCCGTCGGCATCGACTACTCGCTCTTCATCGTCAACCGGCACCGCACCCAGCTCCTTCGGGGCATGCCGTCCAGGGAGTCGATCGCCCTCGCGATCGGAACTTCCGGCAATGCCGTCCTGTTCGCCGGCATCACGGTCATCATCGCCCTCGCGGCCCTCGTGGTCCCCGGGCTGCCGTTCCTGAGCGTCATGGGCATCGCGGCCGCCGCGACTGTCGCCGTGTCCGTCCTCGTGGCCGTGACGTTGCTCCCAGCGGTCCTCGGTTTCGCCGGACGGCGCATCATCTCGAAGCGACGCTGGGCGAAGGCCGAGGCGGAGAACGCCCGGTTCCGCCACGCCGACGACAGCACTGCGAACGAAAGGACAGCGGCAAGGATCGCCGAGGAGGAGCGCATCGATGTGGCGAAGTCCCAGCGTGGCTGGGGCGGTTGGGTCACGCGGCACCCGTGGATCGCGCTCGTCGCGTCGATCGTGGTCCTCGGTGCCCTCGCGCTTCCAGCTGCACAGCTCCGCCTCGCCCTCCCGGACGGCGGGTCCGAGCCGGTCGATTCAAGCGCCTACAAGGCGTACGACGCAACGGGCAAGTACTTCGGCCAAGGCATGACCGGACCCATCATCGTGGTGGGCGAGCTGCCTGCGGGCCTCGACGCGACGGCCGCCAAGACGAAGGAATACGACGTCGCCGACCAGCTGCGCTCGGTCGCCAACGTCACCGCAGCCGTCCCGGTCGCCCTCAGCGAGAATCGCCAGACAGCCGTCTTCCAAGTCATCCCGACGGACGGCCCGGCGAGCGCGAGCACGGTGCAAGTGGTCAGCGACCTGCGGGCCAAGGGCGCGCAGATCAAGTCGCAGACGGGCGTCACCATCGGCCTCACGGGCCAGACGGCCGCCAACGTCGACGTCTCCTCGAAGCTCGCCGACGCCCTCCCGCCGTACCTCGCGATCGTCGTCGGACTCTCCCTCGTGCTCCTGCTCCTGGTGTTCCGCTCGCTCCTCGTCCCGTTGCTCGCAACCGGAGGCTTCCTGCTCTCCCTCGGCGCAGCGTTCGGAGCCGTCGTGGCGGTCTACCAATGGGGCTGGCTCGGGCCGGTGTTCGACGTCACGCATCCGGGCGCGGTGCTGAGCTTCCTGCCGATCCTGCTCATCGGCATCCTGTTCGGCCTCGCGATGGACTACCAGGTGTTCATCACCTCGGGCATCCGCGAGGCGTTCGTCCACGGGCAGGAGGCGCACCTCGCCGTGCGGACGGGTTTCCGGCACGCGGCGCGCGTCGTGACTGCGGCCGCCGTCATCATGGTGAGCGTGTTCGCGGGCTTCATCTTCAGCCACGTCACGATGATCCGGCCTCTGGGCTTTGCCCTTGCCCTCGGCGTGCTGCTGGATGCGTTCGTGGTCCGCATGACCCTCGTCCCCGCCGTCATGCGCCTCATCGGGCGGGGCGCCTGGTGGCTGCCGCGGTGGCTTGCGCGGCTCCTGCCTGATCTCGACATCGAGGGCGCGAAGCTCGAGCGGACGACGGCGGAGAGCACTCCGCGCGAGACCGCTGGCGCTGCGCTGTAGGCAGTCCCGAACGCCCGAAGGCACCAACAGGGCTAGGCTGGGCGGCGTGAGTACCACGCCGCCCAGCCTTCCGCCGTCTCCGGAGCGGTCAGACCCGGAGCAAGCCCCTCTGGTCCTCGCCTCCAAGTCGCCCGCGCGCACCAAGCTCCTGACCGAGGCAGGGATCCCGCACCGGATCGTCGTCTCGGCGGTCGACGAGGTAGCGGTCGCGGATGCACACCCCGAGGCCGCTCCGGGCGAGATGGCTCTCCTGCTGGCCCGCGCCAAAGCCGAGGCCGTCGCGACGCTCCCCGAGGCTGCGGGCGCGCTCGTGCTGGGCTGCGACTCGGTCTTCGAGTTCGACGGCGAGGCGCTCGGCAAGCCGTACACGGCCGAGGTCGCGATCGAGCGTCTGAAGGCAATGAGCGGTCGCACCGGCATCCTGCACACCGGGCACTGGCTTGTGGACTGCCGTGACGGGATCCTCTCGGACGATGGGGAGCTCTCCTCCGCGATCGTCGAGTTCACGGAGATGTCCGACGACGAGATCGCGGCGTACGTTGCAACCGGCGAGCCGCTGCACTGCGCGGGCTCGTTCACGATCGACGGGTTCGGCGGTGCGTTCCTCGCCCGCGTCGAGGGCGACCCGCACACCGTGATCGGCCTCTCGGTCTCGACGCTCCGCTCCCTCCTGGCGCGCGCCGGAGTCTCGCTGACCGACTTCTGGCGACCCGCCGTCGTCGCCCGCTGACTGCCCGCTCCGCCGCTGGGCAAGAATTTGTAGGACCTCCACAAAGGATCGCCGTCTCCCCCGCCGAATGCGCCATCAATATGGGCGATTCCACCAAAGGAGCGCTAGGCTCACGGGGAGCACAGAACGGAGAAACCTTGTCCCCCAACGCTGGAAGCAGCCCCATCACCAAGGTCCTCATCGCGAACCGCGGCGAGATCGCCGTGCGCGTCATCCGCGCCGCCCGCGACGAGGGCATCGCGTCCGTGGCCGTCTACGCGGACCCGGACCGGGACGCGCTGCACGTGCGTCTCGCCGACGAGGCGTTCGCGCTGGGCGGGACGACGGCTGCCGAGTCGTACCTCGTGATGGACAAGATCCTCGAGGCGGCCAGCGCCTCGGGCGCCGATGCGATCCACCCGGGCTATGGCTTCCTCTCGGAGAACGCCGAGTTTGCGCGCCGCGTCATCGACGCGGGCCTCACGTGGGTCGGCCCCTCCCCCGACGCGATCGCGGCGCTGGGCGACAAGGTGCGCGCGCGGCACATCGCGGAGAAGGTGGGCGCACCGCTCGTCCCGGGCACGAAGGACCCCGTCAGCTCGGCCGACGAGGTGCTCGCCTTCGCGCGCGAGTACGGCCTGCCCGTGGCGATCAAGGCGGCCTACGGCGGCGGCGGCCGCGGAATCAAGGTCGCCCGCAGCATCGAGGAGATCCCCCACCTCTACGAATCCGCCGTCCGCGAGGCGACGGCGGCGTTCGGGCGGGGCGAATGCTTCATCGAGCGCTTCCTCGACTCCCCGCGACACGTGGAGACCCAGTGCCTCGCGGACGCACACGGCAACGTCGTCGTCGTCTCGACCCGCGACTGCTCGCTCCAGCGCCGCAACCAGAAGCTTGTCGAGGAGGCGCCCGCGCCGTTCCTCAGCGAGGAGCAGACCAAGCGCCTCTACGAATCCTCGAAGGCCATCCTCAAGGAGGCCGGGTACCTCGGCGCGGGCACGTGCGAGTTCCTCGTCGGCCAGGACGGCACGATCAGCTTCCTCGAGGTCAACACGCGGCTCCAGGTGGAGCACTGCGTGTCCGAGGAGGTCACCGGGCTCGACCTCGTGCGCGAACAGTTCCGCCTCGCCCGCGGCGAGGACCTCGGCTACGACGACCCCGAGATCCGCGGGCACTCGTTCGAATTCCGGATCAACGGCGAGGACCCGGGCCGGAACTTCATGCCGGCGCCCGGAACGGTAGAGACGCTCAAGTACCCGGCGGGGCCGGGCATCCGCGTGGACTCCGGAATCGAGGCTGGCGAGGTCATCAGCGGCAACTTCGACTCGATGCTCGCGAAGCTCGTCGTAAGCGGGGCAACGCGGCAGCAGGCGCTCGAGCGCTCTCGCCGCGCGCTCGACGAACTGGTGATCACGGGCATGCCTACGGTCGTCCCGTTCCACGCCGCCGTCGTCCGCGACCCCGCCTTCGCGCCGGCTTCTGGCCCGTTCAAGGTGCACACGCGGTGGATCGAGACCGAGTTCGAGAACAACATCCCGGCTTGGTCCGGTACGCCCGGCGTCGCGGCGGACGACGCCGGAGAGCGGCAGAGCGTCGTCGTCGAGGTGGGCGGCAAGCGGCTTGAGGTGACGATCCCCGCGGGCCTCGGCGGTGTTGCAAAGGCCGGGAAGTCCAAGTCCAAGAAGGCCCGCTCGGCGCGCGGAGGTTCGGCCGCCGCTGCGGCGAGCGGTGACGCCCTCACGGCCCCCATGCAGGGAACAATCGTCAAGGTCGCCGTCGCGAACGGTGAGCAGGTCGCGGAGGGTGATCTCGTCGTCGTCCTCGAGGCCATGAAGATGGAGCAGCCGCTCACGGCGCACCGCTCGGGAACCATCCACGGTCTCACCGCCGAGCCGGGGCAGACCGTATCGGCGGGATCGGTCATCGCAACGATCGAGGATTGACCACTCCCCGAGCGAGAACTGGCCACTCGTCAGAAGAGAAGTGGCCACTCGTCGTAAGAGAAGTGGCCACTCGTCGGAACACCGACGAGTGGTCACTTTCGTACCGACGAGTGGCCAGATCTTTGCCGACGTGTGGTCAGGCCGAGATGTTGTCCTCGAAGTTGCGGTCCTTCGTCTCACGGGTGAGCAGCAGGGCCACGAGGGTGAGCACCGCGGCGACCGCGAGGTACACGCCCACGAGCACGGTGCTGCCCTTGCCGGCCTGCCACAGCGCGATCGCGACGAACGACGCCGGAGCGGCGCCAATCACCGAGGACAGGTTGTAGGCGATCGCCGAGCCCGTGTAGCGGACGTTGGCCGGGAAGAGCTCCGGCAGAATGGTCGCCATCGGACCGAACGTCGCACCCATGAGCGTGAAGCCGACGATGAGGCCGACCATGGCCGCGGCCGTGCCGGGACCGAACATGAGGCCCCACAGAAGGCCGAACGCGAGAATGCCGACGGTCACCCAGATGAGAAACTTCCGGCGCCCGTACTTCTCGGCAAGCGGCCCGGACACCACGGTGAACACGCCGAAGAACACGACGCCGATGATGAGCATCCAGAGGAACAGCCCGCGGTCGATCCCGAGTCCGGGCACGAACGTCGACGGGTTGAACTTCTGGCCCGCCTTCTCGGCCGCCGCCCGGGCCACCTCGAGCTTGTTCGTCGCCGTGGCGTAGGTGAGCGTGAAGCTCGTGGTGAGGTAGAAGAGCACGTAGGTCGCGAGCATGATGAACGTTCCCGCGATGACCGCACGCCAGTGGTGCTTGAACGTTGCAGCGAGCGGAACCTTGGCGACCTTGTCCTCGTCGATGACCTTCTGGAACGAGGTGCTCTCGACAAGCTTGAGCCGGACATACAGGCCGATCGCCACCATGACGATGCTGAACAGGAACGGGATCCGCCAGCCGAAGTCCTCGAACTGCTTCGCGCTGAGGAAGGTGTTCATCACCACGTACATCGTGTTCGCGATGATGAAGCCGATCGGTGCGCCGAGCTGCGGGAACGTGCCCCACACGGCGCGCTTGTTGGCGGGCGCGTTCTCCGTCGCCAGCAGCGCAGCGCCGGACCACTCGCCACCGAGAGCGAGGCCCTGGAGGAAGCGGAGGACGACGAGCAGCAGCGGGGCGAGGACCATCCACCCCGGGGTCGTCGCCGGAGGGAGGATGCCGACGAAGAACGTCGCGAGGCCCATGGTCAGCAGCGAGGCGACGAGAGTGCCCTTGCGGCCGAGCTTGTCGCCGAAGTGGCCGAAGATGATCGAGCCGACGGGGCGGGCGACGAACGCAACGCCGAAGATCGCGAAGGAACTCAGGATGGCGTTGATGTCCGACGCGCTGGGGAAGAAGAGTTTCGGGAAGACGAGAACCGACGCCGTCGCGTACGCGTAGAAGTCGAAGAACTCGATCGTCGTCCCGATGAGGCTCGAGAAGATCACGCGCCCTCGGGTGTTCGCGCCGTTCCCTGTGCTCTGCGGCTTCGCTGCTTCGGCGACCGCTCGTGTGGCCATGATGCTCAGTGCCTTTCACAAAATGCTGGACCCAGGCTGAAAACTGGGTCCGAAATCTCAGTACGCCTGATCCTATGAACCACGTCCGATTATCGGACAGTTGGTCCGAATAATGAGACGCGGCGAGCGCCCACGGGCCTCACCACGCTCGGCGGCGAGTTGAGAGGCCGATGTCACGGACCGTTTACGGCCCGCGACCCTCGCGGAAACGCGGCTTTCCTAGCGTGGGACCAGATCCCCCACGCAGATTCCAGGAGGGCCCATGAGCACCGAACCCCAGACAGCGGCAACCGCCCAGCAGGTGAGCCTCGACTTCCGCGCCGGGCGCTGGATCGAGCACTGGAACCCCGAAGACTCCGGTCAGTGGGAGGGCGAAGGCCGTGCCATCGCCAAGCGCAACCTCTCGTGGTCTATCTTTGCCGAGTTCCTCGGCTTCGTCGTGTGGCAGCTCTGGTCGATCGTCGTGGTCCAGCTCCCCGCGGCCGGCTTCAGGTTCGACACGTCCCAGACGTTCTGGCTCATCTCGATGCCGAGCCTCGTCGGCGCGACGCTCCGGATTCCGTACACCTTCACGGTCTCCCGCTTCGGCGGCCGCAACTGGACGGTCGTCTCCGCGCTCCTTCTCCTGATTCCCGCGCTCGGCCTCGCCGCCTGCGTCGCGAACCCCTCGACGCCGTTCTGGCTCATGCTCCTCGTCGCGGGCCTCGCGGGCTTCGGCGGCGGCAACTTCGCAAGCTCGATGGCCAACATCACGTTCTTCTACCCCGCGAAGGAGAAGGGCTGGGCCCTCGGCCTCAACGCGGCGGGCGGCAACCTGGGTGCTGCGATCTCGCAGCTCGCCGTACCGCTCGTGGTGAGCCTGACCGCCGTCGCCCTGACCGGGGGGACGGGCAGCCATGGGAACGGCGGGACGCTCGCAATGGCCGGGCTCATGTGGGTTCCGCTCATCCTCATCGCCGCTTTCGGGGCGTGGCGGAACATGAACAACCTCTCGAACGCCAAGGGCGACCTCGCCGGCTCGCTCGCGGCCCTCAAGGAACCGCACCTCTGGATCGTCGCGTTCCTCTACATCGGCACGTTCGGTTCGTTCATCGGCTTCGGCGGCGTCTTCCCGAAGCTCATCCACGACATCTTCCCGGCGTACTCCGCCTTCGCCCTCGGCCCAGCGGCACTTTCGCTCGCCTTCCTCGGCCCCCTCGTCGGCTCACTGTCGCGGCCCTACGGCGGCAAGCTCGCGGACCGCTTCGGAGGCGCGCGCATCACCGTCACGTCGTTCGCCGTCATGGCGGTGGCGACCCTGGCCCTCATCGCGACGCTTCCTCTCAAGAGCTTCTGGCTGTTCCTGGCCCTCTTCCTCGTGCTGTTCGCCGCGAGCGGGGTCGGCAACGGATCGACCTATCGTATGATCCCGGTGATCTTCGCCCGGGCGAGCCGTTCCGCGCGCTCCGGCGCTGCGCCGTCGTACACGGCACGCCTCTCTTCGGCGGCCCTCGGCCTGATCTCGGCGATCGGAGCGTACGGCGGCTTCGTGATCCCGCAGCTGCTCGGCGCCTCGAGCAGCGCGACCGGCTCCTACGTTCCCGCGTTCTTCGGCTTCGTCGGAACCTACGCGCTCATGCTGATCGTCTCGTGGGCCTGCTACTTGCGCCGCGGAAGCGCCGTGGCCCGGACGGGCGCCTAGCATGACTGTCCCGACGTCGACCCACTGCCCCTACTGCGCCCTGCAGTGCGGAATGTCCCTCGCTCCCAGCCAGGAGGGGCCCGCGTCCGTCGAGGTATCCGGTCGCGACTTCCCGACGAGCCGCGGCGGCCTGTGCCGCAAGGGCTGGACTGCCGCCGAGCTGTTGCGGCACCCCGAGCGGGTCACCGAGCCGCTGG
Source organism: Sinomonas terrae (assembly GCF_022539255.1). Taxonomy (NCBI): domain Bacteria; kingdom Bacillati; phylum Actinomycetota; class Actinomycetes; order Micrococcales; family Micrococcaceae; genus Sinomonas; species Sinomonas terrae. The sequence continues at coordinate 2,990,311 of NZ_JAKZBV010000001.1, forward strand.
TCCGGGACGAAGGCGGCACGCTTCGGACCGCGAGCTGGGACGAGGCGCTCGGACGGATTGCGGCGGCGGTCCGCCGCGTCCAGGCCGCGCATGGGCCGGACGCCGTTGGGATCTTCGGCGGGGGCGGGCTCACCAACGAGAAGGCGTACCTGCTCGGCAAGTTCGCACGGGTCGCGCTCGGGACGTCGCGCATCGACTACAACGGCCGGTTCTGCATGTCTTCGGCGGCCGCCGCGGGGAACCGCGCCTTCGGTATCGACCGCGGCCTTCCGTTCCCGCTCACCGACCTCGACGACGCCGACACCGTCCTCCTGCTCGGCTCCAACGTGGCCGAGACGATGCCGCCGTTCGTCCAGCACCTCGAGGCGGCGCGTGCGGCAGGCGGGCTCGTCGTCGTCGACCCTCGGCGCTCCGCAACCGCACAGCTCACGGACGACGGCGCCGGAAGCCACCTCGCGCCGGCTCCGCACACCGACCTGATCCTGCTCCTGGGCCTTGCGCACGTCGTCGTGAACGACAGCCTGCTCGACTCGCGCTACCTTGCGGAGCGGACTCGGGGGCTCGAGGCCGTCATCCTCTCGGTTGCCCCGTGGTGGCCGGAGCGGGTGCAGGGGGCCACCGGCGTCCCCGCGGACCTCATCCGAGCGACAGCTCGACGCCTCGCGGAGTCCGCGCGGACAGGCTCCTGCTACATCCTCACCGGGCGCGGCGTCGAACAGCACGCCGACGGCACGGACACGGTGACGGCCGCGATCAACCTCGCGCTCCTGCTGGGCCTCCCCGGGTCGGCGCGCGGGGGCTACGGCACGCTCACCGGCCAGGGCAACGGGCAGGGCGGCCGGGAACACGGCCAGAAGGCCGACCAGCTCCCCGGCTACCGCAAGATCACGGACCCGGCGGCCCGCGTCCACCTTGCGGGCGTATGGGGCGTGCCCGAGGCGAGCATCCCCGGCCCGGGGCTCCCCGCCGTCGAGCTCCTGCGCACCCTGGGGACGGACGACGGCGTGCGGGCGCTGCTCGTGCACGGCGCCAACGTCGTGGTCTCCGCCCCGGACGCCTCCATGGTCCGCGAAGGACTGCGCCGTCTCGATTTCCTCGCCGTGTGCGACTTCTTCCTCTCGGAGACGGCGCGCGAGGCGGACGTCGTCCTGCCCGTCCTGCAGTGGGCCGAGGAGGAAGGCACGATGACCAACCTCGAGGGCCGCGTGCTCCGCCGGCGCCGGGCCGTCGAGCCGCCGCCGGGGGCGCGGTCCGAGCTCTGGATCCTGAACCGCCTCGCCGCGCTGCTCGACGCGCCGTCATCCTTCCCCACGGACCCCGAGAGCGTCTTCGAAGAGCTGCGGGCGGCCTCCTCGGGCGGCCTCGCGGACTATTCGGGGATCTCGTACCCCATGCTCGACGCGGGCGAGGAAGCGTATTGGCCGTACCCGCACGGCTCACGCGGAACGCCGCGGCTGTTCCGGGAAGGCTTCGCGCACGACGACGGGCGCGCCCGGCTGGTCGCCGTACGCGCCTCCGCTCCCAGCTGGACCTCAACTCCTGAGGAGTTCCAGCTCGCGACGGGACGGCTGCTCGAGCATTACCAGTCCGGGGCCCAGACGCGTCGGGTTGCCGCGCTCACCGATGCGCAGCCCGAGCCACGCCTGCAGATCCACCCCGCCTCCGCCGCCCGGCTGCGGATCGAGGACAGCGGGTGGGTCCGGGTGACGCGCCCGGGGTCTGACGTACCCGAGGTCCTGTGCCGGGCTGAGCTGAGCACGGGCATCAGGCCCGACACCGTGTTCCTCCCGTTCCACTTTCCAGGCCTCTCCGCGGCCAACCAGGTCACAGAGGCGCGCACCGACCCGATCTCCGGGATGCCCGAATTCAAGACGACCCGAGTCCTCGTCCGGGCCGCCGCAGGAGAGGAACGCCCGTGACTCCAGCCCACAGCGCGCCCGAGCGCATCGTCGTCGTCGGCTTCGGGCCCGTCGCGGCGCGGTTCGTCGATGAGCTGCGGCCCGCAGCGGCGGCCGGAGTCGCTGAGGTGACCGTCATCGGTGACGAGGAGCAGCCGGCGTACAACCGGGTCCTCGTCGCGGATCTCGGCGTCGGGAGGACGGCGCTCGCGTCGATGCGGCTTGCGGACCCCGACGACCTCGCGTCGCACGGGATCCGGGCTGTCCTCGGCACCCACGTCGCGCGGATCGACAGGAGTCGGAGGCTCGTGCACACCGCGGAGGGCGGCCCATTCCCCTATGACCGGCTCGTCCTCGCAACCGGGGCCCGCGCGGCGATCCCCAACCTCACCGGCCTCAACCCCGATCCCCTTCATCCCGTCCTCCCCCACGGGGTGACGGCCCTGCGTGACCTCGCCGACGCCGAGCGGCTCTCGGCTGCCGTGCGCGGACGCAAGCGGATCGTCGTCCTCGGCGGCGGGGTGCTGGGCCTCGAGGCGGCCCTCGCGGCCTCGGAAGAGGGCGCGACCGTGACGGTCGTGCATCACGGCGCGCGGCCCCTCGGCCGCCAGATCGACCCCGGTGGCGGGGCGACGCTCGCCGCAGTCCTGCGTGCCGGAGGCCTGCGGCTCGCCCCGAATGCCCGCGCAACAGGCATCGAAACAGACGACGACGGCGCGTTCCGGGCGCTCCTGCTCGAGGACGGGTCGGCGATCGACGGCGACCTGCTCGTCCTCGCGTGCGGCGCCCGGCCCCGGCGAGAGCTCGCGGAGGGGGCGGGACTCGGCACGGACGCCGGAATCCTCGTGGACCACCGGCTCGCGGCCCTCCATACGGAGCATGTGTTCGCCATCGGTGACTGCGCCGAGGTCCGGTGCGCCGACGCGACCTGTGAAGAGTGCGCGCGAGGGGACGGGCCGAGCGGACTCATCGCTCCGGGCTGGCGCCAGGCCGACTGGCTCGCTGCCTCCTTCCGCTCGCGGCTCCTCGGCGAGCCCGCCCCCGCGCCCTTGCCCGAGGAACGGCCGGGCGTCATCCTGCTCAAGGCGCGTGGGGTCAACCTCGCGCTCGCGGGGAACGTGCAGCGGGAGCCTTGGGAGTCGGTCGCCTGGGACGCGGACGACGGCGGGCGGTCGCCCATCGACGTCTCCCTCTGGGCGGACCCGGCCCACGGACGCTACGTGAAGATGTGCACCCGCAAGGGGGTCCTCGAGGGGTTCATCGCCCTCGGCATGCCGCGCGCTGCCGCGGAGCTGACGCTCCTGTTCGGAAGCGGAGCCGAGCTACCCGCCGATCGCTCGGTGCTGCTCCGGCTCGACGGCCCCGAGAGCTCCCTCGGGGCGCCCGGCTCGTCCGCAGGGCCGGAGTCGACGCTCTGTCGGTGCGCGGGAGTGAGCAGGGGGACCGTCCAGGAAGCCGTGCTCGGCGGGTGCTCGACGGTCGAGGAGGTCTCGAAGTCGACACGCGCGGGAACCGGCTGCGGAGGCTGCCGCGACTCCGTGCGCGAGCTCATCGAGCAGCACTTCGCCGTGGCCGCCGCCTAGCGCCGGAAGGGCAACTAGGCCACCCCCACGACCTCCTCGAGGCCCTCGACCGCCTCCGAGAAGGCGGACCCCGGGGCGTCGGCGAGCGCGGGGAACAAGAGTGCGTCCTCCTTGTCGGCGTGCAGCGCGAAAGCCCTCACGATCGCCTGCCCGACTGCCGCCGAGCGGACGCCGTCCGAGACGCGCAGCTCCTCGACGAGTGCGGCGAGCGCTTCGTGGTCGTGCCGCAGGCCCTCGACGAGAAGCTGCGCCTCGACGACGCCGGCCGCGACGGGGTAGATCCTGTCCTCCTCGGCGACGCAGTGCGGCACGAGATCGTCCGTGCACCACTCGATGAGGTTGCCCTTCTCGTCGTACACGGTCCCGCTGTCCCCCGCTTCGACGGCGGCCGTGAGGGCTTGGGAGAGCGCGGACGCGCGATCGACCATGTCAGCGTGGTGGTTCCGGACGGCGGTCAGCGCCTGCCCATCGGAGAGGTGAGATGCCATGGCGCCATCATCACCCGGCTTCGGCGGGACCCTCAAGGCTTGAGTCCATCGAGCCCTGAACGTCTCAGGTCACATGTGCACGTGGAGCCGACGCGCCGCCTCGGAGATCGAGCCCGAGAGCGAGGGGTAGACGGCGTAGGTTCCGGCGACGTCGTCGACGTGGAGCTTCTGCTCGACGGCGAGGGCGAGGGCGAAGATGAGCTCCGAGGCGTTTGAGCCCATGACGACGGCGCCGATCACCGTGCCGGTGCCCTTGCGGGCGATGATCTTCACGAATCCGTCGGTCGTGTTGCGCATCTTGGCGCGCGCGTTGCTCTTGAGCCGCAGGGTCACGACGTCGCCCGCGACCTTGCCGCTCGCGACGTCCGCCTCCGAGACGCCCACCGAGGCGATTTCGGGCGACGTGAAGATGTTCGACGCGACGTAGTTGAGGTTGAGCGGCGTCGTCTGGTCGCCGAGGAAGTGTGCGACCGCGATCCGCCCCTGCATCGCCGCAACCGAGGCAAGGGCGAGGACGCCCGTGCAGTCGCCCGCGGCGTAGACGTTGATCGCCGTCGTGCGGGAGACGCCGTCGACCTTGATGTGGCCGCTCTCCGACAGGGCGATGCCGGCCTCCTCGAGCCCGATGTCCGCCGTGTTGGGGATCGAGCCGACGCACACGAGGCAATGTGATCCGGTCACCTTGGTGCCGTCCCCGAGGACGACGGCGACGCCGTCGCCCGTGCGCTCGACGGCGGCCGCGCGGGAGCGCGAGAGGACGTTGACGCCTCGCCGCGCGAAGACCTTCTCGAGCAGCTCGGCCGCGTCCTCGTCTGAGCCGGGGAGCACGCGGTCGCGCGAGGAGACGAGCGTGACCTTCGCCCCGAGCCCGTTGTAGGCGGAGGCGAACTCGGCTCCGGTCACGCCCGAGCCGACGACGATGAGGTGCTCGGGGATCTCCTCGAGCGTGTAGATCTGAGTCCAGTTGAGGATCCGCTCGCCGTCGTAGCGGGCGGTCGGCAGCTCGCGGGGGTGGGCGCCGACGGCGAGGATCACCGCGTCCGCCTCGATGCGCTCGACGCCGTCCTCGGTTGAGACCTCGATGGTGTGCTGCTCGACCAGGCGCCCCTCACCCATGACAAGGCGGACCCCGAGCTGCTCGAGACCGGCCCGGATGTCCTCTGACTGCTGGTGGGCGAGCCCGAGCAGACGGGCGTTGACCGCGCGGATGTCTGCGCGCTTGATGGCCTCGCCCTCGTGCTCTCCGAAGCGGACGCCAAGGGCCGTGGCTTCCTCGACGCGCGTCATGAGATCGGAGGTTGCGATGAGGGTCTTGGACGGCACGACGTCCGTCAGCACTGCCGAGCCGCCGAGCCCGGCGCGCTCGACGACGGTCACTCGCGCTCCGAGGGAGGCCGCAACGGAGGCAGCTTCGTAACCGCCGGGCCCGCCTCCCAGGATGGCGATATGGGGCACGCTGAAGTCGGGGTTCATCGTCACGGATATCCATTCTGCCTGCCTGCCTCCCGCTCCACCACCGTCTACAGCACAGATGCGCGTGATGTGGCCCACGGCTCCGCGTGAGACGTGCCTCGCCCGCTCGCCGTTGGTAGGTTCTACCTGTGACGACTTCCGAGCCCTTCGAGCTGGCCCAAGCCGCCGCGGGCTATATCGCCGAGGCCACCGGCGTGGGCTCGCACGACATCGCGCTCGTCCTCGGCTCAGGCTGGAGCGGTGCGGCGGACCTCATCGGCGACGTCACTGCGACCCTGCCCTCGAACGAGGTCCCGGGCTTCTCGGCCCCTGCCGTGGTCGGGCACGTCGGCACCATCCGCTCGATCCTCCTCCCGAACGGGAAGCGGGCCCTCGTCCTGGGCGCGCGAACGCATTATTACGAGGGCAAGGGCGTGCGCTCAGTGGTCCACGGCGTACGCACAGCGGCAGCGGCGGGCTGCTCCGTCGTCGTCCTCACCAACGGCTGCGGCGGCCTCAACCCCGCGTGGCGGCCCGGAACACCCGTCCTGATCAGCGACCACATCAACCTCACGGCCGCCTCTCCCCTCGAGGGGGCGACGTTCGTGGACCTCACGGACCTGTATTCGCCCCGCCTCCGCGAACTGGCGCGCGAAATCGATCCCTCCCTCGACGAAGGCGTGTACGCACAGTTTCCGGGCCCTCATTACGAGACCCCTGCCGAAGTGCAGTACGCGCACCGAATCGGCGCCGACCTGATCGGCATGTCCACCGCGCTCGAGGCCATCGCCGCACGTCAGGCCGGCATGGAGGTCTTCGGGATCTCGCTCGTGACGAACCTCGCCGCCGGCATCAGCCCCACCCCACTGAGTCACGAGGAAGTGCTCGAAGCCGGCGAGGCCGCCGGTCCCCGCATCTCACGGCTTCTGGCCGACGTCATCGCGAAGATCTGAAGGGTTCCCATGAGCACCTCCCCGGCACAACTCGAAGAGCTGCGCGCCCGCGCCGAAGCATGGGCGGCCGCCGACCCTGACCCTGAGACGGCCGCACAGCTCCGCTCGATGCTCGAGCAGACCGCCGAGGGACAGGCCGCCGCCGCACAGGAACTCGCCGAGGCGTTCGGCGGCACCCTCGAGTTCGGCACGGCCGGCCTCCGTGCCGCGCTGGGGCCCGGCCCGAACCGGATGAACCTGGTCGTCGTGCGGCGGGCGGCAGCCGGCGTCGCGCAGTTCCTCCTCGAGCGCGTCAGCGGACACCCGTCCGGCGACCGGCCCCGCGCCGTCGTCGGCTTCGACGCGCGGAAGAACTCGCACGCCTTCGCCCTCGACACGGCGGCGATCTTCACGGCCGCCGGGATCCAGACGTTCCTCCTGCCCACGGCCCTGCCGACGCCCGTGCTCGCCTACGCCCTCCGTGCCCTGGACTGCGACGGCGGCGTCATGGTGACGGCGAGCCACAATCCGGCGCAGGACAACGGCTACAAGGTGTACCTGGGCGGGCGCGCGGTCGACGACGACGGGCGAGGCGCGCAGATCGTCGCACCGATCGACGCCGAGATCGCCGAGCTGATCGACGGTGTCGGCAGCGGAGACATTACGCTCGCCGGGTCGGGCTGGACCGTCCTCACCCCAAACATCGCCGCCGAATACCGCGCGGGCGTCGCTCGCCTCGCCCGGCCGGATATCTTCCCTGCGCGCGACCTCAAGATCGTCTTGACCCCGCTGCACGGGGTGGGTGGAACGACCGCGCTCGGGCTTTTGCGCGAGGCCGGATTCGCAGACGTGACGATTGTCGAGGAGCAGGCCCTGCCCGACCCTGACTTCCCCACCGTCGCGTTCCCGAACCCCGAGGAGCCCGGCGCTCTCGACCTCGCGTACGAGACGGCCCAGAGGCTGGAAGCGGACATCGTGATAGCGAACGACCCGGACGCGGACCGGTGCGCCGTGGGCGTTCCGGATCCCGTGACCGGCGAGTGGCGCATGCTGCGAGGCGACGAGGTGGGCGCACTGCTCGGAGCCCACATCGTGCGTCGCCTCGGCCTCGCGAACGGCGGCCATCAGCCGGCGGACGAGGAAGCCGGAGCGACACGCTATGTCTTCGCGAACTCGATCGTCTCGTCGCGTCTCCTCGGCCGCATCGCGCAGGCCGCGGGAATCGAGCACCGGGAGACGCTCACGGGGTTCAAGTGGATCTCGCGCGTCCCGGGCCTCACCTATGGCTACGAGGAGGCGCTCGGCTATTGCGTCGCCCCGGAGCTCGTGAAGGACAAGGACGGTATCTCGGCGGCCCTGCTCATCGCGGAGCTCGCCGCGGACGCGAAGGCCCAAGGGGAGACCCTCTTCGACAGGCTCGCCGCGCTCCAGGTGCTCCACGGGGTGCACCTGACCGACCAGCTGAGCGTTCGGGTCGCGGATCTGGGCCTGCTCGAGGCGATGATGGTCCGGCTCCGGGAGAATCCGCCGGCAGCCTTCGCCGAGTCCCAGGTCGAGACCACGATCGACCTCTCCGAAGGCTCGGCCGACCTGCCGCCCGCCGAGGGGCTCGTCTGGGTGACGCGGGATGAGACGCGCGTGATCGTCCGGCCAAGCGGCACGGAGCCCAAGCTCAAGTGCTACGTCGAGGTGGTCCGGCCCGTGGACAGCTCAGCCGAGCTTTCCGACGCCCAGGCAGCTGCCCGCCAGGCAATGGACGCCGCGCTCGAGGACGTGCGCGAGGCGCTCGGGCTGTAGCCCCGTCAGACGGCGAGACTGACCCCGGTCAGGCTGCGATCTGGCGGGCAGGCCGCGATCTGGCGGTCAGGCCGCGATCTTCACGCGCTGCATCTTCACGCTGCGATCTGGACGATCCCGTCCACGACGCGCGCGGGGAATGCCGCGAGCGGGGCCCCCGCACCGTCCAGTCGCTCCCCGGTGAGCAGGTCGTAGACCTGCTTGTGCAGGGGCGAGGCAATGGTCGGCCGGTCGCCGCGGGAGCCGACGATGCCGCGGGCCATCACGTGGGCCTCCGTCGCCGGGTCCCTCTGGTCGACCGCGTACACCTCGCCCGAGGCGAGGCGGAAGACGGCGACCTGCTGCCCCGCGACGAGCGCGGCCTCGCCCCAGTTGGGCTCGAGGTCGTTCAGATTGCACACGCTGTGCCAGCTCGGCAGGACGCTTCCGGCGGCCGCTTCGAGAGTGTCCACTTCATCCGAGTCCACTTCATCCGACAGGGCGAGTGAAGGGGCTGTGATCGTCATGGCAGAGGCTGTGATCGTCATGCCACAACGCTACGGAGACCCGCGTTTCGCTCGGGTTGAACCTGCGTCACGCGAAAGTAAAACCGGCCTCACTAATGCCGAAACATGCCCGTGACAGTGAAGTTAATCCACCGTTACACGAGGGCAACTGAAGCGAAATCGCCCCTTCCTACGCTGGAGGAAACCTCGCCGGACTGCCCGGCGCCCCCTCAACGGAAGGCACCACGTGAGCACGCCCAGGCCCAACTCGCACAGCCCCAACACGCCCAGGCCCAACTCGCACAACCCCAGCATGCACAGTCCCAGCATGCACCCCTCAGCGCATGACCCTTCAGCGCATAACCGTTCTGGCGCTCGGCGACGCGTCGTCGTCGTCGGCGGCGGTCCCGCAGCCCACCGCTTCGTGGATGCCATGGCCGCGCGCGGGCTCGAGGGCTTCGAGGTCACCGCCCTGACCGAGGAAGCCCATCTCCCCTACGACCGCGTCGCCCTGTCCAAGGCGCTCCTCGCCGACGTCGACCTCACCCTGGGTGAGGCGACGATGTGGGAGACGAGCGGCGTCGTGCTCCAGACCGGGGCGAAGGCGGTCCGCCTCGACACGGAGGCCCGCATCGTGCACACGGAGGACTCCGCGGGGCGGCTCCACGAGCACCCCTACGACGAGCTTGTCCTCGCCACCGGCTCCAACGCGGCGCGGCTCCCGATCCCCGGCGCCGAGAAGAGCTACGTCTACCGGACGCTCGACGACGTGTGGTTCCTTCGGCGTGAGATCGGGAGGCTCGCCGAGGAACTGGGCCGGCAGCCCGTCGTCGCGGTCATCGGCGGGGGCCTCCTCGGACTTGAGGCCGCGGCCGGGGCGCAGGATCTGGGCGCCAAGGCCGTTGTCATCAACGGCGCACCGTGGCTCATGAACACCCAGCTCGACGAGGGCGCAGGCCAGGCGCTCGGGCGGCTCATCGAGGCGAAGGGCTTCGACGTCCACGGCGGGGTCTTCCCCTCCGAGGTGATCGTCGACTGTGCAGAGATCGTCGACCGTGCAGAGATCGTCGACCGTGCAGAGATCGTCGACCGTGCAGAGGCAGGGCCGGAAGCCGGACCGGGAGGGGTCGGCGACGGCCGGGTCACCGGCGTCCTCATGGCCGACGGGCGCGTCATCGACGCGGACCTCGTCATCGTGGCGATCGGGGTCCGTCCGCGCGACGAGCTGATCCGCGCAGCACTGGACGAAGCGGGTGCGAAAGCGGCTGCCGCGGAAGAAATGGGCACTAACGAAGCCAGCACTGACGAAGCCAGCGCCGCCGGCGAGGCGGCCTTCGAGCTCGGCCCGCGGGGCGGCGTCGTGATCGACGACACCTGCGCGACGGGTGTCGACGGTGTGTGGGCCATCGGTGAGGTCGCGAGCTTCGGCGGGATGTGCCTCGGGCTCGTTGCGCCGGCCAACACCATGGCCGAAATCGTGGCCGACCGCCTGCACGGCGGGGAGGCCACGTTCCCCGGCTTCGACACGGCCACGAAGCTCAAGCTCTCCGGGGTGGACGTTGCGAGCTTCGGCGACGCGTTCGCGAAGGAGCCTGGCGCGCTTGAGATCGTCTACGCGGACCCAGCCCGCGGCGTGTACCAGAAGGTCGTGACGACGGACGACGCGACGACCCTCCTCGGGGGCATTTTCGTCGGCGACGCGACGCCCTACCAGAGCCTGCGGCCGCTCCTCGGGCGCGAACTGCCCGCCGAGCCCGGGGCGTACCTCTCCGCGGCCGGAGGCGGGGAGGTTCCGGAGACCGAGCTCCCGGACGACGCGATCCTGTGCTCGTGCAACAACGTCGCCGCCGGGACGCTGCGGGCCGCGATCGGCGGCGAAGAGCACGGGTGCGGTGTATGTGAAGGAAAGGAACCCGTCCGCGATGTGGCGGGACTCAAGTCCTGCACGCGGGCGGGCACCCAGTGCGGCTCGTGCGTGCCGATGATCAAGAAGCTCCTCGAGCAAGAGCTGCAGAAGTCCGGCATCACCGTCTCGAAGGCCCTCTGCGAGCACTTCGAGCTTTCCCGGCAGGAGCTCTTCGACGCGATCCGAGTCCTTCAGCTCACGTCGTTCGAGGACATCCTCGAGCGCTACGGCAAGGGCGCCGGCTGCGACATCTGCAAGCCGACCATCGCCTCCATCCTGGCCTCCCAGCACTCGGCTTATGTGCTCGACGAGGGCCGCGGCGCCCTTCAGGACACGAACGACCGGGCCCTCGCGAACATGCAGAAGGACGGCACCTATTCGGTCGTCCCCCGCATCCCGGGCGGCGAGATCACGCCCGAGAAGCTCGCGGTGATCGCCGCCGTCGCCCAGAAGTACGGCCTCTACACGAAGATCACGGGCGGCCAGCGGATCGACCTGTTCGGTGCGCGGCTCGAGCAGCTCCCCGAGATCTGGAAGGAGCTCATCGACGCCGGCATGGAGTCCGGGCAGGCCTACGGCAAGAGCCTCCGGACGGTGAAGAGCTGTGTCGGGTCCACGTGGTGCCGATACGGGCAGCAGGACTCCGTGGGGATGGCAATCCAGCTCGAGCTCCGCTACCGCGGGCTCCGCAGCCCGCACAAGCTCAAGCTCGGCGTCTCCGGCTGCGCCCGGGAGTGCGCGGAGGCCCGCGGCAAGGACGTCGGCGTCATCGCGACCGCAGACGGCTGGAACCTCTACGTGGGCGGCAACGGCGGCGCGACGCCCGCCCACGCGCAGCTCCTCGCGAAAGACCTCGACGACGCGACGCTCATCAGGTACATCGACCGCTACTTCATGTACTACATCCGCACCGCCGACCGCCTCCAGCGCACCGCGCGCTGGCAGGAGGAGCTCGACGGCGGCCTCGAGCACGTTCGCCAGGTCGTCGTGGAGGACTCGCTCGGGATCGCGGGCGATCTGGAGGACGCCATGGCGAAGCACGTCGCCTCGTACGAGGACGAGTGGGCCGCGACGCTCAAGGACCCCGAGAGGCTGCGGCGCTTCCGCTCGTTCGTGAACGCCCCCGATGCGGTCGACGCGTCAATCGTCCACGTCCCCGAGCGTGACCAGGTCCGACCTGCCACCCCTGCGGAGCGGGTCACCCTCGGCGCGACGATTCCCGTCCGCGCTGCCCTCTCTCCCCAGTCTGCTGCCTTCTCTCCCCAGTCTGAGGAGGTCTAGCATGCAGCTCGAAATCGCCCTCGACGGGACCGCCGTTGTCCTGCTCGGCGACGCCGACGCCGCTCGCCAAGCCATCCTGCGCTACCGGCGGGCGGGAGCGGACCTCGCTCACTTCGACTCGCCCGCCGCACTCCACGCCGCCGGCGCCCTGCCAGCGCGGCCGGGGCTCGTCGCCGTCGTGCGCTCTTCTGACACGCACGACGACGGCGAGTGGGCACCCGTGCTCGACCGCTACCGGGCCGCGAAGGTTCCGATCGCGCGGGAGCCGGCCGCGGGTCGGCGCGGGCGCGTCACGCTCGTGGGAGGAGGCCCTGGCTCCCCCGGCCTCCTCACCGCCGACGCCATCGAGGCGCTGCGGGACGCCGACGTCGTCCTGTTCGACCGGCTGGCGCCCTGGCGCGAACTGGGGCGACTGACGACGGCGGAGCTCGTCGATGTGGGGAAGCTCCCCGGGCACCACAAGGTGCCGCAGGCGGAGATCAACCGTCTCCTGGTCGACTACGCCCAGACCGGCGCAGGCGGACGCGGGCTCAACGTCGTCCGGCTCAAGGGCGGGGACCCCTTCGTCTTCGGTCGCGGCGCCGAGGAGATGGCCGCGTGCATGGCGGCCGGCGTGCCCGTGCGCTTGGTCTCGGGCATCTCAAGCTCGATTGCCGTGCCCGCCGCCGCGGGCATCCCGGTGACACACCGGGAGATGAGCCACTCCTTCACCGTCATCTCGGGCCACGCGCCGCTCACTCCCGAGGAGCACACCCACCTTGCGGGTCTCGGCGCGACCGGTGGCACCCTCGTGGTCCTCATGGGCATCGCCAACCTCCCGCATCTCGCTGCTGGGCTCCGCCGTGCGGGCCTGCCGCTCGGGACGCCGCTCGCCGTCGTCGAACGCGGGCACCAAGCCGGCCAGCGGACTACGGTGACGAGCCTCGCCCGCGCGGAGGCGGACACGGCCGGCTGCGCCAATCCGGCGGTGATCGTGATCGGCGACGTCGTCCGGGCCGCAAGCGCCCTCGGCGCGAACGCCGACGGGCGAGGGCTGCGCGAACTCGCGGACGCCCTCGCGGGTGCCTGAGGGCGGGCTGGGACGATGGAGGGGACTGTGAACCGAGGACGGGCGAGTAGATGGCTGATCAATCAGCGGCTGGTGAACCAACGATGAAGGGAGCGGCACCGGCGATGAGCGCTGTGCCGGCGGAGAGCGCTGTGCCGGCGGAAGAGGCCTTGACGCGCGGGGCCGAGCTCGAGACCCTGCTCAAGGGCTTTCGAGTCGGGGTGACGGCCCACCGGCGCGCGGAGGACCTTATCGAGGCGCTCGAGCGGCGTGGCGCCGAAGTGCTGCACGCGCCCGTCCTCACGATCGCGCCCGTCGACCAAGACCTCGGCGTCATCGAGGACACGAGGCGCACGATCGCGGTGCGTCCCGACATCTGCATCGTCACGACGGCTTACGGCATGCGGCGATGGCTTGACGTGGCCGACGCGGCCGGGCTCGGCGACGACCTCCAAGCGGTGCTGACCTCGGCTTCGCTCTATGTGCGGGGACCCAAGGCACGTGGTGCGGTCCGGGCGGCGGGACTCGCCGACGTCGGCATCTCGCACGACGAGACGACGGCGACGCTCGTCGACCTCGTCCTTCGCGACGGGGGCGGCCGGCTCGACGGCAAGCGGGTCGTCATCCAGCTCCATGGCTACACGGATGGCGCTCAGCTCGAGCGTCTGCGCCGAGCCGGCGCCGAACTCATCACCGTCACCCCGTACCGGTGGGTGCGGCCCGAGGGCGAGGACCGGCTCGAGGGGCTCATCGAAGCGGTCTGCGCGGGCGAGCTCGACGTGGTCACGTTCACGAGCGCGCCCGCTGTCGACGCATTGTTCAGCGCCGCGCACGAGCTCGGCCTCCACGCCCAGCTCCTCGCTGCGTTCCGCCAGCGCGTGGCCACCGCCGCCGTTGGGCCCGTCACAGCCGCGCCCCTCGAAGCCGCCGGGCTGCGGCCTTGGGTGCCCGACCGGTTCCGGATGGGCGCCCTCATCAAGCTCGTGACTGACAACCTCGCGCGGCGCCAGGTCCGCCGGCTCGAGACACCCTCGGGGCCGGTCGAACTCCGCGGGCGCACGCTAACAGTCGCGGGCGAGGAGCTGTGCCTCCCGCCGGCCGCGATGCTGCTGTTCCGCGCACTCTTCGACGCCGGAGGTGCCGTGGTGCCACGGGATGCCCTCGCCAGGCTCCTGTCGCAGACCGGCTCGACCCACGCCCTCGACATGGCTGTCAACCGCCTCCGCAATGCCCTGCCGTCCGCCGATCTGGTGCAGACCGTGGTCAAGCGTGGGTATCGGCTGCGCGTGGAGCGGCAATAGGGTGCGCGGCAATAGGGTGCGCGGCAATGGGGTGCGTGGCAATAGGGTGCGCGGCAACTGGCCGGGCGAACGACATTCGGTCCGGCAGCAGTGGGCCCGGCGGCAGTGGGCCCAGCGGCAGTAGGTGGGGCTTCCCGTCCGGGCCCGCGCCGTGTGCCAGTATGGGAAGACCCGATTCGAAAGGACGCCGCTGTGTCTTCCGAGCCTGTGTCTCCTGGGCCTGTTTCTTCCGGCGTTGGCGCCCTGAGCCCCGCCGACATCGCCGGATTCATCGACCACACCCTGCTCAAGCCGACGGCGAGCGAAGCGGACATCCTGCGGCTCTGCAGCGAAGCGGTGGAGTACGGCTTCAAGTCTGTGTGCGTGAACCCGATCTGGGTCAAGACCGCCACGAAGGCGCTTCGGGGCAGCGGGGTGCTGACGTGCTCGGTGGCGGCGTTCCCGTTCGGTGCAACGCCTACCGATGTCAAGGTCTACGAGGCGCGGGGGGCGACGCTCGACGGCGCGCACGAGGTGGACGTCGTCGTCGACCTCGCCGCTGCCCAGGCGAGCGACCGCGGGGCGCTCGTCGATGATTTGCGTGCCGTCGCCGAGGCCGTGCACGGCAGCTCGGCGATCCTCAAGGTGATCATCGAGACCGCGCTGCTCACTGACCAGCAGAAGGTGCTCGCGTGCGAAGCCGCGGTTGAGGCGGGCGCGGATTTCGTCAAGACCTCGACCGGCTTCAACGGCGGCGGGGCAACGGTCGAGGACGTCGCCCTGATGCGGCGCGCGGTGGGGCCGCACATCGGCGTCAAGGCGTCGGGTGGCGTGCGAACCCTCAAGGACGCGCGGGCTATGATTGCAGCGGGTGCCAACCGGATCGGCGCGAGCTCCGGTGTGGCCATTGTGACCGGCAGCGCAGCCGCCGGATCATACTGAGCGCCGGACGTACTAGGACTTGAGGAGAGAGCATGGCTGAGAACGCCAAGAACCGGCCGATCGAGAACGAGAACCCGCTCATCGGCAACATCATCATCTTCGTCGTGATGGCTGCGATCTTCGTTGCTGGCATTGTTGCCGTCTCGTGGCTCGACTTCACGAACGTGTGGCCGATGGCCGCCCTCATCCTCTGCTTCGCGGGCGCGTTCTTCATCCCGATGACGTTCATCGGCCGCTCCGACTCCGGCAGCGAGCACCGCAAGTAACCCCCCCCCCCCCCCCCCCCACCCACCCGTTTCGGGTACAGCTAATCCCCCTCCCACCCGTTTCGGGTACAGCTAATCCCCCTCCCACCCGTTTCGGGTACAGCTAATCCCCCTCCCACCCGTTTCGGGTACAGAAAGCCCGGCCGAGAGTTTCGGCCGGGCTTTTCGCATTCCCAATCCTCTTCCCGTCGATCGGATTACTCCTCCACAGGGAGTATCTGTACCCGAGAATTCGAAGCTGTGGATAACCGAACGCAAGGGGGCAGCGATTGTGGCTGAATGGGGGCCATGTCGTCCCAAGAGCCCCTTCCCGATCAGCTCCGGAAGTCGTCGTTCACCGTCGAGGAGGCCATAAGCCTCGGCGTCAGCAGACGCCGACTCGAGGATCAAGACCTCCTCCGACCGAGCAGGGGAATTCGAGTCCCCGAATTAGCGGTCCAAAACATGCTTCAGTTGGCTCGTCCCTACACCGCAATTCACGAGACCACTGCATTGAGCCACTTGAGCGCCGCCATGGTTCACCAGATACCGCTTCCGGGGTGGGCTGAGGATCCCACCTTTATCGATCTCTCGCGGGCCGCCGACGACCGTCCAGGTACAACAGGTCGTCTTGGCCAGCCTCGGCGCCCGGAAATCCGGGGTCACCGACTTCGGCTGAAAAATGACGAGATCACGACGGTCTCGGGCACTCGGGTGACCACGCCAGAGAGAACTTGGCTCGATCTCTGCGGAATGCGGAAGCTAACGATGGACGATGTCATCGCGGCCGGTGAATATCTGGTGTCCGAACATGAACGGACATTCCATCCCCGCACAGCATTAGTCCGTCTTTCGGACCTGCGCTCATTTGTCGAAAGCAGGCATCGTGTCGTGGGACTCGGCCGCGGACGCATTGCTCTCGAACTGCTCGCGGTCGGGGTCGATTCGCCGCCTGAGTCGTACTTGCGGCAGATCCTCGAGAGGGCAGGCCTCCCTCGCTTCATCCCTAATTGCCCCGTCGTCGATCCCTGGGCAGGGACAATCTGGGTGGATCTAGGGAATGTCGAATACCGGACCGCGCTCGAATACGAGGGTGAGCACCACCTCGCCCCGGAGCAGATCGCCATGGACGCTTGGCGCGATCGGCGAACGAGGTCATCAGGCTGGAACCAGGTCAAGATCACCAAGCACGACATGGCCCGAGGCGAGGCCTACATCGTGAAACTCGTGCTCGATGCGCTCCGCGAACACGGGTATCGCGGGTGAGTTGGCGTACCCGAAACGGCCAGGAGGGTGAGTTGGCGTACCCGAAACGACCAGGAGGGGGAGTTGGCGTACCCGAAACAGCCAGGAGGGGGAGTTGGCGTACCCGAAACGGTCAGTCGGTGAAGATGGCGGTCACCACCTGATCGGCCCAGTCGAGGATCTCCTTGTCCTGCAGGTCGCGTCCGCCGATCGCCGCGGTCTTGGGCTTCGGCACGAGGACGGCGTTCAGCGCGGGCTTGTACTGTGCCCCCTTGTACATGCGCGTGAGCCGCATCTGCTTCGACTCAGGAAGCTCGGCGGGCGCGAACCGCACCATGTTCCCTTGAAGGGCGACGTCGGTGAGGCCGGCCGAGCGGGCACGCACCCGGAAACGGGCGACGGCGGCGAGGTTCTCCACGGGCGCGGGGGGCTCGCCATAGCGGTCGGTGAGCTCGTCCATGACCTCGGCAATGGCGGCGTCGTCGTTCACGGCAGCGAGCTTGCGGTACGCCTCGAGCCGCAGCCGCTCCCCCGGCACGTAATCGTGCGGGAGGTGCGCGTTGACGGGCAGCTCGATCTTCATCTCGGCGGTCTTCTCCTCGGACTCGCCGCGGAAGTCGGCGACGGCCTCCCCGACGAGCCTGATGTAGAGGTCGAAGCCGACGCCTGCGATGTGGCCGGACTGTTCGCCGCCGAGGAGATTGCCCGCGCCGCGGATCTCGAGGTCCTTCATGGCGAGCTGCATGCCCGCACCGAGCTCGTTGTGCGCCGCGACGGCCTTGAGCCGCTCGAGCGCCACCTCGCCGAGCGGCTTCTCAGAGGGATACAGGAAGTAGGCATAGGCGCGCTCGCGGCCACGGCCCACGCGCCCGCGCAGCTGATGGAGCTGTGACAGCCCGTAGGAATCGGCCCGGTCCACGATGAGCGTGTTCGCGTTCGAGATGTCGAGGCCGGTCTCGATGATCGTCGTGCAGACGAGGACGTCGAAGCGCTTCTCCCAGAAGTCCACGATGATCTGCTCGAGGCGCCCCTCGGACATCTGCCCGTGCGCAACCTCGACCCGGGCCTCGGGAACCAGCTCGCGCACGGCGGCGGCAGTCTTCTCGATCGACGAGACGCGGTTGTGGACGAAGAACACCTGGCCCTCGCGCATGAGCTCACGCCGGATGGCGGCCGAGACCTGCTTGTCCGTGTACGGGCCGACGTAGGTCAGGACAGGGTGGCGCTCCTCGGGGGGCGTTGCGAGCGTGGACGTCTCCCGGATCCCGGTGAGCGACATCTCGAGCGTGCGCGGGATCGGCGTCGCGGACATCGCGAGAACGTCCACGTTCGTCCGCATCTTCTTGAGCGCTTCCTTGTGCTCGACCCCGAAGCGCTGCTCCTCGTCCACGATCACGAGGCCGAGATCCTTGAACTCGACCTCCTTCGAGAGCAGGCGGTGCGTGCCGATCACGACGTCGACCGTCCCCTTCTTGAGCCCCTCGACGGTGTCCTTCGCTTCGGACCCCGTCTGGAACCGGCTCAGCGCGCGGACACGCAGCGGGAAGCCTGAGAAGCGCTCGGAGAACGTCTCGTGGTGCTGCTGGGCGAGCAGCGTGGTGGGCACGAGGACCGCGACCTGCTTCCCGTCCTGGACGGCCTTGAACGCGGCGCGCACCGCGATCTCGGTCTTGCCGTAGCCAACATCGCCGGAGACGAGGCGGTCCATGGGGATGTCCCGCTCCATGTCCGCCTTGACCTCGTTGATCGTCGTGAGCTGGTCCGGCGTCTCGATGTACGGGAACGCCTCCTCGAGCTCGCGCTGCCAAGGCGTGTCGGGGCCGAACGCGTGCCCGCGGGAGGCCATCCGCGCGGAATACAGGCGGATGAGCTCGCCTGCGATCTCCTTGACGGCCTTCTTGGCCTTCGACTTGGTCGCGGCCCAGTCGGCGCCGCCCATCTTCGACAGGGCTGGGGCGTCTCCCCCGACGTAACGGGTCACCTGATCGAGCTGGTCCGTGGGCACGAAGAGCCGATCCCCCGGGGCACCGCGCTTCGACGGCGCGTACTCGAGGACGAGGTACTCGCGCGTAGCATCCGTCCCTGCACCCGCACGCCGCTGCACGAGCTCCACGAACTTCCCGATCCCGTGCTGCTCATGCACCACGAAGTCGCCCGCATGGAGCTGGAGGGGGTCGACGGCATTGCGACGGCGCGAGGGCATCTTGCGCATGTCGCGGGTCCCCGCGGCGCTTGCACGGCCCAGGAGGTCCGCTTCGGTGAGGAGCGCGAGCTTGAGTCCGTCGAGGACGAAGCCCTTGCCTGCCGTCGCGGTCGTGATTTCGATGATGCCGGATTCGGGCTCGCGGGCGAGGCTTTCGACCCGGCTGCACGGGATCCCGGCGTCGTGGAACAGCTCGGCGAGCCGCTGGGCCGGGCCTGGGCCGTCGGTCGCGACGACGATGCGCCACTGGTCCGCGACGCGGGACCCAATGAACTCGGTCATCTCGGCAACGTCCCCGCGGTATCCCCGTGGCTCGCGCGCGGCGATCGAGAGGACGTCGATATCGAGCACGGTCTCCTCGTCGACGCCCAGAGATGTCACAGACCACCAAGAGACGGAGCGTGCCACGGCGGCAGCCCGAGTGTCGGCGAGCGAGGCGAAGCTTGCGTCCTCGAGGCGGCCCATATGCTCGTCCGGATCCTGGCCCGCGCCCGCGGCGACGCTCAGATCGAGCGGTGCCGCCCCGCCGTCGGACGCGGTGGCCCATGCCGCGGCGAGGAACTCGTCGTTGGTCGCGGCCAGATCGTGGGCGCGCGTCCGCACCTTCTCCGGCTCGAGGAGGAGCGCGACCGAGCCCTCGGGCAGCTCCTCGACGAACGGGACCATTGCGTCGACCAGCAGTGGGGCGAGGGATTCCATGCCCTCGACCGCGATCCCGCCCGCGATCTTCTCGAGCATGTCCTCGGCGGCCGGGAGATGGCCCTTGAGCCTTGCGGCGCGGCTCATGACCGACGGCGTGATGAGCAGCTCACGGCAGGGCGGGGCGAACAGGACGGTGGGGTGATGCACGTGCGGCCCGGTGAGCGAGCGCTGGTCGGCGACGGCGAACCAGCGCATCTGCTCGACCTCGTCGCCGAAGAACTCGACGCGGACGGGATGGTCCTCGGTCGGCGGGAACACATCGATGATCCCGCCGCGGACCGCGAACTCGCCGCGTCGGGTCACCATGTCGACGCGCGCGTAGGCAGCGGCCGCGAGCGCGCGGACGACGCCGTCGAACGGCTCGTCCTGACCGACGGCGAGGAATACGGGGGCGAGGTCGCCGAGCCCGGCGACGAGGGGCTGCAGCACCGCGCGGATAGGGGCGACGACGACGCGCAGCGGCTTGCGCCCGGACTCTGCCGAGTTCCGCCCTTCGGATTCGGGATGGGCCAGCCGGCGGAGGACGGAGAGGCGGCGCCCGACGGTATCGGACCGCGGCGAGAGCCGCTCGTGGGGAAGGGTCTCCCAGCTCGGGAAGAGCGCCACAGTGCCGGGCGCGACGTAGGCGCCGAGCGCGTCGACGAGGTCCTCAGCCTCGCGCTCGGTCGCAGTCACCGCGAGCAGCACGCCGTCGCCCTCAGGCAAGCTGTCGAGGATCTCGGCGATGATCACGGGCCGCATGCCCGCGGGGGCGGCGACCTGGAGGTCTTGGCTGCGCCGACCCGCGGGCTTCGACGCGTAGTCGCGGAGTCGGGCAACCGTCGGATCCGTTGCCAGCGCGCGCCGCAGCCCGTCGAGTGACGCAGGACGGAGGACATCAAGCGACCCGGTGAGCTGGATATCTGACGACACAAAACCTCCAGGGCAGCACAGAAACCCGGAACTGAGGAGCAGCCCGGGAATGTGTTAAGCCTACCCCGGGCCCGGACGCCTACGATGGGCGGATGGACGCCCCCTCCGCCACTTCCCGCGATTCGCCACGGGCAGGCTCGGCCCGCCGCCGTGTGGCCCTGCGGATCGTCGGCGCCGCGTACCTCGCGTTCGTCGCCGGCGTCGTGTTCTGGCCGACGCCGGTGGATCGGCCCGCTGCGGGAACGCTCGCCCACATGTTCGTCTGGCTTCATCGGCATGGTGTTCCCCTGTGGTTCGGCTACAACCTCTTCGAATGGCTCGCGAACGTGGCGTTCTTCGTCCCGTTCGGTGTTCTCGCCGTCCTGTTCGGCTCCCGCGTGCGATGGGCCGTCGTCGCGGCGTGCTCGGTCTCGACCGCTGTCGAACTCTCGCAGTGGCTCTTCCTCCCGCAGCGGACTGGCTCCGTGTTGGACGTTCTCGCGAACACGAGCGGCGCCTTCATAGGGGCCGGGCTCGCGGCTCTCTGGACCCGGAGGCCGCGCCGCTCCCTCTAGGATGGTCAGGGCGCCCATCCCCCAGGGGCGTCTGAGCCCAGGCAGATTGGAAGGACTCCATGGCCCTCGAAGCCACCACCACCTTGAACTACCCGGTCGAGCAGATTGTCGCTGTCTTCGCGGACGAGGCGTTCCAGCGTCACGTGAGCGAGCTTGTCGGCGGCAAGCTCGAGTCGATCACGGTCGACGGCGACACCGCGAGCGCCTTCACCGCGACGATCGTCCGCCAGGTCCCGACCGGGCGGCTCCCCGAGCTCGCGAAGAAGTTCGTCGGCGAATACGTCAGCGTCACTCAGGTCGAGACGTGGGGCGCGCCCGAGGCCGACAGCTCACGCCAGGCCAACATCACCGTCAAGGTCGCCGGCGCTCCCGTCGAGGCCACCGCCGCGCAGCGCCTCGTCGCGGATGGTGCCAGCACTCGCATCGAGCTCTCGGGCGCGGTCACGAGCTCGATCCCCCTGCTCGGCGGCAAGATCGCCCAGGCCGCCGAACCGTTCGTGGGCAAGGCGCTCAACATCGAGGCCACGCAGGCCGCCGCCTGGCTCGCAGGCGAGATCGTCTGATGCAGCTGCCCGCAGCCCTCTCCTGGCTCCTCGTAGTGGCTGGCGTCTGGAGCATCTTCGTGTGGCCCCAGTTCCTGCGCCGGGTCATGAAGGATCCGCGGGCCCGCGACGAGTCGGGGCGCGCGACGCGTTTCCTCACCGTCCACATGTACCTGGTCGCGATCTCGGTCACCCTCGGCGTGGCCGTCGCGGTCGTGGGCGTCAGGACGTTGTTCGTGTAGGGCAAGCTAGCTCCCCCGCCCGCTCCGCCGCCGCCCCCTGCGGCCGCGGGGCGGGCGATGGCTACGAGGACCTCGGTGGGTACGATGGTCTAGGTGTGCCGGGAAGTCTGGTCGGCGAACAGCTCGACTGACTTCACGGACAGGAGGCCCTCATGGTCCCCCGTTGGCGCACCCACTCGCCGCACTCCCACTCACGGCACTCCCACTCGCCAAACTCGCACTCAGCGCACTCGCGGCTCCGCAGCCTGGCCCGGGGCAGTTTCTCCGAGTATCGCCGGATCACAGAGGTCCTCCGCAAGGAGACCGTCGGCGGCGCCCTGCTTCTCACAGCGACCGTCGTCGCGCTCGTATGGGCCAACTCGCCCTGGTCGTCCGGCTACTTCGACTTCCGGGACCTCCACCTCGGGTACGAGCCATGGCACCTCAGTTTGAGCCTCGGCAAATGGGCCTCTGACGGCCTGCTCGCGATCTTCTTCTTCGTCGCAGGCCTTGAACTCAAACGAGAGTTCGTCGCCGGTGATCTCCGCCGGCCCTCCACCGCGATCGTCCCCGTGGTCGCCGCGTGCGGCGGCGTAGCCCTCCCGGCCATCATCTTCACGCTCGCCAACGTGGCCCTGGGTACAGAGCAGAGCGCCGGGGACGCGCTGCGCGGCTGGGCCGTTCCCACCGCGACGGACATCGCCTTCGCTCTCGCTGTGCTCGCCGTCATCAGCACGCATCTGCCCGCGGCGCTCCGGACCTTCCTGCTCACGCTCGCGGTCGTCGACGACCTGATCGCGATCGCGATCATCGCGTTCTTCTACGCGAGCGGCCTCAATCTGGTCTTCCTCGCGCTCGCGATCGTGCCGCTCGCCGTGTTCACGTGGCTCGTCCAGCGGCGCGTGCGCTCGTGGTACCTCCTGCTTCCGCTTGCGGTGCTCACGTGGGCGCTCGTCCACGCGTCCGGAATCCACGCGACGGTTGCAGGGGTGCTCATGGGCTTCGCCGTCCCGGTGATCCGGAGCGAGAAGGCCGGCGGCCCCGAAGCCGGACCAGGCCTCGCCGAACATTTCGAGCAGCGGTTCCGGCCGCTTTCCGCGGGAGTCGCGGTGCCCGTGTTCGCCTTCTTCTCGGCCGGCGTTCGCGTGGGCGGCGCGGACGGGGTCGGTTCGGCACTCACCGACCCTGTGACCATCGGCATCGTCCTCGCCCTCGTCGTGGGAAAGGCCCTCGGCGTCTTCGGCTCCACGTGGCTCGTCACGAAGAGCCGCCACGCCGAACTCGACCCCGACCTCGCGTGGGTGGATGTCTTCGGCCTCGCGCTGCTTTCGGGCGTGGGCTTCACCGTGTCGCTGCTCGTAGCGGGACTCGGCTTCGGCGAGGGCACACTGCACGACGAGCATGCCAAAGTCGCCATCCTCACGGGCTCGCTCACCGCGGCCGTGCTCGCCGCCGTCGTCCTCCGCGCCCGCAACCGGCACTACCGGCGCCTCGCAACGCTGGAGACGTTCGACGCCGACGGCGACGGCGTACCGGATGCCTTCGGGAACGAAGACGCCCGGTAGCCGTCACCAACAGCACTGACAGCAACACATCAGCAGCACATCCTACGAGTGCCGTCCCCGCCGCCGTCCCGCGAGCTTCGGGACGAAGGCCCCCACGAGCATGAGCGCTCCCGAGGCGAAGAGCGCATTCGACGTCGTGTAATCCGGTGCCGGGGCGCCCGCTGCCGTCTGGGCACTGATGCTCACTTCGGACGGCACGGACTGGACTGGCTGGACTGCCTGGATTGGCTGGACTGCCTGGACCGGTTGGACTGCCTGGACCGGTTGGGCCGGCTGAACCGGTTGGGCCGGCTGAACGGCGTTGGCCGACTGGGACGGCTGCTCCGACTGGACCCGAGCCGGGGCGACAGTGTTGCCTTGGCCAGTGTTGCCCTGGCCAGTGTTGCCTTGGCCTGTGTTGCCTTGGCCTGTGTTGCCTTGGCCTGGGGTCTTGCTCGTGACAGGCGCCGGGGACGTGCTGGCCGAGGGCGTCCCACTCGGCGAGGCGGAGCTGGTTGGACCCGCCGTCGGCGCCTGGGTCGTCGGATCGTCCGTAGGCGCCTGGGTCGTCGGATCGTCCGTAGGCGCCTGGCTCGTCGGATCGTCCGTGGGGCCAGCCGACGGCACCTGGCTCGTCGGATCGTCCGTGGGGCCAGCCGACGGCACCTCGCTCGTCGGATCAGCACTCGGCGTGGTCACCGGGGTCACACTGGGCGTGGGGCTCGGGGTCGCGACGACGCAGCCGGCCGCGTAGATCGCCTGGTTTGCCGTGGTCCAGTTCTGCCCCGCCACGGTGGTGATGTTCCCCTTGTCGACATAGCTGAACGAGGGGAAGATGTCGCCAGGATACTTACCCTGAACGTGGTAGGTGGCAAGAGAGCTCATCGCCACTTCCTGGTACTGGTAAGGGTGCAACTGCGACCTCGTCAGGTGGCAGACGGCTATCTTGTCGCTGCCGCTGTTGGACGACGGCGCAGCAAGCGCCGGACTCGTCGCGGCCCCCGCCACGAAGAAGGCGCTTGCCCCCACGGCGAAGAGACTGGTCACATAATTCATCTTGCGGGTGCGAATCGGCGGCATGGAAGACCGCTCCTTTCAATCTCCGTGTTTCACGTGCATTGCCCGCAGCGGAAAGTCAGCAGGACGATCTGCGCGTCGGGATTGTCGTAATTGCAGGAAAAGAGAACAACTTGGCAGGGATCGTTCGCGAAGGAAAAAGCCTTGGACTTGTCGACGATCCTGCGGTCCGCGAGGGCACAGTCCACGACGCTCCCGTTCGCCTCAGTGATTGAGGCAGGCTGCCCCACAGCCCAACCGGAATAGCTCAGGCGGTTGAAGGGGAACGTCGCATCGGTGCAAAGAGCCACCTGCTGATGGCACGTGTGTCCCGCCAGGACCACGGGCCGCACGGCCGCCGACTCCCCCGTCCCGACCAGCCAGTGCCCCACCGGATCGAATCCGTTGACGTCGAGCGGCGGGTCGACCGTTTGGCTGGCAGTCCATGGCATGGGCACGATGTCGACGTTCAGACCGGCCGCTGGCCACGCGAAGTGGCGCGGAGGCAGGGCCGCGGGCAGAAGCGCGGCACTCGTAAGAGTCCCGGACCTCATAGGCGCCGCAGACGACGTCGCGCCCGCTGCCTTGGGCGAGCGGGCGGCCGACGACGAGGGGCTGGGAGAGGCGCCCGAACTCCGGGCGGGCGAAGTCGGGGAAGAAGAAGCGGCAGGGGCAGAGGCCACCCCATCTGCAGACTGCGCCAGCTGCTGCGCTGCCTGCGCTCGGAGCTCCTGCCGCTCCCGGTCCCCCAGACCGTGCAGGCCGGCGAACACCGCGAGGGCGACTGCGAGGCCGAGGGCCGCAATACGGGCCCACCACCCCGAGCCTTTCCCTCGCATTCCCCGCCGGCGCATTTTTCCCCTCAGTATTGCTATCCCCAGCCATGGCAAATGAGTATTCGCGGACGCCAAAGAGCCTGCGCGAATTCCTCTGAGGTGCGTTATCGCCGCTTTCTACGGTCAAATACCGAACCTCGTACCAACCAGTACACCGAGGGAATGAGACGGGGTCACCAGTAGTCGGTACCCGGCTTCCGAGGGCAGCAGGATGGAGGCCTCCGGCGAGTACGCAGAAAGGCTCCCTATGAGTACGCGGACGCACTACGCAGCTCATGTGCCGGGGTCCGGCGAGTACTTGGAAACGGTTCAGAAGCCGAGAACAGGTCCAGAAGCCGAAGAGGCCCGGAACCGGTCGAAATACCGGCTCCGGGCCTCCAACGAATATCGGGCCCTGGCCTCAAGAGCGCCGGGCTGGCGGACACTCCGAGATTGGCCACCCAGGGGCAGCCTCCAGACCTGAGGGACGCAGGCCGAAGGGCCTCGCGGGAGAGGCCAGCATCGGACGACGGCGGGACCCGGCGTCGTCGTCCGGTTCGCCTCCCGCGGGTGGGCAGGGCCCGGGCCCGTCGCTCCCGAGCCTCTCCGGCGTCTTTGCCGGAGGGGCAGGAGAGCGGCGGGAGCGGTGCAATACGGGACAGTGGTGAATGTGAGGCAGCGGTTACCGTGAGCCAGCGGTGAACGCGAAGCAGTGGTAACGCGTGGCCGCCGTCAGCGTGGAGCGGTGGTCAGCACGAGGCCAGTGTCCAGCACGGGAACTACGCTTCCCGCCACTGGGCCCTCAGCGGTGCCGAAACCTCGGCTTCGGCGTGCACGAGCTGACGTCCCCGGACGTAGCCAGCGGTCGTGAAGGCAAGGACGGCGACCACGGCACCGGCCTTTCTGAGCCCGCCGAGGTTGCGTTCGAAGACCCACTCGCCGAGCCCGGAGAGGACCGCCCGCGGGAGGACGCGCCTCACGTAGCGCCGTTCAGCCCCCAGCGTCCGCTTCTGCCCGACGAGCTGGCTCACCTGGGCCTTGGAGATCCCCTCAGACCACGAGCGGGCCAGCATGTACCTGAGCGTGCCTCTCGCCGCGGGCACGAAGTGGTGCACGACGGCGGCGGGCTCGTAGACCACACGGGTTCCTGGGGTGCCTATGGTCGAGCGGATGCAGATCTCAGTCTCCTCGCAGCCGAGCGGCACAGATCCCTGCCGACCAAGCGCGACATTGAAGCCGCCGACTTGGAGGAGGACGTCACGGCGGAACGACATGTTGGCACCGATCACGTTCCGCACTTCGGACGCGACCCTGGGCAGACCGCGGTGGCTGCAGCCCACGATCCAGTCGAGCTCTTCCGCGAAGTGCGCAGGGCGCCCAGCCTCCCACACGGGTTCCGCACGGCCGCCCACCGCCAGGACGTCCGGGTCGTCGTAGAACGTGACGAGGTGCTCGAGCCAATCGGGTGCCGCCTCAGCGTCGTCGTCGAGGAAGGCCACGAGCTCCGAAGTCGCCAAGCCCACCCCTGTGTTCCTGGCCCCGGAGAGGCCCTGGGGTCCGGAGTTCTCGACGATGACTGCGTCTCGCACCGTCTCCATGAGGCGCTTGTACAGGTCCGGGTTGTGGTCGACGACCACGAGGATCTGCTGCGCGGGATACGTCTGCGCCTGGACGGACTCAATGACATTCACGAGCAGGTCCCAGCGCTCCATGGTGTAGGAGCAGATGACGACCGAAACCGTAGGGGATTCAGGTACAGGCGGCATTCTAGATTCCTTCCGTCAGCGAGAGCAGGCTCTTCGGATCGGTAGGGGTCCGGGGGAAGCGCACGTTCGGGTACATGTACTTAACCCGGCGGAGAGATTCTGGACGGGCACCGGCGGTCGGTGCGTCCCACGTTGCGCATTCCTTGGCGAGGGTGTGGAGCACTCGCCACCCGTCGCGGAACGTCCGCAGATTCGAGTCGCCCGAGATGCGAGAGAGTTCAATGCTCGGAACTTCCGCGATGCGCAGGCCGGCTCGGGCCGCCCGGACGATCAGTTCCGTTTCGATTTCGAACCCGTCCGATTCCAGCTCGAGAACTTCGAGGCACTGGCGTCGGAAGGCGATGTAGCCGTAGCAGAGGTCGGAGTAGTTACTGTGAAGAACTGTGTTCGCGAGCTGCGTGAGCGTCCGATTGCCGACGCTGCGCAGCCAGGTGAGGTCTTCCGAGCCGCCGCCCGTGACGTACCGCGAGCCCTTCACGAAGTCGTAGTCGTGCTGGAGAGGAGCCACGAACCACCCGATCTCGCGGGGGTCCATACTGCCGTCCGCGTCGAGCATGACGATGATGTCGCCGGCTGCGGCGGCGAATCCGGAGCGGACGGCGATCCCCTTCCCCTTCCGGGGTTCGGCAACGACCACGACGTCGACGCGAACGGATCGCGCGACGTCGACCGTGAGGTCGGTGGAACGTCCGTCCACAATGATGACTTCGTCCACGTACGACGGCATACGGCGAAGCACCCAGGGTAGGTTCATTGCTTCGTTCAATGTCGGAATGACCACACTGACCGACGCCAGCGAAGACATTTCCATCTGAGGAAAAGAAACCGGAACTTGGCTGGCAATCGACACAAGCCTCACCACTTCATCAACGCGCAGGCCTCCCCAGAAAAGCCCGCTGATCGGAAACTAAAATAGGAAGCAACCTCGGGATCAGGCCATAATCACGCGTCTGCGCTCAATGGGGTTTTCCCTGCCGCTGCCTCTACATTTGAGCGTAGAATCCGTCCAAGTGAGTGTCACGAGTAGTTCGTACCCGTCGTACTTGGAACCGCCCCAAGCCACTACTTCCGGGGTCGCCAAGGGGGTACGCGTCGATCGGTCCCCTAGGTACTTGGAGTCGCGCGGCGGTCACTCGAAGAGGCGTTCAGGCGCACCGCAAGAGGGAGTGAGGCGGTAGTGGAGAAGGCATGGCGACGATTCCTACCAGGCTTCCTTGTCTCACTCCTGGTGCTCTCAGGCATCGTCTGGGGGGTCGTTTCGCTGGCCTCCAACGGCGCGCCGACACCAAACGGAGAAGGGGCGAAGAGCGGTGCGCCGACGCCGGCAAGTAGCCCGATCCCTGCAAGTAGCCCAGCCGGAGTGACCAGCCCAGCGCCGGCAAGTAGCGCGGCGTCGGCAGGTAGCGCGGCGTCGGCAACTGGCCCAGCCAGCGCCAGCAGCCCAAGCAGCCCGGCTCCCACCCCCGTCGACACCGACCCGAGCGCCGCCCTCACGAGGTACGACCCGACGTCGCTCTCCGGGCAGGCAGTGCCGCTCGGCGACCCGCCCGGTTGGAAGCAAGTATTCGCCGACGACTTCACGGAGGGCGATGTGCCGCTCGGCAGCTTCCCCGGCTCGCTGAGCGCCAAATGGAGCGCCAACTATTTCGACGGAACCCCCGACACGGCAGGGCAGAAGAATGGCGGCAGGTCGGGCTATTACCCATCCAAAGTCCTGAGCGTCCACAATGGCGTCCTGGACATGTACTTGCATTCGGAGGGAGGGGTTTCTATGGGAGCCGCACCCGCGCCGAAAATCAATGGAGACAACCAGCCGCCCTACGACAGCCAAATGTATGGGATGTACTCCGTCCGATTCAGGTCTGATGCCGTGCCAGGGTTCAAAACTGCCTGGCTGCTGTGGCCCGACAGCGGGATATGGCCGAGAGACGGCGAAATCGACTACCCGGAACAGGATTTGTCAGCCAAATTCTTCGCTGCCCTTCACAGCACAGGGTCGAACCAAGGATCGGCCTCGGCGACTTTCCAAACCGATGCGTCATTCCAGACCTGGAACACAGCAACGATAGAGTGGACTCCGGGCCGCGTGGAATTCTTCCTCAACGGCAAGTCGATCGGCGCGAGCACGTCGGGGGTGCCTGACGTGCCCATGCACTACATACTCCAGACCGAGTCCTGCCTTCCGACGTGCCCGAACCCCAAGACTCAGGGCCACCTGTACGTTGACTGGGTTGCGATCTGGGCGCTGCGCTAGCCCTGTGAAGCTGCAGCGCCCTGTGAAGTGCCAGCGCTCTGTGAAGTGCCAGCGCTCTGGGAAGCCCCACCGCTTCGGCCGGGGATCCGAACCGGAATGCGCAACCCGTGCCTGATCGCATCGAACGCCAGCAGAATCAAGGTCCCGGCCGCCAGAGAGGCGACGCCTACGGACGGGTTCCAGAGGCGCGCATACACCATGACCGTGGCGAGGGTCAGCGAGATCGCGAGGCTCAGACCGATTGCCATCGAGCCAAGGAGAGGCGTCAGCAGGTTGCCGAAGCGGTTCGACTCCGCGGTCAGCCTGAGCATCAGGACAAAAGCGGAGCCGGGCCCTACGAGGAGGAACAACCCGATCACCGCAAGTCTGATCGTCGGCGCGCCAACAAACGAGAAGGGGATGGTGGCCGCCGTCAGAATTGCAATGGCACCGATGAGCAGAAGACGTCTATTTTGCATTGCCCGCCCCTTGAATGTGGTAAATGACTCCCCCGGCATTCTGATAAACCAAAGACCAGCTGGGCTTGGTTCCGCAGGTGCTCAGGAAAGCGTTCACATCTCCCTGGGGGCCGATGCCGAGCATCTCTGCTTCATCCACTTGGCTCTTGGTGACGATCAGGTAGGCTCCCGCAGACCGACCGAGCCATTCCACCGTGCCGCACGTGAGCCGGCTCGCGGTCGCCTGCGCCTTGGCGGAGAGCAGGGTCTCGTAGTCGTAGCTCGCATAGTCCTTGGATCTCCACGGGGTGTTGTGGACCGCCTCGACGAGCACTGAGCCTGGCGGCGCGACCTGGTACAGCCGGTTCACGACGTTGATCTCGTCAGGGGTGAAGTTCTCCACGAGGTCGTTTCCGTACCTCGAGACGATCGTGGTCATGGCCAGCACCGCACTGAGCAGGAGCAGGCCGAGTCCGCGTATCCACCCCAGCGCGCTAGCATTCTTCCGCATGAGCGGCACGACCATGAGGGACGCGGCGAAGGGCAGACCGTACATGTACAGGCGCAACAGGAGCTCGCCGCCGTAGGGCTGGACCACATAGAGGACGACGGGCGTGCCGGCGCCGAGGGCGGCGGTGAGCCACGAAACACGGCGCCCGCGCGCCACCGCCGCTCCGATCGATCCCAGGATGAGGACGAGCGCTGTTTCGGCGAGACGCGTGTTGACGACGAAGAGGTGTTCATCGCTGCCCGCGATCCTGCCGGTGACGGCTTTCGACGTCGTCTGGCCGAGCTCGCCGAGGGACCCGATGAGTGAATCGATGTGGCCGACCGTATACGGGGCGGCGATCACCGCAAGCCACACAATCGGGACCACGATCGCCAGGAGCGTCAGCATCTTCAACCGAAGACGACCCGTGAGAAGGAACGCGGCCAAGACCGGGACGACCGCGAAGGGCGTGAGCTGATGGGCCGCCGTCATTGCCACGATGAACAGAGTGCACCCGACCCCGAGCACAACCAGGTCGCCGCGGGGAAGCCCAGCCCGTGACCGCAAGCGAATGGCCGGATCCAACACGGTCACGATCCGGCTCAGTCGGGCGAGGAGGCGGTGCTTGGTCACCGGCCACGCCCACCCGCCGAAGACCGTCAGGACGCATGCCAGCAAGATCACCATGAGCAGGAAGGCGAAGGCCTGAGGAGACAGGTAGTCCTGGCCCACCCAGCTGGCGAGGTAGAACATCCAGACGGACACCCAGGCGTGCCGCCAGTTCGAGGTCATTCTCGTAGCGAGCGCAAGCAGCGGCACCATCATGAGGATGTTGACTCCAACAGGTGCCCAGGTCGCCACGCTGGTCAGATCTCGGGCTCCCGTGGAGCCGGAGAGCATCGCCAGCAGTGCGAAGAAGCCGGGCCAATTGAAGTAGGCGTCGAGCCGCGGATCCAGCTGGCCGCTCTGGGCGATGTAGTCGGCGATGCCCAGATGACGATAGCTTGCTTCGAGCCGAGGCAGCTCGTGGATGATCGAGTCGGCCCCCTGCAGGACCACTATCAGCACGAGCACCTGGAGCGCCAGAAGTGCGGGGCGAGCCTTGTGCAGCGCAACAGTAGCCACGAAGCCGACGAGAGCGAGCCCCAACGCGAGGAAGTAGCTGGGCGGCAAAGCACTGATGAGCCCCAAGGCTCCGATCGACTGCACATCGACCTGCAGCAGGGACCGGACCCCGAGCACCAACGCCGCTAGCGCGACAGCCGCCAAGGCCCAACTGTAGGAGGCGCGCCTGGTGTAGCCGCGCCACACCTCGCCGCGCGATTTCCGGTGGGCCGGCGACACCAGGTGACGCTCCACCTGGATGGTGCGATAGGGGCTGATCAGGGGAGGATCAGCGACCAGGGAGAGGTCCTCCGGAGTCATCGCGGCTCCAATCTGTTCGATCCGGTGAGGCCCGGTGGCGCGACCTCTAAGGGCACCGCACTTCGCGACGCCGTCGTCATACTCCGCAGGCGCAGCGCCGCGACCAGCGCGGCCGCAGTCTGGGCCAGCAGCCACAGGACGGAGACGCCTGTGAGCGCAAAGTTCTGCGCCACGACGACGGCGGGAAGCACGGCCATGAGCGCTGCGAGCAGCGCAACGGAGGTCGCCTCACCCAAGCGGCCCGTGGCCCGGCACACCCCGTAGTAGACCTGCGTGACGCAGCAGAGGACCAGCGCAGGGATGAGCAGGAGGAGGAGCACCCACGCCCGCCCGTACTGTGGGCCGATCACCGAGAGCACGAGTGGCCCGGCGAGGAGCAGCAGCACACCCGACGCAACGGTGAGCATGAAGCTCATGCGCAGTGCGCCCTGAACGAGGGACAACCCCGAGTCCGGCCTCGCGAGCTTGGTTTGGAGGGAGTAGCCGGCTGACTGCGGTACGAAGAAGACCGCCGACGCGAGCATCCAGACCATGTACCACGACGCGGTGGCCGAGGCGCTCAGAGTAGCGGCCAGGATCAGTGGAAGGAGATAGCCGGGTGCCCGGTCCGCAAGCATGAGGGCGTGATTGGGCAATCCGCGCCGCAGCAGCTTCCATGCCTCCGGAAGCCTGATCCCCTCCCTCCACAACGGCGAAAGACCGGCCCGGGCCAGCAGGCGGATTCCAAGGATCACGCTCGCCACCGCGCCAACCGCGAAGGCTCCGACCACGGCACCCACGTTCCGGTAGCCGACCACGAGGCAGACGACCAACGCCCCCAGCTGCACAAGGCCCTGGAGCAGGCTGCGCAGCATCGCGAGGTCGGCCCGGGACTGTGCCACTCCGATGTGGTCCAACTGGTATGCGACGCCGGCGAAGACGGAAGCGACGAGGAAGGCCCACAGGACGAGCGGATTGCCCCACGCCTCGCCGACGCCGGGGCCTAGCGCGCGGGTCACGACGACGAGCCCCGCGGAGACGGCCAACGACGACGCCCCGACCACCAGGAGGCTTGTCGCCGTCAGGCGTCGCCCGCCGTCGTCCTGGCCTGGGAGGAGCGTCAGGATCGCGGGGCCCACACCCAGCAGTGCGAGCTGGACCGTCAGCAGCGCCGCAGAGACAACCGCGGAACCCAAGCCGAGTTGGGCCGGCGGCAGGAGGAAGGCAGCGAGGCCCCAGAAGAGGAAGCCTGTCACCATCGGGGCCACACGGGCGGCGGAGAGCCACGCGGTGTTTCCCCCCATCGAGAGTCCTTGGGGAGCGGTGTGCAGGAGGCCCGACACCATGGAGCGGTAGTTGTACAGCAGGAAGCACACCCAGTAGGGCAGGAATCGAGGCGCGTGGACGAGCGACAGGCCCATCCCGCGCACGGTTGCCAGGAGCGGCAGCAACAGGAGCCAGCCGCCCCTCCTCGGATGCTTCCGGATCGTGAAGGCGAGGCCGGCTCCGTCTTGCAGCCACTGGTCCCGGGCGAAATCGAAGCTGTCAGCGAACTGGTGCCTCACCAGGGTGGTCGTGGAGACGCCGATCTTTCGCCCCGCGTTCTCCAGACGGATGCGCAGTTCGATGTCCTCGCCCGAGCTGAACGTCTCATCGAACCTGATGTCCATCAGGACGTCACGCCGCATGAGCGTGGCGCACACCCCGAACCAAGAACGGACGCGGCTGTGGTTGTGGTGCCATGCGAGCGCCGCGCCCCAGTATCCGTGCCCGTCGGCTTCGCTGACGAGGCCGAACTGGAGCCCGTCGTAGCCGCCCTCCTCGAATTCGTTCAGCAGGCTGCCCAGAGCACCAGTGGGCAGGATGACATCGGAATCTATGAGTGCAACAACGCCGCAGACGGCGGTCCGCGCCCCCATCATCCGGGCGGCGGGCAGCCCGTTTCCCTCATCGGAGATGATGCGGGCGCCGTACGAACGGGCGATCTCGACGGTGGCGTCCGTCGAGCGCCCGTCCACGACGATGATCTCCCTCGGATGCTGCCTGCGTATCGACTGCAGGCAACGGGCTAGCCACTTTTCGGCATTGCGCGCGGGAACTACCACCGAGACATCAAGCACGGGCGATTCGTCCATCGCCGTCCCCCCTTTACCGGTCCAGCCTGGAACGCACTATTTGGCAGACGAAGTCTGAGGCCCGGTCTGCGGACCATGAGCTGGGAAGGCGCAGCCGCCAGCAGGGCACGTTCTGGAGTGCCTGCCGGACGACTGCGGCCTTCTGGCCGAAATGGTCCTGCAGGGGGACGAGACCCGTGGCGCCGAGGGCCTCGATCAGACGGCGCGAGACCATGGGCAGCTCGGAGTGGAAGTTCCCCACGATTCTCGAGGTCATCCACTCGAGGCTTGCCTGTTCCAGCTGGGCGTCGTCCCCGCCAAAGCGCTCCAGGAACATGGCCATCTGTGCCGGGGCCCTGGACGAGATCCTCTCGGCACCGAAGACCTCCTCGGGGTGCACCATCCGATGCTCAGGCGACCAGCGTCGGGTGAACGAGGCCGTCCGCGGATACCGGACGATCACTGGGTGGACTGCTGTGGCCATCTGCGAGATCGTCGGAGTGAGCCAGCCTGGTGCCAGAGGCTTTCTGGATCCTTGGAACAGCTCCGGATAGATGTCCCGGTGGTGCGGCTTGATGAACATTGGCTTCGCGTAGCTCAGGAGCGTTCCGTCCGAGCTGAGGAAGCCCCAGTCGTCAGCCATGAACCCGACCCCCGGAAGAGCGAGGAGCTTGGCTACAGTGCTGGTCTTCCCGACGCCTCCCCAGGCAGGCAGCAGGACTCCGGCGCCGCCAAAGTCCACGATCGCCGCATGGACCATCGCCGTCTTCTCCTGTACGCACAACCGGTCCAGCAGCGGAATGACCGCTGTGAGAAGCTCGCCTCGGCCCTCGACCCGGTACCCCTCGTCTGTCTGGACGATCTGGACCCGGTCTTCAGGGATGAAAAGCGATTTGTCTGTGTAGCGATAGGCGTCCTCGGCACGCGACTGGTCCGCGAAGGAACTGTAGTCGGCACCGACGCGCAACCGGCTGGCGGCTAGGGAATCGCCCACAAACGGGGACAGCATGTCCCGCAGTTGCGCTTCTCCCGGCGTTCCCGGCTCGACATGGACTCCCACGAGCCCATGAATGTCGAAGCTCAGGCTGTTCTGGGGTTGAGTCACGCGCACGGCGCTGCTCATGGTCCGGCTCAACTGATCACGCTCCTTACGACGAGGTCGTCAATGTAGGTGTCCTCCATCTGCTGGAAATGCTCGGCTCCGTTCAGCACGCTTGTTACCGACGAGGCCACTGTCCTCACCTGCGAGCTGGAGTACACCCGGGAACCGTCGAACCACACCTGAACTGTTGACGTGCGCCCGTCGGAGACGACGTGCACAGCGATGTGGTGCCACGCATCCAAAGAGATGCTGGAGGCCATGAGGCACGTGTAGGCGAAGGATCCGTCGGGGGTGAGGATCCTCAGCCACAGCTGGCCGTTGCTGTTGTGCCGGTAGACGTCGACGAAGCGGGTGGCGTCCGAGAAGAACCGGAAGTACGGGACGTCGTCGTTCGTCACGCCGGCCTGGACGATGTCGAACCATCCATCGGCGTAGACCTCCCGCGTGCCGGGCGGCAGGGAGGTCGAAAAGTCCGCGAGCGATCCCGGATCCGCCGTCGCGTGCAAGTACGCCGAGCAGGTCCCGGTGTGAGCCCGGGCCGAGGAGACCGACACCGTTCCCGTCCCACTCGTCTCCACGGCGTGCCCCGACATCGTTCCTGACTCGAAGTTGTCAGCGGCCACCACCCTGCCTGGATAGCCGTCGGTCGGCGTGCTCGTCGACGGTTGGCAGGGGCCGGCATGCGGCGGCAGGGCCAGCGAGCTCCCAGTCACCGGCAGGACGAGTACGGAGGCGAAGCCCAGTGCGCGGATCCGTTTCCCCAGCGGTCTCCAGTCCATCGTCAGTTCCCCCCGCTCGTGGATAGGCTGGGAGTTGAAGCCGAGGCTATAGGTCACCTCACCTGCAGAAATCACGGCGGAGAAATTCGCAATTACTCCCTGAAGCGGGCACAAATTATCCCCGTGATAGCTGAGCTGCTCCCCTAAGCACACCATTTCAGGCACTCCCCTGAATGGCTCCTGCTAAATACGGAACAGACACCGCTTCACCTCGCGTCAGCACGTTCCCGAGAGGTGCGCACATATCACCCTCGGGAAATCGATCGTCCTCTGGCAATGCTACTGACCGCCCTGTCGCCGTACACGAGTAGCCGGTACGCGAAGCCAGAGGTCAGGCGCCGACAGCCCCGGGCAGGTGTACCTAGTAATGGGGTTCCCACACGGCGAAATCTCCCGGAGCCGTGCGGAATGAGGCGTTTCAACCAGCCCGACAAGTGATACCGAGGGCTGGTCGCCGCGTCCACCTGGAGGACCCGGATCAGAGCCCCGAAGCCGAAGACTGCGGGAATGGGCACGCCGAAGCGTCCAAGGCATTCATAGGCTTTCTCCGTGGCAATTCCCTGAATGTTGTGCAACAGTTCTAGCAGTTGATGATGTGACTGCCGTCCGGGCTTGAGGCTGACTGGATTCGGGGTCGCGCTGGGACGATTCGTACATCTTTGCTGCCACAGCTGTCCGTCGATTCACGCTGGAGTCGGCGCAAACGGGAAAGCCGGAATGATATGACGCGGGAGATCACCAAAAGCCAAGGTCAGAAGGCGACGGGATGGCATGCGTGGTTGGTTGTTGCAGCCGCCGTCGTCCTAGCGCTGACGGGCTGCGTGTCCTCGCCCTCGACCGCCGAGTCAGCCCCTCGCAATGTGGGGCACGTGTTCGTGATCAACCTTGAGAACAAGAACTACCTGAAGACGTGGGGCTCCGATTCGGTGGCCACGTACCTGTCCAAGGACCTGCGTTCCCAGGGTGTCCTGCTCTCCCAGTACTACGGGATCGCCCACCACTCGGCCCCGAACTACATTGCCCAGATTTCGGGGCAGGGGCCGAACTCAGCAACGGAGGGCGACTGCACGGTCTATGCCCCGTTCCAGCAGACAGGGAGCGGCGCCTCCGATCAGCTGCAGGGAACCGGTTGTGTGTATCCCTCCTCGGTCCCCACCGTCGCCGGCCAGCTCACGACAGCGGGCAAGAGCTGGAAGGCCTACATGGAGGACATGCAGACCCCTTGCGAGCACCCGACCCTCGGGGCCAAGGACAACCACCACAGCGCCAAGGTCGGCGACGAATACGCCACCCGCCACAATCCGTTCGTGTACTTCGAGTCGATCACCGCGTCGCCGCAGTGCCAGAGCAACGTCCTCCCGTTCGGTCAGCTCGCCAGGGACCTCCAGTCAGTCGGCACGACGCCCAACCTCTCGTACATCTCACCGAACCTCTGCGACGACGGCCATGACATTCCGTGCGTGGACGGCTCACAAGGCGGGCTTGCCAGCGCGGACGCGTGGCTGCGCCAGCAGGTCCCGGCCATCCTGGCCTCCCCGGCGTACAAGCAGGACGGCATGCTCGTCATCACCTTCGACGAAGCAGACGGCACGAACGTCGGGCCCGAGGGACTCCTGCCCGGCGGTACGGCCGGCGGAAGGATCGGGGCCCTCGTGCTCTCGCCCTTCATCAAGGGCGGGACGACCTCGGACACGCCCTACAACCACTACAGCCTTCTGGCCACCATCGAGGACATCTTCTCGCTGCCCCGCCTCGGCTACGCCGGCGCCCCCGGCCTCAAGGCCTTCGGGACGGACGTCTTCAACAACGAGTCCTGAAGGGGCTCGGCGGTCACGACGCCGCTACCACTCTGGCGGCTGCGATCTCCTCGCGGAGCGGGCACCACCAGGCGACGGTGCGGCGCAGCCCCTCGTCGAGAGGCGTCTCGGCCCAGAAGCCCAGATCCCGTGCCGCCGCCCTCGTGTCGGCGAGCCGCCGCGCGACGCCGTCCGGCTCTCGCTCGGGGCCGAACTCGACCGCGAGATCGGATTCCATGGCATCCAGGAGGGCGACCGCTAGCGCGAGCAGACTGGTCTCGATGCCGCTCGCGACGTTGTAGACGCCCTCACGCACGGGCGCCTCGGCGGCATAGACGTTGGCCCTCGCGACATCAGTTGTGAAGATGAAGTCCATGGTCTGCTCGCCGTTGCCGTAGACCAGAGGCGGGCGGCCGTCCGCGATGCGTTCCATCCACCGGACGAGCACTTCCGTGTAGAGCCCGTACACATCCATCCTCGGCCCGTATACGTCGAAGTAGCGCAGTGCAACGTAGTCGAGCCCGTACGTCGCCCGGAAGCTTCGGGCCAGGCCCTCGGTGAAGCTCTTCGCTGCCCCGTACAGCGTGTCAATCCTGGGACAGTGGTGCTCGGAGGTTGGGAATTCGCCGGGCCTGCCATAGACGGAGGCGTTCGAGGCGAGGACAACTTTGTCGACGCCGTGCTGGGACGCCGCCTCGAGCACATTGAAGGTCCCGTTGACGAGGACTTCGAGCGCGAGGCGCGGCTCCCCAATGCACTGCGTGTCGCGTACCGCAGCCTCGTGGAATACGAGGTCCTTCCCGACCGTCACGTCGTGCACCCTGTCGCGGTCCCGCAGATCACCCTCGACGAGGCGGACCCTTCCCGTCGCGAGAGCATGGCCGAGGTTGGCGATTCTTCCCGAACTCAGGTTGTCGAGGACATCGACGTGCTCGACGCCTGCGTCCAGGAGCTGGTCGACGATCGTAGAACCGACTGTGCCGGCTCCCCCCGTGACCAGCGCGCGGGCCCCTGCCAAAACCGTCATCCCTGAATCCTCCTTTGGAAACTCTGCGTCAGGCCTCTTCCGGGGTTGAGCTGCGTCCTCGCTGATGACTCAGCGAAGGCAGATGTCGCGGAAGCTGCGCCACAGGATCATGAGATCGCCCAGGAGCGACCAGTTCTCGACGTAGTACAGATCGAGCCGGACGGCGTCGTCCCACTCGAGGTCCCATCGCCCCGCCAAGTGGGTGAAGCCGGTGAGCCCGGGAGTGATGAGCATCCGACGACGGTGCACGGGAAGGCCTTGCTCCTCGGCTTCGTGCCCTCCGAGTTCCGGGGCGAGCGGGGGCCGCGGCCCGACCAGGCTCATCTCCCCCGTCAAGACGTTCACGAACTGCGGGAGCTCATCAAGCGAGTAGCGGCGCATCCACCGCCCGCACCGCGTCACCCGCGGATCATCGTTGATCTCGATCCCCGGCTGCGCCTCCGCACCGACCACCATCGACCGGAACTTCAGCATCCGGAAAGCCCGACCGTCCTTGCCGATCCGCTCCTGCCGGAAGATCACCGGGCCCGGCGAATCGTGCCGCACCAGAAGCGCCAGCACCCCCAGCACCGGCGAGAGCACCACCAGCGCCCCTACCGCCAGCACGATGTCCATCCCCCGCTTGAGCACCTGCGTGGCCCCCGAATACCGCGGCAGGTCCACCTCCATCAGCGGCAGCCCCTGCACCGGACGCCAATGGATCCGCGGGCCGGCCACATTCGTCAACGTCGAAGCGAGCACCAGCTCCGTCCCGTACTGCTCCAGACTCCAGCCCAGCTCCCGCACATACTGATTCCCCCCAGGGATCGGGCCCGCGATGATCACTGCGGCCGCCTTCTTCAGCGCCACCGTGCGCACCACGTCGTCCGTCGAGCTCAGCACCGGCAGCCGCTCCCCCTCCACGGCCAACGACTGTCCCCGCCGACCCCCCGGAAGCACAACTCCCAGCACGTTGTACGGCGCCGCGCTGCTGGCAGTGATCCGCCGCACCACATACCGCACATCCTCCGGCTCCCCCACCACGACAACAGGAGTCAGGCACAGCCCACTGCGCCGCTGCGCGTTCAGCCACCGCCGGCTCGACCACCGCACCACCAACAACCCCAGCGCGCCCGAGCCGAAGACCAACGCCAGAACCCGCGCCGGGAGCCAGTCCGAGAGCAGGAGCGCCGCAATGGCCAGGACCGCGAAGAGCTCGATGGAGGCCGCGACGACCCTCCGGTACTCCTCCGCCCCGATGCCGAACACCGACGCGTCACGACTCCCGTACACACCCAGCGCCACCGGCCACACCACCGCGATGACCACGAGCGCAACAGCCGTCCGGGGACCCGCACCACCGAAGAGGAGCCCGGCGACCACGGCTGCGAGGACTATCGCGGAGTCCGCGACCCGCAGGTAGAACGCATACCGCTTCGGCCACGCCTGAGCCCTAGCCGAACGCGCGATCCGCGCGCCCGAGGGCCGCATGCCGAGAACTGAAAGGAGTCTCGCGCCGAGAACCGACAAGGATCTTAAGCGCCGCCACGATGGGACGGAGCGTGGGATGTTCTGCTCTGCGCCTACCGACATGACCTGCTCCTGGCTTCCCAAATGAGTTCCCGTGCTGCTGCCGGTGACTCACACCAACCAGTGAAGCCCTACCGACCGAGCGCGTCACGAGTAGTCAGTACGCGAGCTTGCACGACCCCTCAGAGGGGGAACCCTTGCCCAGTACGCAGGAGGCACCCAACGGACCACGCGCTCACTGCCCCATGCTGCTCAGGCTGCCCTTCCTCAGCATCCCCGCACCACCCCTGCCACGAGCTCCTGCTGCTCGGGCGTGATGTGGGGGAACATCGGCAGTGACAGGATCTGCATGGACGCCTCTTCGGCGACAGGGAAGTCACCCGGGTGGTAGTCGAGGTAGGAGAAAGCCTCGGTCAGGTGCACGGGCGTCGGGTAGTGGATTCCGGTCCCGATCCCGGCGCCCGCGAGCGCGGACTGGATCCGTTCCCGGTCCTCGGCGCGGATCACGTAGAGGTGCCAGACGTCCTCGTTCCCGGGACGGCTGTGCGGCGTGCGTACCCCGGGCACCCCGTCGAGAAGCTCCTCGTACAGCCGTGCCGCCGCCCGCCGTCGTGCGTTCCACTCGGCGAGCCGGCGAAGCTTGGCCCGCAGCACGATCGCTTGGATCACGTCGAGGCGCGAGTTGAAGCCCACGATCTCGTGCACGTACTTCACCGCGCTCCCGTGCGTGGCGAGGAGCCGCACCGTGTCGGCCAGGAGCGGATCGTTGGTCGTGACCGCGCCCGCGTCGCCGGCCGCACCGAGGTTCTTCCCGGGATAGAAGCTCGTGGCCGCGATGTGCCCCAAGGCGCCCGCGGAGCGCCCATAGTGCCGGGCCCCCTGGGCCTGGGCAGCGTCCTCGACCAGCGCGAGGCCCCGGTGGGCCGCGAGCGGCACGAGTGCCTCGACCGGCGCGGTCTGGCCGAAAAGGTGGACCGGGACGATGGCCTGCGTCCTAGGCCCCACCGCCCGGCCCACCTTGTCTGTGTCGATGAGGAGGGTCTCGGGGTCTACGTCGACCAGTATGGGACGGGCACCTGCCCGGACCACGGCCTCCGCGGTTGCCACGAACGTGTTCGCGGGCAGGATCACCTCGCCGCCCGGCCCCACCCCGACCGCCCGCAGGGCGAGCTCGAGCGCATCCGTCCCATTGGCCACACCGATGCACGAGCGCACGCCGACGAATTCGGCGTACTCCTCCTCGAACGCTGTGACCTGCGGGCCGCCGATGAACGCGCCCGTGTCCAGGGCGCGCACCACCTCGGGCACGACGTCCGAGCTGACTTCCTGCTGCTGGGCCACGAGGTCCACGAACGGAACCCTCTGGACACGGCCTGCCTGCGCCTCCGCTGTCATGACTCTCCCCTGCCTCCCACCACCTGGGCGCCCTGTGCGAGGGGCCTGGCGGGAACGCCGGCCCATGTCTGCCCCTCGGGCACGTCCGAAACGACGGCCGCGCCCATGCCGACCACAGCGCGCGCACCCACCCGAATGCGCTGCCGGACGCTGCTGTTCATCCCCAGGTAGGCGGCGCGGCCGACGACGACGGAACCGCCGAGCGATACCCCGGCACCGAACGTCGCGTAGTCGTCCGCGACGTCCCCGTAGGTGAACGTGACCCCGGGCATGACTACGACGTGCCGCCCGAGAGAGACCGCCGCCGTCATCACCACATTCGCCAGCAGGATGCTCCCCTCACCCACCGTGCAGCCCTCCGGGATCGCGACGCTCGGATGCACGATCGTCGCGAACCGGCCAGGCGGGAGCCCGAGCGCCCCCAACCGGCGCACGATGTCCGCCCGCACCGCGCCGCTGCCCACGCAGACCGCAACGCGCGCGCTCGGGTGCTTGCCGACCTCGGCGAGCGGACCCAGCACGTGCGCGCCGTCGAGGACGCTCCCTACCCGGACCGGGTCGTCGTCGAGGATCCCGAGGAGATCGAAGTCGTCTCCGCCGCGCACGAGCGCCATGACCTCGCGGGCCAGTCCGCTCGCGGCAACAAGGAGCAGCTCGGTCACCTCCGCTCCCCCTCGGGCACCTTCGGCGTCCGGGCGGCGCGGCGGAGAGCGTCGGCGACGCGTCCCACGCCCTCCTCTCCCAGCTCGTGGTGCAGAGGCAGGATGAGGGTGCGGGCCGTGAGCCGCTCGGTTGCGGGAAGCGGCGCCCGAAGGGGCTTCCCGGCGAAGGCCGGCTCGAGGTGAGCCGCCATGATCCCGGCCCGGGCGGAGACGCCCTCGGCCGCGAGCGCGTCGAGGAGGCCGTCCCTCGTGAGGGGGAAATCGGCGTCGACCTCGGCCCAGAACGACTGGAAGTTCGACTCGCCCTCGGGCGGGTCCTCAATCAACCTGAGCCCGGGAACTCCATCGAGCGCCGCACGGTAGGAGGCGACGAGTGCGCGGCGCCGTTCGACCATGGCGGGCAGGCGCCTGAGCTGGACGATCCCGATAGCCGCCTGGAGGTCGGTCATGCGGAAGTTGTCGCCGAGCTCGGCGTACTCCTCTGCCGGCGCGCGGACGGCCTCGTGCCGTTCGGCCGCCGGGAAGCTCGCCGCATGCTGCCGGAGGCGCCGGGCATGCTCGGCCCAGTCCTTGCGGTCGGTCGTGAGCATGCCGCCCTCGGCCGTGGTGAGCAGTTTGCGCGGGTGAAAGGACCAGGCCGCGGCATCCGCGCCGATGCCCACTGGGCACCCGCGGTACCGCGAGCCGACGGCGCACGCCGCGTCTTCGATGAGGACGACGCCGCGGGCGTGGCAGAGCTCGGCGAGAGGGCCGACGTCGGCTGGCAGCCCGCCCTGGTCGACGACGACGACGGCGCTCACCCGCGGACCGAGGACGGCGGCGACGGTTTCAGCCGTGAGGTTGCCGGTCAGGGGGTCGACGTCGGCGAAGACCGGCTCGGCGCCCACGCACCGGGGCACGCTAGCCGTCGCGAGGAAGGAGAACGAGGGCACGACGACTTCGTCGCCCGGCTTGACTGCTTGGTGGAAGCGGTGGCCTTGAGCTTGGAGCCAGAACGAGGGCACGACGACTTCGTCCCCCGGCTTGACCCCTGCGACGAGGAGGGCAAGGTGCAGCGCCGTCGTGCAGCTCGAGACAGCCACCGCCTGCGTCACGCCCTGCGCCGCCGCGAACTCGCGCTCGAACTCGGCGACCCGGGGGCCCTCAGCCAGCCAGCCGGACTCCATGACCTTCGCGGCCGCGTCGGCCTCCTCGAGGGCGCTCACGACGCCGCCACCACTCTGGCCGCGGCGATCTCCTCGCGGAGCGGCCGCCACCAGGCGACAAGGCGACGCAGCCCCTCGTCGAGCGGCATCTCCGCTCGGAAACCGAGATCGCGTGCGGCTGCGGTTGTGTCTGCGAGCCCGCGCGCGACGCCGTTGACCTTGCGCTCCGGCCCGAACTCGACCGAGAGGTCCGAAGCCATCGCGTCCAGGAGGGCTACCGCGAGCGCGAGCAGACTCGTCTCGCTTCCGCTCGCGACGTTGTAGACGCCCTCGCACACGGCCGACTCGGCCGCGTAGATGTTCGCGCGCGCCACGTCGGTTGTGTAGACGAAGTCCATGGTCTGCTCGCCGTTGCCGTAGACAAGCGGAGGCCGGCCGTCGGCGATCCGCTCCATCCACCGGACCAGCACGTCGGTGTAGAGCCCGTGGACGTCCATCCGGGGCCCGTACACGTTGAAATACCTGAGCGCCACGAAGTCCAACCCGTACATCGCCCGGAAGCTCCGAGCGAGGCCTTCGTTGAAGCTCTTCGCCGCCCCGTACAGGGTGTCGTTGTTGTGGTGGTGCCGTTCAGGGGTGGGGAACTCGTTGGCTTCGCCATAGACCGACGCGCTCGACGCGAGGACGACCTTGTCGACGCCGTGCTGGGACGCCGCCTCGAGCACGGTGAACGTCCCGTCGACGAGGACCTCGAGCGCGAGCCGGGGCTCCTCGGCGCACTGGGCGACGCGGATGGCAGCCTCGTGGAAGACGAGGTCCTTTCCGACCGTCGCGTCGTGGACGGTGTCGCGGTCCCGAAGGTCGCCGTCGATGAGCCTGACCCTTGCGGTCGCGAGAGCGTGATCGAGGTTGCCGAGCCTTCCGCGGGTGAGGTTGTCGAGGACGTCAACGTGCTCGACCCCCGCCTCGAGGAGTTGGTCGACGATGGTGGAGCCGATGGTGCCCGCTCCCCCGGTAACGAGCACGCGTGCTCCTGCCAAGACGGTCATGCCCTGCCTCCTGCCTGACTGCGCCATTCTCGATGAAACCGTTTCCGTCGATGAGCCCGGCTCCGGCTCCCGGACGGTGCCGGTGCTGTTCGCCGGCCCTTCACATGCAC
The DNA here is from genome assembly GCF_022539255.1 of Sinomonas terrae. NCBI lineage: Bacteria > Bacillati > Actinomycetota > Actinomycetes > Micrococcales > Micrococcaceae > Sinomonas > Sinomonas terrae. The sequence goes on from NZ_JAKZBV010000001.1 coordinate 3,034,481, forward strand.
CGGCCCTTCACAAGCACCGGCCCTTCACATGCACCGGTCCCTCACATGCACCAGTACAGTCGAGCGGCCCAAAGAGGTCACCAGTAGTCGGTACCCGAGCTTGCACGGCCCCTCCGAGGGGGAACCCTTGCCCGGTACGCAGGAGATACCCGGCGGACCACGCGCCCACTGCCTAGTCACGACCAACGGCACGGGGCAAGTACTCGAACGGCATTCCCACCGCCTCCGAGCACGCCTATAGATCCGAGCACCCCTATAGATCCGAGCACGCCTATAGATCCGAGCCCTATGGAACGGCAGGAAAGGGTCTGGGGCACGCCTGTCAGGGGCGCGTCAGCCAGCGCCCCTCAAGCAGCCCAGTTCACTCGTGCAGGGTCACTCCTCAGCCCAGGGTCACTCCTCAACCCCAGGGTCACTCCTCGACTCAGGGTCACTCCTCGACCCAAGTCACTCCTCGACCGCGTCCCGCAGCTCGTCGCGGCTGCGGATGCCGAGCTTCGCGTAGCTGCGGTGCAGGTGCCCTTCGACGGTCCGGACCGAGAGGTGAAGCCGGTCCGCAATCTGCCGGTCGCTGAGGCCTTCGACGGCGAGGTCGACGACGTCCTGCTCGCGGCGGCTCAAACGCAGCGAGGCGAGCATCGCCTCTTCCTGCTCACCGGCGTCGCCCGATCCGGGCAGCCCCTCGCAGGCCCGTGCCGCAGCCCCGGCACGGCGCGCGGCCGCCCTCTCGCCAGCGCTGTCGAAGCAGCCAGCCGCACGCGCGTACCCGGCGCGGGCGCGACGGAACAGGCCAAGCTTCTGGAACAGCTCGCCAGCGTTCATGTAGCCGTCGCCGCTCCCCGTCGCGGCCGCGCGTGCCCACTCGCCCCAGGCAGCGGCCCACGGGCCCTCGACGGCACCCGCGAGCTCGACGCTGCGCTCCGTGGGCTCCGCGGCCCCGAGCTCGAATGCGAGCACCCGGGCAATGAACTCCCAGCCGGGCCTCCCGGCAGCGCGATCCGTCTCAGCGATGGCATCGAGCTCCGGCAGCCCCGCGCCCGGTTCGAGGAGCTCCCGTGCCCCGGCCCGGTGCATGGCGGCGAGTTCGCGCATTGCTGCGCTGCCGACGTCGCCCGTCTGCTCTGCGCGGGCGAGACGGTCCTGCGCCTCCGCGGAGTGGCCACCCGCGGCTGCGGCCCACGCCGCAAAGGCGTGGGCGACGCCCAGCACGTGCAGCGGATCGAACAGCTCGAGGTTCTCGACAACGTCTTGGAGGAGTGCCCGGGCTTCCTCCTCGCGGCCCTGCCGGAGCAGCGCGTAGGCACGGGCACAGTAGACGCCGGGGCCGAACACGAGGGTATGCCGAACGTGTCCGCTCTGGTACGAGTGGACGACCGAATTGACGCTCGCCCAGTCGCCCGCGAGGAGGGCCGCACACAGGTAACGGACGATCCCGAATTCCTCGAGGGGGAAATGCTCGTCGTCCCCGCTGCGCTCCGAGAGTGCGAGCGCCGCGGTGCGAGCCGCTGTTTCATAGCTGCCGGCGGCGAGCTGGGCGTCGGCTTCGAGGAAGAGCCAGATGTTTCGCTCGACGAGCGGGGCAGCCGCGGCCTGCGGGAGGCGGCCGTCGCGGGCGACTGCTTCCGAGACTGCTGCGAAGTCTGCGCGTTCGAGGGCGACGAGAGCCCGCAGGAGCCGCGCCCTGCGGTTCACGGATTCCTTGGCCCCGGGCCCGAAGGGCAGGCTGATTCCCAGGTGTCCGTCCACGAGCTCCGCAGCGCGCTCAAGCGCCACGATGTCGTCGTCGATGCTGTCCAGCTCGCGCGCGGCGACCCGGGCGCTGAACTTCACGAGCGAGCCCGCAAGGACATCGCGTGCGTCCGATGGGTTGGCAGGCTGGACGTCGAGTTCCGCGAGTGCGGCGTGCGGGTTGTTGAGGTTGAGGTGGGCGCGGGCAACGAGGCCTCGCGCGAGCGACCGTTCGGTTCCGCTGTCGATGAGCGACGCCGCCCGGAGGCCGAGTTCGTTTCGGAAGCTGCGGACCGCGGACGCAGCGCCACGGACGAGTTCCGCGGCGGGGAGCGTGGCACCCGTGTCCAGCGCGAGCTCCAGCAGGCGCAGCTCGTTCGCGGGCTGGCGGATCTCGTCACCGCCCAGCGCGAACGCCCGGCGATAGATGTGCAGGCGACGCGTTGCCGTCGTCATGCGGCGCACGGCGTCCGCCTCCAGCGGGAACCGGATCCGGAGGCCCTCGTTCCCAGCGTCCACGAACCAACCCAGGTCACCCAGCCTGTCGAGGACGTCGCGATCGACGAGCGCACGGGCAGCCGAACGGGGCAGCGGTTCAGTCAGGGCCACGAGCATGAGGGCATCCCGGTCCGCCGCACTGAGCTGCTCCATCGAGCTGCGGACCGTCTCGGCGAGCGCCTCGCCGCGGCTCGCGAACCCACCAGTGAGGACCCAGATGCCCTGGTGGCATACGAGCGTCCCAGCCGCGAGGGCCTCGTCGACGAGCGAGAGGAGGTGAAGCGGATTCCCGCCGCTGAGCGTGTGGAGGACATTCGCCGTCGTGAGCGAAGCCCGGCCGCCGAGGCGGCCTTGGGTGACCGAACGCGCCTCGTCGACGCTGAGCGGCCCGAGCTCGACCCGCTCCGCGATCCCGTCGTGCCACATGTCCAGGAAGTCCCGCGGGAGCCCTCCGCGGGAGGTACCCGCGGCCAACAGCCTGACCCACGACGACGCTACGGCCTCCGCGATGAGGCCTGCGGATCCGTCGTCGAGGTCCTGGGCGTCGTCGACCACGAGGACGACGGGGCGGCGCTCCTTGCCAGCGATCCGGTCCAGCTCGGTCCACAGCGCCCGGAGGACGCCGATCCGGTCCTTCACCTCTTCGGGGCCGAGCGGTGGAAGGCGTTCGATGAGGGCCGCGTAGGTGATCGAGCGCAGGCTGCGCCCTGTGTGGATGTGCAGGATCTCGACGGTGCTGTCGAGGGCTGCGACGATCCGCCCGAGCAGATGGGACTTGCCCGAGCCGCTTTCGCCCACGACGAGGACCGCTGCCGGCCCGTCCCGCCGCAGGGCCTCGGCCGCGGCGACCGCCACGTCCTCCCGCGCTGCTTCATTGATGGATGAAGTCCCCGCCAACTGCACCCCCATGTTCGCGGCCACGTCAGACCAGTCCGTCGAGTCCGCTTCGAGACGCGACACCGAGTTTCAAGAAGACCTGGTAGAGGTGGCCCTCTACCGTTCTCACTGAAACCCCGATCGCCTCCGCGATGTCCCGGTTCGTCGCCCCCGAGGCCGCCATGACCGCAATCTGCCGCTCGCGTTCGGTCAGGACGGGTGCGGGGACCTGCGGCACGAGCGGAAGCATCGGGAGCACGCGTGTGAGCCGGTCCAAGCGGGTCTGCGCGCGGCCCGCAGCGGCGGAATCGCTGCGATCTCGCGCAAAGTCGAGCGCAAGGGCGGCACAGCGTGCCTCGAGTTCGTCGAGCTCCATGCCGTAGGCCACCTCTGCGGCCTCGAGGAGCGCCTCGGGATCCTTGCGCCGTGACGCTGCAGCGATCGAGGCCATGAGATGCGAGAGCGGTCCCTGCCGTCGATGGGCGAGGCGCTCTACCCATAAGAAGTCCCGCTCGGTGCCTGGAAGGCTCGCTCCGAAGACCTCTTCAGCCGCAGCCGAAACCCTGCCCGCTGCTTCCTCGTCTGCAGCGTGCGCGAGGAGGAACTCGGATGCCCCGGCGTCGCCGAGCCAGCGGCGGGCCATCCCCTCGGAGAATTCGGCGAGGTGGACGAAGAGCCATGGGGCGGTGCCGTTGGTGGCCCTCGCACGTTCAAGGCACCGCTCGGCCTCCCCGGTGTCTCCGAGCTGCGCATACGCGAACGCTGTGGCCGCGTATGCCGTGGGGAGGGCGTTCAGGGCCGGAAACTCCTCGAGCTGGGCGACTGCGTTGAGGAGCGGGCCGAGGGCCGTGCTAGCGCGCCCGGCGATGACAAGCGGGAGCGCGAGGAACAGTTCGGCGAGGCCTCCCCGAAGGCTCAGCCGCCGCCCGCCGCGGTCCACATAGCGCTCGCACAGGTCGACGCAGCGCTTCCAGTCGCCATTCGCGATCCAGACGGCAAAGGCTGCGGCCACGTAGCCGTCGTCGTCCATGTGCTGGGGCGCGTTGAGTCCCAGGGACGCGATGAGAGCTGCGGCGTCTGCCTCACGGCCGCACGCCGCCCAGCCTTGCGCGAGAAGGAGCGAGGCTTCGCGCCGGAAGCCCTCGCTCGAGCCGGCACGGTGCGAGGCAGCTTCGAGGGCGTCGAGGATCGGCGAGAAATCCCCTTGGAAGGCCCGAACGCGGAACTCGGCGAGGTCCAGGATCTCTGCCGCGTTGCGAAGGACGGCGGGATCTCCGGCCGTGGTCCGGGCGAAGGCATCCCACGCTTCATGGAGCGGCTCGCGGGCCTCGCCGCGTTCCGGAAGCCATGAGAGGAGTTCCGACTTCGCTGCGGCGTAGCGCGCTCGAGCCACCGGGGCGAGCCGCTCGACGGCTTCCGCGGGCAGCTCATCGAGCACTCCGAGCGCCTCTTCCTTCTGCTCGAGGAGCGAGAGGGCGGAGGCGCGATGGAACGCCGCCTCGGTCCTGAGAGTCTCGGGCAGCTCGCCTGCTCGGTTCAGCACGTCCAGCGCCCGAAGCGGCTCGAACAGGCTGACCGCAACGCGAGCCGCATGGACCACGAGTTCGGGGCCGACTTTGCTGCCGATATCGAGCGACCATTCGACGTAGGAAACGAGGTCTTCTCGGTCGAGTCCGGACTCCTCGGGCGCGCCCCCGAGCGACGTGAGCGAGGCGAGCTCCCGGTGCCGGTCCGGTCCGAGCCGTTCGCGGACGAGCTCTGCCATCCGCGGCTCACGGAGGTAGGCGCAACGGTGTTCCGAAGCGTCGACAGCGATGATCCCGCGATCCTCCATGTCGACGAGCACCTCGGAACCGAAGAGCCTGGCAAGCCCGGCGATCGGAACTCGGCGCGCTACGGCGAGATGCTCGATCACCTCGCGCACGTCCTGCGGCTCACGCGCCCAACGAGCCCGGATGATCTCATCCGTGCCGCTCCCCTGCTCGGGCTGGACCACGGCCTCGAGGGTCCACACCCCGCGCCGCTTGTGGAGGTTTCCCGTCGCGCGCTCGCGGCGCACAATCCCCTGCACGGCCGCCGGGTTGCCACCGCATGCATGGTGCAGCTCGCCTACCGCCGAGGAGGCAACCCGACCGTCGACGAGCGCTGAGACGAGGCGCCTCGTCTCGGGCATCCCGATGCCGTGAAGCGGGATCTCGACGAGCCGGCCGCGACGCACGAGCCGCAGGAAGTCCGCGGGGAGGTCGGTGGCGCGCTGGGCGACGGCGAGCAGGCGGGCGGTGCCGCTCAAGAGCAGGTGGAGAAGGACGCCGACGCTCGCCTCATCGATCGCGCCCCCGAACTCGACGACGAGCACCACGGGCCGTCCGGCTGCATCCTCCCGCAGCATGTGTTCGACGGCGAGAAGAAGCCCTGTGGGCGAGGAGGACGCACCGTGGGGCAGGCGCGCGAGGAGAGCGCCGAGGCATGCGTAGGGCCCCGATGGGCCAGTAGTCGACGTGCGGAGACGGAGCGGGTAGACGCTCGTGCCGAGCGAGGAGAGGACGGCACTCGCGAGGAAGGACTTCCCCACACCGGGCGGCCCGGTCACGACGGTACCGAGCGAGTCCGGATCCTTGAGTGCCCGAGTTGCAGAGTCCAGCTCGCCCTGTCGCACGAGCATCGCCCATCGGAGCCTTTCGGCTTGCCGTTCAGTCGGGTCAGTGGTCGCCTTCGCAGACCGTCCCAACTGAACCGAGACAGCGGCATCCCGCAGCATCGCAAGCCTCCCCCCTCGGAAGCGGTTGGGACGCGCCGACCGAGTCAGCCATAGCGTACGCCGAAGTCGCCCTTCAGCAACAGGGAGCTCGGACTCCAGCTGAGCGTCGCGGGGTCGCCGCAGCCCTCTCGGGCTGATCTCTGCCCTCGCCCCGGTCTATTCGGGACCGCTGGCCTATCCTTGCTGGCCTATGCCGCTGGCCTATCCCTGCTGGTCTATCCTTCGCCGCTGGCCTATCCCTGGCTCAGGCGCCAGCCTGCCGGGCGGCGTCCTCAGCCGCGACCCACGCGATCATCGCGCACTTGACGCGAGCCGCGAAGCGGGACACCCCCTCGAACGCGGCGGCGTCGCCCAGCACCTCGGGATCGCCCGCAACCTGTCCGCGCGAGCGGAGCATTTCCCGGAACGCGTCCGCGAGCTGCCGGAACTCCTCGGTGCTCGTCCCTTCCGCGAGATCGTGGAGGACCGAGGCCGACGCCATCGAGATCGAGCAGCCCTGGCCCTCCCAGCGGAGGCTCTGGATCGCGCCGTCGGCGATGGCGACTCGGACCGTAACCTCGTCGCCGCACACGGGGTTCAACTGATGCGACTCGCCCAAGCCGGCTGCTTGGGCCTCCGCGAGCCTCTCCGCGAAGCCGCTCCCGTGCCGTTCCTTCGCGTGGTCGAGGATGACCTGCTGGTACAGCGCATCGAGGCTCATGAACCCGCCTTCGACGTGAGGCCGAAGAACCCCCGGACCTCGGCGAGGGCCGCGAGGAACGCCTCGACATCCGCCTCCGTGGTGTACAGGTAGGCGCTCGCGCGGGTCGAGGCGGTGAGGCCGAGGCGGCGGTGCAGCGGCTGCGCGCAGTGGTGGCCGACGCGGACGGCGACGCCGTGGCTGTCAAGGTACTGGCCGACGTCGTGCGCGTGCACCCCGGCGACGTCGAAAGCGGCGATGCCGAACCGCGGGTGTCCGTACCACTCCTCGCCGGGTGCAGGTCCGAGAAGCCGCACGCCGTCGAGTGCGGCGATGCCCTCGGCGAGCAGCTCGCCCAGCCGCGCTTCCCGCGCCGCGATGCGTTCCATCCCGGTCTCGCGGAGGTAGTCGACCGCGGCGGCGAAGGCTACGGCCTGCGAGATGCGCTGGGTTCCGGCTTCGAACCGCTGCGGGGCGGGCAGGTACTCGGCGCGCTCCATCGTCACGGTGGTGATCATCGAGCCGCCGACGAGGAACGGCGGGAGCGCGTCGAGCAGTTCACGGCGCCCGTAGAGCGCGCCGATCCCGGTGGGGGCGAGCATCTTGTGCCCGGAGAACGCAGCGAAGTCGACGCCAAGGGCCTTGAAGTCGATTGGCTGATGCGGCACGGACTGGCATGCATCGAGCACGGTGAAGGCCCCGACCCGGCGGGCGAGGCCGACGAGCTCCTCGACGGGGCTCACGGTCCCGAGCACGTTGGAGGCGTGCGAGAAGGCGACAAGGCGGGTGTTGGGGCCGACAATCCGCGAGGCCTCGGCCAGATCGAGCCGGCCCTCGTCGTCGATCGGAATGAAGCGAAGCGTCGCCCCCGTACGGAAGGCAAGCTCCTGCCACGGGATCAGGTTGGCGTGGTGCTCGAGTTCCGTGACGACGATCTCGTCGCCCGGGCCCAGCGCGAAGCGGCTCAGCTCGGCGCTGCCGCGGCCCTGCTCAGCCCAGACGGTCGCGTTCGAGAACGCGTAGGCCACGAGGTTGAGTGCCTCCGTCGCATTGGAAGTCCACACGAGCTCGGCAGGGTCGACGCCGACGAAGGCCGCGACGGTGGCGCGGGCCTCCTCGTAGGCATCCGTGGCCCGCACTGCCAGCTCGTGAGCGCCCCGATGGACAGCCGCGTTCCGTGTCTCGTAGAAGTCCTGCTCGGCCTCGAGGACACTGCGCGGCTTCTGCGAGGTCGCGCCCGAGTCGAGATACACGAGCGGCCGCCCGTTGACTTCCTGGTCGAGGGCCGGGAAGTCCTGACGGATGCGTTCCGCCTCGGAGTCGTCGAGCTCAGGGGAATGTGCGCTGCTGGCGGGGGTCGGCCGGAGTGGGGCCGGGATGCTGACGAGGGCCACTGTGGCGGCTCCTTCACAGGGAAGAATGAGTTCGAAACTTCGGTTCGCAAATTACGATACGGCTTTGTGCCGCAATCCATTCTCCCACGCGATCCGCACGGTTCGGCCAGCCTAAGTCTGCACTCCCTGAAGAAAACTCAGCCAAAGCCCCAAGAACAGCCCAAGCCCCAAGAACAACTCAGGCGCAAGAAGAGCCCAGGCAGCAAGAAGAACCGGCAGCAAGAAGAGCCGGCGACGGCTGGGGGAGGAACCTTGGTCTCGGGGAGGTTCCGTCGTCGCCGGCTCCGTCCTTGGTGGCGGTGCCATCAGCCGTCCCGATCGGCTGTGGGACAACTCTCGCACGATCGGAGTCAGAGAGCATGAGTGGCGACTACGTGTTTGCCGTGAATCGGCCCGGCAGCCTCTACTTGCTCTGCGGAGCGGTGTACTCATTCTCCGGCGCGAGGCCGACGGCGGAGGAAAGCTGCTCTCGGCTGCTCACCCCGAGCTTCGAATAGGCGCGGTAGAGGTGGCCTTCGACGGTGCGCACCGAGACGGTCAGCCGGTCCGCGATCTCCCGGTCGCTCAGGCCGCTGATGGCCAAGGCGACGATCTGGCGTTCCCGGCGCGTGAGCTCGCCCACGGGCGCCGCAGGCTGCGCCACCGCGGCCGTCTCCCCCAGTTCCGCGTCGCACGCGCGCTGTCCCTCCCACACGGCCCGCGCTTCGGCGCGGGACGGGGTGTTCTCGAGCTGTGCGAGGGCGTCGGCATAGCATTCTCGGGCGAGCCGGGGGAACCCCGCGCTCCGCAGGGCGTCGCCGGCCGCCCGCAGCGAGTCCGCACTGCCTTCATCGAACGCCGCGCCGAGCAGGACGCCAGCCTCTGCCCACTGCCCCTCCATCGGCCATGCGACGGAGAGGAGCTCGTCCAGCCGGTCGCGACGGCCAGCATCGAACCACAGGAAGAGACCCTGCAGGCAGACGTCGCGGCGCGCGCCCTGCGACGCTGCGTCGACAGCCGTTTCGAGAGCGGTGAGAGAATCGGAATCCGGCCGAATCGCGCAGACGGCAGCGACTTCGAACAGCTCGGCTATCGGGCGGATCATCGACGCCGCGACCCGATGTGGCGCCTGGGCGTCCTCGAGGAAGTCGCCGGCCTGGTCCCAGTCGCCTTGGCGTGCGGCTGCGTAGGCTGCGCCGGCCGCGCAGAGTCGGAACACGTGCTGAGAGTCGCAGATCCGCAGTTCCTCGAGCGTCGGCTCGAGCAGTTCGAGGGCCGGGCCGAAGCGCCCCTGGCGTAGGAGCGAGAGACCGCGAGCGCATTGGAGGGTCGCGCCCAGCTGGAACGAGTCCTCGTGCAACGGAGGGGTCGCGAACCACGTGGGAACGGACTCGAGGGCATCCCAGTGCCCTGCGGAGACGGCGGCGTAGACGAACCGGACGGCCGCGAACTCGGAGAGCGAGCCCATGGTCTCGTCGGAGGAGAGGAGCTCGAGCGCCTGCGAGGCCGTCGCCATGGCCTCGAGCAGGAGCCCGCGGCACGCGAGGACCTCGGCCTCCAGCGCCGCCGCTACGCCCCGTTCCGCTGCGGAGCGCTCGGTCGCTCCCCCGGCCCGCCACGCGGTCCTCCATGCCGCGAGGCCGATCTCGAGGCTCATGTAGTCCCCTCGGACCGAAGCGAAGACGAGCCGAAGCAGGTCCCACGGCCCCTGGCCCGCGGCTTGGGCGAGGCGCTCGAGGTCGCGGGCGACGTCGTCGTGCGCGTGGCCGAGCGCATCCCTGCTGTAGAGCCACAGCAGGCCGGAGGCGAGCACACCCTCGGGACCGAGATCGTCGGAGGGCTCGAGGAGCGCGACAGCCTCGCCGTAGTGGTTCGCGGTGTAGGCGACGAGCCCACGCACGAACCGGGCCTGAGCGGCGAGCCCGGGCGAGGTCACGGCGTCCGCGGCGCGCAAGGCGAGCGAGTTCTCTCCCAACCGTGCGGCGAGCCGAGCGGCGCGCAGGAAGGTCGTCTCCTCAAGGGCCAGGCCGCAGCCGAGCGCCCAGGACACGGCGCACAGGAGACCGTCGGCTGTCGAAATCTGCTCTGCCCTGTGGCCTGCGGCCAGCTGCTGGAGCTTGAGCGAGCGAATGAGCGGGATGAGCTGGAAGATGGCTTCGCCGTAGACGACGTGCCGCAGCCGGAGCGAGCCATCCGGGCCTTCGGGCGGCAGAACCAGCCGCTTCATCGCGAGGCTGCGGACCACTTCCCCGCCGAAGTTGTCCTTGATGAGCCCCAGCGGCGCGGGCTGCGCGATCGCGGTGAGCATGAGCGCCTCGCGTTCTTCTGCCGAGAGCCGCTGGAGCTGATCCCGGACGAGGCCGACGAGGCCGTCGCTGCGCCGTTCAGGCTCGGAAGCGAGCAGCCACGTCCCGCGTCGCTCGACGAGCGCACCCGCCCGCTGCGCCTCGTCCATGAGGCAGCGCAGGAGCATGGGGTTCCCCTGCGAGTCGCGCCATAGCCTGCGCGCCGTGGACGGGAGCACCCTGCTGCCGAGCGCGGTCTCGAGGAAGGTCGCCGCCTCCGCTGCGGTGAAAGGTTCGAGGTCGAGCCGCTCGGCGCCGCCGTCGATCCACAGCTGCATGAGGGGCGGCGGAAGCAGGGCGCCGTCCGGCGACGTGACGAGCGCCTGCGCCCAGCCTGCACCGACGAGTTCGGCGACGACCTCGGCCGTGAGCGTGTCGATCGAGTGGGCGTCGTCGATGATGAGGACGAGGCGCCCTTGGCTCCGGGTCCGCAGCTCCTCGATGCGCCGCCAGAACGTGCGCAGTACGGCGATCCGGGACCCCGCCTTCTCCGTGGGCAGGCCTCCGAGGAAGGGCGCAAGGACCCCGTACGGCACGCGTTGGAGCGATGGGCTCCCGTGGATCTCGAACGTTTCGGCGTAGTCCCCGAGCTCGGCCTTCACGGCCGCGACAAGCGCGGATTTCCCCACGCCTGTCTCACCGAGGATCAGGAGAGCGGGCACGTTGTCACGGAACATCGCTGCGCACTGCGCGACCTCCCGCGCCCGTCCAACGAACGCTAGGCCGCTCACAGGAGTCCCGCCAGTTCGGCGCGGGACGTGACACCGAGTTTCGAGAAGACCTGATAGAGATGGCCCTCGACCGTACGGACGGACAAGCCCATCTCCTCCGCAATCGTCCGGTTCGACTCGCCGCGCGCTGCGAGCACGGCCACCTCCCTTTCCCGCGCCGTAAGGAGCGGTCCGAGGCTCTGGGGCACCACCGGGAGCACTTCTACGAGCCCGGTGAGCCGGTCGAGCCGGGCTTGCAGGATCCTTGCCGATCGGACGTCACCGGTGTCGCGGGCAATGTCGAGGGCGACGGCGGTGCACCGCGACTCGAGCGTGTCGAGTTCGAGTCCCGCAGCAAGATCCGAGGCCGCCACGAGGTCCTGGAGTTCGCGGAGCCTCGTGCCCCGGGCCAGCCGCCGTCCGATGTCGGCGAGGGCCCCCTGCCGGTGCCCGCAGACTTCCTCGAGCAGGGCCAATTCCTCCGAGCCGGTCTCCACCGTCGCGCCCACGAGTCGAATGCCCGCCATCGTCCAGCGACCGGCGGCGATGTCAGCGCGCGCGGCTTCGACGAGACGCTGAGCCGCACCCCGCTCCCCGATCCAGCGGCGCGCCATGTCCGCGCAGAATTCCGTGGATGCTCGGAGGGTGAAGCTCGTGGGCGCTGACCAGCCCTCGAGCCGATCAAGGTAGGTCCGGGCCGCCGCGCTGTCGCCCTGCTGAGCGAACGCGAAGGCGGCCGCCGCATAAGCACAGCCCAAAGTCGCCCGGACGTTGCCCTGCTCGAGCTGCGCGATCGCTGCGAGCAGGGGCGAGATCGCGTCCGAGCCGCGCCCCGCATAGACGAGCGCAAGGCCCGAGGCGAACTCGTAATGCGCTCCCGCGAAGCGCAGGCTCGGGACCGTCTCGAAGCCGGCCGTGCGCACGAGCGCGAGAGCCTGCCGCCAGTGGCCGTTGAAGAGGAGGACGTCGAAGCCGCGGCTCACGAAGTCCTGCCGCACCCGAGTGGTCCCCGCCGGGCCCGCGAGCTCACTCGAGATGCGGTGGAGCGTTGCGAGCGCCTCGTCCTCGCGCCCGACGAAGACCTGGGCCTGCATGAGCAGGCACGCCGAGCGCAGCCGTAGTTCGTCGTCACCGCCAAGGGATCCTGCCGCCGCGGCCTCGAGCCGTTCGATGACCTGGGCATGGTCGCCGCGGTAGACGGCATCCGCGAACTCGGCAAGGTCCAGAACGGAGCGCGCCTTCTGCACGTCGTCGTCGGCCGCGTCGCTCAAGCCCGAGTTCACGAGCAGGCGGGCACGGGCCTCGTCGAACAGGGCACCCACCTCGCCATCGCGGCCCGGGGTAGACCGCTTGACTGCGGCCATGGCCTCGACGAAGTGCGCGTAGGCCACCGGGGAGACCGAAGAGAGCTCGTCCTCGGTGACCTGTTCGAGGAGGAGATGGGCCTGCACCGGGAGGCCGAGCGCGAGATACGCATAGGCCCTCAGCAGTTGGACCGTGGCCCACGTCTCCGGCGACCGTGGGACGTCTTCGAGGCAGTCGAGCGCGAAGTGCGGGTCGTGGAGGCGCAGCGCTGCACCTGCCGCGGCCACGGCGTGCGACGGCGCGAGCGCGGTCTGGCACTCGCGGGTCCACGCGGCGTAGCCGAGGAGTTCGACGACGCCGAGGCTGCCGGGCGAGGGCTCCTGGTTCCCGATGATCTTGGCCCGCAGCTCACGACGCCGCGGAATGCTCAGCCACCCGCGCACGACTTCTTCCATCACGGGATCCGAAAGCGAGACGGAGTGGTTCTCGTTGTCGTCCACCGCGATGAGCCCAGCCTCGTCCATCACTGAGACGACATCCACCCCGAACACGGCAGTGATGCGCTGGAGCGGGAGCCGCCGCGCGCAGGCGAGCGCCTCGATGACGGCCTGCACCTCGGGCGACTCGCGCTCGACACGCGAGCGGACGACGTCGTCGATCTCGCGGCTGCGCCTTGTCTCAGCGTCCTCGGCAAGGGTCCACACGCCGTCGGTCGCGCGGAGCTGGCCCGTCTGGAGGAAGTCGCTCATGATCCGGTAGAGGAGCTCAGGGTTGCCGTGAGCCATGGCGTGGAGCATGCGGGCTACGGTCCGCGGGACGATGCCGCCGAGAACCTCGCCGAGGACCTCCTCGGTCTTGTCCTCGGCCAGCAGGTCGAGCTGGATCTCACGGATGCGGCCCTCGGTGAGCATCCAGTGGAAGTCCTGAGGCAGATCGCTCGTGCGGTTGGCGACGACGACGACCTTCGCCGTCCCAGTCGTCATGAGGTTCACGAGAGTCGCTGTGCTGAGCTCGTCGAGGCCGCCCGGCGTCTCGAGGGCGATCACGGCCCTGCGTCCCGCCGCATCCGCGCTCAGGAGCTCCATAATGCCGCGCATCGTTGCGGCGGGATTCTCGAGGGCATCGTCAGGAAGCCGCGCCAGGAACGGGGCTAGCGCGCCATACGGCGTTTCGGTCCCGCCCATTGTGCTGCGGAGGGTCTGCGCGTACATGTCCGGGGAGAGAGACCGGACGAGGGCCGTCTGGAAAGCCCCCTTGCCGATGTCGCGCGCTCCGGTCACGACAATCCCATAGCTCTGCGCGCTGCTCAACGCCTCGCGCGCTGCCCGCAACTCGTCGCCCCGGACGCTTCGAGCCCATTGGACCCGATCCGAAGCCAACGCGCGAGCGCCAGCTTGGTGCCGTTCCGACACCCCAGCCGTCCACCGCATTGCCCCTCCCCGTGTCCCCCACGCATGCAGGTGTCCAAAAGATACCCCGTCAAAGCGACTATTCAGTAGGGCGGGGAGAGCGACTTTTCAGCAGATCGGGAAAAGACACGCGCGACGCGCCGAAATTCGGGACTTTAGTCACAAATGTGACGCAAGCGCTTCACTTGGGACCGACGTTCTCGTAGGCCCCAGTCTCGGGGCCTTAGCCCTTGCTCAGGCGCCCCTTACTCAGGCGCCCCTTGCTCAGGCCTCCTTGCTCAGGCGCCCCTTGTTCAGGCCTCCTTGCTCAGGCCTTCGCAGGGTGATGCTTCTGCTGCGCGGCCAGAAGGCCTTCGCGCACGAGGAGCTCGACGGCGTCGGACGCCTCCCCCACAACGAAGGGGAGGTCCTTCCGCTCACTCGGCGAGAAGTCGCGCAGCACGAAGTCGGCGGCGTCCATGCGGCCGGGAGGACGGCCCACCCCTACCCGGACCCGGTAATAGTCCTTGGTGCCGAGGGCCTTCGAGATGTCGCGGAGGCCGTTGTGGCCGCCCTCGCCCCCGCCGAGCTTGAGGCGGACCGTGTCGAACGGGATATCGAGCTCGTCGTGGACTGCGACCACGTGGTCGGCCTCGACCCCGTAGAACTTCGCCGCCGCCGAGACCGGCCCCCCGGACTCGTTCATGTAGGTGAGCGGCTTCGCGAGCACGACCCGCGGGCCACCGATGCCGAGCCTGCCCTCAAGGATCATGGCGCGCGAACGATGAGACGAGAACGTTCCCCCGACACGCCCTGCGAGCTCGTCGAGGACCATCTGACCGACGTTGTGCCGGTTGCCGCTGTACTTCGGGCCGGGGTTGCCGAGCCCGACGATCAGCCAGGTCTCCGCCATGGGACTGCTCCTTGAGGTCGTGAAGTTGTTCGGGCGTGGAAAAGGCGGCCCGCCCCATCCGGGCAGGCCGCCTCGAGGTCTTCCAGAAGGCTACTGCGACATCTAACAACTGCTGCAGCCAGCAGCTGCTGCACCCAGCAGCTACTCGTTCTGCAGTTGCTTATTCTGCAGTTGCTTCTTCCGCAGCTACTTGTTCTGCAGTTACTCTGCAGCAGCCTCTTCGGCAACCTCAGCCGGCTCCTCGGGGGCCACAGCGACAGCCTCGGCGATGTTGACGATGATCGTCTCCCCATCGGTCACGAGGGCGACATTCTGCGGGAGCTGAACGTCGGAGGCGTGGACGTGCTCGCCGACGCCACGGCCCTCGATGTTCACCTCGAGGGCGGTCGGGAGGTGCGTGGCCTCGGCCTCGACCGTCACGGCGACCGTCTCATGGGTGACGACGGTGCCAGGGGCGGCCTCGCCGACGACGTGGACGGGGACGTCCACCTGGACCTTCTCGCCGCGCTGAACGGTGAGGAGATCGATGTGCTCGATGATCTGGCGGACCGGGTCACGCTGGATGTCCTTGACGAGCGCGAGGTGCTCGGCGCCCTCGATATCGATCGTGAGGAGGGCGTTGGCCACGCGGACCGCGAGGGTGGTCTCGCGTCCGGGGAGGCTGACGTGCAGCGGCTCGGCGCCGTGGCCGTAGATGACTGCCGGGATCTTGCCGGCGGCGCGGGCGCGGCGGGCGTAGCCCTTGCCGAACTCGGTGCGCTTCTGGGCAGCAAGCTTGTCGCTCATGGGATGCTCCTTCGATGGGTCAGGTCGCTTGGCGCCAACGGGCGTCTGAACGGAAACACCATCGAGCCGGAAGGCTCCATCGAAGAAGTCCAGACCCAGTCGATCACGGACCAGCGCAATCGCGCCGATCCCTCGCCAAGGTTCGCGGACAATCCTAACAGACCCGAGGACCCGAACAGACCCGAGGCCCCGAACGGTTGCGCCGTCAGGTCCGCAGGGTGCGCACCCTGCGGACCTGACGGCGCAACGCGCCCTGCAGAAACGCGATCGGAGCGATCAGCTGCGGCCGTCGAAGAGGCTCGTCACCGAGCCGTCGTCGAACACCTCGTGGATGGCACGGGCGATCAGCGGCGCGATCGAGAGGACCGTGAGCTGCTCGAAGCGCTTGTCGGGCGCGATGGGCAGCGTGTTCGTCACGACTACCTCGCGCGCGCCGCACTCGGCGAGCCGACGCGGTGCCGGATCCGAGAACACGGCGTGCGTCGCAGCGATGATCACGGAGCGCGCACCCGCATTCTTGAGCACCTGGACGGCGCCGGAGATGGTTCCGCCCGTGTCGATCATGTCGTCGATGAGCACACAGTCGCGCCCCTCGATCTGGCCCACGACCTGCTTCGAGACGGCCTGGTTCGGCACGTTGACATCGCGCGACTTGTGAACGAACGCGAGCGGCGCCCCGCCGAGACGCTCGGCCCACTGCTCCGCCACGCGGACACGCCCGGTGTCTGGAGACACAACGGTGACCTTGTTGAGATCCACACGGGTGCGGACGTAGTCGGCGAGAAGCGGGATGGCCATGAGGTGGTCCACGGGGCCGTCGAAGAAGCCCTGGATCTGCGCGGTGTGCAGGTCGACGCTCATGAGGCGGTGGGCGCCAGCCGTCTTGTACAGATCGGCGATGAGGCGGGCCGAGATCGGCTCGCGGCCGCGGTGCTTCTTGTCCTGCCGGGCGTACGGGTAGAACGGCGAGACGACCGTGATCCGCTTCGCGCTCGCGCGCTTGAGCGAGTCGATCATGATGAGCTGCTCCATGATCCACTCGTTGATCGGAGCCGGGTGGGCCTGGATCACGAAAGCGTCGGCGCCGCGGACGCTGTCCTCGAACCGGACGTAGGTCTCGCCGTTCGCGAAGTCGTACGCCGACGTCGGAAGCAGCTCGGTGCCGAGCTCTTTGGCGATCTCCTGCGCGAGTTCGGGATGGGCCCGCCCTGACGCGACGACGAGGCGCTTCTCGCCGTTGGCCGTGATCTCGGTCATCTACTTGCCTTCTTCTGTTGGGGGAGTGCTGGCGGAGGGGGAAGTCTGGGGCGGGAGGGCGGCGTCGTCAGTTCCGGCAGCGCTGAGCCCGGTAGCGCCGAGCCCGTTAGAACTGAACCCCGCAGCGTCGGTTCCCGCAGCGCCGCTTCCGGCAGCGTCGATTCCCGCTGGGGCCTGAGCCTGCGCTTGCGCCGCGGATTCCCTTGCGGCTGATTCCCTCGCGGCTGCGGCCGCAACGGCCGACGGCGACCCAGGCCGCTTCGCCTCGGTCCATCCCTCGGCGTTGCGCTGCGGGGCGACGCTCAGCGCGAGGGCACCTGCCGGGACGTCCTTGCGCACGACGGCGCCAGCTCCCGTGTAGGCACCGTCGCCGACGGTGACGGGGGCGACGAAGACAGTGTTGGACGACGTGCGGACGTGGGCGCCGATGACCGTGCGGTGTTTGTTGACGCCGTCGTAGTTGGCGGTGATGTTGCCGCAGCCGATGTTGGTGCCCTCACCTACCTCGGCGTCGCCGACGTAGCCGAGATGGGAAAGCTTGGCTCCCCGTCCGATCTGCGCATTCTTGGTCTCGTAGAACGCGCCGATCTTGCCGCCGTCGCCGAGCACGGTGCCGGCCCGAAGGTACGTGAACGGGCCGACCGTCGCGCCGGGGCCGATCTCCGACTTGGTGCCCTCGGTGCGCCGCACGGTAGCGCCCTCCCCCACAATGACATCGACGAGCGTCGTGTCGGGGCCGATGACCGCGTCACGCTCGATCACGGTTGCACCGTGGAGCTGGGTGTTGGGCTTGATGACGACGTCCTCCGCGAGGCGAACGCTGCCGTCGATCCAGGTCGTCGCGGGGTCGACGACCGTGACGCCGGCCCTCATCCACTCCTCGAGGATCCGCCGGTTGTGCTCGGCGGCGAGGGCCTGAAGCTGGACGCGATCGTTGGCGCCCTCGACCTGCCACCGGTCCTCGGTCACGAGCGCCGCGACGCGGCCGCCGTCCTGCCGCACAATCCCGAGGACGTCGGTGAGGTACTTCTCGCCCTGGGCATTGTCGGTCGTGACCCGACGCAGCGCATCGGCGAGGATCGCGGCGTCGAACGCGTAGATGCCCGAGTTGACCTCGAGGACGGTTCGCTCGTCCTCGCTCGCGTCCTTGTGCTCACGGATTGCGGCGACGCCGCCCTCGGGATCGCGAAGGATTCGGCCATAGCCTGTCGCGTCATCGAGGACTGCCGTCAGGACCGTCACGGCGTTGCCCTCGTCCTCGTGAAGCGCCACGAGTTCGCGGAGGAGATCCGAGCTGAGGAGCGGCACGTCGCCATAGGTGACCACGACGGTTCCTTCGAGCCCTTCAGTCCCGTGTGCGGCAGCGAGGGCGTCGAGCGCGACCTCGACGGCGCGGCCTGTTCCGGGAATTTCGTCCTGGTCGACGATGAGCGCTTCGGCGTCGATCGCGGCTACATGCTCAGCGACCTTGTCACGCTCGTGGCGAACGACGACGGCGAGGCTCCGGGGATCGAGCCCGCGCGCGGCGGCGAGGGCGTGCGCGACCATGGACCGGCCCCCGAGCTCGTGCAGGATCTTCGGAGTGCGCGACTTCATTCGGGTCCCGGCGCCGGCCGCAAGGACGATGACGGCGGTTGGCTGCCGCGCGCTGCCGTACGGGACCGGGTTCGCTCCGACCTGCGGGGACTCCGGGCTGTCGGCTGGGGGACGCTGTCCGGGGTTCTCCGCATTCACTGTCGCTGGTTCTCCTGATCGTCGCGATGCGTGCTGCTGCAAGGCCGGAGCCATTCTATCCACAGCGGTCTAACGGCCCTTCGCGTTCCGCCCCTAGGATTCGAACCTAGACTGCACGGCTCCAAAGGCCGGCGTGCTGCCATTACACCAGGGCGGAGGGCGCCGTAGCCGCTCCAGGAGATCCCGGCCGCAGCATTCGGCACAGTCGTCCATTCTGCCACGTCCCGAGAGCGGCTCGGGCGAAGACCCCAACCCTGCGACCCATCTCCCGAGGCCGGGGTCAGCTTTCTCCCCGGGTCCCCGGTTCGGCTTCGGGGTTGCTCCCCCGGTAATCTCGCTCGCTGCGCCGCTCGGACCGGCTCTTGCGCACGCGCCACACGACAAGGGCGATGACGGCGATGACGCCCACGACGGCGGCGATGTCGCGTCCCGCGGCCTTCGCCACGACGTCGTACGAAGCTCCCGCGACGTAGCCCAGCAGCGTGAAGCCGACCCCCCATGTGAGGCCTCCCAGTGCATTGAACGCAAGGAACCGCAGGTAGCGCATCTTCGAGGCGCCGGCGAGGGCTGGCATCATGGCGCGGAAGAAGGCGACGAACCGCCCGAGGAACACAGCCCAGCCACCGCGCTTGCGCAGGAACGCCTGGGCGTCCTCGAGCTTCCTGCGGTGCCTGTCGAAGATCCGGAAGCCCAGCAGCCGGGGGCCGAGATGCTTCCCGATCTCATAGCCGACCGTGTCGCCCACGATGGCCGCGAGCACGACGAGCGGGGCCATGAGCCAGATGTCGGCGTGCCCCTGATTCGCGATGACGCCGCCGAGGACGGCTGCCGTCTCCCCGGGCACCACGAAGCCGACGAAGATCGCGTCCTCCGCGAAGACGAAGGCGAACACGAGGAGGTAGGCCAGCAGCGGAGGCATACCGAGGATCGCACTCACGAAGGAACCCATTGAGGCGATCCTAGTGGCGCTTGCTGGGCTGTTCCAGTAAACGAGAACCGGGACGGCGCCCACGGACAGGCCTCAAGGATGGGCCGTAAAGATCGGCTCTAAGCTCGATCTGCCTCAAGCAGGTTCGGTTGCACCCGATGCACCAGAACTGCATCCGTGCTGTGCACCATGAGGCGACCGTGGCCGTCCTTCTCTCGGATCCACAGCACCGAGCCGTCGGGGGCGACCTCGTCGACCGTCCCGTGAACGTACATCCCCCGACCTTCGACGCGCACAGCGTCCCCGCGGGCGACTCCGCGGAAATCATCTGCTCTCTTGGCCGCCCCCGCCCAGATCCCCGACGGGCTCATCGTCCCCGATGAGCCCGTAGACGAGGCGTTCTCGATCCCGCGCTTTCCTATGCGCCACCCCATTCCGCTCTCCACGCTGGGCGTCCCTGCCCCTTCCAAGGAGCGTAGCGATCGGCGGAGACGCCCCGGTGACGTGAGAGTGAACACTCGGTCTCTCCTGAAGATCCATTGCCCCAGCAGATCCAGAGGAGGGCCCAAGCAGCTACTCGAGAACCCGGAAGCTACTCTAGGATCCCGAGCTACTCCAGAATCCCCGAGCTACCCGAGAATCCCCGAGCTACTCAAGGATCTCCGAGCTATTCAAGGATCTCCGAGGCCTCGAGCCACGCGAGCTCGAGTTCCTCCTTTTCGGCGAGCAGAGCCTGGAGCTGGGCGTTCAGCTCGCCGAGCCGGCCGTAGTCGTCGGCGACGTCGGCCATCTGCCCGTGCAGCTTCGTCTCCTGCTCCGCTATCTTCCCGAGCTGCCGCTCGACGCGGTTGAGCTCCTTGCGGGCCTGACGCTTCTCGGCCTCGCTCGCGCCTGAACCCCCGGCTGAGCCCGTTCCTAGGCTCCCGGCAGAGCCCGAGTCCCCGTCTGGACCCGAAACCGCATCCTTGCCCGAACCCGCAACCGAACCCCCGCCCGTGCCGCCGTCGGCCCGGGAAGCTCGGGTCCCGGCGTCGTCCGCCGCGCCGCCCGCGTCGGTGACCCTCGCCTCGCGCAGCTCGAGGTACTGTTCGACGCCGCCCGGCAGCGCCCGGACCTTCCCGTCGCCGAGCAGGGCGAGCTGGTGGTCTGTCACGCGTTCGAGGAGGTAACGGTCATGGCTCACGACCACGAGCGTCCCCGGCCAGCCGTCGAGCACGTCCTCGACGGCGGCGAGGGTGTCGGTATCCAGATCGTTCGTGGGCTCGTCGAGCATGAGGACGTTGGGCTCGCCGACCAGGAGCCTCAGGAGCTGGAGCCTTCGGCGCTCGCCGCCTGAAAGCTCGGAGACCCGCGTCCACTGCTTCTGGTTCGTGAACCCGAGCTGCTCGACGAGCTGCCCCGCGGTGAGCTCCTTGGACCCGACCGTGAAAGTCTGCTTCTCCCGCTGGATCACCTCGATGACCCGGAGGTCGGCGACGTCGTCGAGCTCGCGGACGTCCTGGCTCAGCACCGCGGACACCACTGTCTTGCCGCGCTTGACGCGCCCGGACGTCGGCGCGATCTCCCCCGCGATGAGCCGCAGAAGGGTCGACTTCCCAGCACCGTTCACGCCGACCACGCCGACCCGCTCCCCAGGCGCGAGCCGCACCGTGATGTTGTCGAAGAGAGGCGCGGCTCGGTGTCCGGCTGGATCCGGGTCCGAACCTGGGCTCGAGCCCTCAGCCGATTCCCGCCCCGAATCCAGATAAGCGAGCGTCACATCCTCGAGGTCGACGACGTCCTTGCCGAGTCGCGCCGTCGCCATCTTGGACAGCGCGACCGAATCCCGCGGCTCGGGGACGTCCGCGATGAGGGCGTTGGCAGCGTCTATGCGGAACTTCGGCTTCGACGTCCGGGCGGGGGCGCCGCGACGGAGCCACGCGAGCTCCTTCTTCATGAGGTTCTGCCGCTTGCCCTCGACGACGGCGGCCATCCGGTCGCGCTCGGCGCGGGCGAGGACGTACGCCGCGTAGCCGCCTTCGAAGGGCTCGACGATGCCGTCGTGGACCTCCCATGTGCCCGTGCATACCTCGTCGAGGAACCAGCGGTCGTGGGTCACGACGACGAACGCACCCTCGTTCGCGCGCCAACGCGTCTTGAGGTGCCGAGCCAGCCACGCGACGCCCTCGACGTCGAGATGGTTCGTGGGCTCGTCGAGCATGATGACGTCGTGCGGCTCGATGAGGAGCTTCGCGAGCGCGACGCGGCGCTTCTGCCCACCTGAAAGCGAACGCACTTCGGCCCGCCAGTCCACGTCGCCCACAAGTCCTGCCATGATCTCGCGGATGCGGGGGTCGGCGGCCCATTCGTGAGCCGAGCGGTCTCCGACGATTGCGCGGCCCACGTCGAGGTCGCCGTCGAGCACGTCGCCCTGGTCGAGGTAGCCCACGTGGACGCCGCGCCGCCAGGTGACGCGGCCCCCGTCAGGCTCGGCTCGTTGCGAGAGAAGCCGCATGAGGGTCGACTTACCGTCCCCGTTGCGGCCCACAATGCCGACACGATCCCCCTCGTTGAGGCCCACCGTCACGCCGTCGAGGACGGTGCGGGTTCCGAAGGAGATGCTGAGGTTCTCGCCGCCGAGCAGGTGTGCCACGAATCGCTTTCTGAAGGGGTGATGGCTCAGGGAGCCGCTGGAAGACTTTCTACAGCAGGGTATCGCTCACGATCCGGGCCCCGGGGACAGGCCCGTGGACTGCTACGGCGCTGGCCCCGCGATGGGTGAGTGCCTCGGCCAGCTCGGAGGCGGCCACCGGATCCTCTGCGAGAAGCGCCACCGTCGGCCCCGACCCCGACACGATCGACGCGAGGGCTCCGTGTGAGTCTCCCCAACCGAGGGTGTCACGGAGCCCGGGGGCGAGCGAGACCGCGGCGCGCTGGAGGTCATTTACGAGGAGGTGACTCAGGGCTGGAGCATCGCCCGCGCGGACTGCCGCGAGGATTCCGGGCTCGACGTCGACCGGCTCCTCGGCCTCGACGCCTTCCTCGGCGCGGAGCCGGTCGAGCTCGCGGAAGACCGCGGGGGTGCTGAGGCCGAAGTCCGCGGGTGCGAGCACCCAGTCGAGCCGGGCGGTTGCGAGGGCGGGAGACAGGCGGTCCCCGACACCGAGTCCGACGGCGGCGCCTCCGAGGAGCGCGAACGGCACGTCTGCGCCGAGTTCGGCAGCGAGGTGGGCGAGCTCCTCCCTCGAGAGGCCGCTCCCCCAGAGGGCGTCACACGCCACGAGGGCCGCCGCGGCGTCGGCCGAACCACCGCCCATGCCTCCGGCGACAGGAACCCGCTTCGTGATTTCGAGGTGAACGCCTGTCGCGTGCTCGGAGACCTCGGCCATGAGCGCCGCGGCCCGTACGGCGAGGTTGCTCTCGTCGAGCGGGATCTCGAGCTCGTCGAGGTCGAGGGTGCTTTCGGGGCTCATGCTCACCGTGATGCCTGGTTCGTCCGACGCCGTGGCACGCACCTCTTCGAACAGCGAGACGGCCAAGTACACGCTCGCGACACTGTGGTAGCCGTCAGGGCGAAGCGGCCCTACACAGAGCGAGACGTTGATCTTGCCAGGGGCCTTGGCCCGCACTGATCTGCGGCCGCCACCGCTCCCTGAACGCATCCCCCCACGCTAGCGCAGTGTCCCTCCCCCGGCCGCAGCGTCACCCCCGGCAGCCTCTCCCCCAAGCCCGGCCTCTCCCAGAGTCCCAGCCTCTCCCAGAGACCCAGCCTGTCCCAGAGTCCCAGCCTGTCCCAGAGTCCCAGCCTCTCCCAGAGACCCAGTCGGGCGCTGCTCTGCGATGCGCGCGAAATCCTCAACACCGAGGGTCTCGCCGCGCGCGCTGGGGTCGACACCAGCGGCGACAAGTGCCTTCTCGGCGGCGGGAGCGCCACCAGCCCACCCGGACAGAGCCGCTCGCAGCGTCTTGCGCCGTTGGGCGAACGCGGCGTCGACGACGGCGAAGACCTCGGCTCGTGTCGCCGTCGTCCGCGGAGGCTCCTGCCGCTCAAAGGCGACGAGCCCCGAATGGATGCGCGGTGCTGGCCAGAAGACGTTGGTGCCGATGACTCCGGCCTTGCGCATTGTGCCGTACCAAGCGGCCTTGACGCTCGGGACACCGTAGATCCGGGACCCCGGCCCAGCCGCGAGCCTGTCCGCGACTTCGTCCTGAACCATGACAAGACCATGACGCAGGCTCGGGAAGTGCTCCAGCAGGTGGAGGACCACCGGGACGGCCACGTTGTAGGGAAGGTTCGCGACGACCGCGCTCGGACGCGAAGAGGGTCCGGGTGGGAGTTCCTTGACTTTCAGGGCGTCGGCCCGGACGAGGTCGAAGCGGCCGACGGCGTCCGGGCGCCACCGCGCGACCGTGTCAGGGAGCCTGCCGGCAAGGACGGGATCGATCTCGATCGCGACCACGTGCGCCGCCGCGTCGAGGAGCCCCAGGGTGAGCGAGCCCAGCCCGGGGCCGACTTCGAGGACGGTCTCTGCCGGATCGACCTTCGCCGCGGCGACGATCCTGCGGATGGTATTGCCGTCGATCACGAAGTTCTGGCCGAGGGTCTTGGTCGGGCGGATGCCGAGTTCCTCGGCGAGCGCCCGGATGTCGGCCGCCCCCAGCAGGTGCGCGGGTTCAGTCACCCGAGAATCCTACCGGGGCAGAATCACCGACCCGGGCGCCTCAAGTGGTATCCCTCAGCGGTCATCCCCGCATCGGCGGTCCCGCACCGGCAATCCCGCACCGGTCATCGCCGCACCGATCATCGCCGCACCGGCAATCCCGGCGTCAGCTGCTCGCGGCTCCCGTCAGCTGCTCGCCGCGCCGTCAGCGGTTCGCCGCGCCGTCAGCTGTTCGCGGCTCCCGTCAGCGGTTCGCCGCGCCGTCAGCTGCTCGCCGCCCAGGCACAGCCCCACGGGGAGAGGCCGGACTTGGCGTAATAGGTGTTGGCCACGGCGATCTGCTGCGCCTTGCTCGCGAGGGAGGCATTCGGCGCATACTGGCCGCCGCCGTTGGCCATCCAGGACGAGACATCGAACTGGAGGCCGCCGTAGTAGCCGTTGCCGGTGTTCGCCGCCCAGTTGCCGCCCGACTCGCACTGGGCGATCTTGTCCCACATCGCCTCGTTCGCCACCGGCGGAGCCGCCGTGGAAGCAGACGATGGAGATGACGACGGCGAGGGCTGGGGGTCAGGCTGCTTCGTCCCGACGAGGATCTCCTGGGCGATCGGCTGGACTGTCACGTTCTGCGAGAGGAGCGTTCGGCTTGCTTCATGGCCGTCGACCGCGAGCACCTGGTAGTTCTTCACGAGCGTGCCGGGAACGCCCTGCTGAACGACCTTGGTCTGACCCACGGGGAGGTCCGCGCTGTCGGTCCGGTCGGTGCTGAAGGGGATGGGCTCCGTGACCGTGTCCGCCTTGCCTGCGTCGACGCGCGTCACCTTGAGCACGAGGCCATTCACGACAGGGGTGTTGCCGGGCAGGGAGACCGTGTCGTTCGGGGCGAGCGTGAGTCCGAGTTCGGAGAGGAGGGCTCCCACTGTCGCTGCCGCCGTCGTCCGAGTCACGGCCTGGCCATCGACAAGGACGGTGACGTCCTTCGGGGTTGAGATCGCCACGACGCTCCCCTGTGGCGCGAGCTCGGTGGAGCCCGCCAACGATACGACGCTGTTCGAGGCCACTCCGAGCTGGCGGACGAGCGCATCAACGGTTGGCACGGTTGTCTCGACCGTGCGTTGCGCACCGTCGAGCCGGACTGTGACCTCCTTGGAGCGGTTGACGGTGATCACCGCACCGCTCTGCACTGAGTCGGAGAGGGCGGGCTGGACGACATCGGCCGGGTTGATCCCCACGTCGGCGCCTCGGACCACTTGATCAACGGTCCCGGCGAACGTCTGGATGGTGCTGGCCTTGCCGTCCACTGTGAGCGTGACGGTCTTCGCATTTGCGACGAACGCGGTCGTGCCGAGCACGAGCGCACCGACGACTGCGACCTGGCCGGCGATCCGAAACGGCTTCGCCGTGGCGCTCTCGGCGGAGTATCTACTCACATGGGCCCTAACCTCACAGGATCCGGGCACGGGTGCAGCGGACGCGGGCACAGGGGTGACCGGACCCCGTGACTGCAGCTGCTCGCGCAACTGCACGGGGCTCTACTCGTCCGCGGGCCTTCCCCGACCCCGGCTACTGACAACCGAGCGTAACCGAAGCGTTACCAACGAGCAAGGAAAGATTACATTTCAGCCACACCAGATGAGAGCGAAGTCCCAGAGAAGTTGGACTGCCTTTTGATGAATGGGTGGCCGCCTTCGTGAAATCCAGTGGCGTTTCAGTCCCAGCTGCCGTAGGCCTCTACGGTGTTCTCGCCGAGCCTCGTGCAGAGCGCTTCCAAGTCTGTTGAGAGCACCTCGGCCATCCCCCGAACCGTGTACGGGACCATGTAGCTCGCGTTCGGCCGCCCTCGGAACGGGTGTGGGGTGAGGAACGGCGAGTCCGTCTCGACAAGGATGCGCGAGGGCTCGGCAACGGCGAGGGCACGGCGAAGGTTCTCGGCGTTCTTGAAGGTAAGGGTGCCGGCGAACGAGAGGAACCAGCCGTGCTCGTTGCACGTCCTCGCCAGGTCCTCGTCTCCTGAGAAGCAGTGGAAGACGACCTTCTCAGGAGCCCCTTCCTCACCGAGGATGCGGACGACGTCGTCGTGCGCCTCCCGATCATGGATCTGGAGGGTGAGGCCCAAGCGCTTCGCGATGTCGATGTGGCGGCGGAACGACTCGTGCTGGACCTTGAGTGCCTCCCCGTGGGTGCGGAAGTAGTCGAGCCCCGTCTCTCCGATCGCGCGCACCCGAGGGTGGGCGGCGAGTTCCTCGATCTCGGCGAGCGCCGTCTCGAATTCCCCCCGCTCCGCATAACGTGGCGCGTCGTTCGGATGGAGCGCGACGGCCCCGAGGAGGCGGGAGTCGGCGTCGAGCGCCTCGACAGTGAACCGCGACGAGGGAAGGTCACACCCAACCTGGACTGCGCGATGCACGCCTACCGCCTCCGCGGCGTCGAGCGCCTCCCGCACACCCACCTCGACGAGGCCGTCCCGGAAGTTCAGATGAGTGTGGTTGTCGATCACCGGGACCGGAAGCGGCTCGGGCGCAGGCGGATACTCCAGTCGGCGCTTCCGGCCAGTCTCGTCGTGAGCCGAGCGCACCTCGCTGCCATTACCGCGTGGGCCGCCGCTTGACCCGTCGCTCTCGGGCGTCTCTTCCGAGTCCTTCAAGCGGTAGGGAGCGGGCGGAAGGGATGCACACATGGTTCCCACTCTAGGCGGGAACGACGTCGCCTCCGGCCGGGCGTCCTGCCGGTTACCGCTGGTACTAGAACGACGGCGGGGCGTCAGGCTCTGGGCATGGCGTCCCCTCGGGCGGATCCTCCCGTCACCGGATTCTTCCGTCACCGGGTTCTTCCGTCACCGGATTCTTCCGTCACTACTGGGACTAGACGGTATGCAGTGACCGCCCTTGCGTGGGTGGTTGCGGGCCGGGGCCTCGCTCACGCAGATTCGTGGGTTACCGAGCAGAGTCCCCTGCTCGGCCTATCCGACATGCGTGGGAGGCCCCGAATCTTCTATGTCGCGTCAAGCTGCTGCGAGTGCGTCGCGGTGGAGTGCGTTGAGGGTGCGGTAGAGGTGGCGGGCGAGGTATCTCTTGAGGCAGCGACGGATCTCGCGTGTGGTTCTGCCTTCGGCTGTGCGTCGTTCGGCGTAGGCACGGCTGTCGGGATCGTGGACCATTCGGGTGATGGTGGCCATGTGCAGGGCCCGGTTGAGGCGTCTGTCGCCTCCTCGGTTGAGCCGGTATCGGACGATGTTCCCGGAAGAAGCCGGGACGGGGCTGACCCCGGCAAGAGTGGCGAAAGCGGCCTCGGAGCGGACCCTCCCGAGGTGTGACCAGGCGGTGTAGACCACGGCGGCGGTGACCGGTCCTATGCCGGTCATCTCCAGCAGGGGCGCGGCGGGGCTAGCCTTGACGAGCTCGGATGTGCAGTGCTGGTTGTCCGCGAGCTCCTCGTCCAGAACGCGGATTCGTTTGGCAAGGCGGACCGCCTCCGTCCGGGCGGTGGCAGCCGCGACGCCCTCTTCCCGTGCCCGCCATCGCGCCATCTCCGTGACCTGGGTGGCTGAGAGGGGCCGGCGGGCGTCGATCCCGAGGTCGACGGTCCGGGCCAGGGCAGTGAGTGCGTTGACCTTGGCCGTGCGCTCGAGCGTCATCTGCTCCCTTGCCGCGATGAGCACTCGCAGGGCAGCGCGCACGCCCTCATCCTGGCGTGGGATACGCAGGCGGGTGCCCTCGAGCGGGAGGGCTGCGGCCGCGATCGCGGCCGCGTCCAGCGGATCGGATTTCCCTGTGGTGGTTCGTGAGCGAACGTAGCCCCTGGGGGCTTCCACAGCCTCGAAGCCGGCCTTCACGACTGCCGCTGCGAGCTGGGCTCCATAGCTGCCGATTCCCTCGATGACCCAGAGTGCGTCTGCGTCTCCTCCCGTGCGGCGGGCCGCCCAGTCGAGGGCCCTCCGCATGCCCGCCGCGGTGGCCGGGAATTGCTGGCAGCCGAGCTGTTCACCGGTCGCCGCGCGGACCATGGCAAGGGTGTGGGTGCGGGCGTGGGTGTCCACGCCGATGACGAACGGGCGCGTCTGTGCGACAGTAGTCTTCGCGGCCACGGGGTTCCTTCCTCGAGTAGGGGCAGATGCTTCTGGCCGCGGCGCGGCCGGCGTCGGCCCGGGTGAAGGTCACTCCGAGGCATTCCTGTGATGGGCCACGGCCCCGCAGGGGTCGGGCAGTCTTCTGATCAAGCCATCGGTGTGGGCCGGGCGGGCGCCGGGCACCAACCCCATGGCTGGACAATTCGGGGCGAAGGCCCATGAAGGGGCCAGTGTTCATTCGAGTCACAGCCGAGGAGAAGGCGTCCAGCACCTACCCTGCCAGCCGGTCCCGGACCAGCCGCTCCAAGACTCACAGGTGTTCATTGAGCGTACGAGTGTTGGGCTGGATGTGCACGCCCACTCGATCGCGGCGGCAGCGATCGACGGCGACACAGGCGAGCTGGTCCAGGCCAGAATGGCCCCGTCTTTCGAGGTTGTGAAGTCATGGCTGGGAGGGCTTTCCGGCCCGGTCGCCGTGGTCTACGAAGCCGGCCCAACGGGGTTCGGACTTGCGAGGGCCTTGACCTCACAGGGAGTCAGGTGCGTGGTCGCCGCACCGTCGAAGCTCCAGCGGCCATCGGGAGACCGGGTCAAGACCGATGCAAGGGACGCGGTGCACCTGGCGCGGCTGCTGCGCTTAGACGAGGTAACTGCGGTCGCGGTCCCGACCGTAGGCCAGGAGTCGGCGCGCGATCTGGTCCGGGCCAGGGAGGACTGCCGAGGCGATCTGATGCGTGCCAGGCACCGGCTTTCCAAGCTCCTCCTGCGCCACGGGATCGTCTACGAGGGTGGGGACGCCTGGACAGGAAAGCACGACGTCTGGCTGCGCCGCGAGGCTCTCGCGCTGCTGGAGTCGAGGGCGACACGGGCGGCCTTCGACTCCGACTATGAGGCCGTCCTGTCGGTCAAGGCACGCAGGGACCGCCTTGATGCGGCGATCGAGGAGCTGGCGGCCGATTCGGAGTTCACCCCCATCGTGCGGCGCCTGGGGTGCCTACGTGGTGTCAGCACCCTGACCGGGTTCGCCCTTGCGGTGGAGATCGGCGACTGGGGGAGGTTCACCGGGGCCACGATCGGCTCCTTCGTCGGGCTCGTCCCCTCCGAGCACTCCTCGGGCGGCTCCCGCGCCCAAGGCCCGGTCACCAAAGCCGGCAACTCCCACGCCCGCAGGCTGCTTGTCGAGGCAGCCTGGCACCACCGCGCCCACTACAGCATCGGAAAGAGGATGCAGGATCGCTGGGACCTCGCCCCCGCAGCCGCCAGGGCCCGGGGCGATGCGGGCAATCGGCGCCTGCACGCCCGCTGGGTCAAGTTCCTCAAGCGCAGCAAGCGGCCCACCGTCGCCAACGCCGCAATAGCACGCGAGCTGGCAGGCTGGTGCTGGTCCCTAGCCGTCATGGACGACTGAGCTTCGCAGACCGCTTCGCCGAGGATGGGGAATGACGGCAGCGCGTGGAGCTACCCGCGTCCGTTCTATGAGCAGGCCTCCCGGGCCGACGCTCGACTTCTAGACCCGCGGAACAGCTCCAGCCGAACCACCGCCCTGCGGTAGCCAACCCGCGCATATCAGTCTGACCGCGCGTCGCCGAACGACACGCTCGCCACCCCCCACCTAGCGAAGCACAGAGGTGCCGCCGGGGACCTCCTTCCCGACGGCACCTCACCATGCCCACTTGACAGAACACCGCTCAATATCAGAACGGCGGCGGGGCGTCAGGCTCTGGATACGTGACGTATCGACGGCCCGTCGGCGAAGTCCACTCAAGAATTCCGCCCGGCGGCGCATCAACAGTTGCGGGTGATGAGGCCTCGGCTTCGTATTGTTTCTCCGGGTCGTCTTGTTTCTCCGGGTCGTCTCGTTTCTCCGGGTCGTCTTGCGTCTCCGGCCTCACCTGCCGCAGTTTCCACACACCCAAGCTCTTGAGCCTATGGTGCTCACGACAGAGAAGGGCCAGGTTTGCGACCTCCGTGGTGCCGCCGTCCTGCCATTCCTCTGTATGGTCTGCTTCAGTGGCGGGCGCTGGTTTGTCGCAGCCTGGGAAGCGGCACGTCCGATCTCTGGCCCCGAGGAATCGTCGTATAGCGAGCGAGGGCGTGTACCTCCTCCTGCCGAGCACCAAAGGGGCCCCCGACTCGGGATCAACGAACATGGTCGTCCAAGTGGAGGCCTCGGCTGCCAGCTGTCGCGCGGCGGGGGCGTCGATGGGCCCATAGCCAAGGATTTCGCCGGGCGTTTCCGCCTCTCCAGAAAGGCTTCGTGCTGGCACCGTGACGACCACCTCCATCCTCACTCCACCACCGACAACCGGACGCCCTGCCACCACCGAACGGCAATCACTGGCGTCGGCGTCGAGCTCGCCAATAGTTTTCGCGCGGGGCTGGGGAGGCGCTGTGGCGTTTGTACAGGCGGCGTTTGTACAGGCGGCGTTTGTACAGGCGGCGTTTGCAGAGGCGGCGTTTGCAGAGGCGGAGGGCACGGGGGCATGAGCAGAAGCGGACGCGGAAGAACCTGACGTTGCGGAGAAAGACCCGGGGAAATACTCAGGAAGCGGCGCGGAGTTCGGCGCAGAGACTGAAGGGTCGAGTAGCAGATCTCGAAAGACGTCCGCCCTGAGTTGGCCGATTCCGCGCGACTCTCCCGGCTGCTGCAAGGATCTGGCGAGAGCCTCGAGGCGCGTGTCGATCGCTGCCCCGACCTCGACCGGAAGGTGGGCGGTGATCCAGCACATCCCGTCCTTCGAGGGCTCGACCTCGACTTTTCGGAACGCCGCCGCTCTCTCCTTTCGCGCCGCCAGAGGCTCGTCGTGGTAGTCCTCCGCGAGTCGCCGGAGACGACGTGAGAGGGCTGCGGGGCTGGGAGCATGGTCAGGGTTATCAGGGCAGGCAAGACTCACTGCAGCAGCGCAGAACTCGGCGTCTTTGCCGGGTGGCAGCACGCAAGCGTACTCCATTACCGAGCGCGCCCGGCGACGATCAAGTCTTCCCTCCTGCATCGCGTCCAGCACAGGGGCGAGCCCGGGGTCTGTCAGCGCCAACGCCTCCTCAACCAAGACCCGGCCCGTGCGCTGCGAGACGTTCATCGCAGCCGCGATCTCTGCAGCCGTGATCGACGCTGCTTCGCTTGCTTCAACCGCACCCATGGCCACGCGCCGCATCTCGCTGTGCAGAGCGGCGACGGCCTTCAGGCGTAACGCGTGCATCCGCGCCTCCACGAACTCCAGTCCCCGAACGGTCGTCACCAAGGAGTCCACGAAGACGGCACGCGCCTCGTGCTCGATAGCGGCCGGAGTCATCGCGGCCCGAGCGTCGTCGGAAGGCTCTGCGTCCCGGGATGGCTCTGTATCACTGGATGGTTCTGGGCCGCGGGATGGCTCTAGGCCATCAATCAGCCCTGCACGGTCGGTCTGACCCGCCCCCTCAGCCAGCCCCGCGCCGTCGTCCGCCCCCTGATCCACGCCCGCGCCGTCGTCGGTCTCGTGGCCCTCGCTACGCGGGTCCCCCATGTGTTCCACCGCGTCTTCCCCCATATGGTCCCCGGACATGTGGTCCCCCGGGTCCTCCGCCTTGTTCTCCCCCATGAACAAACCCTCTCACCCACCTCCGACAAAATAAGCGAATCGCCCAATCGCCCAAGGAGACCCCACCGGACCCCCCGCCCCGGCTCCACTGGGAGCGTCAACCAGACCGCACGCTCCGAGATCCCACTCCCAGGCACCCATGAACCGACCGTCCCACCGCTCCGAACAAGGATTGCGTCACAGCGGGGTCACTAAATAGGGCAGGGTCGAAGGCTCGGGTTGCGGGTAACGTGGACAGAACACAAGTGTGACGGACGTCTCGTCAGTGGTCACACTCCCACCCGGCCCAGGGGGAATGCATGGACGTGCACCACGCGGCAGCGACGGCCCTCACGCCGCGGAGAGCGGCACCTCCGGCAGCGCCCATGCCGCCCCTGCGCTTCCGCGAACTGTGTGAGACCATCCTCGCCGAGGTCGACAGGGTCATCGACGGGAAGGCAGAAGCTTCGCGCGTCGCACTGACGGTGCTGCTCGCCCAGGGCCATCTGCTCGTCGAGGACGTCCCCGGAGTCGGCAAGACGATGCTAGCCAAGACGCTCGCGCGGACGATCGACTGTTCCGTCAGCCGCATCCAGTTCACGCCGGACCTCCTGCCGAGCGACGTCACGGGCGTCTCGATCTACAACCAGGCGACGCGCCAGTTCGAGTTCCGCCCGGGCGCCGTCTTCGCGAACATCGTGATCGGCGACGAGATCAACCGGGCATCCGCGAAGACCCAGTCCGCCCTCCTCGAATGCATGGAGGAGCACCAGGTCACGGTCGACGGAACGTCCTACGGGCTGAGCGAGCCGTTCATGGTCATCGCAACCCAGAACCCCATCGAGATGGAGGGGACGTACCCGCTCCCGGAGGCTCAGCGCGACCGGTTCATGGCACGGATCTCCATGGGCTACCCGGACGAGGCCGCCGAGATCGAGATGCTGGAGAGCCACCAGTCCGAATCCCCGCTGTTCTCGATCGAACCGGTCGCCGAGGCCTCCGACGTCGCGTCCATGATCGAGTCGGTCAAGGCCGTGTACGTCTCCGACCCCGTCAAGCAATTCACGGTAGCGCTCGGCCGCGCCACCCGCACGAGCGAGAGGGTCCGGCTCGGGGCGAGCCCACGTGCCGTCCTTCAGCTTCTGCGCGCCGCGAAGGCGCGTGCGGCGCTAGACGGCCGCGACTTCGTGTTGCCAGACGACGTCGCGGCCATGGCTCCGGCCGTGCTGGTCCACCGGCTCATCCTGGACCGCCGGGCCGCCGCCGCTGGGCTCACGGTCGCAGGCGTTCTGGATGCCCTCGTCGCGACGGTGCCGCTTCCGTCCGACGGCGCCGCTCGCCTTCGCCGGCAGGCCTGACCTGCCATGGCCGCGCCGCGAGTACCGTGGCAGGGTCGCCTGACGAGCGTGGGCTGGGGATTCGTCGTCGCCGGAGCGGTCGTGCTCATCGCGGCACAAGCCATGGGGCGACGCGACCTCCTCCATCTCGCGGCGTTCCTCCTGCTCCTCCCGGCCACCGCGTGGATCTCAACTCGCCTGTTCCGCCCTGGCCTGACGATCGAGCGCTCCACCGAGCCGCCTGTCGTCGAGACGGGGCAGCTCGCCGAGGTTCACTTGGCGATCCGTCACGCCGGTGTCCTCGTGGGCCGGATGTCCATGGCGGAGCAGCTCCCTTCTGCCCTCGGGACGGGCCCCGACTTCGCGTACCCGGGCCGCACCGTCGGATCCGACGGCGTGAGCCGTTACCGCTACCAGCTCTCGTGCCCCCACCGCGGGCTCTTC
Organism: Sinomonas terrae; assembly: GCF_022539255.1. NCBI lineage: Bacteria > Bacillati > Actinomycetota > Actinomycetes > Micrococcales > Micrococcaceae > Sinomonas > Sinomonas terrae. The sequence continues at coordinate 3,067,800 of NZ_JAKZBV010000001.1, forward strand.
CTGCTCGGCCCCGTCGAGGCCCACTCGACCGACGTCTTCGGCGTGACCGAGCAGCGCACGAGGATCGACGACGGGTCCATCCTCACCGTCACGCCCGCGCCGATCCCGCTCGCGGCCTCCGTTCTTTCGGGGCTTCGCGGCATCGAGGGTGTCATTGCAACCCGGATGCAGGCGAACCCGTCCGAGGACGACGTCATGACCCGCGAGTATCGCCACGGGGATCCGATGCGCCGCGTCCACTGGGCCGCCACGGCGCGCCATGGCGACCTCATGGTCCGCCAGGAGGAGTCGGCCACGTCGCCTGAGGCGACCCTCATCCTCGACCTTCGGCGCGACGCGTTCCCCGTTGCGTCGGGGCGCGCTGTTCCCGCGGACGAGTGGGCCCCCGGCCCTCCCGAGTTCGAGTGGGCCGTCACGGCGGCAATGTCGATCGCCGCCCATCTCGCCGACCTCGACTACTCGCTCCGCCTCCTCGATGCGGACGGGAGTCTCGCACTCTCGCACTCGCCGTCGTCGTCCGAACCCGACGCCCCCGACTATTCCGGCCGTACGGGCCTCGCCTCGGTAGCCGAGGGCCTCGCGGCGATCCTTCCCCGAGGCCGTGAGAACGGCAGCGCAGCCCCGCGCGCAGGGGAAGGCTTCGGCGACCTGCTCCTCGATCGCCTCGAGGCGCACGGCCAGCGCGGCCCGATCGTCGCCGTCCTCGGGCGCACAACGGCCGACGACGCGCGCGTCCTCGCGCCCGCCGGTTCCGCGTCCGAGCGCGCACTCGCACTCGTCGTCGCCGATCGCCCCGGCGCATGCCGAGGGGCCGTCGAGGCCCTGCGTGCGGCAGGCTGGTTCGCGGTCGAGGCGACTCCGTCAACCCGAATCGACGCCGCTTGGCTCGCCCTCACAGGGGAGGTCCTCCCATGGTGACGAGTGCTCCAGCGCCGCCCACATCCGCCGCCCCCGCGGGTCCCCCGGGGCGACCTCGCCACTGGGGCCCCTCCGACTGGCGCCTCCTCGCCTGGCGGCCGGCCGCCGTCGGCCTTCTGCTCGCGGTGTCGGTGGCGGGCGCCGCCATTTCGTACGACGGCGTGCTCCGGGGCTGGGCGTGGCTGTATCCGATCGTCGTGGTCGTCTTTGCCACGGGAGTCGCTATCGCGGTCGCCCGGCTGCTGCGCGCGCCGCACGTCGTGCCCTCTATTGTGGGGCTTGTCGTGTGGGCGCTCACGATGTGCTTCATGTTCCTGCGCGACACCACCCTGCTCGGGTTCATCCCCACAGCCCAAACCCTGGAAGGCGCTCGCGAGGCCCTCGACGAGGCGTGGAACACCATCTCTTTCGAAGCGGTCCCCGCGTCCCCGAACGTCGGCATCGTCGCCTTGCTCGCTGGGGCCCTCGGCCTCACCGCCCTCATCGGCGAGGCGATCGGAGTCTCGTGCCGGATGCCGGCCATCGCCGGCGTCGCGCCACTCTCAGTGCTCACCGTGCCGGCCCTCCTCAAGTCGGACGGCCCTGGGGGCTGGGGCTTCGCGGTCGGTGGCGCCGCTTACCTTGCAGCGCTCGCCCTCGCACGCGCGGAGGTGGTCTCCAGCGAGTGGGGCTCAGGACCCAGCTCCCGGCCGCCTCGGGCCGCCGGAGCCGCGGTCTCGCCGTCGCGCGTCATCACGCTCGTGGCCGCCGTCGTCGTCGGCGCCCTCGTCCTGCCTGCCCTCATCCCGGGCTTCGACAGCGGCTCGTTCCCGGAGGGTTCCAGGCTGAAGTACTTCGGACAGAACGTGGGGCTCAATCCGTTCATCAGCCTCGGAAACGACCTCCGAAGTGCTCAGGGGGTCGGGATCATCCGCTACGCGACGGACTCGACCCAGCCCGTCTACCTCCAGACCACCACCGTCGACTCGTTCGAAGGGAGCACTTGGGGGCCGGACAACCGGGACGACGCACGGCAATACGATCTCAGCGCCATCAGCACGGAGACGGCCCAGACCGCACCGCTCGTCACGACGACCACCGTCATCTCGACCGGCAACTTCACGAGCCCCTATCTCCCCGTCCCCTACGCGCCGGTCTCGATCACCGGAGTGCAGGGGCGCATGGGATGGGATCCACTCAGCCTCAGCATCAAGGGCGACCCGGGCGCTAGCCTCGGCCAGAACTACGTCGTGCGCTCCGTGGCTCCCAACCTCACCCCTGCAGAACTCGCAGCCGTCAGTACCGCGCCCCGCGGGATCGGGCTCGAGACGTCCGCCGTCCCCAGCAACGTCCCCGGCCTCGTGCGGACGACGGCGGAAACGATCACCAAGGGTGCGACGACCCCCTACGCGAAGGCGCTCGCCATCCAGGCCTACCTGCGCACCTTCACCTACTCCGAACAGGCGCCGGTGCAGCAGGGGTACGACGGCACCGGCATGGACGTCCTCGAGAAGTTCCTCGAGAAGAAGTCGGGCTACTGCATCCACTTCGCCGCCGCCATGGCCGTGATGGCGCGCCTGGTTGGAATTCCGAGCCGCATCGCCGTGGGCTTTGCGCCCGGGCACCCCACGGGGGCAAGCGTAGCGGTCGCTGGGCTCGGCTCGCTGCCCGAGTACCAGGTGGACGCCCGCGACGCGCACGCGTGGCCCCAGCTCTACTTCCAAGGCCTCGGTTGGGTGCCGTTCGAGCCCACACCGTCCCGCGGCGCCGTCCCCTCGTACGCGCAGACGGACACGCCAGCCGGGACCAGCACGAACCTCGACAACCCCAACGATGCCGTCCGGCCCGCACCCGCTCCCAAGGCGGCAACACCCACGCCGACGGCTACCCCCTCACACGCGACAGGCCGGCCCTCGGCCGCAGCCACCGGAACCGAGATCGCCGGGCTCGCGCTCGGAGCGGCACTCCTCGCGGGGCTCCTCATCCTCCCGGCAGCCATCCGGGCTACCCAGCGACGGAAGCGCCTGGCCCGTGGCGTCGAGGGTATCTGGGAGGAACTCGAGGCCCTCGGGCTGGACCATGGCCTCCCCGCCGATCCTGCCGACACGCCGCGCACCTATGCTAGGAGGCTCGAGCGATGGGAGGCCGACGACGGCGGCTCTCCCGGGCACAGTGTCCCGCAGCCGAGCAGTGTCCCAGAGCCGAGCGGTGTCCCGGAGAGCAGTGTCCAGGCGGCCAGTGTCCAGGCGGGCAGTGTCCAGGCGGGCAGTGTCCAGGCGGCCAGTGTCCAGGCGGGCAGTGTCCAGGCGGGCAGTGTCCAGGCGGGCAGTGTCCAGGCGGGCAGTGTCCAGGCGGGCAGTGTCCAGGCGGGCAGTGTCCAGGCGGGCAGTGTCCAGGCGGGCAGTGTCCAGGCGGGCAGTGTCCAGGCGGGTAGTTCCCAAGCCAGCACTCCCCTCAGGGGCGCGCTCGCGACCCTTACGCGGGAGTACGAGCGCCATGAGTACGGTCGGCCGGGCTACAAGCCGGACGACGCCGCGGCACGAGAGGCGCTCGCAACGGTCGCTCGCGCTGGGCGGGCGAGCCGCTCCCCGCTCGCCCGCGCCCGCATAGCCGCCCTCCCGCCGTCGGCCTTCGCCCGGACAAGCCACCGGACCCGACGAGCGCTGCAGACCCGACGATTGCTGCAGCGGTCGGTCGAAGGGGCAGCGCGAGCAGCCCGGGGCGGACTCGCGAAGCTTCTCAAGCGTCGGTAGGCATGTTGTTGAGGGCTCCGGGTGTTGAGGGCTCCGGGTGTTGAGGGTTCCAGACGTCGAGGACCCAGACGTCGACGGCCCTTAACGGCATAACCGTCCCCCAGAGGCATAACCGTCGGTTAGAAGCGACGGTTATGCCTGCGGGAGACGGTTATGTCGGAAGGAGACGGTTATGCCAGAAGGAGACGGTTATCTCAGCGGCTCGTCAGCCCGCGTACGGATCCGCGATGCTGTGCTCGTTTCTCCGCACCCTCCCGGACGCCAGCGGCTCGTCAGCCCGCGTACGGGGCGGCGATGCTGTGCTCGTTTCTCCGCACCCTCCCAGACGCCAGCGGCTCGTCAGCCCGCGTACGGATCCGCGATGCCGATGTACTGCGTCGTCGTGTACTCCGCGATGCCCTCGGCGCCGCCCTCGCGGCCCAAGCCGGACTGCTTGACGCCGCCGAACGGGGCGGCGGCGTTGGAGATGACGCCCGCGTTGAAGCCGACCATGCCGTACTCGATCTGCTCCGCGACCCGGAACATGCGCGCGTAGTCGCGAGTGTAGAGGTACGAGGCGAGACCGTACTCGGTCGCGTTCGCGAGGCGGATGGCATCCTCCTCGGTCTTGAACGTCGTGATCGGGGCGACCGGGCCGAAGATCTCGTTCTTGAGGATGTCGGCGTCGTTCGGGACGTCGGCGAGGACGGTGGGGGCGTAGAAGTAGCCGTCACCCTCGATGGGTGCGCCACCGGTCGCGACGCGGGCGCCGGACTGGACCGCCTCGGTCACGAGCGCGTGGACGTCCTTGCGGGCCCCGCCGTCGATGAGCGGGCCGACCTTGGAATCCGACTCCGTGCCGCGGCCCGGCTTGAGAGCGGCCATCGCCTCGGAGAACTTGCGCGTGAACTCCTCCGCGACCGATTCCTGCACGAGGAAGCGGTTCGCGGCCGTGCAGGCCTCGCCCATGTTGCGCATCTTGGCAGCCATCGCACCCTCGACCGCCTTGTCCAGATCAGCGTCCTCGAACACGATGAACGGGGCGTTTCCGCCGAGCTCCATCGACGTGCGCAGGACGTTCTGGGCGGCGTCCGCAATGAGGCGACGCCCCACCGGGGTCGAGCCCGTGAACGAGATCTTCCGCAGGCGGGAGTCCTTCAGGAGCGGGCCAGAAATACCGGAGGCGGACGACGACGAGACAACGTTGAGGACGCCCGCTGGCAGTCCCGCTTCCTGCATGACGGCGGCGAAGAGCTGGGTCGTGAGCGGCGTGAACTTCGCCGGCTTCACGACCATGGTGCAGCCCGCAGCGACAGCCGGGGCGATCTTGCGGGTCGCCATGGCGAGCGGGAAGTTCCACGGGGTGATCAGGAGGCAGGGGCCCACGGGCTTGCGCTGGACGAGGATCTTGTTCTTGCCCTCGGGAGTGGTGACGTAGCGGCCGTAATCGCGGACGGCCTCCTCGGAGAACCAGCGTAGGAACTCCGCGCCGTACGTGACCTCGCCACGCGACTCGGCGAGCGGCTTGCCCATCTCGAGCGTCATGAGGAGTGCGAAGTCATCGGCGCGCTCGGTCACGAGCTCGAACGCGCGGCGCAGGATCTCAGCGCGCTCACGGGGTGCTGTGCGAGCCCACGAGGCCTGGACGGCGTCGGCGGCGTCGAGGGCCGCAACGGCGTCCTCGCTCGTCGCGTCGGCGATTTCGAGCAGGGTCTTGCCCGTCGCAGGATCCTCGACGGCGAAAGTCTTGCCGCCCGTGGCGTCACGCCACTCGCCGTTGATGAGGAGGCCGGTAGGAACTTTCGCAAGGAGCTCGGCCTCGCGTTCGGAAGTAACAAGAGTGTCAGACATCTCGGCTCCTTTCGCCGTGCGGGACTCACCGTCGGGTCCCTGGGTTCATCTCAACGCTAGGCGCTGGCAGCCGTGAAAGTCTACGCATGACTGCACCACAACCAAGCGCTTCTCTTGTACGAAAGCACAAGAGAGAACCGCGGGATTCCGGGCTTTTCGTTGCGCCGTCACGTCCGCAGGGTTAGGACCCTGCGGACGTGACGGCGCAACGGGAGGGGCCAGCGCAACGGGAGGGTTCAGCGGGAGGCCATCGCGTCGGGAGGGTTCACCGATTGGCGAGCACAGCGGCGTAGAGCTCGCGCTTGCTCGCGCGCGCGTCGGCTGCGACGGCCGCCACCGCGTCCTTGAGGCGGGCGCCGTCGGCAACAAGTCGGTTCACCGCTTCCACGAGTTCCTCGGGGCTCGCCGGCTCGGTTTCGGGCGCCCCGCCGACGACGACGGCGATCTCACCCCGCACCTCCTCAGCCTCGGCCCAGGCAGCCAGCTCCCCTGCCGTTCCGCGCAGGACCTCCTCGTACGTCTTCGTCAGCTCCCGGCACACGGCCATGGGCCGGTCGCCGCCGAACGCGTCCGCAACAGCCCGGAGCATGACTGGGAGGCGGTGCGGAGCCTCGAAGAACACCATGGTCCTGCGCTCGCCGCGCAGGTCTAGAAGGCGCGCAGCCCGCTCCCCCGTCTTCCGCGGCAGGAACCCCTCGAAGCAGAAGCGGTCGGTAGGGAGCCCGGAGAGCGCAAGCGCCGTGAGCACCGCCGACGGTCCGGGCACCGCGGTGACCGTGAGCCCCTCCGCGACCGCAGCCTCGACGAGCCGATACCCGGGGTCGGACACGCTCGGCATCCCAGCGTCCGTCACGAGCAAGACGGTCCGGCCCGCCCTCACCTCGTCGAGGAGCTCCGGGGTCTTCGACGCCTCGTTGTGCTCGTGATAGCTCAGCACCCGGCCCTCGGGCTGCACGCCGAGGCCCTGGACGAGGCGGTGGAGCCTACGCGTGTCCTCCGCGGCGATGACGTCCGCCTCGCCGAGGAGCTCGACCAGCCGACGGCTCGCGTCGCCGAGATTGCCGATCGGGGTCGCCGCGAGGACCACACGACCGCGGCCCGGCTCTGATTCACGCACCCGCTCAGACTACGCCGGTAGCATGGGCCGGGATGAGCGCCGCCACCGACACCCGCGAGCCGCAGCTCGGCTGGAACACCCGCCGCCGGTGGGTCGCCCCGAGGCCCCCCGCTGCCCAGACTGCCGCGGAGCTGCGTCACCGTCTCCTTGGCCCGCTCGACCGCTGGCGCGACTGGCCGCGCCTCGAGCGCACGCTCTACTGGGCGATCCCGCTCGCGTGCGCGATCTTGGCCGGTGCCCTCCGCTTCGTGAATCTGGGCACCCCGCATTCCCTCATCTTCGACGAGACCTACTACGTCAAGGATGCCTACTCCTACCTCCACTTCGGCTACGAGAAGAACTGGAGCGACAACGCCAACTCCCTGTTCGTGACGGGGAACTTCAGCGGCATGCAGTCCTCGCCCGAATACGTGGTCCATCCGCCCTTGGGCAAGTGGATGATCGCGCTCGGCATGTGGCTCTTCGGCCCCTCGAGCTCGTTCGGCTGGCGCTTCTCCTCGGCCCTGTTCGGCACGCTCTCAGTCGCACTTGTCGCCTGGGCCGCGTACAAGCTGTTCCGCTCGGCGGTCCTCGCCGGCACGGCTGGCCTCCTTCTCGCCGTCGACGGCCACCACATCACGATGTCGCGCATCGGCATCCTCGACATCTTCCTCTCGTTCTGGCTGCTCGCCGCCTTCTGTGCTCTCCTTAAGGATCGCGAGGACGGACGACGGCGGCTGGCGAGCAGACTCGCGGCGTCGGCGCTGCCGAACGGGCGGATTCCCGCGACGGCGCTCGCGGCTGGGCCTTGGCTCGGGGTGCGCTGGTGGCGCATCGTGGCCGGGGTTTGCATCGGCTGCGCCATCGGGGTCAAGTGGTCGGCGCTCGCGTTTGTCCTCGCGTTCGGCCTCCTCACCGTTCTGTGGGATGCAAGCGCCCGCCGCACGGCGGGAATCCGCGCGTGGCTGCCGGCCGCCGTCGTCCGCGACGCCCCGCTCGCCTTCGTGAGCATTGTGATCGTCGGAGGTGCCGTCTATCTCTCGACGTGGACCGGTTGGTTCCTCTCGTCGGATGCCTATTTCCGTCACTGGGCTGAGGCCAATCCCGACCCCACGTGGTCGTGGGTGCCCGCTTCGCTGCGCTCGCTCGCGCACTATCACCTCGAGGCCTACACCTTCCACACAACCCTCACGGAAACCCACCCCTACGCAGCCAGCCCGTGGAGCTGGCTCGTCCAAGGCCGTCCGACGTCGTTCTACTACGTCGAGCCCAGCGGCTGCGGAGCGGACCGCTGCAGCTCGGCCGTCCTCTCCGTCGGCAACCCCCTCATCTGGTGGGCCGGCACCGTAGCCCTTGCGATCGGCGTCCTCCTCTGGGTCGGCCGTCGGGACTGGCGCGTGGGCGGGGCGCTGTGCGGTGTCGCCGCAGGCTACCTGCCGTGGTTCATGTATCCGGAACGCACGATGTTCACGTTCTACGCGGTCTCGTTCGAGCCATTCTTCATCCTCGTCCTCGCGTACGTGCTCGGGCATATCCTGGGCAGGCCGACAGACCCGCCATGGCGACGACAGGCAGGCTTCCTGGGCCTCGGCGTCTACCTCGTCCTGGTCGTGATCGTCTCGGCCTACTTCATGCCCATCTGGACCGCGCAGACCATCACGTACCTCGATTGGCGGATGCACATGTGGATGCCGAGCTGGGTATGAGGCGGGCAGAATAGGCATGACCGAGGCGAACGGAAGGCAGGGCTCTGTGGACCATTCAACGAAGGATGCCGCAGGGCGCACCGAGATCACCGCTGCGCTGCTCGCGCCGGCGCGGGCGGAGAGTGCGAACGTCACCGACCTCCTCCTCGAGCGCGCTGCCGCGTCTCCCGAGCGCCCCGTCTTCGCGCTGCGCGACGGAACGTCGTGGCGCCACGTCACGGCGAGCGGGTTCCTCGAGGACGTCCGCTGGCTCGCGAAAGGACTCGTTGCGGGAGGCCTTGGTATCGGCGACCGCGTCGCGATCCTCGCTCCCAGCAGCTACGAGTGGACCCTCGCCGATTTCGCCGTGTGGTACGCGGGCGGAGTGAGCGTCCCCGTCTACGAGACCGATTCCCCCGCCCAGATCGAGTGGATTCTGCGGGACTCGGGAGCCCGCCGGATCTTCGCCGCCCCTGGGCTCGTGCCGATGGTGTCCGGGGTCATCGAGGGTTCGGCGGAGCTTGCCGAACGCTTCATCCAAGTGACGTCGCTCGCCATGGACGGTGACGGGGCAACGCTCAACAGCCTCGCCGGCCCGGGCCAAGGTGTGAGCGACGCTGAACTCGAACGGCACCGCGTTGCCTCGGGGCTTCGTGCTCCCGCCACCATCGTCTACACCTCCGGCACGACAGGCAGGCCGAAGGGCTGCATCATCACCCACGCGAACTTCGTGGACCTCGCCGACAACCTCATCCCCCACCTTCCCGTCCTGCTCGGGTCCCCCGACCCGCGAATGGTCACGTTCCTTCCGCTCGCCCACGTGCTCGCGCACGCCGTGCAGGTTGTATGCCTCGCGGCAGGTGTCACCGTCGCGTACAGCAGCCCGACAGATCTGCTCTCGACACTGCGCAGCTTCCGGCCGACGTTTCTGCTCGGCGTGCCGCGCATCTTCGAGAAGGTCTACGCCGCGGCGCGCGAGCAGGCAATCCGCTCTGGGAGGGCCGGCGTCTTCGCGCGTGCCGCGGCCGTGGCCCGGGAATACTCGGCGACACTCGACGACGCCGCCGCCGGCCGTGGCGATGGTCCTGGCCGCAGCCTCCGGCTCAAGCACGCCGTGTTCGACCGACTCGTCTACTCGCGCCTACGCTCTGTGTTCGGCGGCGCGCTCGAGACCACGGTGAGCGGGGGCGGGCCGCTGAACCCGCAGCTAGCCCATTTCTTCCGCGGCGTCGGGGTGCCGGTGCTCGAAGGGTACGGACTCACCGAGACGACTGGGCCATGCACGGTCAACACTGCGGACGCGGTGCGGGTCGGCACGGTGGGACGGCCCGTTCCTGGAACGTCCATCAAGATTGCCGACGACGGCGAGATCCTCGTGCGCGGGATCGGCGTCTTTGCGGGATATCAGGGGTTGACCGACGGCGAAGACAGCGAGCAGCCCGGCGTTCAGGCTCACGAGGGCTACTTCCCCACCGGTGACCTCGGTCGCCTTGACGACGACGGATTCCTCACCATCACCGGGCGCAAGAAGGACGTGCTCGTGACGGCCGGCGGCAAGAACGTAGCCCCCGAGCCGCTCGAGGAGGCCGTCCGCGAGAGCCCTCTCGTCGAGCATGTGATCGTGATCGGCGAGGGCCGGCCGTTCGTTGCAGCGCTCATCGTCCTCGACCGCGACGGACTCGTCTCATGGTGCCGCGAGCGCGGCCGGACCCTCGAGGCAGAGGCCGCCGCTGCCGACCCCGAGGTGCTCCACGAGCTGCAGGCCGCTATCGACGCCGCCAATGCCCGCGTCTCGCGGGCCGAGAGCATCCGCAAGTTCTCCGTCATCGGCATCGAGCCGAGCATCGAAGGAGGGAGCCTCACCCCCTCACTCAAGCTCAAGCGAGAGGTCATCCTCATCGAGTGCCGCGACGAGATCGAGGCCCTTTACAAGTAAGGACGTGCTCTACTCCGAGAGCGCCTCGTCGCGCCCCGCAGCCGGCCGCGCCTCCGGGTCCTTCCTCTTGATCGGCCACGCGAAGATGATGATGAGCGAGCTCACGAGGAGGGTCAGCACACCGATCACGATCGCGGAGTCCATCCAGAACTGCGCCGGGAAGAGCCTGATGAGGGTGTCGGAAAGCTGGAAGGTCCAGTTCCCCTGCGAGAAGAAGATGCGGTGGAAGTCGGTGAAGAACTGCTCCCAGCCCATGAAGGCAAGGACGGCGAGGCCCACCACGATCACAAACGTTACGATCGCGCCGGCGAACAGACCGCGGCCGAAGGCACCCGGCCGCTTCCGCAGGACGAGGAACGCGACGACGAAGAACGCAAGCAGCACGAGGCCCGCCGCGTAGGCGATGAAGATGACCGACTTCACGTCCGCCATGTGGCTGACCTCGGCATCGGTGAACAGGGGGGCTCCCGAGCGCTGGACAAGGTCCCCGAGATACCGCCGCCCAGCGAAGTTGGACAGGTAGTCCACCGCGTACGAGCCGTACGTGAGCCGATCGTCGACCGAGAAGCCGTAGCCGTCCCCAGGGAATCCCGGGCGGAAGTACTCGAGCCACAGGAACGCTGGCGTGGCGATGACGCGCACGGCAGCAATGAGGAGCAGGAACGGCAGGAAGATCGCCATGAGCACCTGCAGCACGCGCGGAGCGACAGGCTTGGCCTGAGCGGCTGCTTCGCGCTGCGCAGCCCGACGGCGGACTTCGTCCTCCGGCGGTCGCATCTGGAGGGCCGAAGTCGGGGACGGCTCGCGGATGCCGGATTCACGAACGTCAGATTCAGGAAGGCCAGACTCACGCACGTCAGATTCAGGAAGGCCGGACTCGCGAACGTCCGACTCGCGGACGTCCGACTCGGGAAGGTTCGAGGTGGAAGCAAGCGCAGGGCCAGCTGCCGGCTCCCGGGTAGCCGCGGGTGTCTGGCTGCCTTCGCGCAGTTCACGCCGGTCGCGTAGGCCGGTGCTCTCGGGAACGCGACCGTTACCCGCAGGCACTTGCCCGTTGCTCTCAGGAACGCGGCCGTTGCTCTCGGGAACGCGCCTATTACCCGCGGGGACCCGCCCGTTGGTCGCGGGCATGTGCCCGGTGGTCTCCGGAACACGCCCGTTGCCCGCGGCCGTTCCGCTGGTTCGGGTCACGTCGCCGCCGTCGTGCGCCTCATCCGACTCGCCCATATGCTCGCCCACATGGTTGGAAGATTTGTCGCCTGAGGCTTCGTCGCGGGCAGCAGGGTTCTCAGCTTCTGGGCTACGTTCAGGGGTACGCATCCAGTCGAAGGCCGGCTCTTCGGTGTCCTGGGATTCGTCCAGGTTCACCTCCGGCTCCAGGTCACGCCTGTCTTCCGTCACATGCATCATCCGCTCGCAGCTTGGTGGGCCCGCGACGCATGCGAACCCGAGGTATGGTCAGTCCTCTGTCCCACGGTAGCGGGTAGAGACTGCCGCCGACCTGAAGTAGGCCTGCCTGTGGCCGAAGCGTTATCCGCTCGGAATCAGGCCGGAATGAGCGTGGTTTCTTCCTCAGCCATTCGCGTACTGGGACCAGGGGATATTCCAGTCGCCAAAGCCGTCGTCGAAGTTCGCGAAGTCGCCCTGGGTATTGACGATCTGGACGACGTCGCCCGTCGTCATGTTGTTGAAGACCCAGGACGCGCCGTCAGGGCCGAGGCCGATGCAGCCGTGCGAGACGTTCGTCACTCCTAGGTAAGGGATCGCCGTGTCGGTGGCCTGATGGATGAATTCGCCGCTTGGGGTCAGGCGAGTCGCGTACTCGACATCGAGCTCGCCGTAATTGGCGGGATCACCGGGCTTGAGTCCGATGGATGCTGCGACGAAATGGGCCTTGCGCTGCTTCTCCATGAGCACGAGGAAGCCCTTCGCGGACGGGAAACGCGTATCGCCGAGCGTGGCTGGCCACGTGTGGACCGGTTGATCGTTGATGTAGGCGGTGAAGGTGTGAGCCTGAGCGTCAGCGACCGCGGTGCGCTTGTCGCCGATATGCACCGTGTCCGTCTTGGTGAAGTTCCCAATCTGCCCATTGCCGAGGTCCACGCCGAAGAGGTCCATCTTGACGCTGATGGTGCTGTGCGCCGCCCAGTACTGTTCGGGACGATAGCGGACCACGGTGTCGCTGAACCAGTGGAATGCCCCCGTTTGGCCCGAGGTGGACGTGATCGTGATGGCCTTCTCCACGGCCTTCTTGTTCGTGACCGGTTCGCTGAACGTGAGCTGGATCGGCTGCGCGACGCCGACGCTCATCCCGTCGAGGGGGTACATCGCCGCGTCGGCTTCGTTCGCAGTCGCGACGGTCTTGAAGGTCGAGGTCGACGTCGTCGTCCGCCCTGCGGCGTCGAGCGTCGTATAGCTGAGCGTGTACGTCTCGTTGAACTTGAGCTCCCCGCTCGACGTCCACACCGTGCGGCCGGAGTCGACGGCGCCCTCCACATCGTCGCCAGTAGAGGAGCGCAGGCTCACGTTGTCCAGAGTGCCGTTCTTGGCAGTGACCGTGACGGGGGCTGCGGGGTTTACTTCGGTCGCGTCTGACGCGGGAGCGGTCACCGCCGATGCCGGCTGGACCACCGGGAACACGGCACCCGGCTCGCTCCGAAGCGCCGTACCGGCTTCAGAGCCCACCGAGGGCGGCTGGAGCGCGCTGAAAGCGGCGAACGCGCCGCCGGCGATCACGAGCGCGACGACGACGGCAAGGATCGCGATCGTCTTCCCGCCCAGCCGCCATCTCCGCGCGGCCTCTACCGGTCTGTCCCCGCTCCCGTTTTCGGCAGCGCCATATTCGGAACTTACTCGTTCCGAAGTGCCTTCCTCGGCAGTGCCCCCATCGGCCCGCATACGCCCCATGTTAGTCAGTAGCGGTAGTGATCAGACTTGTAAGGCCCGGCCACGTCGAGACCGAGATACGCCGCCTGATCCTTCGAGAGCTCGGTGAGCTCGACCCCAAGGGCCGCGAGGTGCAGGCGGGCCACCTTCTCGTCAAGGATCTTGGGGAGAACGTAGACCTTCTTCTCGTATTCCCGCGGGGCGTCCTGCGCATCATCCGACCGGGCACGCTTCGTCCACAGCTCGATCTGGGCGATCGTCTGATTGGCGAACGAGTTGCTCATGACGAACGAGGGGTGACCGGTCGCGTTGCCGAGGTTGAGGAGACGGCCCTCGGACAGCACGATGATCGAGTGCTCGCCCCGCGCGCCGCCGTTGTGGCCGCCGTCGTTGTTCTGTCCGGGCTGGACATTCTGTCCGGGCTGGTCGTCCCGTCCAGGCCCAGCCGGGAAGACCCACTCGTGGACCTGCGGCTTGATCTGGATCTTGCGGACGCCTGGCCACTTCGCGAGCCCGGCCATGTCGATCTCGTTGTCGAAGTGGCCCACGTTGCCGACGATCGCCTTGTCCTTCATCGCGGCCATGTGCTCGGCCATGATGATGTCCTTGCCGCCCGTCGTCGTGATGAAGATGTCCCCCTCGCTCAGGACGCTCTCGAGCCGAGCGACTTGGTAGCCGTCCATGGCGGCCTGGAGGGCGCAGATCGGGTCGATTTCGGTCACGATGACCCGAGCTCCCTGGCCGCGGAGCGCCTCGGCAGCACCCTTGCCGACGTCGCCGTACCCGCAGACGACGGCGACCTTGCCGCCGATCAGCACGTCCGTCGCTCGGTTGATGCCGTCGGGAAGCGAGTGGCGGATGCCGTACTTGTTGTCGAACTTGCTCTTGGTGACGGAGTCGTTGACGTTGATCGCCGGGAAAAGGAGCTTGCCCTGCTCGGCGAGCTGGTACAGCCGGAGAACGCCCGTGGTCGTCTCCTCCGTCACTCCCTGGAGCTGGCTCGCGATGCGCGTCCACTTCTGCGGGTCCCGCTCCTGACCTGCCCGAAGCACGTCGAGGATGATCCGATATTCCTCTGGGTCGTCAGGCGTGGCCTGTGGGACGCCGCCCGCCGCCTCGAATTCGACACCCTTGTGGACGAGGAGCGTCGCGTCGCCCCCGTCGTCGAGGATCATGTTGGGCCCGAGTTCGGGGTTCTCGTCGGCACCCGGCCACGTCAGGATCTGCTCGGCCGTCCACCAGTACTCCTCGAGCGACTCGCCCTTCCAGGCGAAGACGGGGACGCCGCGCGGGTCCTCGGCAGTTCCGGTGCCCACCACGATCGCTGCCGCCGCCTCGTCCTGCGTCGAGAAGATGTTGCAGGAGGCCCAGCGGACCTCTGCTCCGAGGGCGATGAGCGTCTCGATGAGCACCGCCGTCTGCACGGTCATGTGCAGGGATCCCGCGATACGAGCGCCCTTGAGCGGCTGCGACTCCCCGTACTCCTCGCGCAGGGCCATGAGTCCCGGCATCTCGTGCTCGGCGAGGCGGATCTGATGGCGACCGGCCTCGTGCAGAGAGATATCGGCGACGCGGTAGTCGAAGGTCACGGGAGCTCCTGAGGGCGGGAGGTGGCGGGGTGAAGAGGAAAGGTCTTTGGGTCGGCGGTTCAAGCGCCGGCGCTTGAGTCTTCCGCGGACTCGGCCGGCGGAAGCAGCACGGGGATACCGTCTTCAATCGGGTAGCGCGGAACGGCGCCATCGGGTCCGGCTGCGCTAGCCACGAGTTCGTCGCCCTCTTGGACCAAGGCACTGCCGGTCACGGGGCAGCGCAGCACAGAGAGGATCGAAGAGCTGATGTACGGCATGGGTCCAAGCCTACCGGCACCGCGGGCGAGGGGCTCGTTCCGGCGCGGTGGATCACCATAGCGGCCGCCCACTATAGGTGGCCCAGTACGGAGGTGGCTCAGTACGGAGGTGGCTCAGTACAGCTCAGGGAGGATCCGCAGGTGGCGGCCGCCGGAAGGCAAGTCGACGCCTGCGGGCGGCGTCAGCATGCTCTGGCCTTCACGGCCCTCGCGGTTGGCGCGTTGGGGCGCCTCGGCGGGCACGTCGTCGTCCTCGCCTGCCTCGCGCACTGCCTCGGCCAGCGCAAGGAGGTCGTCGGGGCTCGGCTGCCGCGCGGGGAGCGCGAGCCTCAGGACTTCCCAGCCGCGGGGCACGGTGAGTTTGTCCGCATGCTTGGCGCAAAGGTCATAGGTATGCGGTTCGGCGAACGTGGCGAGCGGCCCCAGCACGGCAGTGGAATCCGCGTACACATACGTCAACGTGGCGACCGCGGACTCGCGGCAGGCCGATCGGGAACAATGGCGGACTTCTCGCACAGCCAGTACCCTACTCTGCGCTCGGCGTGTGTGTCGTGAGCGACTCGGCCCAAGCGCCTATCCCTGCTCACACGGTGAGCAGTGGAACTGCGGCGAGTACTGCGGTGGGTACAGCGGTGAGCCCTCGCGCACGGTTAGCGCGGCTTCGAGGGCGGTACTACAGTCGATACATGCAGGATCGTTCCACGCAGGGGCCCTTGGGCCTGAGCATCCGCCCCCTCCCCCCAGCCGGTGAACAAGGCGCGGGCCGCCGCCGCGGATTCCGCGAACGCCGTCGCAACCGGCACGGTCGCGGACTGCGCGGCGAAATCATGCCCGCAATCCTGCCGGGAAGCCGCACTCGCGGCGAACGTTTCGAGGATTGGGTGCTCGATTCGGCGGATCGCCTCCAAGAGCTGCGCGGCAGCGAACTCGACAACGTCGAGTACGTCGTCGAGGAAATCCCGCCCGGACTCGAGAAGATCCTCCGTGACGGCGGCCGCGTCCCCCAGGGGAACGTCTCGCGGGCGGCCCAAGGCCGCCCAGCTCGCATCACGATCTACCGGCGCGTCGTCGAGACAGAAGCGCCGTCCCCGAGCGAGGCCCAGGATCTCGTCCACGACGTCGTCGTCGAGTACACCGCCGCACTCCTCAACGTCGAGCCCGAGTCCCTCGACCCGTACTACCGCGGCTACCGCTGACACCCCGGCTACCGCTCATACCTCCGCTACTGCTGAAGCTGGACCGAGCCCAGCATCAGTACCCGAGCGTGACCGGGATGGTCTCACGCCCGCCGGCGGGCGGCAGGATCGACGCGACCGAGATCCCGTTGCCCTGATCTGCTTCGAGGAGCAACGATCCGTAGGCGGGATCTCCGGACGACGAGATCGAGTAGGCGACGGTCTTCGCGCCGTCGACCGTGTCCGGCACTTGGAGCGTAGCCGTCGTGCCTCCCGCCACATCGAGGGTCACCGGCGCATGCAGCTTTCCGTCGTCGCTGATGGGCGTGGCCGAAACCTTCGCCCTGCCGTCGGGCACGGCGAAGACGAGCGTGCGTTGGCCCGTCTCCCCCACAGGGACGAGATGCCCGTTGCCAAGCCGAGGCTGGGCCCCTGAGACGGCGAAGTCCAGGGGAACCGCCGTGCTCGTCCCCTTGACCATCCGGACGCTCGCCGTGAAGGAGACGTCCGAGGCCGCCGAGATCGAGTATTTGCCCGCGGGCAGGCCTGAGAGCGGGATCTCTGTCACGGATCCGGCCTTCGCTGTGAAGACCGCGCCCGACGGCAGCGTAACTGGGCCGTTCGGGCCGAACACGCGGATCTGGACGACGGCGTTCGCCGCCCCTGGCACTGTCACTTGGAGCGCCGCGGTCGCATCGTCGAACCCATCCTGCGATGCGAGAGCGCTCGAGGCGGCGGGATCCTGAAGCTCGACGCCGGTCGCGACCGCGCGCGTCGAGGGCGCAGCGACGGGAGTGAGGAAGTCCACGCCACCGGGGGTGAGCCCCCGGAGAGTGCTCTGCTGGACAACAGCCGCGACGGGGCCGCCGGAGCTGCGGACGTGGACCGAAAGATTGCGCTGTCCGGGCTCGAAACCTCCGAGCACGAACGATTTCGTGCTCCCGGGCGGCACCTGAATGCCCCGGCTGCCTGCTGGCGCCTGCCCGAGAGGCTGGTCCCCGTAGAAGTCGAGGTCGACGCTCGCCGGCGTCGTCGTCGGATTGGTGAGGTAAAGCACCGACGTACGGCCGACGAGGGTGCTCGCCCCGCCGAGCCAGAGGTCGTTCGACGGCGACGCGCAGGGTCCGGCGGCGAGGCCGCGGAGGTCGCCGTCGGTCGCGCTGTAGCGGAACAGCGCGGCGGCCGAGGATGGGCGGTCTTCGAGGGCGGAGGCGGTCAGGAGCGCGGGCCCAGTCGTCGCCCGGCTTGCGACGACCGCGGGGGCGGAGGCCGACGGAGTGGCGCTGGCCTTCTGCGAGTCGCTGACCTTCTGGAGGACGGATCCGTCGACGCCGTTGATCGAGCTCGCTGGGAGTGCACCCGAGGGCTCTCCCATCACCGCCGCCGTGAGCAGGCTTGATGCCGTGGTGCTCGCGGGGCTGAATTGCGGATCGCCCTGGACGGGGGTTCCCTGCAGCAGCTCGGCGGGGCCGGGACACACGCCAACAGTCTGGCCCACAGGAACATCAACCGAAGGGGGCGTCCCCGGACGCAGCGCTGCAGGGTTCGGCACGGAACTGGCCGCGACCACGAGGCCCGTTCCCGCGCCCAGAACGACGACGCCGGCGGCCACACCGAGGGCGCGACGCAAACGGCGCTTGGTCGTTGTGCTCGCCTTAGACTCGCGCGTCATTGGTATCCCTTGCTGTCTCATCGCGGCTCGAATCCGCTTGACCTGACTCGCCGCGCGGGGCGTTTCGGTGACGGGCTGCCTCAGTAGCGGGCTGCCGCGCCGGATCCCCTACGGGTTCGTCTGCGGGGGCCCCCACCGGTTCGCTTGCGGGAGCCCCCGTGATCGCTCCTCGGCTGCCGGCGCTGCCCCGCGCCCTCCCGCTCGCCTGCGAGCCGTGCGTCCGGCGGCGTGGTGCGGGGCGAGTCGGGATGGCAGTCAGCCCGGCGAGGATGAGGACGACGGCGGCGAGCAGGCCGAGTGGCAAGGCAGCGGGCTGGTCATAACGGACTTCAACCTGTCCGCCTGCGGCCGGAAGCGTGAACGCCTGAGCCCACCCCTGGGTCGTCGAAGTGAGCCTGTGGCCATTCATCCACGCGGACCAGTGGGAATCGCTGCGCTCGGCCAGGACGAAGAGCCTCCCCTCGGGCCCTGCGGGCACGGAGGCGTGAACCTCCTCCGGCCCGGCATCGACGGTGGCGAGCAGGTTGCCCTTCACGTCGACGATGCTCGCCCGATGGGCGATGGCGGTGTCCTTGGCTCCCTGCTGGCCGGACGGCGTCACCCGCCACAACCAGCCGACGTCTGTCTGGCCGACGGCCACGAGCCCGGGAACGGCGTCCATCTGGGAGGCTGTGACCGAATCGGCGGCGTCGCGCTGCTGAAGCACGACGAAGCCCACGCCGAGCGCGTCGAGGTCGGGCCGCGGGTCCACGCCCGACGAACTCGAGACGACCGCGACGGCGCGGCGGATCGCCGAGTCGGCGGCGTCGTCGGCCGCTATGGACGGCGAGGCCAGATTCCCGGTGACCCGACTCGACGAGGCGACAGCCGTCAGCGCATCGAGTGTTGTGCCCGCGCCGCGCATGAGCGCGGCAGTAAAGCCGCCCTGTGGAGTACTGCGGAGGACAAGGGTCTTCGTCTGTTCGGCTCCGAGCCCCAGATCGCTTGCGGTCGCCGGGAGCGTGCGCGTTTGGCTCGGTGCGATCTGAAGCGGGCTGCCGAGACTTCCTTGGGGTGCCGCAACCGGAGCGATACCAGCCGCGGCCCAACGGGCGAGGCCGAGGGCCGGACCGGCTACGGAAATGATGAGCGCCGCGACGAGACCGACAGTCCCGGCGATGAGGAGGCGATTCGCTGCGGCAGACCTTGGTCCGCGGGACTGCGTCGCAGCCTCACGACCGTCGAGCACACGGTCCACGCCAACGACGGCCGCGGCCAGCAGGGCCAACAGGGCCGCCGCTACCGCCGGACCCGCGAACGCCGGCACGAGGCTGTCGCCCGAAACCGCTACCGGCAGACGTGAGATCGCCCACGCGAGCGCCAGCGCGGCAACCGCGACAGCACCAGCCGAGCGGGCCAGCGCACCGCGGCGTCCCGGGAGGGCCACGATGGCGGCCACGGCAGCAGCCAGAACGGGGACGCCCACGAGTAGCGCGTCAAGGAGGGCCCAAGGCACCCCCGCAGGCAACCAGCCTGCTCCTCCGAGACCGGCCGAAGCATCGAACGCCACCGGCTGCCCGAGGACGAGCTGCCAGGGCGCCGCGGCGCCGTACGCCGCGGGAACTCCGGGGTCGGCAAGCCATGCCCTCGGGTCGTCGGGCGCCGAGGCCCAGACCGGGAGGAACAGCACCACCGAAGGCGCAAGGATGAACCACAGCGAGCGGGCACGGCTCCGCAGCGCGACCGTGGCGAGGACGACGACGACGATGGCGAGCGCGAGGAGGCTCGGCGAACCAGCCGTCACGACTGCGAGGGCGAGGCCCCCAGCGGCCGCAGCCGTCCAGGACGGGACGCCTCCCGAGCCGGGCCGCGGAGTCCTCGCGACTCCGATCGTTCCGCGGACCCTCGCGGCTCCGACGGAGCGGATCACGCCGAGCGCAGCCCAAGGGAGGAAGACGAATGAGACGACCGCGCCCAGTCGTCCTTGCGCAACGGCCTCCTGGAGCGCGGGCGCCGCAGCCCACACGAGGCCGGCGGCCACGCGCGGCCAACGGTGCGAAGTGAGCGCGGAGGCGAAAGCCCAGCCGCCGAGGCCAGAGATCGCCGGGGCGAGCACGAGGGTCCAGGCGACGGCGCGATTCGGGTCCCCGATGCCGAGGACGCCGAGCGCCCAGAGGATGAGGTCGAACGGGTCGCCATGACCGGGCTGTCCCGCGCCGAGCTGGGTCCACCACGACGTCGCGTGCTGCCAGATCGCGCTGAGGTCCGTCGAGATTGGCAGGAGCCCTCCGCCCGTGACGGCCTGCGCGCTGAGGAGCGGGATGAGCGCGATGATTGAGCTCACCAGGGCCAGGACCGCGACGACGACGGCGCCGGTCCCGGCCCAGCCGCGCGCTGCGACCGCAAGGGATGCGAAGTCGTGGTCGGAATCGCCCGTCGGTTCGGCGTGGGCATCATCGCTGCCGGAACCGTCGCCGATGACACTGTCGGGATCGGAGTATTCGAGGAAGGCGCGCCGGTGGCTGCGGATCTCTTCGCGG